>SUWH01000035.1 GCA_015061605.1 Lentisphaerota bacterium | reverse complement strand
CAATGAAACTTCCATTTTCTGACATCCCTTTCGTGCCAGTATATGCAGTCATTCGCAAAAATCTGTTCTTTTTACGATGCCATGTTCTTAAGCCTAACAGATATTTATCGCCCCCACCTCCGGTGGTTATTGCCATCATCGCAATATTGGCAGCGATTATGCTGCCTGCATTGCAGAGTGCCCGGGAACGGGGACGATCTGCCAGTTGTTCTTCCAATTTGAAACAGATTTTGTCGGCAAGTCAGATGTATGGTAATGACAATGACGGTTGGTTCTTTCACTATCAGGGCGGTATGATTTACGATGCATACTATAAAAACAGTGCTTATTCCAGAATCGCAACTTATTGCGGCGGTCCTACGTACGCCCAGATTGATGCCAGTGCCTCCGGTAAGGGCGCACGCTCAATGGCGAGTGTTCCCAAAGTGTTTTTCTGCCCCAATGTGATGGGCGATCTTACCGATGATCCCGTCAGCAGTACCTGGGCGTATGCCATCTGTCAGAAAGCCAGTACTCAGGGAACAGTAGCCTGGGGCATGGCACTGCCGCTTTTTAAACAGAATACTCCGGGCAACGCCAGCAGTGGGAAGGTAAAGATGTCTTCACTTATTCTTGCGGCAGACTCCTGGTCCACTCAGACCGACGATAAAAAACCGCAGCAGCGGACGATGTTGAGCTCCAAAAATACTCAGGCACTTATTATCACCCGCCATCGCGGCTATGCCAATTTGGGCATGGTCACAGGTCACGTTATTTCTCGTAACATTGCCGGAATTTTGAAAAATCCGGAAGTCTTGAATCCACAGCATGGTACTGCCAGGCCTATTGAATTGGTCTATGACCAGAATAAAAACGAGGTGGAATAATGAAAAAATATCTGTTCCTGCTCGCTCTTGCTACTTGTATGCTGGGCGCTTCTGAAGTATGGAAGTTGAAAAACGTCCGCGGTAAAAGTGCGGTTTTTGATGGAAAAACCGTTGTTCAGAACAGCTCTTCCGGAGAGTTCGAACTTTACGGTACCAAAGGATTTCCGGTGAAAAAAGGTGTTGAATACATCTTCGACTTTGAATGTATGGTCAAAAAGAATAACGGCGCATACGTCAACTTTTATCTGCGCGGCGTGGATAAAAACGGTAATCCGCGGATGACTGTGCCGCTGGGCGGTTCTCCCGGAAAACGGGGCTTCAACCGCGACCGCATGAGCCGTCTGGAAGTGCCGTCTGATCATTTTCTGACCCACCGGCTGCGCTTCAAGGGCAATAAACACATTGAAAAAATCATTCCGGTCTATGAATCCAGCGACGGTGAAATCATTCTCGTTCCCGGTAAAATGACGATGTTTGACAACCACAACCGTCCGGATGTGGTTGCGGTTATTTCCAAAGAGGTTACCCGGGATGCTTCCAAAAAAGTTCTCTGGAGTACTTTCAAACTGATGCCGGAGGTTGAGTATGCGCTTGAAAGCGACGAAGCGATTCCCGCCGGAGCTTATGAATTGAATTTTATAAGCGACGCAGGTAAAGTCGTTGGCAAAGTCGCCCTCAATGGCAAATATTCCCATTTTCGGCTTCCGGCAGAAACGGTGCAGACGACGCTTCTCCGCCTTAAAAAGGGTAACGCTTTTTCCGCAAAGATAAGAAAAGATTTCTCAGTTGACTTCTACCGCGGTGTCTATGAAAATGAGTGGCAGGGGACTGAACTCAACAAAGGTACTGCGCAGGGCAAAAAAGTCTATTTCCGCAAGACCTTCAATTTGGATAAAAATGTTGCTCATGCCGCGATCCGTTTCCTCGGCCACAACAAAGCCGAATTGTTTGTCAACGGTGTTTCCTGCGGTTTCGGCAGCCAGTTTGCCCCCGGTACTGCCAATATTACCAAACTTCTGAAGCCCGGTGAAAACGTTATCGGTTTGACCTGTCACCACGCCAGCGGTCAGTTGCGTGTGATTTTTGATTTGTACGTCCAGCATGCCAACGGCGTTAAACAGTTCATCGTTTCCGATAATACCGTTAAATGCGCTCCCAACGGTGCGGAAAAGAATTGGAAGATGCCCGGTTTCAATGACAGTCATTGGAAAAATGCCGTTACCGGAGGTTCACCTAAAGATTTCGGTGATTCCATCATCGCCACAAGAGTCAACAACCGCCATGAACGGTTGTATATCGGACCTGTGACAGATGTTGCCGGTGCCAAAGCGAAAATTGCCTCCAAAGGTAAACTCGGCGAGAAGTTTGCGGTTGTTATCGACACTGTCTATGTTAATTTGCCCAAAAACGGCAGACTGGTTTTCCGCACCGGAGAAAAAGTTTACGATACTTTGCTCAAGGGCAAAAACAACCGTTATACCGCTACTCCGCGTTTCCTGCCCGCCGGAAAATATAGTGCCTATGCCGCCTTTGACCGCTTCAGTTTTGACGGAAAAAATGAACTTCCGCTGGGTGAAGTGGAACTTGTTCAGGATAAAAAACTGCCTCTCCCGCAGTTCGAAGTCAAAAAAGTCAACGGAAAAAGTTTGTTGAGCCGGGATGGTAAAATCATCCCGACAGCAATGTATTGCCACGGCCAGCAGCACAGTATCGAAGTCAAAACGGTCAATGATGCTGCCGGAATAAAACTCCATATGTTCTGGATCGGCAACAGCGGCGGCCATGATGGAAAAATCGATCTCGCCGCCGCTGATGAAGCTGTCCGCTTCGCCCTGCGACAGATCGAACATGATCCGGAAGCTCATCTGCTGGTTTGCGCCAGTTTGAGACCTCCTAAAAATTATGCCAGAAAGAAAAAATATCAGAATGAACTTACCGTCACTTCCAACGGTGAAAAACTCCATATATCCGGAAAGGCCGGTGAAAGCAAATTCGGTATCCCGTACAAAAAACGTTCTGATATCGAACTTACCGGATTTTCCAGCGTTTCCCATGCTTCGCAGCTCAAAGTCAAAGAGTATTGCGATAATGTTGCTGAATTGATCAACTACTTTGAAAATTCCCCCTATGCTTCCAAGATCGCCGGTTACGGTTTCTCCGGAGAAATGGACGGTCAGTGGCACATGTATGCTCCCTATTCCGGGCGCGGCACCAAGGTTGGCATGGTCGATTACAGCCCGGTGATGCTGGATTATTTCCGCAAATATCTGCGCGAAAAATATCAGACTGAAGCCGCACTGCAAAAGGCGTGGAAACGCCCCGGTGTCACCTTTGATACCGCTGTTATCCCCGGTTATGATGAACGTGTCGGCGAAAAATTCTTTGTCAGCAAGGCGGCATCTGATTATGCCGAAGCCTACGCCAAAGCGGAGGTCGAACTTATTGCCGCCCTTTCCAAAACTGCCAAAGATACGCTTAAACGCAAAGCTCTGGTCTGGGTCTACACCAAAGATTCCTACCGCGATGTCGGTCTCAATCAATTCCTGCCGCACGTTCTCAATTCCGGCAGCGGTTTTGAACAGTATACCACTCCTTACTTTGATGCGTGCGGCAACCCGACCGACTACTACTTCCGTCAGAATGGCTTGCATCCGGCGAACCGCGGTTGTCATAATTCAGCTCACTTGAATAAGAAAATAAAACTTCTGGAGATGGATCTGCGCAGCTATCTTACTCAGCAGCATCAGATTTTCTACGGCGGCTATACTGCTTACGATACAATGAACCACTTCCGCAATGTGTTGATGGAAGGCTTCCAGTACGGCAGCAGTTACCGCTTTTACACCTTCTGGCTGGGCTGGTACAACAACAAGGGTATTCTGAATACCATGCGCCGGATGAGTGATATTGAAAAAGCCCAGCTTACTCTGCCTGTAAGATGGAAAAAACGGGTCTGCCACTTCTATGATGACCGTGCCATCACCCATATCGGAAACTTTGATGACAAGGGTGATCGCATCCGGCACTACTACTTTGCCAAGAGTCTGACCGGAGTTGGTTCCTCGACATTGAACCGCAGCGGTGTCGGTTTTGAAACCTACTATCTGCGTGACTTGCTCAATCCGGAATTTCCTGCCGATCAATTTGATGTATTCATCTTTGATTCCTGTTTCCGTTTTGATGAAAAACTTTTGAAGGCGGTAAATTCCCGCCTGCGCAAGCCGGGTAAGGTTTTGATCTTCCCGTGGGGCAGCGGTTTCCTCAACGAACACAATGAAGTCGATCCGGCAGAGGTGAAAAAACTTACCGGTATGAGTGTTGCGCCGATTTCTATCGAAGGAAGTAAAGCTCAAATCACCGTAAAACCGGAAGCTCATAAACTTTTTGACGCCATGGATAAGCGCAAAAAAATCGGTTCCCGTCAGAGATACAATGTCACAACTTCATTGCCGATGTTGAAAATCGTGGACAAAGATGCCGTTATCGCCGGACACTTTGAGGACGGAAGCGCGGCATTGGCGGTGAAAAATATCGGAGGTGCGGACAATATTCTGTTGATGACTCCGGCGATTTCCATCGACTTGCTCCACAGTGTCTGCAAGGCGGCGAATATTCACATTTATTCAAAGAATGATTACGATTTCGTTGCCACTGACGGAAACTTTATGGGAATCCATTCTGCGGCAGGCGGCATGAAGACGGTCCCGCTCCCGGAAAAGGTCAAAAAGGCGGTGGATTTCTTCACCGGAGAAGTAGTTGCCCGGGATACCGACAAGCTCGAAGTCATGCTGCAGGATGATGAAACAAAAATTCTGCAGTTTGAATTTTGATGATTTCAGTATTATATTAAGGGAATATTCTCTGATATAAGGAACTGTTTACAGATGAAACTTTTTATTCTCGGGACTTCGCACGGAGACCCGACTCTGACCCGGTTCAATTCGGCTCTGGTTCTGCAAGTCGGTAATGCGAACTATCTCTTTGAAGCCGGTGCTCCGGTCAATGCGCTGATGATCCGTAAAGGTTTGGCTTTTGCGGATTTGAAAGCAGTCTTTGTCAGCCACGCCCACGAAGACCATATCGGCGGTCTGCCCGGTTTGATAAAATCTCTGGTCAAACGCCCGGCTGATGGACAGCATACTGATATATTTTTGCCGGAACAGTTGACCATTGACGGGGTGATGGCATTTATGCGTGCCACCCACCGGATGTGGAAAGAGGAACTGCTGGATTTTTCCGTCATTAAGCCGGGGAAAATCTTTGAGGACAGCAATATCACCGTTGAAGCGGTTCCGACTTTGCACATGTCCAATGAAAATATGAGTTTTCCAAGTTTCGCTTTTGTGGTTACTGCAGAAAATAAGCGGATCGTTTTTACCGGTGACATCAGCCGCAGTTTGAAAGATATTCCGGTCGGGGCGTTGAGTACTCCGGCAATTTGCGTTATGGAGTGTCAGCACTATGACCCGGTTGAAGCCGGAAAAATTTTGCGTAAACTGCCGATAGAGCAATTCATCGGAGTTCACGTTTCCAACAAATGGGATGCGCTGGGCGAAGCGGCATTTATTGAAGCATTGGGGAATCCGGATTTTCCGGTCGTCATGTGCGAAGACGGTATGGAGTTTGAATTGTGAAAGTTGCTGTTATCGCTGATATTCATTTGCCGGGCAAAAGTACCACCGTCAAAGAAGATATTTTTCAATGGGCATTACTTGAAGCAAAAGAGCGCAACGCCGGTTTGATCGTCGGGGCAGGGGACTTGACCGCATCGGGAGAGATCGCGGCGGCAGAACGGATAATGGCACAATTGGATTCCTGCGGTATTCCGTTTATCCTTGCTCCCGGCAACGCGGAATTGCGTTCAAAAGATGAAGCTGAACGGGTATCGCAGATCATGCGGACCGAAAATCAGTACGGCAATGTGATCTGTGTCGATTCATCGCGCGGCAAATTGACGGAAACAAGTTCTGTATTTTTGCGGGAGTGCGCCGCGTCTTCAAGTAAAAATTTACTGTTGATCACCCACTGTCCGGTCAGCGATTGGGAGGATTCTGACCGGGAGGTTTTGGAAAAAATGATCTCCTGCGGTATTGTTACGATGACAGTTTACGGGCACAAACATATTGATATATCAACCCCGGCGATGGAGTGTATTCGCGGACTGGATCCGGATAAGGCCTCCGGCGGTGCACCGGCATTGGTATTTTTTACTCAAAATGCGGATGGTTCATGGTCGCGGGAAGATGTGATCTGCCCCTTGGCAGAGGCAAAAAGTTTTCCGGAAGCTGCGCGCAAGGAGATATGGAACTCTTTCGGCATGAGCGGGATGAGAACTCCGGTCGAAAGTTTGTATTTTGCCGCAGAACGGAAACTTCCGGTTTTTGAAATACGTTTTTCCGGTGCAGATGATTTCCCCTCTGCTGAACTGCTTGAAGCGGTAGATGTCTGGCGCAAAAGCGGCGGAAAATATCTTTCGCTCCACATGCCTGATTTGAAGTTTGACGGCGAAACATTTACCGGTATGGAGTCGCTTGAGGCGGCATCTCGTGCGGCAATAAAACTTGGCTGCAACGGCGTTACGCTCCATGTGCCGCGCTGTTTCGCGGATGAATTGGATACTCCGGGAAAGATTTGCCGCGCCGCTTCAGTCGCTGCAGAAAATATCAAACTGCTCTTTGAAAACAATATTTCCGTCGGTGTGGAAAATCTTCATACCAACGAAGCTGAACGGGCGGAAAAACGGTATAAATTCGGCTGTACCGGAGTTGAGTGTATGGCATTCATCAACGCTTTGCGCGCACTGTATCCGGGCAAAAAAATCGGTTTGCATCTGGATATCGGACACGCCCGGAACAATATGCCTTTCAGCAGCCGTGAAACCTTGAGCGACTGGTACGCCGATTACGGTCACGAAATCGTTGCCATGCACATCCATCAGGTAAACCGCACAACAGTTCCGTGGAAAAATCATACCGGATTTGATCACTTTTACGGTATGCTTATCTCCTTATCTTCATTGGCGATGGCTCGGAAGTGCGGTCAGATCGGCAAAGTGCCGATGATCCTCGAATTGCGCTGTCCGGCCGATGAAACGCTGGCGGTCCTGCAAAAAGAATTGTTGTGTTGAATAAAATCAAGATGCTGCTGCAAAAGATTTTTTGCAGCAGCACCTTTTTATGCCTTGATTCGGGGAAAGAACCGTTTTTCATCGGAAATGTCGGTTTTGAAACCGGTGAATGCTTCTGCCGGCAGCGGAACCGGTATGAATGCCGCCTTGCCATCAGGTGGTTGCGGCCTTTTGGGAGGAGGAACAAAGAACAGTCCGGTTTCAGTGCTGTTTTTTTCCGCAGATGGAGATCCGGAGGCATCTGCGGCTGCAGTTCCGGTGCCGGAAGGTACGGCGGAAGTTGCCGGTTTCGGTTCAGATCCTTTCGATTCCGGCATCAGAGAGACATAGAACAAAGCTCAGCAGGCAATACAACTGTATTCACCGGCATCTCCTTTGTTGATCAGAAAATGGCTGCGGCAGATCGGACAGGCGATCCTCCTTGCAACTTCTCCTGAACTCAAATCAAAGGCAAACGGAACCAGCTTGTCACCGTAAAAAATATGTTTACGACGGCATCTGCCGCAATAAACTTTGCGGCCGATCTGCGGCTTTGGATCCACTTTATATTTCTCTCCGCAGCAGGGACAGATCAATTCGTACATAAAATCATCCCTTCTATCTGTTTTTGCTGATTCCGTATCGTCAAAATTGTTATTGGCTGCATTGCAAATACTACCGTCTGAAAATATAGCACGCAGTCTGTCAAATTACAAATATTCTGATGAAATTTTTTGAAGATATGATTCAAAAAGGTTCAGTTCCCCGTTTTTTTCGCCATTCTCCCGGAGATGTTACAGTCAGATCCGGTTTGGCAAGAGAGCCATCCAGAAACCCCGGAGCATGAGTCGTTAAGGTACGGAAACGCTTCAAAAAAGCCTGAGCCGCTGAACGCATTTTTGCTTTGGTGCTGTTCTCGATATGGGTTGATAAAAAACAAAAAATCAGGTTCAGTTTACCACATTGATCGGTAACGGTAGTTGATTACACTCTTCTGTTTTTATCAAAGCTCTGCCGTAACAGGTTTGAAAAGAGAATTGGGCACGGGGAAGGTGAAGAGTTCTTTTCCCGTGAAAAAATTTCTTTCCTGTCCACCGCATCACCTGACCTTATCGGGAACAGAGTTTTATTCAAATGTGAAAACAGACAACATTTGAACAACTTTTTTACATCTTTTTGCTGTGCCGCTGTTGCAAAATGCTGCGCACTTGAGTATAATTATCATTAGAATTTGATAATGGGGGAGTGTGTATGAACACGGCTAAAAATTTTTCTGCAGCTCACAGTGAATTGGAACACGATTTGCGCTGTCAAATCTACCGTAAACAACTTTTACCGGGAGAAAAGTTGTTTTCTGAGCTGCACTACGCCAGAAAATATCATATTTCCCGTACCACCGTGCGCAAGGCAATGGATGCGCTTGTCGCGGAAAATTTGATATTCAAAGTCCGGTGTGCAGGCACTTTTGTCGCTGAAAGCAAAAACGTTTCCCGGAAATATCCGCATTCCGGCGATATCAGGTCAAGGCAGATACTTTTTCTCTCTTTCTTTACGGCATTCCCGGAGAAAACCCTTTATATGCAGGGAACGTTTGAACCGATATTCAACGGGTTGAGCCGGGTATTGAATCAATGCCGCTGCAATGTGCTTTTCAGCCACGTGAACAGTTCGTGGGAAGCTCCGGCGTGTCTGCTCAATGACGATGTCGCCGGAATAGTTTTTCACGGTCAGGTGCAAACTGAATTCTGGAATAAATATATGGCGCATCTACCCTGTGTCGCTATCAATCACGATAATCTTCAAATAGGGTGTTCGATGGTAGGTCTGGATAATCAAAAACGTTCATTTTGTGCTGTTAAACACCTTTATGAACTCGGACACCGCAAGATCGGCTTTGCCGCCGTGCTTACGCCGGAATCTCTGTCCGAAGTCCGCTATTGGGGGTATCAGCGCGCCATACGCCACTTCGGCTTGGAGGAATATGTGATTTTACTGCCGCAGGATAAATTTGGAAGCGAGTTGAGAGCTGAACGAACTGCGGAAGATCTTGTTCCCTATTTGCAGCGCTTGAAAGCAAATGACCGTCCAACTGCACTGATCATACCTAATGATTTTGATTTCTATAACGAAGCGTTAAAACTTATGGATATAAAGGTTCCCGAAGATCTCAGCGTTGTCGGCGGCAGCAATTTGTTGCCGGGAAACGAAAATGCGGAAACCTATATGTGTGACCGTCTTGAAGATATCTGCAGTGAAAGTGCCCGCCTTATCGTCGAAATGATCGGGCAGGGCGACGGCTGGGAACATAAAAAGATCCTGCTGACACCGAAATTGATCCGGGGATTTTCAACTGCACCACTTGAAATTTAGCATATCATATTGACAATATATAAAAATTTTCAACCAAATCAACCCAAATGAAAGGAATGAAAAAGATGAAAAAAAACGATGTGACCGCTGTACAGCAGGTAAAAGGGCTTCATTTTACCCTTATTGAATTGCTCGTCGTCATTGCCATCATCGCAATTTTGGCGGCGATGCTGCTTCCGGCACTGCAGAGTGCACGCGACCGGGGTAAAGTTTCAAGTTGTATCAATCAGGAAAAACAGATATTTGCTGCTTTGTATCAGTACGCTGATGACAACGACGGTTATGTGCCGCCGTATTATTCAGGCAACTATCCGACAGCTATCCGTTATTCGTGGAATGGAAGCACTTCTCCGGGGATCGGACTGCTGGTGATAAAAGGCTATTTCCCTAATTCAGAAGCTCAAAGCAATAAAGCATTTTTTATCAACTGTCCCGCCAATGTTTCCACGCAGGAGTATAGCACCAGTTATTATTGGCGGCATCTCGGCGGTACGGATTCCGTTGCACTGCATCGTTTCCCGGCTAAAAAAACAACTCTTTACATTTTCGGAGACCAGCATCGCACTGACGAAAAATTTGCTGCACTTCCGCAGCTGCGCAATCACAAAAGTGTGAGCAACTGGTGCCGCCCGGATGGTTCGGTGCATACGCTTACGTTTAATGAATTGGATGGTGAACGTAAGGTGCTGGGAGGTGTATTCAAGTATCCGACAAAAGTGCAATAAAAAATGAGGACGTGATGTTGTGACGTGGTAATGTCCCGATTCTTGTGAAACCTGCATCACTGTTTGAATGTAAGTTTTACCAGTCAAGGATATATCATCTTAAACTGAGAAAATTTTACATCAAAAATAATAAATGGTTTATAAATGCCAAAGCGTAGGAGGACTATTAGCAAAGCAAGATGAATAAAGTCGGCAATGTTGTCATCAACATTGGTAAATATAAATATTTTTTACAAAATTCAGGACAATAACTATGAAGTTGAAATCAATATTGTTGCTGTTATCAATCTGCGCGGGAACCCTTTTCGCCGCAGAAAAAGTTCTGGAGTTGACTCCGGGAAAATTTCATTATTACGGCAGTAAAGCCAATATCGCCAAAGTCAAACAGAGTGTTAAAATGAGCGGCGGCGGCGGCGCAAATCCGCTTGTTATCAACTATGATGTTGCCAATTTGCCCGGTTATAATGAGATCAGATACGGTTTCAGCAAGCCCTTCAATGCCGGTAAAGATAGCGTGCTCGAATTTGACTTTGAAGTAAGCCGTCCGACCAAATTTATGCTGCTCATCATCCGTTCCAAAAACAGTAAGGTGGCAGCATTCTGGTTTTCGACGCTCTGCGGCGGCGGCTGGCATTCTGCGCTTATTCCCAATCGCCGGATCAAGGGTAAATTGAAAGATTTTGCCAAACGCTGCAATCCCGAGGAGATCACACAGATCGCGTTTGCTTTCCTGCCGAATCCCAAGGAAGATCGGGAAAAACTCGAAGTCGACAAAAAACCGCTGACGGTAAAAATTTATCCTTTGCGTTTTGTCCCTGTTAAATCCAATACCGCTCCGGATTTAAAAAAAAAACAGCAGGAATATAACAAAAAAATAACCTCTTACAAGGCTGATCTGCGCCCTTTTGCGCCCCTGAAACAGGTGCGCAAAGGGGGCTTTTTTCTGGTCAAAGACGGTAAAGCTCAAGCGGAGATCGTGCTGCCTGCAAAATCCGATGCAGTAATGGATTTTGCGGCAAAAGAACTGACGCTCTGGATCAAAAATATCACCGGTGCTGAACTGCCGAAAAGTTTCGGCAAGCCTTCAGGCAGGATGAAGCACCATATCTTTTTCGGCAAAAGTTTCGCCGGCAAAAAATATGCCGCCGATGTAAAGAAGCTCGGGGATTCTTTCGGGTTTGCCATCCGCCGCTCCGGAAATGATATCTTTTTGCTGGGCGATGTCTCCAAAGGCGTGCTGAACAGCGTTTACTGGCTTTTATACAACAACAGCGATATTATTTTCACCCGCCCGGATCCCAAAATCGGTACGGTCTATTCCAAAAGCAAAGATTTTTATGCCGGCAAAGTCAACACCCTTAAAATTCCGTCGATCAAATACGGCGGCTGGGGTACCAACTGGGGGTTCAACTACAATGATGAATTGTGGGGCACCCGCAACTATTCAGCGTACACTGCCGGCGGCGGCGGCTGGGATACCGGCGTCAAGCTGCGGGTGCCGTGGGGCAATCTCATCTGTTTCGGCGGCGGACACAATCTTTACCATATGATGAGTCTCGGCTACCAGAAGAACGGTTTCAAAAAGCTGTTTGCCGCCCATCCTGAGTATTTTGCTCTCATCAACGGCAAACGGCAGTTCCCCAAGCAGATGGAAAACAACCCCTGTTTTACCAATATGGCGTCAGCTGATCTTGCTGCCAAAAGCATTATTGAAAAACTCGGTACATCGGAAATCACTCCGGAGTCGATCAGTTTCTCCGTCGAAGACAACTGGGGACTCTGTCAGTGTGAAAACTGTTTGAAGCCGATCATTCTTAAAGACGGCACCAAAGTCGATTATAACGACCCGGCTTTCCGTTCCACCCAGACCTTTATCTGGCTCACCCGTATCGGTTCGCAGATCAATAAAAAATATCCGAAACTCGGTATGAATGTGCTGGCATATTTCTTTACCGCCGAACCTCCCAAATTTGTGCTGCCGGATTATATGTCCATCCGCCTTTGTCCATACATCCGGCCCAATGACAAACAGCCGATTTACGGCGAAGATAATATCATCTGGTATGACCGGATTATGAAATGGCTCAAAGTTTGCCCCAAAGGCGTTACCCTGCGGGAATATTACGGCGTCGGAGCTGAATATCCCAGAACTCTGTCCCAGGCGGCACAGGCGGAATTACAGGAGTATACCCGGCTCGGTATCAATATGGTGCTTTCTGAAATCAATCCGGATGCGGTCAAAAGAGGCAGAAAACTTTATCATGTCTGGGATATTACTATGATAGAGTACTGGACGATCACCCAGCTCTATTTTGATTGTTTTCAGGACATCGAAGCGTTGCGCCGCGAATTTGTGCAGCGTACTTTCCGCGAAGCGGCGATGCCGATGCAGAGATTTTACGCCGCGTTCCGGGAAGAATGGTTCAAAAACAAACGCCGTTCAAATTGCGGCGACAGTGAGCTGAACAGCCTGATCGTATATCTGCGCAATACCGGCAGAGAAAAAGAGATGCTCGGCTATCTCGATGAAGCTGAGAAACTGGCGAAACACCCCGTTTCTCTGGCACTTATCAAGCGTAGCAAAGCTCTGTTTAACAAGTGGATACAGGAAGCTGACAATATGAAAATTCCGGAAGTGAGCGTCCCGCTGATCGAAGGAATTTCCAAAGCCGGTTTTGATTCACCTCTGTGGAAAAATGCCGGTGTCATCAATCAGCTGGCAGTATATGACAAACCGCAGGTAAAGAGCCGCTATACCACCAATATCTTTTTGGCACACGATGCCAAAAATCTGGTGGTACTCTGCCGCTGTGATGACCCGAACCCGGAAAAACTTTTCGGCATCCCTCAAGACAAAGCCAAAGAAATCTGGCCGCGCGGCGACCATATGGAATACTTTTTCAGTGACCCCAAACGTCAGGACCGTTTTGTCCAGTTTGCGATCAACTGCAATAATACTGCTCTGGACCGGGATAATATTGTCAGTGAAAAATGGAATTCCAAATGGCAGCACAAGGTGCGCAAGACCAAAAAAGGTTACGAGGTGATCACCGTATTTCCTTTAAGTGATCTCAATGTCAATCTCGGTACCCGCACGCCGTTGAGAGGACTTTTCTTCCGTACCGTTTCCCACAACGGCGATAGAAAAGATTCAGAATTGTCCACCTGGGGCGGCGGCAAAGCCGGACAGCAGAGTCAATTTGGTATCATCAGATTGATGCGCTGAAAAAAATATCAAAATTTACCGCCGTTCCGGAGCTGGAACGGCGGTTTTTATTTTTGTTTTGGATCCCTGATCGGATCAGGAACATTTATTACTCATGCTGGAATATCAAGTCTCCGAAGCTGTCGGCGTTGTGCAAGTCGCCGCCGTCCCAGACACTGTGGACGTTTTTGGTTTCTCCGCGTGTTGAATGGGGCGCGGTGCATCAAGATCAACGATGATACCGGCGAGACCTTCACTCTATTTGGCGATGGCAAACTCTTTTGCCTGAAGTTACGGTATTGTGGAGAGTGTCAGCAAAACGAGGAGACAGAAGATTTTTTTCATAATTGAAATCTGATCCGGTTGTATGTTGAATCGGAATTGATGCAGAACGCCCGCTTTTTCATACTGAAATTACGGGCGTTGCAACGGTTTTTATTTTACGATATTGTCAAACTGCGGGAATTTGTCAATATCCTGCGGCAAGGTGCCGTAGTCGCACGCTTCCATGAATTTGGGGTCGAGCGGCAGCTTGGCAAGCAGCGGGAGGTTGTATTTCGCAGCGAGCTTTTCACCGCCGTTGGAGGAAAAGAGGGCGTGGGATTTACCGCAATCCGGGCAGACGAACGCGCTCATATTTTCCACGATGCCGAGGATGTTGAGTTCGACTTTCTGACAGAAATCGATGCACTTGCGGCAGTCGGCAAGGGAAACCTCCTGCGGAGTGGTGACGACAATGGCGTTCTTCTCTCCGGGGATGAGCTGACAGGCAGAGAGGATCTCATCGCCGGTTCCCGGGGGGAAGTCCAGAACAAGGTCATCGAGTTCGCCGTAATCGACATCTTCAAGGAGCTGTTTCACGACTCCCATTTTAGCAGGTCCCCTCCAGACTACTGCGGAATCATTGTCGCCGAGCAAGAGTCCGAGCGACATCAGTTTCACGCCGCCAAGTTCAATGGGGATGATGCCGTCAACTTCATCGTATGATGCCTGAAATTCGGAAGCTCCGAAAATGGTCGGCTGGCTGGGGCCGTGAAAGTCGAGGTCGAGGAGGGCGACTTTCCGTCCGGCTTTGGCAAGTTTCAGCGCGATCGCGGCGGCGACGCTGCTTTTGCCGACGCCGCCTTTACCGGACATGACGATGATTTTCCGACCGATTTTCGCCATTTTGTTTTCCAGTTTATGATCTCCGCAGCCGGAACAGCTGGAGCAGCTGCCGGAGCAACCGCCTTCGCCGGAGCAACCGCCTTCAGCGGAACAGGAGTGGTTTTTTTCTTCTTCGTTCATAATATATTTCCTTTATATTTGGTTATTATATGATCAGGGCATTTTTGAGTTCGGAAACGCTCTTGAAACCGTTTTTATCAAGGTATTCATTGATAAAGTGGATAACTTTCAAGGGGGCGAATGGATCGACGAAGTTCGCTGTGCCGACTGCGACTGCATCGGCTCCGGCAAGGAGAAATTCCACCGCATCAGCTCCGGAAGAAATTCCACCCATACCGATCACCGGGATCTTCACCGCGCGGGAGACTTCATAGACCATGCGGACGGCGACCGGCTTTACGGCAGGCCCGGAGAATCCGGCAAATTTGTTGGCGATTTTCGGTTTGCGGGTGTTGATGTCAATAGCCATCGCCGAAAGGGTGTTGATGAGAGAAACGGCATCGCTTCCGGCATCTTCCACGGCGCGGGCAAAGTCGGCGATATTGCCGACATTGGGGCTGAGTTTGGTGATGATGGGGAGCTTGGTAGCGTTGCGGACAGCGGAAACTACTTCGTGAGCGAGCTTCAAATCAGTTCCGAAAGCCGCACCGCCAGCCTTGACATTGGGGCAGGAGATATTGACCTCCAAAGCGGTGATACCGTCAGATTCAGCATCGAGTCTGGCGGCGACTTCGGCATATTCCTCAATGGTTACGCCCCACATATTGACGATGACGGTGGCACCGGTCTTTTTGAGTCCGGGCAGGTAATGTTCATCATGGAGAAATTTATCCACGCCGGGGCCCTGCAAGCCGATGGCGTTGAGCATACCTCCCGTCACTTCGGCGATGCGGGGAGTGGGGTTGCCGTGAGAGGGGATACTGCGGATACCTTTGACCACGACTGCGCCGAGGCGGGAGAGGTCATAAAATTCAGCGTATTCCATGCCGTAACCGAAAGTTCCGGAAGCGGTCATCACCGGGTTTTTAAGGGTGAATTTTCCAAAATCTACTGAAAGATCAGCCATTTTCATACCTCCAATTATTCTGCGTAAACATCCGCAAGTTTGAATACCGGTCCATCGACGCAGGAACGCTTGTAGACCCAGCCGTCGGCAGTTCCCGGAGCGGCAATTTTGACCACA
Organism: Lentisphaerota bacterium; assembly: GCA_015061605.1. Lineage (GTDB taxonomy): Bacteria > Verrucomicrobiota > Lentisphaeria > Victivallales > Victivallaceae > UBA1784. The sequence continues at coordinate 10,094 of SUWH01000035.1, read as the reverse complement.
CAGCCGAAACAGGCGCCGACACCGCAGCACATGAAGTGGTCGATGCTCAATTCGCCGTCAAGGTTGCGTTCTTTGAGGATTTTGGCCAGTGCCATCAGCATCGGATGCGGGCCGCAGCCGTAGAAAAAGAATTTCTTTCCCGGTTTTTCGGCAAGGAGCTGGTCGATAAGTTCAGTTACCCGTCCTTTGTGTCCCATGGAACCATCATCGGTGGCAACTTTGACTTCAAATCCGCGTTCTTCATAATCGCGGGTCAGAATGATGTCTGCCGCACTGCGCGCGCCAAGGAGCAGAACTCCCGGCTGTTTGGTTCGCTGAGTCAGCATGAAAGTCGCCGCCGCACCGTAACCGCCGCAGACCGCCACGGGGATGACACCATCGTCCGGGGTGGAAAATCCGACACCCACGGGACCGATGAGGTCGCAGGAGTCGCCGGGAAGTTTTTCTTTGAGCCGTGCAGTGCCGGTACCGACCACCTTGTAAACGACGGTGATGATACCGTTTTCAGCGTTGTGGATGCTGAATGGGCGGCGGAGGATGTTGTCGTTGCGTTCATCGATACGGACGTGGACGAACTGTCCGGGGCCGGACTTCGCCGCCATTTCGGGCGCATCGAATTTGATGCGGTAGTAGTCATTTTGCAATTGCTCATTGCTTACAATAAATGCTTTCATAATATACCCTAATTGGTTTGTTGAAAAATCTTATGTCCGGCACGCCCTCGTTGAGCATTTTCGCGCCGGTTGGATCAGGCGTTTTAAAATTGTGTTATAATTCCTTACTATTTGTTCGGCACGCCCCCGTTGAGCATTTTTGTGCCAATGAAAATTGTATCCTTATAATATATATTCTATCTTTGTTCAATTCAAATAAGGATTATGTTTTCTTTCAAAGCCGACGGTGGTGCTGCCGCCGTGACCGGAAATTATTTCGACCTCATCGGGGAGAGTCAGAATTTCATTTTTGATCGAATTTATCAAAGTTTCGTAATCGCCGCCGGGGAGGTCGGTGCGCCCGATCGAACCGCAGAAAATGGTATCTCCGGCGATAAGAATTTTTCTTTTGCCGTCGTCAAGGAGAAATCCGCTGCCGCCCATGGTGTGCCCGGGCAAATCCAAAACTTTTCCATAGGGCAGGGGGGCAAAACCGGTCGCAGGCGGCAGATCTTTTGCCGCCGGAAAGTAGGGAAAAAAGCAGTTTTCAGGACTATTGTACATTGCCGCATCGGCGGGGGAAACTTCGACCGTTTCCACATTGAGCGCGCGTGCCACTTCGCCGCAAGCTGAAATATGGTCAACGTGGGCGTGAGTGAGCAGAATTCTTGCCTTTTCAAAGGGGAAACTTTTACTGGCGGCGATTATCTCATTGGCATCGGCACCGGGGTCGATGACGAGAAGCAGTTTTTCTTTTTCAAAGAAAACGAGTGAACAGTTGGTGGCAATGGAGCCGACCGGAAAAGTTTTTACAGTGAACATTATTTTTTCCTTTCCTCCAGAAAATCTCCCTGCGGACGCTTGGCGTCCTCGCACTCAAATCTGCCCGATTTGAGTGTTTCAGTCGATTTTTTGGAGACCTCGCTCTGCGGCATTCCAATGCTCGCACAGTCGTGCTTGCGCGTTTCATGCCTTGAGTAAGGTTGTTTTTGAATTATTTTTTCTTCGAGGATAACTTGACGCAATGACGGATCATTCAGCAGTTTATTCAACTTGAACAAGTTCTGGTATTCTTGCGGTTGTAAAGTTTCAAAGGGCAGCCCCAGCATGTACATAATTTCGATTTTTTGACCGTAATCGGTTATCCATTTGATAAATCCGCTGCCCGGAGGCAGTTCGGCGGAGGTGAAATTCCGTCGGTTTGGCGAGCATGCCGCAGGGGATATATGTTTCAAATTTTGCGGCAAAGTAAGTGAATAATGGACGGAATAGCTGTCATTGATACTGCGCTGATAAGGCAGGGTGCGCTTCTCTCCTGACAACCGGAGCATGGAGGCAAAATTCTTTGCCAGCGGCAGTTCAAAGGTGTGATATTTGCCGCTTTTTATCAGAAATCCGGGGACGGTAAACTGATATTTTATCGTCGCATATTTTGCATCAAATGAGAAATCTTTCAAAGTCGCCGCCTGACTTATTGCCGCGACTTTTGATTGGAAAAATTGTTTCAGCTCCTCCGGCGTTGAGGTGGCAAGTTTGCGGTTCAATGCCGGGAAATATATGCCGGAATGGCGTTCCGTTACCGCTATCGCGGCACTGGAATCATCCTTGATTACAATGTTGCATTCTATGGTCCGGTCATTACTGTTTTCATAAAGTGATAAATCCTCCAACCATTTTCGATTGGTTATATCACAACATATTTTGTTATATCCATACAAATTGCCTGGCTGGCCGTAACGGTCAGAGGCGTTGAGGTAGCCGCCGAGATCAATTTTTAAAATGATACTTGAAAAACTTGAATTGTCAAAAAATGTCAGTTCCGGGTTCAAACGGAACGGCATAGTGGAAACTGCAATAAAACTGTATTTGATTTTAAGTGCTTCACACAATGCCGCATAGAGTATGGCGCGGTCGGCGGAGTTGCCGACACCTGATTTCAAAGTTTCTTCAGGAGTGGAGAATATCGACCAGGGAGCTTCATTTAAAGCGGGACCCGCTTCAACGATATTTTCAGTGACAAACTTGTGGAGCGCGTCAACGTCATTTCGGGAATTTTGTTTGATTTTTTCGGCAAGTTCCCTGATTTTCGGAGTGACGATGATTTTTTTACGCAGAGCTGCGTCAAGTTTTTTGACAAAAATTCCATAAAATACTTTAAAGGTCGGAACGACCAGATCCATTGGCGGCGTACTCGCTTCTGCCGCAAGAGCAGGGCAGTTTTCTGCGGTCGCAATCAATGGATCATCCGAAAGGCTGACTTGGATTTCAGCCGGGCGGGTATAGCTCAATCCCATTCGGAGGGCAGGCGTTACGGTCAATTTGCGAAGCAGTGCCGGTTCAGTGGTTCGGGAGGGCATTTCAGCGTAGAAGTACGGTTTATCTTTAACTTTGCGCGTGATGGTGTAAGTGACGGTACTGCCCGGTTCAACGCCGGGGAAGGCGGCAGTGAGGATTTTTCCTGCCGGATAACGCTTTGCCGCTGCCGCCCACGGCGCATCGAGGCGGTTGATCTCTTTACTTGAAAGAATATGTTTTTTGCCGTCAGGCGTGATGAATTCACCGGAAATGCTCACATCCTCCATCAACGGGTGATAGGGAATATTGACTGTTGAGTGGGTGACTGCACCGCCGTAGGTGAAAATTTTCCGCGTGACGGTTCGGGTCTCATCCCAGCTGTTGGGAGTGTGCAGTTTTATGTCCCGGACATCGGAGATGATAAGCGAGTCTGCGCCCGGGTAATCTTTTGCCGTGTAAGTTTTTTTTGCCGGAGGTTGGATCGCGGTCACCAGCGGCAGTGCTTTGGAGGCACTTTCAAATTTTGCCAGAGCCGCTTTGGCTTTGAGGTAATCCGCAGGAGTGAACTCTGCTGTGTCGATGGCAAAGGTGTTTTTCCCGGAAAGTATATTGCCGTTTCGGGTAACTTCCCGGCTCAAACGCAGTACGTTTGGAATGGATACATCGACCTTTTCCGGAATGGATTCGACTGTGATACCGGGGGCAAGCTTCAAAGTGAACTTTTCCGTCACGGCACGGGGGAGTGCTTCGAGGGGGAAACGGCGTTTTTCCAGTTTGAGTGCATTATACAAATTGCGGATCGTGCCGAAGCGCGAAGCAAATTCCGGCAGAGCAAGCGGCGCAAGTTTGTTTTCAGTGATAAAGTCCGGTGCGGTATATTCCAGAACTACCTTCAATGGTTTTGCCATGTTGCGGATATTGGCGGGGGTGACGGTGCAATTTTTCAACTCTGCTCCGGGGATGATGTCGCGCAAACCGCCGGCAAAGTAGCGGCGAACTTCTTCCGGTTTCCACTCCGAAAAGGTCGCGCGGTACATCTGGTCGTGGATGCCTTTGAAATCCATGGTGACTTTGCCGTGGAGGGTGTTGCCGGAAATTTCGGCGGTATTGTTGATTGAAAGCAGATTGTTTTCAGCGGGAATGACCGGACTGCGTTTCAAGGTGGTCGGTTCTTTGGTCGCCACAAGATAACTGCAGTTGCCAAGATATGCCGGAAGCAGTTCAGTCGTGGTTTCAAAGGTCGGGTCCATCAAAATATCTCTGCCGTCCTTGCCCGTGACCTGAACGATAGCATGGTTGAAGTAGATATTGGGCACTTCCTGATCTTTGGGGTAGCCGGACATGAACAGCACCGGATGAGCTTCCAAACCGGCAAGATTCAGCAAAGATACCAGCAATGCCGCTTTGTCACGGCAGACCCCGTGGCCGCGTTCAAAGGTGCGCGAAACATCGTGCGGCTCATAGCCGGGGGCGGTTTCCTCATCGGTTATGCCGGTGTAGCGGATGCGCTGGGAAACATATTGAAAAAGGGCGGTGATTTTTTCCATATCGCTCTTTTTTCCGGCGATGGCTTTTTGTACAAAGCTTTTCATCTCCGGAGTTACTGCCGCCAGACGCGGGGCGCACAAATCAGCATACCATGAAGCGATCTCGCTCCAGTTTTTTGCGGTACTGCTCAAAACCCGCATGGCGCAGGCATAGATGGGGGGCATTCCCGGTTCAGGAATGAGCTGCGGTACATCTTTGGCTTGCCAGCGGTAGATGATCCGGCCGTCCTTTTGACTTTTGGAAAAGGTCAACGCGCCTTTTACTTCATCTTTGACGGCGATGGATTGCAACGGACGGCTTGCCGGAGCATCGACAGTGTAGGTATAATTTTTTACCGGACAATCAGATTGAAGTACCGCAAAGCCGCTCCATTGACCGGGGATGCGGGATTTGAAAGTTTCCTCTTTAACACTCACATTGAGCGTGTCGCCCACATTCAGATCGGGAATGGTTATGGAAATCTGCTTGCTGTTGGGGTCGTAAATGCGGGCACTCATCTGGCTGTGGTCGATGGAAATGACGGCAAGTTTTTCCGGATCGAGGTTGATTTTTTTTCCATCCGGCTTGGTTACGCTCAAACTTGTGACGGCGATTTTTTCATAGTTGGTATGGAAACGGAAAGAAATCTGCCGCAGATCCTCCCGCCCCTTTTCCGTCAGAACCAGATAGGAAAAGGTGTCGGTCGAAACTGAAGAACCATCCGGATTGTAACGGATATATTCTTCATCATTGAGCAGAACCGCATTGGCATCAGGGTACTGACGGCGCATCGCCGCCGCATCCGGCAACGCGGCACAGCTGCAAAAAAACAGTGCAATAGTGAAAAACAGTATAAAAAATCGTTTCATAATTCGGAAAATCCTCCTGTCATATATTAAATATACATTAATTTTATGAAAAATGGAAATGATTTACAGGAAAAATTTGAAAAATCATACTTTTGCAGTTATATTTAATAAAACGCATGATTTTGAACTCATTTTTTTATTGAAAGGAACTATTATGGGACAGCAACACAACAAGATCATCAAACGTCGCCGCCGCAAAGCTTATCTGGCTCGTATCCGCGAACGCGTCAAAGCGCAGATCGCCGCCAAATAAGATTTGGACGTAACTGTGATTGCAAGCCGGGAACTGCTGTAAAACGTTGTTTCCGGCTCAATTTTTTTCAGGAGGTGTAAATGAATATCCGTATCGGTCAGGGATTCGATGTCCACAAGTTTGCCGAAAACCGGGAACTTATCCTCTGCGGGGTCAAAGTTCCATGTGAAACGGGGCTGCTCGGGCACAGTGATGCTGATGTAGCTGTCCATGCGCTGATGGATGCGCTGTTGGGGGCATTTGCATTATCTGATATTGGAACTCACTTTCCTGATAATGACAACTCCTATAAAAATATCGACAGCACACTGCTTTTGAAAAAAGTTCTGGCTCTTCCTGAATTTGCTTCCTGGAAAATCGGCAATCTTGATATAACCATCATCGCCCAGAAGCCGAAACTTGCTCCTTACCGCGAGGCGATGCAGAAACGGATGGCTGAAGTGTGCGGATTACCGCTTGATGCGGTTTCAGTGAAGTTCACCACCACTGAAAAACTCGGATTCACCGGGCGCGGGGAGGGCATTGCCGCAAGTGCGGTGGTGCTTCTGGGTAAAAAAGGATGATTTTTATGAGCCGGAAAAATATTCTTTGGCTTTATGGAACGCTGTTTATTTTTTCACTGTTTTTACGGTTGGCGGTCGCCGGATTTGCCAACTGCGGCGAAATAAAAACGGTGCGCCCCGATACTGACGGATATCTTGCTCCGGCACGATCGCTTGTTGAAAGAGGGGGGTATGAGAGCACCCGCCGTCCGCCGGGATTTCCAATTCTGGCAGCGGCGGTATTCAAATCGGGCGGTGAAGAAAGAGCTTTAAGTTATACGCTTGCTGTACTGTCTGCGTTGACGGTGCTTGCCGTTGCCCGGGCGGGCTTTCTTTACGGCGGACACAAAATTGCCGTGACTGCCGGAATATTGTACGCGCTGAATCCCACCGTACTTGGCAATGCTCCATTGCTGCTTACGGACACGCTTGCCGGATTGTTTGTTGCGTTTCAATACTGGTTTTTTCTGGAATTTTACCGCAAAAAGAAGAGCTGGGGATTTTTTGGTTGTGCCTTTACTGCCGGGATCGGAGTGCTTATCCGTCCGATCAATTCGCTCTTTATTCTGCCGCTGCTTTTTCTGCTTTGCTTTATGCCGGAAATCAGCTGGAAAAAGAAGTTTGCTTTTGCCGCTTCCGGCGCACTGCTTTTCTTTGCCCCGTTTTTCCCGTGGATGCTCCGCAACGCGGCGCAGGGGGCGGGGCTTTGTGTCGATACCAACACCGGAGCGATGTACCACCAGAATGGAGCGATGCTTCTGGGCGAAGTCACCGGGCGCGGTTATGAATTTGAAAAACAGCGCATTTTAGCTGAACAGGAAGCTCTTTTTAAAGACAAAGTAGGTTTCCCCGATGAAAAGAGCCGTGAAGTTTACCGCATCGGCAAGTATAAGGAACTGGTGAAAAAACACTGGTTTGTCTGGCTCAAACAGCAGATGAATTATCAGATTTTGCTGCCCGATCTGCCATCGCTTCTGGAGTGTCTGGGCGTGACCAGTTCCGACCGGGGCACGATGGCGATTTTAAAGGAACAGGGAATAATGGCGGCGGTTCGTCACTATTTCGGAGCAAACTGGTTCTTTATCATGCTTTTGCTTCTGCCTCTGACCGGGATCGCGCTGCTCACTTATCTCGGCAGCGGTATTTATCTTCTTCATGCTCTGCGGTACTGGAAAAAATATTACATGGAAATATTTATTTTCGGCGCATTTGTTTCTTATTACCTCTTTTTGCCCGGAGCCATCACCGCTCCGCGCTATCAGATCCCCGCATTGCCCTGTTTGACGGTTAATTGCGCTCTGGTGCTTATCGCCCTGATTGACAGAACACGGAACGGCAAACAAAATGGTGAAACTTCCGCTGATAACGAAGTTCAAAAAGCCGGTAGTGGAGCTTGACTGCTTTACTGCGTTGGCTTCCGGGTGTGTTCTTGGCGCACTTTGCGGCGGAGCATTGCTCCCGCTGTGGATGATTTTGCTCTTTTTGCCGTTTGCTCTGCTGTTGAAAAAGCATTCCGCAGTAACTTTTATTGCCGGAACTCTCATCGCCTTTGTTTCCGGAGCGATAAATCTTGCCGGGGTGAATTTGCGAAACGCTGAATACTCATCTCCGGCTTCCATTTCCGGCATCGTCATCATCCGGGACAACCGGGCAACAAAAGTTGCCGGGATCACCCTCAAATCGCGGGTGCGGGCGGAGTTTTACGGTGCGGGGAAATCGGCAAGCTGTCCGGTTTTGCTCACCTTGCCGGAAGATATGGTGCAGTCCGGTTCGCTTTACGGAGACCGCTTTCAAGTCAGAGGAGCGCTTTCGGTGCCGGGAGCAGGCGGATTTTATTTTGACGGAAAAACGATCAGCGGTGAAGTTCCTCCACCCTACGGCAAAGCATATTTGCTTGAGGCTCATTCTGCTGAAGTGCTGCCCGCTGAAAAGAGCTTCAAACGCGGTTGTTTCGTAATGCGTGAAACTTTGCTTGCCCGCCTGGTCTCCCGTTTGGATGATGAGTACAAATCTATGGCGGCGCGATTGTTTCTCGGAGCATCGGACGGCGCCGCTTTCAATGTGAAACGCAGCTTTGTCCTTGCCGGAATAATCCATCTTTTTGCAGTATCAGGTATGCATGTCGCGGTGCTTGCCGGAGTTGCCGGGATGCTCTTTATCTTTCTGCCTTTCAAATGGCGTTATCTTCTGCTGTCCGGTATTACCGCACTTTATGTGATGTCAAGCGGTATGGCAGTTCCGGCGCTGCGGGCAGGGTTGATGATCATTGTCTGGGCGGTGCTGCGGGCGTTTCTGTATCACATTCCGAACTGGAATATTTTGATGTTGAGTCTGTCGCTCTTTTGCATTTTTGAACCGGGCAAAATTACCGATCTCGGAGCGCAATACTCCTACGGCATCACTGCCGCGCTTATTCTGGGATTGTCCGTATTGCAGAAATTTCAGCGCAACGGAGTGACTCCGGATGAGTTTATGGTAAATTCTGCTTTTTCCCGGAAATACCGGAGCAGGAGAAACAGGCTCCATAAATTTATTCTGTTTGTTGCAGCAGCAATTCTGGCATTTACTGCCGGATCGATGCTGACGATGCTGCATCAGAAGTATTTCCTGCCTGGAAGTATCCTCACCAATCTGGCGGCGGCACTGGTTACACCTTTTATGTTTGCGGCATTTGTTTTCAAGCTGCTGTCCGGATTGCTGTGGAGTGCTGGTGATGGTATCGGAAGTTGGCTGATCGGATGCGGTTTTGATTATTTGCAGCGCATTTCAGAAATTTCTCTGGAACTGTTTCCGCCGGCGGCATCCGGAATGCCCGGTGTCGCGGCAACGGTCTTGTTTTACATATTGTTCTTTGCCGGATTGAAGCTGAAAAATTTTTATGCCTCACTTGGTGCGATGACGGCGGCATTGATTTTGCTTTTCTGTTTCCCTTTGTTGAATAAATGCAAAGAAGAAAGTTTGCTCATTCTGTCCGGAAGTTCCGTTCATCCGCCGATGGTCGCTTTTCTCATACCGCAGGAGAACCGGACTGTAGTATGTAATATCCCTGACAGTTGGAGCGGTGCGCTCGGAGCTGATGAACTGCTCCGGCACGGTTGTATCAACGCTGAAATTTTCTTTTCCGGAGGGCGTTCCGCCAACAATGCCGGGATGAAAAGCTTTACTTCCCGCATCAATGTTACCCGGATAAATCTTCCGGAAAGCAAGCCGACATTTTTCTTTAAACGCAATTTTGAAAATATTTCAACAGAACTTCCCCTTCCGGATAGTGTTTATGACCGGAACTGTCAGGTGATTTCCACCGGAGATAATGAATTTGACTGGAATTTTGCTCACGGTCACAAAGTTACTGTTTCCCGTGGTGACAGCGGTTGGAAAATCTTCTGGAAAAAGCCGGATAAAACGGTAGCTGAAACCGTAATCCCTTTTGCCAATTGTGTGCTGGTTGGCAATGTGCAAAAAAAGAGTCACTTGACAAAGTAGCGTTTAATCTGACAAATCAGAAAAATAAAAGCTTAAAAGAATCTCTTTGCTTCAAGCCTGATTCTATCAAGACCCTTTGGGAATGAGTGAGATGTGCCACAATGCAACTCCTTCTGCAAATTCACCGGGGAGGGATTTGTCAAATTAAACGTTACGCCCCCTCCCACCGGATGGCGGGGGCTGCCCTATCTCATAGCATATCTCTTCATCTCATCTTTTTTCATTTGCATCAAATGATCACAGTTTGTTTTTCTCTATTTAAACGCAGCCATTCAGTTTGTCAGATAAAATGCAATCAATATCCTTTCAGTGGTTGCGTTTAGTTTTACAAGGCACAACGATTGTAAAACCACAGATATCCCATAATTTTTCAAAAAGCGGGTATTCCCTCTGCATTCAAGCGAGAGAAATTTGATTTTTGAAAAAGTGATTTTGGCAGATTTTCCTGTCCGAAGCAGTTGCACTCGAAACT
>SUWH01000051.1 GCA_015061605.1 Lentisphaerota bacterium | reverse complement strand
CGGCAACAAACAAATCCCGTTTTTCGCAGTAATCCACAAATTTCAATTTCCATACCGGCATCCGGTAAAGCTGAAAATATCCGGTAAATCCATAGACTTTTTTCAACAGTTTGGATAAATGGTGACGGACCCGTCCACGGTTCCAGAAACTTTCCGGTTTGAAAAGCCATGCAAGACGGGAAAACGCCTTGAATGGTGAAGTTTCCGGAGCAAAGCGGAACAAACCGAGGTGTCCGTGTTCCGCCGGAGTTTTCCCCGAAAGTATGGTCGGTATCGCACTGCTTGAATAGCCGAACTGCATATTTATTTTTTTGCGTTCCGGCAGAAGTTCCGTCAAAAATCTGTGATCGTTGACGATCTTCCAGCCCAGTGCATCTATAAATAAAAATATTTCAATAACTTTATGTTTCATATCCACCTCACGGCAATGCCCGGTAACCGGGGAGTTTGCGGAAATCTCCGGCAGGTTTGCGGTTCTTCAATTCAGTTGACGGAAGCGTCGGTTTTTCAATGAGATAGCCGGTCGTGACCGCCGCCGGTGCGATGGTTTCCCACACGCTGTATTCACTGGACGGCACGCTTAAAAATTCCAGATTGACATATCTGCGGAATATGGGAAGTTTATCTGCATCTTTTCCATAGACCATTTTCACGGCATTGCGGTCAATGCCGAATGTATTGCCGTAGGGGGTGATGCCGGGGACAAATTCTCCGATGCCGTCCGCGTAGCTCACCAGATCGAGGAACGCTGCCGGATAAATTTTTCCAAGTCCGGAGGTCATGCTTCTGCCCAGCGGATTGGCTCCGTTGTGAAAGTCGTTGGCAAGATATGCACCCGTCAGATATTTTTCTTCTCCGGTAAGTTTATGTGCGGCGATCAGAGTCACAGCACGGCGCAGCGGGTGGTAATTCCCCCACGCCATAGCATGTACCCACCCCGCATTATGGGCGTGCCACAAAGTTCGATAGGGGTAGGCATTTTCCTGATCGGCAAGCATCTTATCGGCATCGCGCAGGATGATTTTCCTGTATTCATTGCGGAAAACTTCCAATTCCTTTACCGGGAAAAGCTCAAGAACCATCCATGACAACGGCGACCATTTCCAGAAATTTTTATTGAAGCTCTCTTTTATGTGTTTTTGCTCAGCTGAAACCGGATCAAGATATTTTTTATCTCCGGTAAGAGTGTAAAGATTCACTCCCGCTTTCAACAGATTCTGCCCATCAAGTTTCATCCCTTCACAGTAGAAGATCCATTTGCCGTTGTACATATAACCCCGGCTGAGAAGATTTTTGCGATCGAGAGCAAACAGCCACGCTTTTTCGGCGGATTTCAAGATTTTTTCCGCCTCCTTTTCCGCCCCGGCTTTTTTCATGGCAAGAGCGAGCGTACTGACGGCAGCCGCATATTCCAAAGTGCCGTTCCGTGACGGAGCAGATATGTAATAGATATGTTTGTCTTTATCGGGCGATCCATCTTCGGGGCCGGGGTGTCCGGTGGTTTCAAACCACGTTCCCACACCGCCATTTTCCTGTTGAACGGCAAGCAGATGTTTCACCCCCCACGCCGCTTCATCGAGAATATCCGGAATACCATTGCCGCTTTCGGGGATATTGAGCTGACCGTCGATGAAATTTTCCGGTTTCATCAGATATACGGTTGCAAGATCACTGACGATGCGCAGGTGATAGGGACGGCGGTCATAGTCTGCGGCATCATGCCAGCCGCCCGGAGCAATGGATCGTCCCCGTTGCAAACTCGTTGAATTGCGCTTGATAAATTCAAAAATTTTTACTTCAAGCCGTTTGAATTTACGGACGAATCCCTCCTCAATATTTTGACCCATGCGGTAATGGTCGGCATTTTCCGGAAATGTTCCGGTATAAACTTCCTGATGGCAAACCGGGCTTGTCCAGTAAGTAAACGGCAGTTCTTTGGCAATGCCGCACCGTTTGTGATAAAGCCCCCGGGCGTGGATATAAAAGACTTCGTTCAATGCAGAACTGTCGATAACAAACTCCATGCTCCGTCCGATATTTTCCACATAAAAGTAATATTTCCCCGGTGTATTGAAATTGGAATAATCCAACTCCAGCACTTCTTCTCCGGTAAATGGTATATTGCCCTGATAACGCGGATCATCACGGCGCAGTTTCAGTATACCTTTATAGACCGTTTTTCCATCAGAACTGCGGCGGATTTCAAACTCTTTTCCGGCAAGGTGTTTCAACGGCAAAGCTCCGAGGTTCCCCAGCCAAGCCCCCATGTAAGCATATTTTTGTTTTTGATTTACACCGTTGCCGACCTGATTGAGCTTGAAAATGTTGCTTGGTACAGCTGAATCATACTTTGCAACTGTACCGGCGATACTGACTGTTTCACCATCTTTCAATGGTTTTTCAAAAATAAAATATGCAAAAGTTGTTACATCTGCTTTCCGCAGGATATTGTCGTTTTTATCCCTCTGCAGAGCATTTTCTTTGTGCCAGTTATCCGAATGTACTATATTATTTCCAACCGTTGATAAATTCGGAATATATCCGGGCGCGGATGATTTTTTCAGTACCACCACATACGGGGTGAGGAATTCATATTCTGTTTCTGCGGCACGGCTTTCCTGTTTGCACCCGGTCAACGCGAACAGCAGCATCATACAGATTTGAAAAATACTTTTCATGCATTCACCTCGACTTCTCTGGAAGCAAACTGTTTGCAGTATTTATACAAAATTCCCAACGCGGCAAAAAGCATCATCATCTGAATAAAATTCACCTGCTGTTTCATCACCCATTCCAATGTGGATTGCAGATATACGGCAGACAAGCCGCCGACGCTCCCGACCGGAATGTAAAAGAGTTCTGTTCTGCGTAATTTTTTTACCAGTTTGCACGCCGCAACATAGTAATATCCCAGCCAAGCCAGAAATGCCGCCAATGCCGGAAATCCGCACTCTGCGCCCACAAGAAGGTAACTTGTTTCCACGATACCCTCTTTGAACTCTTTGGCGATGCGTTTGTTTGCATAACGGTATTCACAATAGGGGTACGGCGGATTGATTTTAATGCCCCAGTTATTCAAACCGACTCCGGCAAAGGGTTTGTCCTTCATCATATTCCATGCCGAAGCGGCAAGATATTGCCGGGTCATAAGAGATTCTTTCGGAGCATTTTCAAACCGCTTGATAATATTGGGCAGCAGCAGCAATGCACCGAAAAAGCATACCAGAAATATCGGCAGCAGGATCTGGATTTTCCGCATGTGGAACTGATAACGCAATGAGAGCAATGCAGTGATCGCACAGCCGAAAGGCAGACAGACCATTGCTCCACGGGAATAAGTACGCATACACGCCGCCGATGCCGCCAGAAAGAATCCGGCAAACAAAAAACGTTTCCAGCCTTTGTTACGGTTG
>SUWH01000034.1 GCA_015061605.1 Lentisphaerota bacterium | reverse complement strand
CCTGAAAGCGGAGTGCGGGCAGAACCACAACCGGAGAAGGTGACAGCGGCGATAGCAGCGACAGCGAGGATGAGAAGTTCTTTCATAATTAGCTCCTTGAAAAATTTGTTTCTTTACGGAGTTCCCCCATGGAACCTCCAACAACATTGTTAAAATAACATACTGAAACATGAATGTCAAGTATAAAAACGTCTTTTTTTTGAAAAAATTCCAGATTTCTGACATATTGACGATTGCAAAAATAAGAATTTCTCCTCAAAAAACGGTTTTCCGGATTTGAAAAACTTTTTATTTATGCTATCTTAAGGCAAGTGCCTGATTTTATAAAATTTATCGGAAGCAAGATTCATGAGAAGGATGACCACCACCACATCACAGATGTGTGCGCAATGACTTTTCTTATTACAAGTTTCAGGACAAATGACAACCGGGAAAGATCATCCGATGATACAGGCAGCAAACAATATTGACAAAACACGTATTGCAAAAAATACCATGTTGCTGTATATACGCATGATCATCTCGCTTGGAGTTGGAGTTTATACGGCACGGCTCCTGTTGAATTCCCTTGGAGTAGTTGATTACGGGCTTTATAATGTGATATTCGGCATAGCTGCAGCGTTTACATTTTTCAGTAACGCAATGCTGTCCGCGACTCAACGTTTTTTGTGCCATGAACTGGGTAAAGGACAAAGTAACGATGTCCGCGCAGTCTTTTCCGTCAGTATTTTACTGTTTGCAAGTATCACAGTTCTGTTTTTCATTCTGGCTGAAACCGCAGGATTATGGTTTGTCAAACATAAATTGAATTTTCCGGCAGGGAAAATGGAAACCGCATTGATCGTTTATCACGCAAGCGTTGTGACAATGTTGTTCAAAATTTTGCAGATGCCTTATACCGCAGTGGTGACATCACATGAAAACATGAAAACTTTTGCGGCGATAAATATTTTTGAATCGTTACTGTATTTGATTTCAGTTCTTGTGTTACGTTTTATTTTTATCGACCGTGTGATTTATTTTTCTGTCTTTTATACTCTGGTAAATTTGTTTGTGCTGCTGAGTTATGTACTTTATTGTACCGGAAATTATGCGGAATGTTCTCTGCGTCCTGCTGTAAAACTGAAATATGTAAAATCAATTGCAACATTTTTTTTCTGGAGTCTCTTCGGTTCAGTTGCCAATATTTCCAAACAGCATGGGCTTAATCTTTTGCTGAATATGTTCTGCGGAGTTATCATGAATGCCGCATGGGGAATTGCAACACAAGTCGGTAATGCACTGAATCAATTTGCCGCAAGTTTTCAACAGGCATTCAATCCGCAAATTTTGAAATGCTATGCAAATTCAGACACAAAATCATTTGAGGATTTGTTGTACAGCTGTTCAAAGTATTCTTTTTTACTGCTCTGGTTGATCACATTGCCGTTTTTGCTGCAAACAGAATTCATCTTAAAATTATGGTTGGGGAGTGAATTGCCGGAAAAAACAGTGATTTTCACACAATTGGTTCTCGTGTATATATTGATCGATGCAATCTGCGGTCCGCTGTGGATGACGGCGCAGGCGACAGGGAATATCAAGCGTTATCAGGTGGAAATTTCATGCCTGATATTTTCCAGTTTTGTATTTTCTTTTATAGCACTGAAACTGGGGGCTCCGGCATATTCAGTGGCGGTGATCAACACCGCAGTGAATGCAGCCGCATTGCTGTATCGTCTGTTCTATTTGCGGCGCGAGATCGATCTGCACATCCGCCGATTTTGCCTGAAAGCCCTGCTGCCCATGGCAACAGTTGCAGCAATAAGTACCATTTGCGGAATCGTGGCACTACCCTTCACCGGCAGCAAGTGGTACACAATCATAGGGTATTTGCTGGCAGTATCGCTGGTGAACGCAGTGATAATGTTGTTTATCGGTCTTTCCGGTGCAGAACGTGAGGATTTGAAAATCTTTTTGACAAGGATGATGAAAATTGTTAAAAAACAGACCGATTTTTGATCGCATAAACTGTACAGCATGCGGAAGCTGTATCAATATCTGTCCATCCCGTGCTTTATTTTGGAAGCCGGATGAACGCGGCTTCTGCTATCCGCAGGCAGATGCAAGTAAATGTACAGAATGCGGAATATGCCAACAGGTTTGTCCAATCGGCAGAAAAAAAGAACTGGAATTTGATTTTTCTCCGGAGGTATATGCTGCTTATGCAAAAAATGAAACAATAAGATGCAACAGCAGTTCCGGCGGCATTTTTTCTGTACTGGCTGAAAGTGTACTTAATGACCACGGCGCGGTTTATGGAGCAGCTTTTGATGGAGATTTCAAAGTTGTACATATCGGGATCAGGAGCAGAGAAGAGCTTGCCAAATTACGAGGCAGTAAGTATGTACAGAGTTTTGTGCCGGAAAATATTTATGTCGGAATAAAAAAAGAATTACAGGCAGGGATTCCGGTCCTGTTTTCCGGTACACCGTGTCAAATTGCAGGTTTAAAACTTTTTCTGCAAAAAGGGTACCCGAATCTGCTGCTTGTGGACTTGATCTGTCACGGAGTCCCTTCACCGGAACTATTTGCAGAATATCTGAAATATCTTGAATGCCGTCATGGCAAAATTTCATCCTATTTGTTCCGGGATAAACATAAAAGCTGGAAATTGTACAACAGTAAAATTACCGCAAACGGCAAGACTGTCATAAGGTATATGGATCAAGATCTTTTTCACTTTTTCTTTCTTACCCAGCCAGTTTTGCGGGAGTCATGTTATCACTGCGCTTATGCAGACCGAGGTCGTATTTCTGATATAACGATTGGAGACTTCTGGGGATTTCAGGATAAATACAGGCTGCGGGACGATGACCGGGGACTCAGTTGTGTGATTTGCAACTCAACAAAAGGCAGGCAATTTTTTCAAACTCTGCATCATCTGCTTGATTTTGAAAAACGTACCCTGGAGGAAGCAGAACAGGGCAATCCTGTTTTGGTTTCACCCGTCCGGTACGATAAATCAGAACAGGAGCGTTTTTGGAATTTGTTTCTCAATTCCGGATGGGAAACGTTAAAAAAAACATATTACAAGCCATCTTTAAAAGAACGTATGTTATTGTTTTTACGCATCCACTGTAATTTTTTCTATACCATACTGCAATATATTCACAGGAAAATGGCATGAGAATTTTGATATTAACACAACCTCTGATCAATAATTATGGAGGAATTTTGCAAAATTACTCTTTGCAAACGATTTTAAAACGTCGCGGACATTCTGTTGAGACGTTGAAAATTGAAATGTCTCTGTCTCTGCCTTTGTACAAGCGATACTGCAGGATGATTCCGGTAATTGTCAAATTTATTTTGCTGTCTGTTTTTGAAAAAATTTTCGGTCGATCCATAAGACGTTGGATCACACAGAAAGAACAACAGATCTGTTACAGTAAAATATCAAAATTTATTGACAATAATATTTCAACTACTCCATTGGTTGATCGGTTGAGCGATTTGAAACACTATCTCCATTACGATGCTTATGTAGTGGGCAGCGATCAAGTTTGGCGAAACGAATATTCGCCGCATCTGCCGATTTACTTTTTGGATTTTCTTCCGGCTGATTGCCAAGCAAAAAAAATTGCTTATGCGGCATCTTTCGGAAAAGCTCAAATAGATTTTCCCCAAAGTCATATCGGTCTATACGCTTCATTGCTGCAGCGTTTTGATGCGGTTTCTGTGAGAGAATATTCAGGAATAGATCTTTGCCGTACTTACTTCCATGTATCAGCAGATATCGTTCCTGATCCAACCATGATGTTAAGTGGTGATGATTACCGTACTTTACTTGGAGCATATAAAAATTGCGCCAAAGGAAAACTTGTCACCTATATACTTGATGATAATGATGCTCAAACGGCTATGATCAAAAGATTTGCAGAAAAATGCAATTTGGAAGTGATCCGGTTGAGAGGAGAATATTTCCGGTCAGATCTGCAGAGTGCATATCCTGAAAAGCACAGCATTGAGTATTGGCTCGCCGCAATAGAATCTGCTGAATATATAATAACAGATTCCTTTCACGGAACAATTTTTTCTCTGTTGTTTGAAAAGAAATTTTTTACTTTCATAAATCATTCAAGAGGGAAAGAACGTTTTTACACTCTTGATAAGATGTTTGATATCAGTTGCCGTTTCATAAATACAGAATCAACAGACATGAGGGAAACAGAAAATCTGGATTATTCTGTTATAAATAAAAAATTGGCTGATTATCGGAAAATAGGCGATAACTTTTTACGCAAAGCCGGATTTTGATGCAGAAATCGCCCAGTCTAATATGCAAAGGAGTATATATGCCTGAAATATCTGTTGTTATTCCAGTTTATAATGTGGAAAAATATATTGAACGTTGTGTCCGTTCCCTTTTCGGACAGAGCCTTGATTCAATAGAATATATTTTTATAGATGATTGCTCCCCTGATAACAGCATTGCCATTATGCAGCAGGTGTTGAAAGAATTCCCGAATCGCCGGGAGCAAATCAAAGTAATTCATCATGAACGCAACCTCGGAGTCGGGGCAGCCAGAAATCATGGAGTCGCGGCGTGTACCGGAGACTATATCATCCATTGTGATTCCGATGACTGGGTCGACTCGGATTTCTATGAAACTATGTACAAAAAGGCCGTTGAAACCGGTGCCGATGTGGTTTGGGCCCCATTTGTTGTAGAATCAGCAGATAATTCCATCGCTGTTCTGCCGAAAACAGCTGACAGCATAAAAAGTTATATCCGTAAAAATTCCGGAGGACATTTTAACTCTCTGTGGAATAAATTATATCGCAAAGAGATAGCTTTACTTCAGAATCTGATTGTTCCGGATGAAATCTGTTTCGGAGAAGATTTTTTGCGCAATATCCAGATGTTGAACGTTTGCCGTAGTATAGCCTTTGTATCCGGAACTTATTATCACTATTGGCAAAACCCCACCTCAATGACTCATAATCGGTCTGAAAAATATTTTTTGAATCTGAATGCAATTCTGAATATCCTGCAAAATAAGTATCCGGATAAGTATTTGGCTGTACGCCGAAGACTGAAATCGGATATGATTACAGAGTCTCTGGCAAACATGAATAAATGCAGCAGATTGCTGGATTGTTTCAATGAAATCTGGGACTCCACCTCTTTCAGTGAAAAGTTAAAAATTATTTTCTTCTCCAATACTCCTGTCAGAGGTAAGATCGCAATTGCAGTCGGGTGTATTTCCAAATCACTGATGCTTTTCTGCATCAGACAGGTTCTCAAACGCAAGCAGTAACGGCAGCTTAAAGTTCCGGCCAGTCGGGAAGAGCTTGCGAAAAGGGGCGTGAATTGAAAAATCCCCGGTAGGCAGACAAGGGCGATGGATGAACCCCTTTTATCACTTTGTGGCGTGTTTCATCAATGAGTGAAACTTTGCGCAAAGCATAACTGCCCCAGAGAATAAAGGTTTTACCGCACATTTTGCGGCTTATTTCAGCAATCACGGCATCGGTGAATTTTTCCCACCGGTAACTGCGGTGACTGCCCGGAGTATGGGCATCGACCGAAAGCACACTGTTGAGCAATAAAATCCCGGAACGCGCCCAGTTCTCCAGAGAACCTGATTCCGGGATATTTCGCCCGAGATCGCTGGAATACTCTTTGAAAATATTTTTGAGTGACGGCGGATGAGCCACCCCATCCGGCACCGAAAATGCCAATCCGTGCGCCTGACCCTCATCGTGATAAGGATCCTGACCGATGATGACCGCGCGGAGAGTTTCAGGCGGAGTCAATTCAAAGGCACGGAAAATCATCCCTTCCGGCGGAAACACCACCGCTTCTTTACGGCGGACACAAACCATTTCCAACGGATAAGTCAATAAGCTTTCCGCTTCGCTTCCGGCAAGGAATTCCCGCCATGCTTCCGGCAGAACATCTGCCATATCACGCTTTTCCCGTACTGCCGAAACCGCCCTCACCTCTGCCGGTTTCGCTCAAAGATTCGACGCAAACAAGTTCAACTTCCGGCAGTCTGGCAATGACCATCTGGGCGATGCGGTCGCCGCGTTTGATCTCAAATTCTGCCGTTCCGCCGTTGTACATTATGACTCCGACTTCGCCGCGGTATCCGGCATCGATGGTGCCGGGGGAATTGGTCAGCATCAAATCGTGCTTCAAAGCAAGTCCGCTGCGGGGACGGATCTGCGCTTCAAATCCGACTGGAAGTTCAAGCGAAAATCCCGCCGGAACCAATACACTTTTACGCACCGGAAGCACCATATCCACCCGGCTTCGCAAATCAAATGCGGCATCGTCGAAATGGGCTTTGGCGGGCATGAGATCACCGCAGTTTTCAAGCATGACGATTTTTATTTCAGTCATCATTTCACCTCATTGAGAGCAGATTTTCTCCGCTTGTCGGTTGAAAATACCACGATATGAAAAATCATTGCAAGCAATATGGCACCGGTCGCCATGGCAAACGGTGCCCAGGAAATTTTGGTCAAATCCACCAGCAATCCGCCAAGTATCGGACCTGCAATGCCAACGATCGACACCGAAATTTCGTTGCCAGCAGCATTGCGTCCGGCTTTTTCCCGGTTCGCCAGTGCGTAAAAAACAAAGATGAAATATCCGCATCCGGAATAGATCCCGTAAACAAACGCGGTCAGTAAAAATCCTGTGAGCGTATTGACAAAGCAGAAAGATGCCATTGACACTGCTCCGGTCAGAGCGATCAGCATCAAAGGCAGGAGTTTATACATCCAAATCCGGCTTTTCACCAAAAACAATGCGGTAGTTCCCTGTACCAGGCTTACGGTCATCAAAGTCAGAGCCATCGTTTCTTTATTGTTGGCAACTCCTATGACATCTCCATGCACCTGAAGCATACTCCGCAGCTGATTTACAGCCAGACTTACGATTCCGCCGACGATCCAGCCGACCCAGGCATAATCCGGAAATCTGCTGACGACCGCATCAGCAGCACAGGGCATATCCGGAGCGGCAGCAGAAACGGAAACGACCGGATTTTTTTTCAAATAACAGTCAATCAGCGTCACGCCGACTGCAACGAGCACTCCCACGGCAAAACATACAGAAAACGCAAGTACCGCATTCAACAGCCCGAAAGTCAATGCTCCGCCGGCAAATCCCAGACTCCACGCCATAGTGTATTTGCCGGTTGCCATAGCGATACCGGATGAACTGCTCTGCTCCAGCTCACGGCACCAGACCTGAAATGAGCTGCAATAAAAACCGAAGCCGATACCGAGCAGCCCAGTCCATGCCAGCAGCAGCATGAGCAGCTGGTTCAGAAAGATGAATCCCAGCGCAGATGCTGCAATGATCACACCGCCGTAAACGATAAGTCTTGCCGCATTTTTCGATGTTACGATTTTTCCCATGATCACATTGGAAATACAATAGGCTATTGCCCAGGTCGGGATCACCATCGCTGTCAGCAATTTGGAGGCTCCGGCATCGACAAAGCGCTGGGTGACGTAGAAAAACACTCCGGAAGCGATGAAGTTGATCATCGCCGGAAAAAGATATATGACAAATTTCATGATTTCCCCATTACCGCAGTATTGTCAGCGGTTCTTTTTCCACGCTTCGATGGTGTACGCGAGCGCTTCGGCAAAGGTGTGGTTCGGCACGAATCCGGTGGCTTTAAGTTTATCCACTGCCGCCATGGAGTGCTTGACATCACCGGCGCGTTCCGGGAGGTGGATGATCTTGGATTTTGAACCGGTCAAACGGATGATCTCACTTGCCAGATCGTTGATGGTGATTTTGCCGCCGTAAGCGATGTTGTGGACGCCGGTAAACTCACTCTGGGCAAAGAAGGCATTGGCGGCAACGACATCTTTGACAAAAACGAAGTCGCGGGTCTGTTCACCGTCACCGAAAATGGTGAGGTCTTCATTGTTCAACGCCTTTTCGATGAAAATGGGGACGGCGGCGGCGTAGGCACTTTTGGGATCCTGCCGGGGACCGAAAACATTGAAGTAACGCAAGCAGGCGGTCTGGAGTTTGCCTTCCTGAGTGAACATTTTGCAATAGTATTCGCCGTCGAGTTTGGTAATGGCGTAGGGACTTTTGGGTTCGGGGAACATGGTTTCGATCTTGGGAACGACCGGATTGTCTCCGTAGATAGCGGCGGAGGTGGAGAAACAGAGTTTTTTCACACCGTGTTCAGCCGCGGATTCCAGTACATTGAGCATACCGAGATTGTTGATTTGAATACATTCGGCGATCTTGCTCATGGATTCAGGAACGCTGATCATCGCAGCGAGATGGAATACATAATCGACCCCTTCCATGGCTTTATCCACGGCGGCGCGGTCACAGATGTCGCCGAGCTGGAAATCGACATCGAAATTTTCAATATTTTTCCGGTAGCCGCTGCGCAGATTGTCCAGAACCCGGACGTCAGCTTTACCCTGAAAATGTTCAACCAGATGACTGCCGATAAAACCGGCACCGCCAGTGATAAGTACACGCATAATAACACCTTTTATTTTAGTGGATTTTGTTTTATATAATATACCACGGCAATATGATTTTTGCAAGACCGCACCGTCAGGCGAAATCAAACACTACCTCTCGCCTGTCGGGCTTGCAGCCCGACGACAGGCGCAACCGCCAGCCGCCCCGGATTCAGGAGCGATATCGCGCCGTCAGGCGAAATCAAACACTGCCTCCCGCCTGTCGGGCTTGCAGCCCGACGACAGGCGCAACCGCCAGCCGCCCCGGATTCAGGAGCGATATCGCGCCGTCAGGCGAAATTAAACACTGCCTCCCGCCTGTCGGGCTTGCAGCCCGACGACAGGCGCAACCGCCAGCCGCCCCGGATTCAGGAGCGATATGCTCCGTCTCACGCCGGGGAGAAGTTGGCACACCCCCGGGCAAAGTCGATGCTGTCCAATCGCAGATAGATGTAGTTGCCGACCTTGCAACTGGATTTGGCATTTTCTTCATCCAACTGATAGTTCCGTCTGCGGTGGAAGTTGCCGCGCAGACGCTCTTTTTTCACAAAGCCGTAAAGACCGAGTTCGGAAACATCGACCTGAAAACCGTTGTTGAGCACCTTGGTGATGATGCCTTCGTAGATTTTTGAAGCATCGCGGGCAAATTCATCGGCGAGATAGCGCAGTTTCATCCGGTCACTGGCGGCGAAGTAGGCGTTGTCGTTGACCTCCTCCTGTTCGGTACACCAGGCGGCGACCCGTTCAATGGTGCGTCCGCTGCGGGTGCGGATATTGCAGTCATGGTTCCAGAGCTGCTGATGAACGATCAGATCGGTGTAGCGGCGGATGGGACTGGTGAAGTGGCAGTAGCGGCTTTTGCCCAGCGCGAAATGGATTTCGGGATGGATTTGGTAAATGGCACGGGGCATGGCGCGCAAAAGGAGATTGAGTATGACATTCTTTCTGCCGTCATCGGGGAGAGAAGCGATAAAGTTGCGGCAGACATCGCGGTTGCTGATATCACCGGATGAAAGTTTGAAACTTTCCAGCATCATATCGGCGAACTCATAAGTTTTTTCGGCATCGGGGATGGCATGGGTACGGTAGATCCCGGCGATATGTTTGTCGAGCAGCTCCTGACCGACGAACTGATTGGCGGCGAGCATGGCCTCTTCGACCATGAATTCGGATTCGCGGGAAGTTTTTACTTTCAAACCTTCGATGGTGTTGTCCGCTTCATTGCAGATGATCCGCACTTCCGGCAGCGGCAGATCGATGAATTTATCATTTGCTTCACGGAAACGGCGCATCAATGCGGTGAGTTTCAAGAGTTTATCCACCTGTTCACGAAGCTGCTTATCCCAGTCGCGCGGGGCTTTACCGGTGTCATGGAATTGCTGAACGGTATCGTAGTCCAGACGGCGGGCAACTTTTATATGTGTATGTTTGCGGAAACCGGAAACGACTTCGCCGGTAAGGGTATTCACCGTGAGAAAAACTGAATTGGCAAGCGAGAGCTGATCCTGCTGCAAACTGATTTTGGCGGTAAGTTTTTTGGGAAGCATCGGCAATGTCCTGCCGGGGAGATAACAGCTGAATGCCCGTTCAGCAGCCCATTCATCGACCTTGGATTTGGGAGTGACCCAGGCGGCGACATCGGCGATATGGACTCCGAGAACGACACAGTTTTCGACATCGGACTTTTCAAGAGAAAGGGCATCGTCAAAATCTTTGGCATCAGTTGGATCGATGGTCAGAACAAAACAGTCGGTACAGTCAAGACGGTCGATCTCTCTTGATTCAAGCTGTAAAGCGATCTCCTCCTCTTTTTCAGTATACATCGGCGGCAGGTCGAATTCCGCCATAACGGCATCGAGGTCGGAAGCGACGATACCGGCTTTGCCGATGACGCTGACGATGTGTCCGGAGTGTTCGCCGTCTTCATTGAATTTAACCCGCACCCAGTCGCCGCGTTTGGCTCCTTTACGGCTCCCGGTCAAAACGAAATCATCCGGCAGACGCGGGTCGAGCGGCCGCAGGATCGATCCGGCAAGCAATTCGCCGACAAACTCCTGCCGGTCGCGTTCAAGAATGGCAATGACCTTACCGGAAGGACCTTTGGCGGCATCTTCCGGGCGGCCGCGCCGGGGCGGAAGCAAAGATATTTGCACCTGATCACCATCGATGGCACCGTTGACAAATTTTGCCGGAATGAATACATCACCGTCAATATCGGGAAATTTTTCGCTGTCAGGAGTGACAAAACCGAATCCGGATACCGTCATCCGGATAATGCCTGAAATTTCACCCTGCTGCTGACGGCGGCGGTGACGGTCAACCACTCTTTCAGCAAGACGGCGCAACCGTTTTTTACGGCTCTTTTTCATCGTTGTTTCCCTCCCGGATCTTTGGAGATCAAAAACAAACCGCTTTCGCGGGCATAGGTGGTATACAATGGAGAAGCGAGCAGCTTCAGAAATGCTTCAACTGCCGGAGTATTTTTGCCGGAAGTCAATATTTCATAACGCAAATTGAGGGGATATTTTCCGGAAATAATATTATTTTCAGTTGGCGCGATGCCATCGACCGGCAGCGGGGAAACATTCCCGGGAACTTCCGGAAAAAACGGAGCACAGAGCAAGGCTGAAGGATTGCAGAAAAGCCATGCCCGTTTTATATCTTTACACCGGAAAATCCCGTCGGAGCGCAACGGTTCACCGAGAAAACGGGCTTCAACAAAACCGCCGTGATCGATGGTCAGACCGATACGGTGGATGGTGTTGAATTGACCGTTATACTTTTCCCATACGGGTTTATCTTCCTTCCAGATCTCTTTGAGCTGTTTGAAAGAAAATTTTGCCAGCGGGTTGCCGAAACCGGTATAGCAAACCAGTGCTTCAGCGGCAAACATCTGCCGCTTACCGGAAAAATCTGCCGGAATATCGCGCGTTTCCAGGATGATCAGATCCACCTCTTTTGCCGCGAGTTTTTTCAACGCCTCCTGCGGCGCAAATGCAGTAAAAGAAAATTCTCCATCCCGGAAGCGTTTATCCTGACTCAATGAAAACCATGCCCGGCGCAGATAATGCAGTGAACCGCCACCCGAAGCATCCCCAATGCGCAAACTGTTGTCCGCGGCAATTGCAGCAGTTGAAAACAGAAAAACAGAGATTATCCGGACAAACAGCTTCATGCGTATTTTGAGGTAAGCAGTTCCAGCACCCGGGCATTTTCTTCCGGAGTACCGATGGTTATGCGGATGTAACGGCCGGTGACGGAACCTTTGAAATAACGAACCAGCACCGCGTTTTCCCGCAGATAAAGGAAACAGGCTTCACCATTGCCGTCCGGCGGGGCGGCAAAGAGAAAGTTGGCATGAGATTCCGGAATTTCAAAACCGAGTTTCAACAACGCATCGCGCATGGCATCACGGTCACGCCGGATGGCGGAAATACATTCAGCCCGGTAGGATTTATCCAGATAGTTGGCTTTGCCGACGACTTGCGAAAGCATATCGACATTGTAGGAGTCTTTGAGCTTCATCAATCCTTCGATGATGACCGGATCGCTTACTGCATAACCGAGACGTACACCCGCCATCGAACAGCTTTTGGAAAAGGTGCGCATAACGATCACATTGTCAAATTCGGCAACCAGATCCATGCAGTTATCGGCGGCGAAATCGCCGTATGCTTCGTCGATAAGCACGATGCCGTCAAATTCGCGGCAGTATTTGCGCACCAGTTCTTTGGGGCAGAGCGTGCCGGTCGGGGCATTGGGGCGGGTGATGACCAGCATATTGGCTTTGCCGGCCAGAGTTGCACCATTTTCCGGATAACTGAAATCCGGCATATTCAAACTGACTTTGATCACCTCTGCTCCCTGCATCGCCGCCAGAACCGGATAGAGCGAATAACTGGGATCGAAGACTGCCACCGGATGTTCCGGAGAGGTAAAGGCGCGGAAACACATGGTAAGCAGATCGTCAGAGCCGTTACCGGCGATGACATTTTCCCGTTTTACTTTGCAGTCGGCGGCAAAGAGGTCGCGCAATTCATCGGCAAAAGGGTCGGGATAGCGGCGTAAACGGTCGATATCAAACTCCTGAAGTGCCTTTGCCACAGCCGGAGAAGGCGGATAAGGATTTTCATTGGTATTAAGTTTTATAAGATTGGCGATTTTCGGCTGTTCACCGGCGGTGTACCCCGCCAGTGCGTCGATTTCCGGACGGAAATATGATTTCATTATAACTGCCTCAAAAGTTTTCCGGCAAACACCGGACATCATTTCAATAATTTTTCCACATCGGCCCGTTTTTTCAGCAACAATGCTCTGGCGACTTTGCGCAGCATGGATGATTTCTCGCCGGTAAGCGGAGAAGCCGCACCGCGCTGGGATTTATCGACTGTCGGCTTACCGGCTGTCGATGGGGCTCCGAACTCCTCATCTTCACGGAGATAAGCACCGCGCTGCACTGTTTTCACATCGACCAGACAGACGGCATCGCCTCCATAGCTTCTGCCTTTTTCCAACAACGCTTTCTGAAAAGTATAGTGGTCACTTTTCAACGGGGCAGTTATTGTAAAACGTCCGATGATGGTATATTCATCAACCGGCATCTCACTGCGGTCGGCAAAATATTTCACCTCTTTACTCAAGGGAGTTTCCGGAAATTTCTGCCCGGTATAATCGACCATGACACAACCTCCGAGCAGCACCGCTCCCAAAATGATTATTGCAATTTTATTCATTTAACAACCTGTACTGTATTTTTAATCGTCATCATTGTGACGCTTCAAATTGAACTCCCACACCTGATAACGGCGTATTTTGCGGACATAGAATTCCGCATTGCGGAAAACGATCGAATCCCCGACTCTGGGATGACGTTTCAAAATCCGTTCAAACCATGCCGAAACCGGCTCCACCCGGCGCGGCAGATCCAATCCGGTATCCCGCGCCAGCTGGGTAAGCGAAATACCGCCGCCCACGATCCAGAAATTTTCACGAGGCGAATAAAAGGTGCGCGGCAACGGGTCGAATTCATCATCCAGATCGCCGAGCAACTCTTCAACGATATCTTCCAAAGTGACCAAACCGCGCACTTTACCATCCGCCGGATCCCGGACGATGGTCATGTGACAGTGCTGGGCAGCAAATTTTTCCAACAGTTCAGCCGCGGAATCATCCGGTTCGGCAAAGCCGATGGGACGCATGATTTCAGTAAGTTTGGTATCTCCTTTGCTTGAACGCTCCGCGCTGACCAGTTCCTTGATATTGATGTAACCGAGGATCTTATCCGGATCTTCGGCGGAACGCACCGGATAACGGGTATGAAAGTCACGCGCCGAAACATTGATCGCCGTCGAAATAGTCATATCTTCATGCAGAAATGAGATATTATCCACATCGATCATCACCTGTATTGCAGTACGCTCCGACAGATGCGGTACCATTTTGATGATCCGTTCCTGACGGCTGGAAATGATCTGCGAACTGCGTGCCAACGCTGCCAATGCTGAAATTTCATCAGCAGCACTGGGACGTTCCGGACGGCGGCCTTCAAAGGGGCGGTTCATCAACCGGGAAAATTTTATCAACGGCTTGAGAATGACCGATAACACCTGCAGCGGACGGGCGGCTATGCGCATGACCGCAGTGTTGAAACGTACACCGATGGTCTTGGGCAGAATTTCAGTGTATTGCACCATAACCAATGTAAACGCCAGCGAAAAGGCACTCATATATTTCCCGTACCCCATCGCATTGAAACTCGAACCTGCCACCGCCGCACCGATGGTGTGGGCCGCGGTATTTATAATCAGGATGACTGCCAGCGGGTTGTCAATATCAGCTTTCAATTTTTGCACTATTTTGCCGATTGCCGGAGATTGCCGGCGCAACTCTCCGATCTGACTTGGAGTCAGGCTCAAAAGTGCCGCTTCCATAAGGGAGCAGAGGTGCGACATTACCAGTGCAGTAGAAAGACTGATAACGAAACATATAAGGTAGTCGTCCAATTTATTTCCTTCCTTTCTGTCCGGCTTTGCTACCTTCTGTCGAAGCCGGAATATTGATATACTTGCTCTCCTCAAGTTTTTCCGCCTTTTCGGTGGCGATAGCTGACTTGAGAACAGCGACCATCATCGGCGGCAAACGGCGTTCACAATCGGCGATCACTCCCGCTTTCATCGTGGGATATGGCGGCAGATTGTTGCGTTTGACATCCTGATTTTCCTTGACATATTTGGCGTGAATGAACCGGGCAAGCCGTTCATTGGCGACCGCGGCATCGTGGTCATTGTAAATAAGACTTATGATACTGCGGAAAATAAGTTCACTGATAATGGCACTGACCTTTTTGACATCAGCATCGCGGACATCTTCCGCAAATTCCGCCATGACAAATTCATCCAGAGTGCGCTGTTTCTGCGGTCCGTCCTCTTTGATGAGCTTGCGGAAAAATTCCTGCGCTTTGGTGATGTTTCCGTGAGTGTAAATAAGCGGGATGGCATCCTTGAGATAGTTGATACGCGCACTGCGGAAAGAGGAGTTGTCTCCGCTTTCTTTGTCATAAGCCATCTGGGTGTCCAGATAGGTATTGTACGCCGCATCGGCCAGAGCCAGATTGGGAACGATTTGCACGTATGACAACTTTTTGTCATCCATCGTTAGCATCCGGCCTCCCCGGAACGCCGCCTGAAGCGACTGGGTGATCAACCGGGCGCAGCGCAGATCGCGTTTGCCGGCAGTCTTTTCGATGCCGAGAGTCGCCCAGTAGATCGCCTGGGATTCGGGAACGCGCCAGTCCATTTTGCCATATTTTTTATCCAGTTCCAGAATCTTGGAGGGCTCCAGTTTCATGCGCTCACGCAGAAGTTCCGCACGCATGAAGTTATCCACCTTTTTGAACTCCTCTTCGCCGAGTTTGGCGGCAAGGGCGGCGGGCAGTTCAGCGGGAACCACATTTTTGAACGCCAGAAACAACTGCGGAAAATCCTTGTATCCGAGTTCCCCGGCCGCCTGCCACAATTTGTGGTCAGGTGGATAGAGTTCCAGAAATTCCTCTTTACTTTTGGGTGCAGCAGCCAATGCCTCCCAGTCCGGGGTGCCGGTGGCAAGGATATTGGTCATCTGCATACCCAGACGGTTCTTGTAAAGCAAGTTGGCATCATCAAGGACATTGCCGAGCTTATGCTGGAATATCCACGCCAGTTCCTTGTACAAAACCGGGTCTTCGGGGTTGTAGACCAGCGCCTTGTCACGGATAAGCGAAACCCCTTCATTCACCCAGCGCCAGCGGTCTTCATGTTCAGAACAGGTGACGGAAATATTGTACGCCAGATTCCACGCCAGATACGCCGTACCTCCGGAATAGTTCGGCTGCAGATCGGTGATCCACCGCGCCAGCTGAACCATTTCAAAATAGCTCTTTTCCTGCTTCAGATTTTCTGAACGCAACCAGAGCAAATCGGCGATAAGTCCGCGGAAACTGCCGAGCGCAACTGAAGTGAATGCCACCAATGGCGGCGCGTTGCGGACATCGCCGGTGAAACGGAGATGTTCCGCATCAACGATGTTATCCATGCGGCTTTCCACTTTGCGGATGGCAAAAAGCGCACCCAGCGTGATGAGTATAAGCACGGTAAAGATGACAAGTTTTTTGAATCTGCTCATTTTCTCACCGCCAATCCGAGTTCACGTCTCCGGTACATCCAGATGCCGAAGAGAAAGAGCGGCACGCCACGGAGAATAAAGTAATGTAAAAACAGCTTCCAGATCAGAGAATATTCGATCAACTCTCCGGTGGAAAGCAGATCGGTCACATCAAACGCCTGAAGCGGAATGACGATTATCAACAGTAATTTCGCCAGATTCTGTCCGATCTGATCCCATGCACTGGAAACGAAGAACGATTGATCGGTGAGCAATGTGGAAAAACTGCCCAGCATCAAGTAGCTGACTACCAGAAAAACCGCCGTCGGCATGGTGAGAAATCCGCCGAATGCACACGCCAGCGCCGAGAGCAAAAGCAGCTGGATCATCACAACCAGCACCATCCGCAGATAGTTGCCTTCAAATCCGCAAATACGCAACAGCAGTTTGGGCCCGTCCGAGGGCTGATAGTAGTGTTTCCCCTCAAATTTGTCATGGTTGACCACTGCGACCCGTACTTTGTGATCGGGAGTTATCACCTTCCATTCACCAGGGATGATCTTCTCGTAAAACGCTCCGGTAAAGACCTGATCCGGCTGCTCGGAAAGCGGTTGCGGCCACTCATTTGCGGCAACCTTTTCACCACTGGGAAGCACCGCTTCGCCGCTGGGACGCATCACTATCCACTGGACATGACTTACCCGCTGATCTTCACTTGAAACCTTTCCCAGATAGGGGCGGTAACGCAAAAACAGCGGTTCATTTCCAATGTCCGGAAGATTCTCAAATATCCACCCTTTGACCTGACCGGCAGGCAGTTCGGAATATCCGGCACCGATCTGCTGAAGCAATTCGCCGAAAAGCTTGTCCTGTTCTTCACGGGAAAGCGCTCCGGTCTGCTTCATCTTTTCCTGCAGCGCCTGCCGTGCCATCTTGGCAAAATCCGGCTTGGTCGGCAAAAAGACCCGGCGGCCGACCAGCACTTCCGAAGCAATACGCGCCCGGTCAGCCTGCGTGAAACGGTCATCTTTGTTGTAACGGTACATCACAATACCGTAGACCGCCGCCAGAGAAATGATCAGCAAAGTGAAGTTGATAAGATTGATCCCGGTCCACTTACCCAGCCAGATGACCACACGGGAAACCGGTTTGGCAGTAACCATGTGGAGCTGATAACTGTCCACATCCTGTGCCATGATGTAGCATCCCAGCCACAAGCTGGAAAGCGCAAGAACAAGCGTTATCGTCCAGATACTGTACAACAACGATACCCGGACGAAATCCTGTGCCGAACCGCCGCCGATGGAAAAGGGAATTATTCCGACACACAGCAGCAGCAACAGCAGCAGTATTTGAAAGACATGGGACCGTAACGCATTTTTCAGCGTCAGTCCGGTTATGGCAAAAAATGGTCTCATTTTTCTTCTGTTCCGTCCAGATTGCCGAGCAATGAATCAAGTTTCTTATTGGCTTCGGCGAGGTTTTCCGCTTTTTCTGCGGCAGTTTCCTGCACCGGAGCGGCAGCTTTGGGGGCAAACTCCTGCGTATCAAGAACCTCTGCGATGCGATCGCTGGCGGCAGTTTCCGCTTTGACTTCGGGAACTTCCGCGGCTTTGACTTCCGGAGCCGGGGCAGCCGGAGTGGCAAGGAGATTTTCCAATACCGCATTTTTGTCACTGTCATCGATCAGATAATCTGCAATTTTGCCGCCGCTTACGACTCCGCTGGTTTCCACGCTTTCGCGTTTGGCGGTGGCGATGACATCGAGGAAGAACTCTTCCAGAGTGCGGCGCGGATGGTCGATGCGGAACTCTTCACCATCCAGATTGGCGCGCAGGATGCTCAACAATTGATCCATCGCCGCTTTGGACAGTTCCGGAGTCATGATGCGGGTCTCATTGTTGACGGTAAGGAGATCGTCCAACGCACCTTCAGCGCGGACCTTGCCGCCGTAGAGAATGATAACGCGGTCGCAGATGTCTTCGACATCGCTGAGCAAATGGCTGGTGATAAGTACGGTTTTGCCGCGTTTTTTCAAAGTGAGGATCAGATCTTTGACCTCACGGCAGCCGAGCGGGTCAAGCCCGCTGGTAGGTTCATCCAGAATGAGGAACGCCGGGTCATTGATCATCGCCTGCGCCAAACCGATTCTGCGCTGCATACCTTTGGAAAATTCACCGACCCGGCGGCGGCGGGCGTGAGCCAAGCCGACCATGTCCAACAGCTGGTCAATACGCTGTTTGCGGTCAGCCGCAGAGAGGTTGAAAAGCGAACCGAAGAAATCCAGCGTTTCCTCGGCAGTCAGAAATTTGTAGAGATAGGATTCTTCAGGAAGATAACCGATCTCGCGTTTGGTTTCCACCGCGCGGGGGGAGCGTCCGAAAACAGTCAGTTTGCCGCCGGTGGGATAGAGCAGCCCCAGAAGCATTTTAAC
Organism: Lentisphaerota bacterium; assembly: GCA_015061605.1. Classification (GTDB taxonomy): domain Bacteria; phylum Verrucomicrobiota; class Lentisphaeria; order Victivallales; family Victivallaceae; genus UBA1784. The sequence goes on along the minus strand of SUWH01000034.1, from coordinate 9,154 downwards.
GGTGGTGGATTTACCCGAACCGTTGGGGCCGAGGAGACCTACCACTTCGCCGGGGCGCACTTCAAAGTCGATACCGTTGACTGCGCGCGCCTTTGGACGGTTCCAGAAGTCCCGGAACATCTTGGTAAGGCCGACCGCCTGTACGATGGGTTCGTATTTCTGTTCCATATAAAGTTACCGCCTTTCTGTATCGTTTTCTTCCAGCGTCAGCTCCTCGCCGGTACGCACCAGACGGGCACTGTTGAAAACGATCACGACCGTGCTTCCGGCATGGAGAACTGCCGCCCAGATCGGCGTCATGACACCCACGATGGAGAGGATCATACCGCCAAAGACGAACAGCATACCGAAAAGCAAGTTCTGATTGATTATAACTTGAGATTTTTTCGCCAGGAAAAGCAATACCGCGATCCGGCGCAAATCGTTGGTCATCAAAGCTACCGAAGCACTGTTCACCGCAATATCGCTTCCGATGGCTCCCATGGCGATACCGAGATCACCGGCGGCAAGAGCCGGAGCATCGTTCACACCGTCACCGACCACAGCGACGCGGCTGGTGCGTTTGACATTTTCGACATATTCGACCTTGGTTTCGGGCAGACATCCGCTGCGGTAATCGTCTATACCGAGTTGCGCGGCGACAGTTTCGGCGACTGATTCGCGGTCACCGGTGACCATAGCGCAATGGCGGACACCGAGTCGGCGCAAGTCGGAGAGCAGGACCGGAGCTTCTTTGCGGATCTTATCTCTGAACCCGATCCAGCCGAGGACTTTTTCTCCGCAGCTGACATAGACGATACTCATGCCGCTGGCACTTTCCGGATCAGTTTCGGCAACGGCGAGAGCGTTTTCGCGCATCCAGTTGCCGCGTCCGACCCGGCAGAGAGTGCCGTTGATAAGACCGGTAACACCGCGGCCGTGGACTTCGGAAAATCCGGTGACTTCATCCAGTTCTATTCCGGCTTCATTGGCAAGTTTCATGATCGCCACCGCAGTCGGGTGGTTGCTGAAACGTTCCAGTGAAGCCGCGGTTTTGAGCAGTTCAGCCGGAGTGACTCCGTCATTGCCCTGAAGTTTGACCACCGAAAGCAGACCGTCGGTCAACGTACCGGTTTTGTCAAAGACGAAACTGGTTATTTTGCTCGCCAGTTCAAGGTGGGAGATATTTTTGATGAAAATACCCAGACGCGCCGCCGCCGCAACCGCTGCAACCACCGCCGTCGGAGTGGCAAGCACCACCGCACAGGGGCAGGAGATGACCAGAAACGCGATAACTGAATTCATATCTTTGCTGAACCACCAGGTGATCCACGCGATCATCAGCACGGTCGGAGTGTAGTATCCGGCGTAACGGTCGATGAGGCGCACCACCGGAGTGCGGCTGGCTTCCGCCTGAAGGATCATCTCCTTAACTTTGCCGAGCGTGGTATCTCCGCCGACCTTGGTAACTTCGACTTCAACGGCACCGGTCAGGTTCTGGGTACCGGCAAAGACATCGTCACCGGTGCTTTTTTCCACCGGGACCGATTCACCGGTGATGGAGGCCTGATTGACGGTACTTTCACCCACAACGATGCGGGCATCGACCGGAAAGTTTTCACCGGGACGCACCAGAATACGGTCGCCGATGGCAAGGGTGGTCACCTGCACTTCGCTTTCATTGCCGTTGGCATCAAGTTTGTGCGCCACGTTGGGGGTCAATTTGATCAGCTCCTCAATGGAACGCTGCGCACCGCTTGCGGTACGGGTTTCGATGATGATGGTCACCAGCAGAAAGAATGCGATGATACCGGCAGTCTGGAAATCGGCACTGACCATCGCCGCCAGAATCGCCAACGCAACCAGTTCATTCATGTAAACTTTGCCGCGCAAGAGGTCTTTGACCGCAGTGATGATGATCGGCAATGCCAGAATAAAAGCACCGCAGATGGCAGACATATCCGCCGCGAAACTCTGTTCGGGCAGGAAACGCTGAAGGATAAAGCTGTTGGCAGTGAGCATACCGCCGACAAGTGCGAAAAAGAGCCGTCCCATGGAACGGTCATGACCTACGCCGCCCTCGGCTTTGTGATCGTGTCCGCAAATACAAGTGCTGTCCATCTCATCATGGTCGTGGTGGTGGTGATGACCGCAGCTGCATTTGGCATCGTGTTCATGATGTTCGTGGTGTTCGTGATTGTGGTTCTGACAATCGCATGCGCCGTGGCAATTTTTATGATCGTGTTCAGACATGGCTCACTTCTCCTCCTGTCCGCGCTTGTTATCAGCGGACTTTTTCGGTTCAGGATTGAGCTTGAACCGGATCTGTTTCTTCTCGCCCTGTGAACCAAGGATGAATTTGTCCTGATTCAGCTTGGCGGCAACATCGGTAAGTGCCGCAGTATACAGTGCCATGGTCACGCTGGGACCGTAGGCACGGTGTTTGGCGAAAATTTCTTTGAAATAAAATTCCCGTGCTTCGGTGCTTGCCACGAGCTGTTTTTTGTAGGTTTCAGCCAGAGCGATGATTTCGGCGACCGAAGCCTTGGTGTCATTTTCGACTTCCACCTTGTAGGCTTCAGCTTCGTTGTAAAGCTGGGAACGGGTGTTACCGGCGGCAGTAACTGCATCGAAAGCCTCTTTGGTACGGCGCGGCGGATAAATACGGTTCAGACCGACATTGTCGATCTTGATACCGCAGTTGGCATCGTTGACCAGCTTGGCGAAACGGTTCTGAACCTTTTCGCTGTACGCACTCTGTCCGGCATAGAGAATGTCGTTGACCAGAGATTCGGCAGTGACATCGATTACCGCCTGCCGGAAAAGATTGCGCAGGAAAGTCTGCGGTCCGCGGGTCCCTTTCATGCCGACAGAATCGGTGAACTCATCATCGGGCATGATTTTGCCGTTTTCCACCGGATTGGCGGGGGTGAGCAGAGTTTCATAATATCTGGCGGCATTTTCCACGCGGTAGGCGACCGTCCATGAAGAGTGGACGATATTGGCATCACCGGTCAAAAGATAGCTGTCCCGTCCCGGTTCAAGCGAATTTTCGCCGTCGCCGGAAGTCAGAGTCGCCGGAACGAAGTCCACATTCAAGAGCTGCTGACTGGTCTGCACCCGGATAAACTGATTCACCGGAAACGGCAGATACCAGTGACCGCCGGAATCGTGGGTGGCAATGACTTTGCCGAACCGCAGGACGATGACCGACTGTTGGGGTTCGACTGAAAAATATCCGGCACCGCTGAAAAAGTAGATCAGCGTACCGATGATACCGAGCAGCAGAATGAAAAATGCTGCCCGCAAACTGTTGGCAAGCGACTTGAGTCCCGCTTCATAACGGTCGGTACGGTCGAACTCGCCGGAGATCACACTTTTGTTATCACTCATAGTTTTTTCTCCGCATCATCCGTTACTTTGCAGAATTAAGTACCGGCTGTTTTTTGGCGGCATTGAGCAGATCAAAGGGCGGCACGTTGGTGTCGAAAACCACCGTGGTGCGGCCCTGAAGGATGACCCGCAGAGCATCAAGTTTACGCAGAAATTCGGCAAGTTCCGGGTCCTGACTGAAGGTCTTGTAGGATTCAGCGGCTTTGGCATCACCTTCGGCGCGGATGCGCTGGGCGGCGGCTTCGGCTTCAGCGATGGCGATGGTGCGGTCACGGTCAGCCTGGATGCGGATCTCGCGCGCCTTGCTCTTACCTTCGGCGATGCTCTTATCGGCGAACTGTTTGCGTTCAGCGACCATGCGGTCGAAAACCTTTTCGGTGATGGTTTTGGGGACGCCCAGAGTGTTGATGCCGACGCCGACGATCTCGATACCGAATTTACCGGTCTGGGCAATCAGATTGGCTTTGATATGGTTCTGGATCTCGGTAAGTTTGAGTTTGGCGGGATCGGTATTGACGATCTGATTGAAGTTATACAGACCGAATGCACTGTTTTTTTCACTGCGCATAAGGTTGTTGAGCACCTCTTCGGCATTGGGGATGTCTTTAAGCTGTTTGAAGAAAGTTTCCGGATTGCCGATGCGGTAGTCGACATAGATCCCGGCGAGGATATTGTGTCCGTCGCGGGTAGCGGTCTCTTCGAGCTTGCCGCTGCTGCCTTCAAAACAGCGGATGCGTTTGTCGAAACGGTAGACCTTCTGGAAAGGGAAAGGCCAGCGGAAGTGCAATCCCGGAGCTTCGACCACGGCGGGGCGGCCGAAAGTAGTCACGACCGCTACTTCGGTCTGGTTGAGCTGGAATGAAAATACCGCCGTAAGCAGTACCACTGCCACGATCAGACCGAGCAGCATCGTCGGCCAGTGCTTGAAGAAATTTCCTGTTGCCATAACTTACATTACCTCCAAATTATATTTTATATTTATTTACCTTATTCCAAGTATCACTGTGCCGGTTGACTGCTCAATTCAGCGGCGTCTATATCGACCAGATCGAGCCGTTCGCGGGTTTCAAAATTCATCTCGTAGATCTCATCTTTGAGGTCGGCTCCGATGATGTATTTGCGGATGGCTGCGGTCTCTTTTTCCAGAACATCAAGTTTGTTGTTCAGCTTGAACATACCCGGCAGCGCCTTGTAGGCGGCGAGCTGGAACTTGAAGCGTTCACTTTCAGCAGCGGCAACGGTACTGATGCGGCTGCTGTAACTGCGGGCGGATTCAACGATCTCAAAAGCCTGCGCCTGTGCTTCAGGGATGACAGTGGCGGCATAGGCATTGGCTTTGAGTATCTCGGTTTCCTTTTCTTCCAGAGCGCCGATGACCTCCTGATAAGCGGGAGCGACTTTTTCCACCGGCGGGTGGGCATCCATGATGCCGACACGGACGATCTCGATACCGAGTTTATTCTGATCAGAAAGGGTCTGGATGCGTTTGGCAAGAGCCCGTTCAGCTTTCTGCCGTCCGAAAGAGAGCAGTTCATCCATGGTGGCACCGGCCATATATTCAGCGGCGGCCTGTTCGCCGATCTTGCGGAGGATCTTCACCGGAGAAGCGTTTCCGTAAGCGTAGTTGTAAACATCTTCAAAAGAAGACTTTATACGGTATTCGATCGGGATGCCCATACGGACAAAAGAGATACTGGCATCACTGGAATTGTCTTTTTTGCTGTCGCTCTCACCGGCAACTGCGACCACAAACGGTTCATCAGCGCCGCCGTGCTGATTGGTCCACAGCACCACGGGGGCGGCGGAACGTTCATCGGCACCTTTGACACTTTCGCCGATGTAGAGACTCTTGAGTTCGGTACAGCTGAAACGTTGAACTGTACCGAATGGATAAGGCAGAGTCCAGTAAACGCCGGGGGTAAGCAGGCGTTTTTCGATTTTACCGAAAGTTTCACGGATACCGACCTGATCCGGACCGATCTCGTGCAAAGTGGTGAAACTCCAGAAAAGCACCGCCCACAAAATAAGCACCGGAAAGAATGAGCGTTCAATAAAGCCGTAGAGCCAGGTGCCGGAAACTTTGAAACCGAACTGGTAGTCCAGAGCGGAAGCGATGTTGCGCATCACTCCGCCGGGTTCGGTGAAAAATGAGAGCAACTGACTTTCAAAAACCGGACGCGCTTCGGCAAGGGTGCGCGGGCGATAGAATTCAATGATAAAGTTGACGATAAATTCAGCCCCCAGAACCGCGAACACCCAGAAAAGGATGTTGGAACAGATCTTGTCAGTTCCCTGAATATTGTTCGCAGTACAAATCGAAGACACCGTCACCAGAAGCATCGCCGCAAATCCGGTAATGAGCCATGCTCCCACCGGACGGAGCCAGCGGAATTCCGCGACCCGGGACTGACCGGCGAAAAATGCTCCGGCTAAAACACTTACCATCATCATCACCGATGAAAGCAACGCGGTGTGGATAGGAGAAACATCTTTCAATGCCGCCTTTTTAAGTGCCATTATTTCCGGATCGGTCGACATCTGGAAACGCCACAAAAGAAATGCCATGAGCAAAGCGGCAATGATCGCCAGAGCATACGGAGCAAAGCGGCGGTAATTGGCAAAACTTCTGCCGGCGGTGAAACGGACATCTTCTTCCACATTCAAAGCGCGGCTCTCCATGCGTTTTTCCAGAAGTTTTTTCTCCTCTTCCTCGTGGGCGACCGAAGTACGCAAAATGCCGTACACCAGGGATGCCGCCGAAAAAATCAGGGCAAAAACGTAGGGGATCGCCGCGATCTGCAATGTCAAACTGCCCCGGCTGCCGCTGACCGCCAGAGTGGTAACAAGCAGTATCAATGCGCCGATACCGGCGAACACCGACAGCCTGGTCAACAATTTGGCACTCTCTGCGGCCCGATTGAAATCATCGCCACTAGTCATTTACTCTCCTTCAAAATTTAATGTCTTTAAAATGTATACAAATCACTTATTAATACAATACACCTTAAACCGTCAAATTTCAACCTCTGAACCATAAAAAAATTTTCATTAAAGTAAAAATAATGTATGGGATAAAATATTATGCCGTCCATACATTGTGTTATTGATAACGGTTCGAAACTGACTGAATTCACAATGCCGGTATTCAGAGGAAAAATCGCGACGCTATCCGGATGTTTTGCAAACGAAACGCCCGGGGAGCGTACTTGTGTACGTGACCCGGGCGGAGAGTGCGGCAAGGCAGCCGGGAGCATAAAAAATACCGCCGTCAGGCGGAAATATAACACTACCTCTCGCCTGTCGGGCTTGAAAAGTCCGACGACCGGCGCAATAAAGGGGCGATATCGCGACGCTATCCGGATGTTTTGCAAACGAAACGCCCGGGGAGCGTACTTGTGTACGTGACCCGGGCGGAGAGTGCGGCAAGGCAGCCGGGAGCAAGCGAGATCGCCCCGTCAAAAGTCTACGTCTTCCGGCATATGCTGACAGGAACATCCGGCATCACAGGTTATGATTTCGCCGGTCATATTGGAACTCTCTCTTCCCGCCAGAAATGCCACCACATTGGCGATATCACTGCCGCTTGCTTCTTTACGCAGCGGACAATTCAACCGGCGGCGCGCCTTGATATTTTCCGGCAGATTATCCCACCGTTCGGTGTATATGTACCCGGGAGCGCAGGCGTTGACCCGTATACCAAGCGGACCGAGATCAAGCGCGAGCGCGCGCACCATGGAATTTATTGCACCTTTGCTGGCGCAGTAGGCGGTGCGGTTGCGGATGGCACGCCGGGCGGTGTTGGAGGAGAGGAAAACCACGACACCACGGCTTTCCTGTTTCAAAAAGAAGCGGTTGACCGCCATTTGAGTAACCTGAAATCCGCCTACGACATTGACTGAAAACACCTCTTTCACATAATCGGGAGCCATTTCAACGAACGGTTTTCCGATGCCCTGATGGGCGGCGTTGTTGACCAGAATATCCAAACGCCCCGCTTCGCGCTCAATAACATCAAAGAGGTTTGTCACCTGTCGGATATCAGAAACATCACACGGGATCGCGCGGAAGCCGTCCACTCCCATATCGTGAAGTGCGGCTTCACCTTTTGCGGTGGATTCCGGAGTTGAACCGCACATAAAAACCTTTGCCCCCTCACGGACAAATTTTTCAGTGATATAGAGTCCGGTGTTGCGGTTTCCTCCGGTGACAAGCACCACTTTACCGTCAAAAACTCCCATTTTCTGCACCTCAATCTTCACAGATAAGTTCATAGTAAAGTTCCGCATCCGGCGGACGGATGTTGGTCAGATCCCCCCGGTAATGACGCAAATTGGTGCGGATATAGGGATGTTTGAGCAACTCTTTTTCATTGAGATCGATACCGAGTCCGGGGCGGGAGGGAATGGTCATTTTGCCATTACGCAAAGTGAGTTTTTCATCACAGATCTCTTTGCGCCACGGAACATCGCTCATCATCATCTCCAGCATGACGAAGTTGGGAACACATGCTGCGATCTGCAGTGTAGCGGCATTTGCAACGGGACCGGAGGGATTGTGCGGACAAAATCCGATATGGCGGGCTTCCGCCTCCGCACCGAGCATACGCATTTCCATGATACCTCCGGCGTGGGAGATGTCGGGTTGGATGTAGTCGGCGCAGTTGAGTTCAAAGAATTGCCGGTACTCATAGCGGTTGTAAAGCCGTTCACCGGCGGCGATGGGAACGCGGACGCGCTCTTTGACTTCACGCATACCGGATTTGTCGTCCGGCGGGATGGGTTCTTCAAACCAGAAAATATCGAAATCTTCCAGAGCTTTGCCGATCTTCACAGCGGTGGGGATATCAAATCTGCCGTGCCCTTCGATGAGCAAATGCATATCTTCTCCGACGGCGGCGGAAACTTTTTCGATACACTCCAGAGCTTGAGCAAGTTCGCGTTTACCGATCTGCATCCACGCCTTGCCGAAAGGATCCCATTTGCAGCCGGGGAATTTTTTGTCGCGCAGGAAAGCGGCTTTTTCGGCAAATTCATCCGGAGTCTTTGCCGGGGCGAACCAGCCGTTGACATAGACCGGTACCGCATCACGCACCCTGCCGCCCAGAAGCTGATACACCGGGACATTCAAATCTTTGCCTTTGATATCCCAGAGTGCCATTTCAACTCCGGCAAGCGCACTCATCAAAACCGGGCCGCCCCGCCAGTAGGCATCGCGGTAGCAATCGTGACGGAAGGCTTCGATATTGTGCGGATCACTGCCGATGAGGTAGTATTCCAGATCGTGAATAGCGGCAACGATGGTTGGTTCCTTGTATTCCAGAGTGGCTTCGCCCCAGCCGTGGATACCGGCATCGGTTTCAATTTTTACAAAAACGAAGTTGGTGCGGAACGCATTGCAGACAAATGTTTTTACAGCAGTTATTTTCATTTTTCAATCCATTTGATCAAATACCCGGACATAATCAACGATAAAGGCATCTTTGCCGATGACTTCATAAGATTCCGGAGTCGGTTGATGATTTTCGTAACGATAGCCGCGCACTTCGGTACTGATCAGAATAAACTGCGGCCGTTTGGAAACATACTGGTCGATGTGCCCATCTTCCCTGCCGTCGATGTAAAAGGTATAACCGTTTTCATCCCAGAGCATACCGAAACGGTGGAATTGTTCCATATCGAAATTGTCCACGCCTCCGACCTTGGCGCGCTTCATATCCAGGCCATAACCGCCGGTGAACGCATTGTGGGCAGCGATTTTACCATGCCAGAAACATTCCATTATG
>SUWH01000003.1 GCA_015061605.1 Lentisphaerota bacterium | reverse complement strand
ACGGCACGCACGTTTTGCCCGTGCAAAACAAAATCTGCCAAAATCACTTTTTCAAAATTCAATTTTCTTTCGCTGAAAAACTTGAGAGAGCAGATGTTTTTCTTATTTTATGGGACAGCTGTGAAAATAATTTTATTTTTCTCAAAAAAACGACTTGTATTTACCATCTTACGGCACTATATTTCACCCTCTCCAAAAACAGTGATACAAGGGTGGATTGTCGATGCGTTTCAAATGGTTTTTCTTTTTGTTTCCTTTGCTGCTCCATGCGGAAGCTCCGGAATTTTATGTCTGGCAGAGGAAATACACTCCTGAAGTGGAATCCGGCATCATCGAAGCCAATAAATCCGGGTGCCCCAAGTTCTACTTTATTGCCGGAGAGCTGGAAAACGACGGCAGATGCGTTGCCATTACGCCAATGTATCCCAAATGGCTCAAGGGCAAAGTGACCCCGGTCATCCGTGTCCATATCAAACATCTGTCAACACCAACAGCAAATTTGGCACAGCAGATTTTAAAACTTTATTCTCCGTGGCAGAAGTGCCGTTCATTGCAGATCGACCTTGACGCTCCGGAAAGCAAAATATCTTATTACACCGCATTGATGAAAGAGTTGAGAAAACTCCTTCCTGATATGGAACTTTCGGCAACGGTTCTCCCCTGTCATTTGCGCCATAAAAAGGAGTTCCTCCAGCTGGCAGAAGTTTGCAACTTTTATGTTTTGCAGATCCACGGCTTGGAAAAACGTTCCGGCAAGTGGTCGATCCTCGACCGCAATACCGCGCTGAATGCCATTATCCGGGCGGTAAATTATAAACAGAGATTCAAGATTGCCGCTCCGCTTTATGCTCACAATATCGACGGTATCACCGTCAAGCCGGATCTGAAACTGGTAAGTTTGATCTGCCGCTTTGCCCGGCAGAAAAACATCGGCGTGATATTTTTCCGTCTGGGCGTTTTGCGCGACGGTGAAACCTTTGCCGCCTCACGCCAGATCGACCTCTGGCACAACCGCTATGAGCCGGAAATACGGCACTATTGGGAAGTTGCGGACGATGGAGCATGGCATTTGTGCATCCGGCAGTTCGGATACTTTTCTGAAAAAATCACTCTTCAGCTGAAATGGAACGCCGGATTTCATATCAGCGATCTCGACACATTCAACGGAGCAAAACTCTCTTTTGACCGCAGGAGCTTGACCCTGACTCTGCCGCCGGATGGCGAAAAGCGGGCTTTCCTGTGGCTGCGCAGTTCTGCCCCGTTTGACGAAGCAAATTCACCATTGACCATAACCGGAAAGGAAATTATCGTAAAATGAACCTGAAACTCCCGCTCATTCTCACCGCCTCAACTGTGATTTACACCGCAAGTGCCTGCGGTCCGTTCTTTCAGCCCTCCTACCTGGTTCCGGGAAACGCCTACCGGTTTTCGCTCAATAAAAGTGCCGCGATCAAGCGTTTTGTGGAAATGCACCGCGATCTGCTGCCCGAACCGTTTGCTTTTCAGCTTGGCACAGGCAAGCTTGAAGCGCACCGCATCGACTTTGCCGCAGCAGTAAAAAGACATTTTTCCAAATTGTCGTATGATGAGCAAAATAAAATGCTCTCCAAATACATGGAGTTTGTCGGAAACTGGTTCGAGTCGACCGATCTCAAGCTGATGGACACTTACCCGGCTCTCCCGGCGGAACTGGATGAATTCAAACTCTATCTTGCCGGATTTGACGAATTGCACAAAAATCCGGAGCTTTCGACCATCCCGGAAAACTGGCAGAAGCTCCTTGCTCTGCCTCCGGAACGCCGCCACTACCGTACTGCGTGGGTTCACTTCATCCTCGGCAACCACTTCAAAGCCGATTGCCACACCCATTACGACAACTGCCGCAACGCCGTGCGTGCCGGATTTGCCGACACACAGGGGCTGGCACTGCGCAGTTACACTCTGGAGATGCGTTACGGTAAAAATCCGGTGCGTCTGCTCCGCCGCGCCGCCGAAGCAGAATTGTGTAATTCGCCGCTTGAATTTCTGAAAAACGCCGATCGCTACTGGATAAATTCGCTTACAGATGCTCAATATCTTTCGCTTCTTGAAGACCCGTTGTGCCGGGAATTTCTGGCGTTGATGGACACCTCCGACCGCTTCAATAAGATGATCGGCTCCTATCCGCTGCGCAGTGCCGACATCCGTGCCTGCCACGCTTATTGCAAAGGAGACATAAAACTTGCCCGCAAATATATTTCTCTTTTAAAAGAGCCGACTTTGCTTTCCGTTTACATCGAAGCCAAACTTGCCCGTCACACCGGCAACACTTTCCTTGCAGTTAAAAAGCTGCGCCAGTGGCTCAAGATGGCGAAACACGTGACTCCGGTCGATAAAAATGCTTTGATCGATGTCTATGATGACTACTTTAAAACCGATGTGGAAAAAGATGTTTACGGACTTCTCGGGAGTGCGCTCGTCATGCGTCACGATTTCCACGAAGCTGCTGAATTCTTTTACCGCTCCGGTTCAGAATCCGATCTCCATAACATCCTTGAACACTTTTTTACTCTGGACGAAGCGGAAAAATTCGTTGCCATACTCGGAAATTCAGAATTCGACCGGCAGTTGAAATATCTGGTTTCCCGCCGGGCGTTCCGGGAAAACAATTTCGGTCTCGCCGCCCGCTATCTGCCGGAAAAGGAGCTGCCGGATTTGAAAAACTATATCGCGTTTATGGAAAATGGCAATGATAAAAAACTTGATCCCGACACCCGCGCCATCGCCTTGTACAATGCCGCAAAGATCCTGCGTTATCACGGCATGGAACTTGCCGGAACCCAGGAGGCTCCGGACTTTTTCCCCGGCAGCTACGGTACTCCGCTTCCCTATGACGGATGCAAAGAGTGCCGCTTCAACAAAATCACAGGAACATGGACATTGTGCCGCGAACATTGGCAATGGCATCGCGGAGACAGCACATTTGCCTTTCCCGGCTTCAATGCGCCAAAAGATCATGGCACCGTTCCAAAAAGCATGCGTTACCACTACCGTTACCGCGCGGCGGAACTGGCTCTGGCGGCAGGACGCCTTGCCAAAGATGATGATTTGCGCGCGGTCATTTACATTTTCGGAGGTAATTGTCTGCGTAAAACCTCAACCCCGGAAGCGGATATTTTTTACAAACTGCTGGTCAATGAATGCAAAGCCAGTTTATTGAGCAAACTTGCCGACAGACAGCGCTGGTTCCCGGTGACGTGCGTTCCGATGAATAAAGAGGTGAATCACCCAACGCCGCTTGCGGGGATGGATGCGGTCAAAAATCTCATCCGCGAAATCTTCCCGTCAAATTGATCACATATTGGTCAATTTGGCGTAGACTCCGTCAAGAGCCATCAATTCAGCGTGATTGCCGCGCTCAACGGCTGAACCGTTTTCAATAACGATGATCTCGTCAGCATTGCGGATGGTGGAGAGCCGGTGGGCGATGACCAGCGTGGCGCGTCCGACGGCAAGTTCGGACAATGCCTGCTGGATCTTTCGTTCGCTTTCATTGTCCAGAGCGCTGGTGGCTTCGTCGAGGATGAGTATCTCCGGGTCTTTGAGGAACACCCGCGCGATGCTTATGCGCTGTTTCTGCCCTCCGGAAAGGCGCACTCCGCGTTCTCCGACCAGCGTATCATACTGATCGGGCAAGCTCATGATGAACTCATGGATATGCGCCTTTTTGGCGGCGGCAACGATCTCCTCATCCCCTGCCCCGGGTTTACCGTAGGCGATGTTTTCTTTAACGGTTCCGTTGAACATATAGAGGTCCTGCTGCACGATACCGATATGGCGGCGCAGGAAATCAAGTTTTATTTTGCGGACATCCACATCGTCAATGGTTATACTGCCGCTGCCGACATCGTAGAAGCGGGGCAGCAGAGCGCAGATGGTACTTTTGCCGCCGCCGGAAGTACCGACCAGAGCGACGGTCTTGCCCGGTTCAAGATGAAATGAAATATCTTTCAACACCGGAATATCTTTTTCATAGGAAAAATTCACCTTATCATAAGCCACATTTCCTTTGAAGTCGCCTATTTCCACTGCATCAGCGGCATCGCGGATCTCCGGAGTGAGATTCATTATCTCATCAAAACGTTTGAATCCGGTATAGCCGCGCTGAAACTGTTCGGTAAAATGCAGAAGCATATTCAACGGATGCAGGAATATTCCGACATAAAGTGCGTAGATCGCCAGCGATTCCGGTTTCATCGCATTGGTGGCGACCATATAACCGCCGCCGGCGATGATGACGATATAGAGCAAACCTTCAAAAAACGAGTTGCCGCCGTGGAGCAGTCCCATGGCGCGGTAGCTCTCTTTTTTTGAATCCAGAAAACGGTTGTTGCAATTATCGAATTTGCGGTTTTCAAACTCCTCATTGCTGAAACTCTTTACCACGCGGATACCGGAAAGCGAATCCATTACTTCCGAATTTATCGCCGCGATCTTTTTACGGTTGTCGGTAAATATTTTACGCAGTTTCCGGTTCTGGATAAAGGTGAATACGGTCATTATCAATGTGACGGCAAAAAGCAGCATGGTGAGCCTGGCATCAATGGTGAGCAGCAGAATAAATGCGCCGATGATCTTTACTCCGGACATGAGCAGAGTTTCCGGACCGTGGTGGGCGACTTCAGTTATATCAAAGAGATCATTGACCAGACGGGAGATCATTTCTCCGGTGTTGTGGGTATCGTAGTAGGAAAAGGAGAGTTTCTGATATTGCTGAAAGAGCTTTTTACGCATATCAGCTTCCATTTTCGCTCCCATGATATGGCCGAGCGACAGGGTTATGTAATTGCAGACATAGCGGACAAGGTACATCACCATCAAACCGGCGGCGATCCAGAAGATACTGCGCAAAATCACTTCGCCGCTCTGTTTAAAAAGTCCATTGGTCAAAAGTTTGAGAAACTGCGGAAAAGCAAGGTCGATCGCTCCGGCAATGACGACACACGCCATATCAAGGAAAAACAATCCGCGATACGGACGGTAAAAGGCTGAAAATCGACGTAACATAGGGGTTATTTTCCGGTATTCAAAGTTTCAAGCTGATCGAATCCGACAACTTTCATGCCAAGCTTCTGTGCGTGAGCAAGCAGAGCTTCCAGCATTTCCGTCGGCATATGGATGTGTTTGGCATCAGGGGCGATATTGTGCGAAAAGAAAACGATAAGCGTATTGGTTTTTGCCGCATGATCGAGGCGGGACTTCAACTCTTCGACATCGCTTTTGTAAAAAACGCCGATACCGCCGCCGCCCAGAACCATCTGTTTTTTGATTTCAGTCACGGGGTAATAGATCGGCTTTTTGGCAGGACCGTTCCCGGCGCGCAGATAATCAAAATATTTATAGAGCATGGCATCGGTCTTTTCATTGCGGCGGTTGTTGGGATAGGCGAAGTTGCGGACGGTAAGACCGTTTTCTTCACAGACTTTCAACTGCGGCAGAATTTCATTATCCAGATACCACTTTTCGCCTTTGGATTCCATGAAATTGGTTGCATTCCGGTGGTGCTCGGTATGCAGACCTATCGAGTGTCCGGCGGCCTGAAGTTTTTTCATGACCCCGATTTTTTCCGGAGTTAATTTTCTGACGATAAAAAATGTGGCATGAGCGTTGTATTTTTTGAATATCGCATCAGCTTTCAGCCAGTTTTCACCGTGGTAATCGTCAAAGGTAAAGCAGGCAACACCTTGTTCAACCGCTGCACAAAGTCCGAGTGAACAACAAAATACGGCAAATAAAAATAAACGTTTCATGATTTTTCTCTCCGGGATTACGGGTCAACCGCTGGTATAATATAATGCAAAAAAGCTGTTTTGCAAGAAAAACACATTGAAAAAAAGTGTTTTGTGCTGTATATTATCAGGATAACATTTTTAACATTAAGGAATTCACACAAAGATGCAGGAACTCAGAAATATTGCGATCATCGCCCATGTCGACCACGGCAAAACCACTCTGGTCGATCAAATCTCCCGTCAGGCAAAACTTTTCCGGGATAATGAAGTCGTCGAAGAGTGCTTCCTCGACAGCAACGACCTGGAACGCGAACGCGGGATCACCATTCTGGCAAAAAATATCAGTATCCAATATAAAGGTATCAAAATAAATCTGCTCGACACCCCCGGACACAGCGACTTCGGCGGTCAGGTCGAACGCGTTCTGAAACTCGCCGACGGCGTGCTGCTTCTGGTCGATGCCGCCGAAGGCCCCATGCCCCAGACCCGCTTCGTTCTGCAAAAAGCTCTCGAACTCAATTTGCGCCCGGTCGTCGTCATCAACAAACTCGATAAACCCGATGCCCGCCCGCTGGAAATACAAAATAAGGTCTTTGACCTTTTCTGCGAACTTGATGCCACCGACGAACAGCTGGAATTCCCCACCCTCTTTGCCTCCGGCCGCGACGGATGGGCAATCAAAGATCTGGGAGATACTCCCGCTGACATCACTCCGCTGCTCGATGCCATGGTCGATTTTGTTCCGCCGCCGCCGCACCGCGAAGGTCCGGTGCAATTGCAGATCGCCACTTTGGACTACTCAACCTTTGTCGGACGCATCGGTATCGGTCGCGTTTATCGCGGCACGCTTGACCTCAAACGCCCGATGACTCTGATCAAACGCGACGGCAGAACCGCTCCGGCGCAGATAAAACAGCTTTTCACCTTTGAGGGTCTGGGACGCCAAGAAACCGATCAGGTGCAATGCGGTGACCTGTGCGCCATCGTCGGCATAACCGATATTGATATTTCCGACACCATCTGCGATATGGAACACCCCGAAGCGATGCCGCCGATCGCCATTGATGAACCGACCATCTCCATGACTTTCCGCATCAACGATTCGCCGTTTTTCGGCAAAGAAGGCAAATTCGTCAGCTCCCGCCAGCTCCGCGAACGCCTTTTTAATGAAGTTGAGCGCGATGTTGCGCTCCGGGTCGAAGAAATAAGCGGAGATGCTTTCAAAGTTTCCGGACGCGGCGTGCTTCACCTCGCCATCCTTATCGAAACCATGCGACGGGAAGGCTATGAGCTTGCCGTCGGCAAACCGCAGGTCATCATTAAAGAGATCGACGGCGTAGATTGCGAACCGATCGAACTGCTCACCGTTGACGTTCCCAACGACTTCGCCGGAAAAATCATTGAAATGGTCGGTCTCCGCCGCGGTGAAATGGTCAAGATGGAGAGCCGCGGCAACCGCCAGATGCTCGAATTTCACATTCCAACCCGCGGTCTTATCGGCTTCCGCAGCAAAGCTCTCACCGCCAGTCAGGGCGAAGCTGTTGTCAATCATATTTTTGACCACTATGAACCCTTTAAAGGCGCGATGCCCCGCCGCAGTTTCGGCGTGATGGTCAGCATGGCAGGCGGCAAAGCCCTCCCCTTTGCCATCGACGGACTCCAGCAGCGCGGTGAATTCTTTATCGAACCGGGCACCGATGCCTATGAAGGCATGATCGTCGGCGAACACTGCAAGGACAACGACCTCGTCGTCAACATCCAGCGCGCCAAGCAGCTGACCAACCTGCGCGCCGCCGGCAGCGACCGCAATATGAAGATTGCCCCCGCCCGCAAAATGTCCCTCGAACAGGCGCTGGAATATATCGAAGATGACGAACTCGTGGAAGTCACTCCCCTCAACATCCGTCTGCGCAAGATCCTGCTCACCGAACTGGAACGCCGCCGTCAGCATGTAAAAAATATGGGACTTGAATAAATTACGGCTTGCAATCGTGCAACTTCGATGTTATGTTAAAGTAAAACCATTTATTGTATAAATATATTCAGGAGAAAACCATGGCTATCGAACATCTTAATGTCCCGCCCGAAAATCATGTCAAAGTTCTCGGCGGTCAGGGCTGGATCGGACTTATCGATCACCTCGGCACCGAATCCACCATCGTCAACGCGGCGCGGGTCTCATTCGGAAAACTGAAAACCGAAATGGATGAGCGGGATGTGAAACTTCTGGAATATCTCATCGCCAACAAGCACACCAGTCCGCTGGAACACATGGTCTTTACTTTCAGCATCCATTGCCCGCTTTTTGTCCGCGGTCAGTGGCACCGCCACCGTACCTGGAGCTATAATGAGATCTCCCGCCGCTACACCGAAGTCGATATGGAATTCTACACCCCGGTCGATCTCCGCCGTCAGGCTGAAAGCGACCGTCAGGCTTCGGTTGCCGACCCGGCTTTTGAAGGCGGTGAACTCAAACAGGCGATTTCCGCCCACAATCAGGCTTCGTTTGAACTCTATGAAAAACTGCTGGCATCCGGTGTCTGCCGCGAACAGGCGCGCGGAGTTTTGCCGCAGAATATGATGGTGACCTTCTGGGGAACCGTGGATCTTTCCAACTTGCTCCACTTCCTCGAACTGCGCGACAGCGAACACGCCCAGTACGAGATCCGCGAATATGCTGCCGCCATCAAGCAGCTCATCAAACCCATCGTCCCCAACGTGGCAAAATATTTTGCCTCCAAAGGACAGAACTGGTAATGAAGATCGTCTTTTTTTCCGATATTCACGGGGTTCCGTCAACGGTAGAAAAAGTTCTCGCACACGCTGACCGCCTGAAAGCCGATCAGCTGGTCCTTTTGGGAGATATCCTCTATCACGGCCCGCGCAACGGCGTTCCCGGTTTCTATGATCCGCCGAAAGTCGCTGAATTGCTCAATGCCCGCCGGGAACAGATCCTGGCGGTACGCGGCAATTGCGATGCGGAAGTCGATCAGATGATGCTCAAGTTTCCGATCATGTCGGATTATGCAGAGCTTTCCGTAGATGCTCACCGCTTCTTTCTCACCCACGGTCACTTGTGGAATGCAGAAAATCTCCCTGCCCTGCCTCCCGGAACCACCCTTATCCACGGTCACACCCACATCCCCGAAGACAGGATGTTGGAATGCGGGATAAGGATTTTTAATCCCGGTTCGATCTCTCTGCCCAAACAGCAGACGCCGCAATCATTCGGATTTTTTGACGGTGAGACGTTGACTCATCAAAAACTGTAAATCCTCCGGCAGCGCTGTCGAGCTCTGACAGCGTTGCTTTTTTTTGAAAAAAATTCACAGCTGTCTCATAAAAAACAACCGACGGCGGCGCATTGCGGGCAATCTCGCGCCTTGCTTCGCTCGCCGCTTCCGGCTTCGTTACACTACGCCGCGACAAGCGGTCACCATGTAAGTCCACCCTGTCCCGCCGAAGCCTCGTGCGGAGGCGGATGCATCCGCCGACTGGAAACAGGCAGTTTCGAGCGCAACTGCTTCGGGCAGGAAAATCTGCCAAAATCACTTTTTCAAAAATCAATTTTCTCCCGCTCAAATATGGGGAAAACATCTGTTTTTTGAAAAATCATGGGATATCTGTGAAAAAAATTCAATATTTTTTATAAAAACACTTGCTTTTATCATTTTTTTGTGGTATACTTGTTATGGTTGAACGTGAAACCATGATTTATATTACTTTTGAGGTGTGACTTATGAAACGTTTGATTCCGGTGTTGCTTCTGGCGATATCGGCATTGACTTTGCCGGGTAAAGAGATCGTTTTTACGGAAAATTTCGATCAACAACCGGCAGGCTGGACAGCTTCGGGCCATTTCAAATGGGACAGCACCGGCGGCAAGGATAAAAAAGGTGCATTCACCGCCAGCCGGGAGAACGGCAAAGAGCTGCTTCAGGCGGTCAAGCGGGTCAAACTCGAACACGGAGTACGTTATCTCGTCAAAGTTGATTTCAACTCCAAACTGCTTCCATTCAACGGTAAAAAATATCAGATCCCGCTTGAGATACGTTTCCTTAAAAACGGCAAAGCCGTTGCAAAGCAGGATTTGGTGCGTTCCGATCCGGGCGATGGTAAAAAATGGCGTTTTTCCAGTTTCAGCTTTGTTGTTCCGGCAAATTATGATGCTGAAGTGGAGGTCGCACTGCGGATGTATTCCACCCGTACCGGGCAGATCTGGTATGACAATCTGGTGATAGAAGCACTTGAACGCTTCGGGGCGCAATTGCTCTGCGCTCCGTTTCTTTCGCACTTTGACACCGGAAAAGTTACGGTAAATTTCCTTGCCGACACCGCGACACCGGCGGCAGTTGATTACCGGATCAAAGGCAGTTCCAAATGGGAACGGTGCAATGAGCTGCTCGGCGGTCAGCAGCGCAACGACCGCAAGGAACACTTTATTACGCTGGAAAATTTACAGCCGGGAAAAGTTTATGAGTACCGGGCAGTATTGATCCCGGTGCCGCATCTGGATTCTGAAATTTACAGCGACATAAAAGAGTTCACCGCAGTACCGGACAAATTTGTGCCGTTTTCGGCGTTTTACACCTCTGACACTCAAGTAGGCATCAGGAACCGTTCCGCACTGTTCCGCGATTTTGCAAAAAATGCCAAAGCCGATACGGCAGACTTGTTTATCCACGGCGGCGATATTGCCAACGGATTTGCGGTCAGTTCTCCGGATGTTCTGATCGGTTCATATATAAATGTTCTGGCGGAGAAGCCGAAAAAAAGCCGGTATTTTGTTTCCGTACGCGGCAACCACGAATACCGCGGCAACGCCAGCGGAGACTTTTTCAAATATCTTTCCGGAGGTACGGAAAAGAGCTACTTCACTTTTAACTACGGCAAAGTATGTTTTATCGTCCTCGACACCGGAGAGACCGAACCCAGAATGCCGCGCAGCCCGGATTACTGCCGCAATTTCACCGGCAAAATGATGCTTGAACAGCGGGAGTTTTTGCAGAATGTGGTAAAAAGCAAGGCTTTTCAGGAGGCAAAATACCGGGTGGTGCTGGCTCATGCACCTTACTATGCCGGAAAATATTATGCTCACATGGCAGAAAACATCCGGACGATCGCCAAAGGTATTCTTTTCGGAACGGACACCCCCGCAAAGATCCATCTTTATCTTGCCGGACACACCCACTCCTATTCCCGGTCGGTCGCTTTGAATTCGCTTGAACAGATGAAATTTGCCGACGGCACCTGGAATGCTTACGCTGAAGTGCTGCCCTTTGCACTCTGTGTCAATGACGGTCCGGGGAAAGCCAACGGAGGTCCGGAATTCAGCGGCATCAAACTTGATTTTGCCGACAACGGCATAACCGTTACCGGAGTTTATCCTGATGGCAGAGAATTTGACAAATTCCTCATATTGCCGGATGGTTCAATAAAAGAGTTTTCCACCACGCTGGTCAAAAAACAGGGAAATTGAGTTCTATGGGAGCAACACTGAAAGACATTGCAAAATTAGCCGGATGTTCACATACTCTGGTTTCCGGTGTTCTGCAGGGGAACCCCTCCTGCCGCGCCTCCCGCGAAATGCGTAAAAAGATTTTGAAGTTGAGCTGTGAACTTGATTACCGTCCCAACCGCCTGGCACGCCGTCTTCGCGGTATACGCTCCAAGGTGGTATTTGTATTGAGCCGTTTCCGGCCGGCACCGGAACACTCGCTGATGATCTCCGCCATTCAGGAAAAGATGAATGAATATGGACATCAGGTGTTTCAGGCACAGACCACCTCCCCGGAACATACGCTTGAATTACTGGGAGAATTTTCTGAATTCGGTTATGACGGAGTGATTTCCTGCTGCACCCATTACATTCCGCCGCCGGCGCTGGACATCCCGCAGGTGGTCATAAGCGCACTGGATGCGATCCCCCACGACATGGGCATCGACGATGAACAGAACGCATACACCGTGACACACCATTTGCTTGAACACGGACGCAGACGTATCGCGTTTGCCGGGATCGGCAACTGGTCGTGCGGAGAGATGCACCGGGGATACAGTGCCGCACTGGCAGGTTATGATATTGCGGTCAATGAAAATTGGAAAATCGATCTCCATTTTGACATAACCGGTCTGCAAAGGATATTAGAACTCATTGAAAATGACAATATTGACGGTATCGTCTGTTCCGAAGACCATTTGGCAGGTAAAATGATCGCCGCACTGAATCAGCACGACATCCGGGTACCGGAAGATGTTGCCGTTATCAGTTCCGGCAGCGGTAAGAGTTTTGCTGAATTCACTTCTGTGCCGCTGACGACACTGCTTATGCCGTGGCGTCAACTGGGTGAAGAGGCGGCGCTGCTGCTGTTGTCCCGGATCGACAAAAAAGAGTATCCGCACAAATTGCCGCGAATGTTTGCCGGTGAAATCATCCCCGGAGCAAGCTGCGGATGCGGGCAGAAGGAGATCCGGCAGCTTTACACCATTTCCCCGTCTCCATCGCTCAAAGAAACGATTTTGGCTGAAGAAGCATTGCATTTGGAATAAATTTTCAACATTAAACCCAAAAAGGAGAGTATGTTATGAAGCATCAAAAAACAAAATCCTCCGCCGTACGGCGGGTGAAGCAGTTCTGCTTCACCCTTATAGAACTGTTAGTGGTCATTGCCATCATCGCAATTCTTGCGGCAATGCTGCTTCCTGCCCTGCAAAAGGCCCGACTGCGCGGGCAGCAGACCCACTGCGCCAACAATCTGAAAAGCATCGCCACGGCATTATCGATGTACCAGACCGACTTCAACGATTATGTTTACCCCAATACCGGAAAGGTCGGCGGCACCAGCTATTATTACGCGGATGCGATCGACTACTATCTTATCAAACGCCGTTATGCTCAAAATGAACGCAATGCCCGCGTCTATTCGCCGGCTTGGATATGCAACGTGAACCGTCCGGATTTGCACAATAAATTTTTTGAAGCAAGAGTCGATGAACGCCGACTGCACACAACCAATTTGAGCTATATCCCCAATGCGATAAGTTTGCAGGAACGCAGTAAGACCAAAATCTGGAAAACCGGACAGGTCAAGAAAAAAACCAGTACGCTGGTTTTGTACTGGGAAGTGAAAAAACAGACTTCTCCGACAGACCTGGGACAAGGTTCATGGTCATATTGTGCAACCGGAAAGAGTTCGGTAAAGGGGTGGCAGGCCATCAGTTATTCCAAGCACGGAAAAGGCAGCAATCTGGCGATGTTTGACGGTCACGTCTCTTTTGAGACCGACACCAGTCCGTATCGCGATTTCAGTGCTCTCAATGCGATGAAAGAAGTATTTTACTACGATTAAGGTTGTAAATCATGAAAAAACTGTTATTTTCGGGATTGTTCCTGCTTATTGCATCTGTTATGGCGGCAAAACCGGCGGCAGTGGTGTTTTCGCAGACGGCGCTTAATACCGAAGAGCTTTTCAGCCGGATCGTCCTTGCGCCCCAGTGGCTGAAAGATACTGAAGTCGTGACGGAAAAAATTCCGTTTGCCAAGTGGAAACACACCGATTATGACCGTTACTCTGCCGTGTTTTTTCTCTTCGGTACCGGTCAGGCGACCGGCTTGAAGCTGATGAATTTTTCTCCTGAAGCAGTTGCTGCAATGGGAAAATTTGTCAATAACGGCGGAATACTTTTCTTTATCGCCGACACCTCCCCCAAGCCCGGTTCAATGAAAAAAACCGGTACTCTTGCCAAATTGCTCGGCGCAGAAAAATTCACCGCGATAAAAAAGATCACGATTCCCCAAGATGCCCCCGATTATATGCAGCAATGGAATGCTGTACCGGAGATATTCAAAAGCACTTTTTCTTCTGCACTCAACGGTTTGAGCGGCATCACCACCGCAAAAGTTCTGGCAGGCACGCCTGACGGAGCGGTGATGACCGTCAATGCTTACGGCAAAGGAAAAGTGGTTTTTCTTTCCGGCAGATTGAGTACTTCCGGAGCTTCATATTATCCCGTCTTGATGAAAAACCCTTCGGTCGAACAGTTCTTCCCCATCGCCAAAGCTCTTTATGCCCAGCTCGATACCAAAGCTCTTGAATTCAAGTCCGGCGTGAAACGTGAGATATGGGAAGCCAAACCTCTGGGTAAAAAAGTCAACGGCTTTGCAGAATATACCAGGCGTACCCCGGTAAAATTGACTCCTAAACGCAAAATGGTTCAGGATAAAAGCAAATCCACCTTGATCGTTGTCAACGGCAAAGCTCAGGCGACCATCGTCGTTCCCGGTGGAGCGGCAGGCAACAGCTCACGCGCCGCCGCCAATGTACTCAATGCGCTGTTGAAGAAGTCTTCAGGAGCAGTTCTTCCCGTAAAAGTGGAGAAAGCCATGCGTAACCGTCCTCCGGCTGCCAATAATATCATCATCTCCATCGGCAATACCGCTTACAATAAAGATCTCCCCTGCCCCGAAAACGGAGTGGCAGTTGATGTTTCACCGTATCTCATCCGGATAAAAGGCGCTTATCCGGCGCTTGCCGTAATGCGTTTTATGCAGGAATTTCTGGGGTATCAGCGGCTCTGGCCGGGAGTTGACGGCGAAGTGTTTACCGTTTCCTCCGATATTGCTGTTGCCAACGGAAGCTATGAAGATGCTCCGGCATACACTCAGCGCACCATCCGGGATATTCTCTACCGCAACAAAGAAAAGAAAAAACTTCCCGATGGAAAGATCGTAAACTTCCGCTTCGGCGACCGTATCTGGAACGGTTCACTGAAACTCGGTGTCGATCCGGAATCTCTGGATAAACATCTTTCCGGTTTCCGCAACTGGCCGCTGGAATACAACCTCGGAGGGTCGATCAATATGGGCGGCGGCGGAACTTTCTACGACTGGCGCAAACGTTACGAAAAATCCCATCCGGAATTTTTCGCCTTGCAGTTCGACGGCAAACGTATCGCCACCGGCGGCGAACTGCGGATGTGCAAAAGCAATCCGGCAAATATTCAGGCCGCCGCCGCAAAGGTCATGGAAACCATCGCCAGACGACCGGAGATAAAATATTTCATCATCGAACCCTGCGACGGCGGTTACGACATCTACTGCATGTGCCCGGAATGCCGCAAACTCGACCCCGATCTGCCGCCATCCATGCGTTACACCCGTTATGTCTACCGGATGCCCCGAAACCGGATAACTTTTCACTATCCGCCGGTCTCCGACCGCTATCTTGCTTTTTCAGTCAAAACAGCTGAAATCGTGGGCAAAAAGTATCCGGATGTAAAAATCTGTTATATGGCATACAGCCACTACTTCGACCGCCCCGCCCTTTTCAACGGCAAACTTCCGGCAAACATGGCGGTTGTCTTTGTCGGTTACCAGTACATGAGTGATCAGGCAAGAGCCAAAGCACGCGAAACTTATGACTTCTGGGCTTCGACCGCCAATGAACTTATCGTGCGGCCGAACTTTTTGCACAGCGGCTTCTTTATGCCGGTCATCTATGCAAAGGAAATGGCGCAGGATCTGCTCCACAGCGCTGAAAACGGTGCCATCGCCGGAGACTTTGACAGCATCACTCACAACTGGGCAACCCAGGGATTCAACTACTACGCTCTGGGCAGACTGCTGTGGAACCCGCTTTTAACTGAAGATGAATTGATGGATGAATATGTCAGGGGATTCGGCAACGCCAAAGATAAAGTTAAAGAATATCTTAAATCTGTCTCCGCCAATACCCGGAGGATCGCTTCCGGCAAAGCCGAAACCACCGAAGCCATCGAAGACCGCCGTCCCAGCAGCTCCTACGCGAGCAAGCTCCACATCTACTATCCGCCGGCATTGCTTGCATCGTGGCGGAAAATCCTTGAATCAGCCCGTGCCGCCGTCCCGGAAAATTCCATGGAGCAGCGCAGGGTGGATTTCCTGCTTGCCGGTTTGGAGTTCGCAGAGACAGAATCGGAAATGCGCCGCCTTGCCGCAACGACCAAATCCCGGAAAACTCTCTTGCCGCAAACGTTGAAACATATCGAAAAACTTAAAGCTATTTATGCCAGACATCCGTTTGCAGTAAATATGCCGCTGGTTTCTCACAACGAATGGTATGAATTATGGTATCACAACGGCTGGCGTCAGCCTGAAAAATAAGGATGTAAAAAAATGATAAGTTATGCATTGTCAACTTCGTCGGTTTCACCGTATATAACTGAAACCGTTGCCGAAGCTATCCGCAACAGCAAATTCCGCAACTATGAATTCTGCTTCAAGATCGCCGCATGGGAAGAGGAAGCTCTCGCCCACAGCAACATGGCACGGCAGTTGGTCAAAGAGGGTGCGATGAATGTCGTAAGTGTCCACATGCCTTTTCATAACGGTACCGAATGGGACGCTTCATACCCCAATGAAACCATCCGCCGCCGGGTCGTCAACAACCACATCCGGCTGCTCCGGGAAAGTGCCGACTTCATCGGCCGCCATGTGACACTTCATGCCAGCGGTGAACCGCCGATGGAAGAACACCCGGAACGTATGGACAAAATCTGCAAAACTCTGGAAGAACTCATGCCGACTCTGGAGGAGTTCAACTACACCATCAATATCGAATATCTCCCCCGCACCTGTGTCGGCAACTGCGTGGAAGAGATCCGGCAGATCGTCAATAATTTCGATGCCGCCAGAGTCGGGGTCTGCATGGATGTCAATCATATCATGGACCGGTACCGGGAACTTCCGGATATCATACGCGCGCTTGCTCCGCGCATCAATACATTTCACATCAGCGATTATGACGGTGTCGATGAAACTCACTGGATGCCCGGACAGGGCGTCTACAACTGGGGAGAGATACTGGATTGCATAAACAAAATAGATCACGATGTGGTATTGATCTTTGAAACCACCGCCCAGCTCAAACGGACCGACCGGGAAATCGATCCGGCATTCCGCTTGCGCCAGAACGAAAAGGCGTGTTTCTTTATGGAAAACTTCCGCCGGTTGACCGCTGAAATCGATAATTTCATCATTCCCGGAAATAATTAACTGTTATTGGAGGATAGATAATGAAGAAGTTTTATACACTGCTGCTGCTGTTTGCTTCGCTGCTTTGCGTGGCAGATAAAGTTGAACCGCCCAAACAGAAATGGTTTGATCCGGTGATCCTGGAAAATGATTTCATTAAAGTTCTGGTCGACAAAGGTCGCGGCGGCACCGTCCGCAGCGTTATCGACAAACTCCGCAATGAAGAGGTGGTGCAGGAGGTTTTCCGCCACGGTCATTTTTCCGGCGGCCTGTCCGAAGACCGGTTCGCCGGGGACAACTATGTTGTACCGCTGATCTGGATGAAGTATTCCGGCGACCTCAAACGCGAAGGCGATACCCAGATTTTGCGCATCGAAACTACTCCGACCGATGAAAAATACAAAGGCAAAAAGCTGGTCAAGATTTTCAAACTGCGCGACAATGATGCCTTTTACACCGCAGAATGGGAAATCCATAACGTCAGTAAAAATCCCTTTGTCGTCACTCCGTGGGTACACAATATGATTTTGCGGCGCGGTACGGTTTTCCCGAAAGTTGACGGCATCAAATTCATTCCCAAAGGTCCCGACTGCTTCCAGTCCGCCACCAGAAACTGGATCGCCGGCTACAATCCACAGACCAAAAGTACGGTCGTATTCTGCACTGAATTCAATCAGGTCTCCAAACAGTACTACTGTTTCTGGAACGGCTACCACACCCTCGAATGGGTCTATCGCGGCGCACCGCTGAAACCCGGCGAATCCTGGCGCTCAAGCTACACCATCGGTGTCACGACCACTGAAGAAGTCCCGGTTTCCGTCATACCGGAAGCATCCTGCGCTCTGAAGCGGACAAAAGATGCTCTGGAAGTGCTTATCGTCCCCTCAACCAAACAGGATAATGTCACCGCCAAAGCGGTTGCCGCCTGCGGCAAAGTTCTGGCAGAATGCACCGCGAACTGGACTCCCGGAAAAGCGGTAAAATTGACCATCCCCAAAAGTTCACTTCCCCAAGGTGTTTCCGAAGTAAAGATCAAGCTTTCAGCCAAAGGCGGATTGTTCGATCTCTTCACTGAAAAAGATTTTCCGCTCAATATGTTTGAACGTTACGGCAATGAGCTGGCGTTCGACATCGACAACGAGCTGGCTCTGGCTCCCGATATGATAACTCCCTCCAAATGGGAAGAACCGCCGCTTCCTTATCTTCAAGTCAAAGGCTCCGACCGCAGCGCGATCAAACTCCCCTCAAAAAGCGCCTGTCAACTCTTTGAAGTAAGCGCCTTTGACAAGATTTTTGAAGAGGACCGCCTCGGCAAAACTGCCGCACAGCCAAAACTTTCCAAAGTGACCGTCCGTAACGGCTTTGCCTACTGGCAATTCGTATTGACCAACCCGACCGATAAAAAGGTCCACTTCAATGTCAGCAAGGCTTCGCTTTTTATCAAAAAAGGCAAAACTGCCATCCCGCTTACCATCCGTCAGGTCGGTTACATCAAAAGTACCTGGCCCAGTGCCTTTGACCTCACAATCCCGGTCGGCCGCTATCCCGACCCGCTGATGCCGGTGGGCAAATACATCACCGTCCCGGCAAAGAAAAATCTGCCGCTGTATATTTCCACCAAAGTTCCCGCAGATGTGCCTGCCGGAGTTTATACCGGAACCGTCCGGCTTTCCGGAAAAACCGGACGGGTGGATCTGCCGCTGAAACTCACCGTTTCCCCGGTGACTCTGCCCAAAGATCCCTTTATTGCCACCTTCGCAGGCTGCTGGTATCTCCAACCCAAGGTTATCAAAGAGGTAAAATATCCCGGAACTGCCGGAGAATTCCAGAAAATCTGCCGGGATATCTATTTTGAGCATCGTCTCACCCCGCGAGAACTTGGCATTCCGTGGAATAAACTTGACGACAAGCTCCAGAAATATCTCTACACTCTGCGCGACCTCAACATCTCTTCACTCCCGGTGCCAAGCTATGTCGCCCGCAACCCCAAAAAGATGAAGATCGCCGCCGAAATGCTGAAAAAAGCCGGTCTCTACGAAAAGGCTTACAACTACACCATCGATGAAGCCCCCGCCCACCGCTTCGGCGAAATCGTGGAGATCGTCAAAGGTATCCGTTCTGCCGCGCCGAACTTCAAGATCCTCGGCACCATCTACGAACCGGATGTTTCCCAGCTCTACGGCATCATCAATATCTGGTGCCGCGGCAAACTTCAGGAAGAACCCTGGATGGAAGCGCGCCGCAAGGCCGGAGATATTTTTGTCACCTCCAACCTCGGCGGACTCAATCTGGAAGAACCGGCAGTCAACGTGCTGAACTTCATGCTGAAAATCAAACAACTGGATTGGAAAGGCTTCCTCTACTGGAATATGATCTCCGGTCACCGCAACGACAATCCGTGGCGGGAAATTTCCAGCAGCGGCCGCAACGGTCTGGGACATTTGATCTATCCGCATGCGTCCGGTCCGGTCATCACACTGCGTTTTGAAGCGATTTCCCGGGGTATTGAATTCTTTGACCTTTTGACCATGCTTCAGAAGTCGGATGCAAAAGCCTATAAAGCTCTGCACAAAAAATTCAAACTGAATGATTCCAATGATATAGAAGCTCTTTATGCCGATCTTATCAAGGCTCTGGAAAAAGTTCAAAAGTAAACGGAGTATATCTTATGCAGAATCTTTGGAAACCGCTTAAAACCGGATACACCGCAGAATTACTTCTTGATCTGCCGCCGTCAGCGGCATTCATGTACCGGACCGGCAACAATATGGTTCCGCTGCTTTCCGGTTCCTGCGTATTCTACCCCTCCGGCTTCGAGGGGGAATACGAAAGTCAGGATGTAATAGTCGTCGGCGATGAGGAGAGCAAACAGTTTGTACTGGCCGGCGCAGTGACTGCGTTCCGTTCCATGACCTATTTCAAACTCATCAAGCATGGCAGATTCCACTCCATTGTTGTGCATCAGCCGCACATCAGAGAAAATATGACCCCGGAGGAGGTCATCGTCCTCAAAGGTGATGATTGGCGGGATTTAATGATCCAATACGCCGAAACCACCGCCAAAAAGATGGGCGTAAAACCAGTCGATTCCCGAAAGAATCTTACCGGATACTGTTCATGGTACTATTACTATGCCAATGTTTCCGAAGCGGACTTCGACGAAAATCTTGCCGCGCTGGCAAAGGCGCATAAAGAGAGTCCGTTTGCCCCGCAAGTCGTTCAGATCGATGACGGTTATCAACCGTTTCAGGGGGATTGGCTCAAATGCAATACCCGGTGGACCTCTTCGATGAAAGAGGTCGCATCCCGCATTATGAAAAATGATATGACCCCTGGTATCTGGCTGATGCCATTCCTCGCCTCTACGGCAAGCGAAGTTTTTCAGCAGCACCCGGATTGGTTCGTAAAAGGAGCCGACGGCAAAGCTCTTGCCATGCCCGGTTGGTCTCCGGAACCGGATCATTTGTGGTGCTGTCTGGATGCAACGCTTCCGGAGGTGCGTGAACATCTTACTTATGTGTTCCAAACTTTGCACTCATGGGGGTATCGCTACTTCAAAATGGATGGACTTGGCTTCTGTATGCCCGAAGGAACCTATTCCGATCCCGGAGTCACGCCGCTTGAAGCATTCCGTATCGGCATGAAAACGATCCGCGAAGCAGTCCCCGATGATATTCTGCTGGGCTGTTGTCCGCCGTTTATGGCGTGTCTGGGCTTTGTGGATTCCTGCCGTATCGGGCCGGATACTTCGCGCTACTGGCGCAACCCGGAACCGGAACTGGTCAATTGCGACAGCGCCCCCGGTTCGGTTTGTATGGTCAACGCCCTGCACGGTACACTTGCCAACTGGTTCATGTATGACCGTTATTACCGGGCGGATCCGGACACATTGATGGCGCGGGCTGACAACGCCTTTTACACTTTCGGTGAAGCCCGGTTGTCGGTGCTGCTTGGAATACTTACCGGAGTCTGCATAACCAGCGATCATCTGGGAACGATCTCCAATGAACGTATGGCACTGCTGGAACGTGCCGCCACGTTGCGGTTGCGCGATGTCCGTCCCGGCAAATGGGTCAAAGACACCTGGTGTCAAATCTTTACCGGCAAACTTGACGGTAAAAAAGCGGCGGCGATATTCAACGATTCGCTTGAGACCCGCCGTTACGATCTGGCTGAACTCGGCTTTGAGAATGGAGCAATGGAACTGCTGCATCCGATGGGCTTTGTCACCGGAGAATTGATTCTCGCCCCGCACGACGGAGCATTGATCGTTGCCGGGTAAGTTTAGTTTCACAGCAACAGTAAATCCGCATCGTTTTTGATGCGGATTTTTTATTGCGTTTTTTACAGCGGCTTTATTTCAACTTTGGAAATGCTTCCGGTAAAGCCGTAGCGGTTGAGGGCATGTCCGATGCTGGTTTCTGCCGGATAAAGCATATATCCTGACCACGGATAAGCTTTGCTTTTTACGCCGTTACATTCGATCACAACGTTTTTCTGATCAAAACGGACGATGCAGTCAGTAAGCTGATTTGCTTTGATCTTCGGTCCGGCGAAGGTCGCAGTAGGACGTCCTTTGCGTCCCATGCTGTAAAAGGCGGCATATACCCTGCCCTTGTTGATAAAGAGCGAGAACGCCTGATCGGAGTTGGTAATAAGAGTCTGCCGTTTCTGCACATCATCGGCGGTAAAGCTCACACGCAGTTCAAATCCGCAGTAAGGATAAATCGTTGCCTGCGGAAGCGAAACGTTGCCTTTACCATTGAATTTCCATGCATAAACGCCATTGTTTTCGACCACATCCGGATAATTTTTTACATTGTCAGGAACTTTGTCGGTCATGTATTTGATGGCAAGATTTCCGTGTCCGTAGGATTCCGCAAGGTAATAGTTGTTGATAATGGATGAATTTCCGCCGATCATACCGGAAAGCCGGTTGCCGCCGGAGCTTTTCACCGCCGTACCGTAAACCGGAGAAATTTCCAGTTTCTGGGTGGTCAGCATCGCTTCATCACATTTTACAGTGACCGGTCGTTTATCAAAGAAATCAAAGCTGGAAAAGGTGACCGTTTTACCGGACGACTTGTAGATCGTCACCGGAAGACTGCGGAAAGTTTTCCGGTTCTGATCGACAACTTCAATAAAGTAGACCGACTGCGGCAGTGCCGGATTTACCAGAAGCGAAAACTCTGCCGTTTTGCTTTTCAACGGCGGCGGCAATGTGTGCTGAATATCGGTATGCTGGATAACGAAGTGACTTCCCACGGTACCATTGGCGGAAAAGACCCGCTTTTTGACAATATCGGCAAGTGCGATCCTGCCCTGATAGATTTTTGTAGTGACTTTACCGGTATCTCCGGTCAGGTTCACATCCAGTTCCGCTTTATTCAAATCTTTGCGGGGAATGGTCAGCTGCATCAATATGGTGTTGAAAAATCCGGGAATCGAACGTTTGCCGGTAAAATGCCAACCGTTATCTGTCGTGACACATCCGGATATCTTTCCATGCTTGCGGGTAAAGCACTTGGCGCCTGGAGCGTTGAGTACTTTGATATCGCCTTTTAATTTCAAATTCTTGTAGCCATACCCGCCGAGGATCAGCGAAAAAACTACCTTATCTTCACTTTCCAAAGCGGCATTAGCTGGATCGTGCTGATAGATATGGTCGCCGCTATCAACGACATCCACGCTGTGCAAGGGCACATCACTTGAAACTTTGCCCTGCAATTTGATCATACCGTCGGGAGTAACGCCGGTGATTTTCAATTCGGCGCGGCACTTTGCGAGATCACGCAGCGGTTGTTTCACCCATTTGTTGTCAGCGTTCCAATTGGCACGCAATTCGACCGGAGTGAACCCGGAGGCAAAACTTTTTCCGTTCACGGTCAGTTCCGGAATGAGCAGATGTTCCGCAAGCACATCGGCGACTTTGACATTGAAACGCAACTCGGCAAGTTTGTTTTCCGGAAGTTTGCCGGAGAAACTCTTTACAACTTTTCCGGAACCGTTTTTGATCACAAGTTGGACATCCAGAATTTTATCTGAACTTTCCGCTTCCGGAACATTGACGATCTCAAATTCGATGGTTTCGCCAGCCACCGCGCTCTTGCGGTAAGAGAGAATAAGGTTCGGCACCGAACCATCATCGCCCGGTTGCCGGGAAAAGAGTTTCCCTCTGGCAATACCGGAAAGCGCGCGGATTATCCGCTGGGTGGAAAACGAGTTGTACAGTGTCGGGCGGAAACTGGTATTTTCATTCTGTTCATCCCATTCAACGAGATTGATGATGTCGGCTTTGGCGGCAACGGCACTGCCGACACTGCCGCGCAGCATGGAAGTTCCGCCGCAGTTGTAGGTAAATGTGCCCTTGCCGTAGAAGTTTTCGTGTCCGACTTTGGTTCCCCAGGCAAGGAGTTTACCTTTGAACTCATCTTCAGCGAGGATGCCGGTTATCAGCGGAAGCATCACATCACGGTCAAACGCAGCATCGTAGCGGCGGAATTCATCCAGCGGCGGATAGTTGTAATAGTAGCCATCAACACAGCGCAGCCATTTGCGGATGGAGTTGGCAAGAGTGTTGACATCTCTTGCAGTAAGTTTTCCGTTACCGGTAATGAGCTTTGTCGGCAGCCGGTGCATGGGGACGACAAGAAATTTATCTCCGAACTTTGCCGTAATACGCTTTTTGAATTCCTGCCAATACGCAGGATCGCTGTCGCCGGGATAGGTGGTAAAAACGACTTTACCGTTGACCCGGTAACTTTGATTGCTTTTCAGCGCATTGCTGACCAGAGCAAAAATATTTTCCCAATTCACTTTGACTTTGTAACGGGAAGAAACCATTTCCGGCAGGACAAACAGCGAAAAGTCCGGCCGCGCCGCCACCCGGTAGAGATCCTCCCTGCCCTTGGTCATGGGGAAGAAAGCAAAACCGTCGATTTTATACAGATCAGTCACCACATGATGCATGGTTTTCCACGCTTCATCGTTGATGAAAGTTCCGGTTTCAAACTTTTGCAATGTACTGTCCTGATAAAGCGGACGGTCGACCCAGCGGTGAAGATAGTCAGTGCGTTCCAGCCCGTACTTGAGCTGTCCTCTGGCAAAGATGAAGGTTTTACCGCTTGCCGGACGGAACATCTTCCCTTTTTCGGCAAATTTTGAAAGCAGTTTTTTTGCTTCCGCATCCGGTTTCGGCGCGGCCAAAAGAGGAAATGCGGCAATTATTGCAACAACAAAAACAAATCTTTTCATATTCTCCACAGCTCTCATTTCCAATTTGTTTCACGATTGGCAGCGAGTGATACATCAATTTTACCATAAGACGACTTATTGTAGATATTTGATTTATTAGCTGTACTCTCCCACCAATCAATACGACGGAAATAGGTCTCAACATGACCGTCTCCGTGAGCAGCGTTAAAAGCATTTCCTTTCTGATGACGGAAATCGATACGGTTCACTGTATCGCTGGCCAACGGACGGTTTTTCCAGAAGCTGCCACGGTCAATATTGTAGGTTTCAGAATCGACAAAACCGATGTAAAAACTCGGACGTTTAAGGCGGACTATCTTCCGGGCTTCATCCCACAGTAACCCCTGCAAACGGCGGTTGATAGCATAGCTCCAGGGATACGGCAAGTTAGTACTACGTCGTCCAATCCCGTTGTCATGCCGAGAAGGACAACGGTTGACAGATGAATAACCGAACCAAGTTTTAACTTCATCCGTTTTCCGTCCGGTCAAATAAAAATGCATCCAGGTGTCTTCATTATTCCATGGATTGAGAGTAGTTCCTCCGGCAACCAGAGTCTTCTGAGGCATCATATAACCATTCATCTGATCTATATATGCTTGGGCAGCAAAACCGATGGTTTTAAGATTGTTGGCACAACTGATGGCTCGTCCGCGTTCCCGGGCATTCTGCAGCGCGGGCAGCAGCATTGCCGCCAAAATGGCAATAATGGCAATTACGATTAACAATTCAATAAGGGTGAAGCACAGCTTCACCCGCCGTACGGCGGTAAAAGGATTTGAATTATTCATACTTTATAAACCTCCATAAAATGGTACCTGTCATTAATATACTGTTTTAACACGTTTTTTACAATAACAAAAATGATATAAAAATCATCATTAATGACAATTCCGATTTGACATATGCCATGTCTGGAAGTATAGTATAAAAAAGGAACGGATATGAAAAAATTTTACAAACTCTGCCAAAGTGTTTCAAATTACAGTTTTTCCGGGAAAGGTGCAGCCCCGTCTTCGCCGGTGATCCCGCGCGGATTGCGTTTTTACCGCCGGGAAACTGCAACCTACGCTAACTGGGATGAGCCGTTCTGTCACAGCAATTATATTTTTGTCTATATGCTTGACGGGGCAAGAATGGTAACAATAGATGATTGTACATTCTTTCTGGAAAAAGGCGACACGATATTGATACCGCCGTATGCCCGGCATGTTTTCGGAGGAGAGCATCTGCCGTTTCAATCATTGATGGCATCATTCTATACTGAAGAAAAAGAGGAACGCTTACTGCGGGCATGCAAGACAAAATTCCGTTTAAAGCGGCACGATATAAGTTATCTGTCTGCCGCAGTAAAAGCTTTTCAACGCTGGCAGAACGGCGAATTGTTTGCCGCAGAAGAAGCGGTTTGTCATTTTGCCTTACTGTTGAGACAAATGCAGAATATGATAACTCCGTCGGTCAGCTCAACCAGACTTTTTGACCATGACTATCCGCTTTTAAGTGCGATCGTCGAATATCTGTCCAATAACCGGGATCACCATGTGACACTTAAAGAATTATCCAATGCACTTCACGTTTCAGGCAGTACCATCCGCCAGACATTTCAGCAGAAAATTAAACAAACTATAGGTCATTATCAACTTATCCGGCGGCTGAATCTGGGATGTGAACTGTTGAAATCCACCAACTTGAGTATTGCAGAAATCGCTTCAAAAGTCGGATTTGCCTATCCTAACAGCTTTTTACGGGCGATCAAACGGGAAACCGGAGAAACCCCGTTTCAGATGCGGGAACGTTTCTGGAACAATATCCGCCCTGACTCCAAATAATAAAAACAGATGATCCCCGCAGCTCCCAAAGCTGCGGGGATCGTCTTTCTGTGTTTCCGGTTATTTCTGATACGGACGTACCGGCTTCCAGCCGCAATTGCGGAAGAAGGCGTAGAAATAATCATCCACAAGTGCCGTCAGGTTGATGGCAAAGGGATATTTTTCAAACATCGCTTTCCACTTTTCAATCAATTTGTCGATTTCCGGGATCAGTGTTTTGCGCTGTTTTGCGGGAGTTTTCCAGTATTTCATGGCAAATTCCCGGTTCATCTTGAAGAAATTCAAACCGGTTTCAACAAATTCGATACGACGGGCTTCCGGAGAACCGGCGGCGACTTTACTTTTGGCATTTTTAAGAATGCTGCCGAGCTTTTCAAATTCCGCAGCGGTGAATGCATGGCAGAACTTGCCGAAACCGCTCTTGGGAACCACCGTCAAATCCTCGATATCTTCGATGGACTCTCCACCGAGAGCAATATATTTTTCAGTGAGTTTTTCGCAGTGAGCATAATATTTTTTCATCTCACCAGCCGCTGCGCCGAAACCACTCTGACAGAAGTCGTCAATGATCGCTTCCACCTCAAGAGCAGGATCCCAGAGCAGACGCGCCAATACATAGTAATTGAGCGCATTGGTCGACCAATGGTGCGGCAGGGTATCGAAATCTCCGCCGACCATGCCGGTCGCTGCAAAATGTTTAAGGTCTTTTGCCATTTCACGGAAATACATCAGCGGCATACCGGAACCGCCGCCAAGGAAGTTGGGACGCCAGCAGAGTTCTTTGGCAACTCCGGACCAGTAACGCCAGTATTCACGGTCACGCTCACGATTGGCGATATTGAGGTACTGACCGCCGACGAAAGTGACCAGCATATTCTCCGGCACATCGTGATAGTACTGAGGCGGAGCAAGATAGCCGGCATAGGCAAGATAAACGACTTTCATGCCCGGTTTGTGCTTCTGCAATTCTCTGGCAGCTTCGCAGGTGAAACGCAGCACGCGGTCGGTCATTCCGGGATAACGGTAAACCGGTCGGTTGCGGCCGAGGAAAAAGCGTGAAGTTTTGAGATTGCCACCGGAGGGGTCCCATTTGCGGCAGTTTTCGCACATACACATGATGTCATAACCGCCGTCGCTGGGAGAAAAGCGATAGTATTCGACATCTTTGTATCTGGGTTTCTTGAGATTTTCCAATGCCTCTTTTACAGCGGTCTTGATTGTTTCCGGATTGGATTTACAGATGCGGACATGTTTGGTTTTCATTTTGCGGACAGTTTCAAACTGCAGAGCCAACAGTTTCGGTTTGGTTTTGCCGTATTTTTTCTGCCAGTTGTAAAAGTTCACGCCGCCGCCTTCTTTAAGGGAGCCGCCCAGCCGCTGAACCACACTCCAGGAGCCGTGACCGGCACGCATTTTTATAACTTCCCGGACATCAAGACCGATGATGTTGCAGTTTTTACTGGTTCCGGGACGGGCGTGAACTTGGATCACTTTGCCTTCCGGGGTTTCCCAGTCATAAAGACCGCAGGAGAGCCCATTACGCAAACTGCGCTGACGTATAGGAGTTTTGTCGTAAAATTCAAAAGGTGAAACTTTGATATTTGCGGTTTTGGTATAAACTTCACCATCTTTTCCCGGCCACAGCATCCGGTAGTTGAGATATTCGCGCATAAAGGTCTGGATACCGATTTGGGGGGATGGCGCAGTAATGGTGATAAGATTGCCTTGAGCTTTGACTCCGACGTGATCAGCGGTTTCCAGAACGATTTTAACCGGGAAAAGTTTGCCTTTCCACTTCCAGATGCCATCTTTTTCGCCGACAGCCTTCATAGCGGGCAAAGGAAGTCTTGTTCCGGACATTTTGAAAAGGAGATCATTCAAAGTGTTGTATGCGCCTCTTTCTCCTATTTTACGGACGACCAGCAATGCCTGCGGTTTACCATCGACGATCAACGGCAGTTCAGCACCATCAAGTTTGGTAAATTTACGGACAGAAACCAGTTTTTCGGGCGTGCGCGGTTTTATCTTTGCGGGGGAAGCTTTGGGGCCGAGCGGTTTGGGATCCCAGATCTCGCGTTTTTCATTACTCAATGCCGGTTTGGTCTCCATGATGATTTGATGGATTTTTTTCGCGAACGGCAGATATTGATCCCATGCTGCATTGGCACGGTCGTGATAATGCTGGAAATAACTGGTATATGAAGAACTCAAACGGACGTTTATGAAATAAACTTTTCCCTTGCCGAGAGTATTTACTGTGACCAGATTTCCGGAAGCATTACCGATAACCGGTTTTGCGGTAGTAAGTTTGGCCAGCGTTGTAAGTTTGACCGGGATAAGTTCTCCCTTTTCGTCTTTTGATTTCGGAGCGAGCATATGTTCAAAAACATCCGGATTTTTTCCGCAATCGCTCCAGGATTTATCAATAATATCAACTTTGCCTTTCAGAGTTGAATAAGCTCCTGCGCCGAACAGCTTTGACATTTTGCCGATTTTGGTATCACCGGGATAGCCGCCGTCAATAACGGCGATAAAAACTCCTCCGTCAGCGACAAATTTCTCCAGTTTATCGATCATTGCCGGTTTGATCTCCCGGAAGCGGAGCATGTTTCCGCCATGCAGATAGACAATAGCTGAAACATTGTCAAATTCTTGGCCGGAGAACGGGACAGTCAGCGGTTTGTCTTTGCTCCACTGCGGATTGAATACGGTGGCATTGACCAGTTCCAGCAGCCGGGCGTGGTCATAGCCTTTCCAGACGCCGACCGGCTTTGCCGCAAAAACTGATGACAGTAAAAATAATGCCGCAACTGACAATAATAATTTTATTTTGTTCATAAAACATTTCTCCATCATGAACAAATGCCATGCAGAAAATTATTTCCCGCATGGCATTTGATCATATTATTTCTTATATTGACGAACCGGCTCCCATTCGCAGTTGCGGAAGAAGCTGGTGTAATGTCCATACACCTCCGACGGCACCGAAACAGCAAACGGCTTTTCCCGGAAAAGTTTGGTCCAGTAACTTACCAGTTCATCTATATCCGGAATAAGAGCTTTACGTTCAGCTTTGCTCTTTGCATTCCAGTACTTGTTCCAGAACTCGGCATTTTTGCGGCAATACTCCAAACCGGCAGCAACAAAGTCTAAACGGCGGGCTTCCGGAGAACCGGCTGCGACTTTAGACTTGGCAGCCTTGATGAATCCCTCCAATTTGTTCATCTCTTTGGCGTTAAAAACAACAGCCAGTTTTTTGCGTCCGGAAAGAGTTCTTGCGACGGTGAGATCTTCAAATTCCTTGACCGAACTTTCATTGCGTTGAGCAAATATATCGGTCAACTTCTCACAATGCCTGTAGAATTTTTTCATATCCTCCGCACCTGCGCCGAAACCATTTTTGCAGAAATCATCAATAATATCTTCGACTTTGGCCGCCGGATCCCACATCAACTGGGCGAGAACATAGTAGTTCAAACCTTCAGTGGCGTAGTTGTGCGGCATCGTATCAAAGTCGCCGCCGACCATACCGGTCGAAGCAAAGTATTTGAGATCTTTTGCCAATTCAGTCACATAGATCAGCGGGAAAGCGCTCTGGCTGTCATGCCCGAGAAAATTCGGACGCCAACAGAGATTTTTTGCCATTGAAGCCCAGAAATCCCAGCATTTTATGTCATGCTGACGGCCTTTGTTATTAATGAAATCACCGCCGACAAAGTTGATAAGCATATTGTCCGGAATATCATGACGATAGTTCGGAGGATTGAAATAGCTGGAATAGGGCATATACACAACTCCGAGCTTGGGATTGTGCTTGCGCAGTTCTTTGGCAGCTTCGATCGTAAACTGCAAAACGCGGTCGGTCATGGAAACGTACTGATAAGTGATACGGTTGCGGCCGAGATAGATGCGGGCGGCGCCGCGCGGAGCATCACTGCAGTCCCATTTACGGCAATTTTCACACATGCACATCAAGTCATATCCGCCGTCGCTGGGAGAAAAGCGACAGTATTCAGTGTGTGGTTTGACCTTTTTCAGCACATCCTGAACAGCCTGTTTGATCACAGCCGGATTGGATTTGCAAATACGTGGGTGACGATCTTTTACTTTACGGAAAGTTTCAAACTGCAAGGCCAGATATTCCGGATGTTTTTTTTCAAAACGTTTACCCCAGGAATAAAAGTTCCCGCCACTGGTTTCATTGAGAGAACCGCCAAGACGCTGGGGTTTTGCCCATGAAGTGTGCAGTTTGCGGAGTTTGATCGCTTCGCGCACATCCAATCCGATTATATCACATCCTCTGCTCAAACCTTCACGGGCATTGACCTGGATGACCTTTCCTTCCGGCGTCTTCCACGGATATTTTCCGCAAACAAGACTGTTTCTGAAGTTGCGGAATTTCATCGGACTCTTGTCGTAAAGATCGATCGGATCGATTTTCACCGTAGCATTTTTTGTGTAAACTTCTCCATCGTCTCCGGGCCACAACATCCGGTAACCGAGACATTCGCGCATAAGGGTATAGATGCCGAGCTCCGGAGCACCGGCAGGAGTACCGATGGTAATCAAATTACCGGAAGCAACAACGCTGACATGATCAGCTGCTTTAAAAACTACCTTGGTATCATAGGCTTGTCCACGCCACATCCATTTGCCATTTTTTTCACTGACAGCTTTGGGGTTTGGCAGCGGGAGGACGGTGCCGGACATTTTTTTCAGCAAATTATTGAGAATCGCGTAGGCACCGGGGGTGCCGGTTGCGCCGGTTCCACCTGTAATAAGCAGAGCCCGCGGCTTACCATCAAGTACCAGCGGCAGAGGTTCACCCTCCAATTTCTTCATTTTGCGTGCAGAAACCAATTTGATCGGTTTGCGCGGAGTAAAATCAGTTTTCTGAGCTTTCGGACCGAGGGGGATCGGTTCCCAAATCTCGCGTTTTTCTTTGCTCAACGCCGGTTTTGCCTCAAGGATCGCCTCATGGATTTTTTTGGCAAAGGGCAGATACTGCTTCCACTCCGCATTGATAACATAATGCCTGGGCAGCGGGAAACTGGTTTTGGCTTCAGTCAGACGGACGTTGATAAAGTAAACTTTACCTTTACCGAGCTGATTGACGGCGACGATGGCGCCGGAATCATTACCGATGATCGTTTTGGCAGTAGTAAGACCGCTCAATGCGATAAGCGGTTGAGCCTTTGCGTTCTGTGTAGTTGCCGGTTTGAGCATGTGCTGAAACACTTCCGGAATTTTACCGCAATCGGCCCAGGATTTATCTTTGATTTCAACTTTTCCGGAGATGGAAACGAACTTGGACGCACCAAGAAGTTTGCTCATATCCTGACCTTTTATTTTGGTCTTTGAAACATTGGATGGGCGCGGGGCGCCATCGATCAGGATGACCAGCACACCGCCATTGGAAACAAAGTTTTCCATTTGGTTGATCGTATCCTGTTTCCATTCACGGAAGCGGAAAATCTGGTTAAAACCGTGCATGTAGACCACGGCGGAAACCTTGTCAAACTCTTTACCGGTAAAATCAGTGGTCAAAGGTTTATCCTGGTGCCACTGGGGGCTGAAAACAGTTGCATTGACCAGTTCTCCGATCCGCTGCCAAGCCAATCCCTTCCAGATACCGACCGGTTTGGCGGCGAAAGCACCGGTTGCCGCAACAGCGAGCAGCAGGATCAACAGTTTTTTTATTGATTTCATAAAAACACCTCTTTTTAAATGTTTAACATTTTATACCATTCGACGATGTCGGCGGCCGGAGCTACGGCAAGGCGACCGATCAATTCGGACTGCAAAGTCAGCAATCTCGGAGCTTTTTTGAGCCGTTCAACAATAGAATTCCAATCGGCGACACCGCTCCCCGGCGCAAGATGCTGGTCATTTTTGCCGTTGTTGTCGTGTAAATGGGTGGTCACGACCTGATTGAGCATCCGGTCGAGCTGATCGTTCTGGAAGATGACGGTGTCATCGTCCCAGCCGATGCGGATCCATTCGGCGATGTCATCTGAAACTTTGCCTTCCTGGTGTTCGACCAGAAGCGCATGACCGGAATCGTAACACATCCCCAGATTCGGATGATTGTATTTTTCAACGATCGGGGTCAGAAAATCAGCGCAAGTTGCTGGCAGGAACAGGTTTTCCACCGCCATGACGATATTATTTTTTTCAGCGACCGGAATCAGGAGATCCAGTGCATCACAGATGCGCTTTTCGGCAGCCGGCAGATCGACACAGGGGAAAAGGCCGAAGTCTTTGGCATATTCACCGGTACGCCGGGTGCGACCGGCATGAATGGTGACCGTTTTCACACCGAGAGAACCGGCGATATCGATCGCATTGGTCAGAGAATTTACGATCATTTCCAATGGAACCGGAGTTCCGAGAGAATCTGCAGTCTGATGCGGAGCGTGGACATCGCGGATGTTCAAGCCATTAGCTTGTGCCTGATGGAGCATCTCGCGGCGATACTCCGGATCATCTTTCATCAACTGCAAATCTTTCGGACCGAGCTGCAGAAATTTGATACCGGCGGCGGCGAATTCCTCCATCCGCGCGCCGATAGCAGAACCGGTAACATTGGCACCCATATAATGGGTCATTTCCGGAAAAATCATTTTTGACCCCTTACTTTTTGGCAGACAGGATATCTTTGAGCCGGAGCTGGAAATTGTCGAAGTTCAAAGTGAGAGCTTTGTTGGTTCCAAAGAATTTCTCCGGATTGGAGGCGACAACTTTCAGCTCATAATCTCCGGGGGCAAGTTCAACACTCTGGAAACGGATTTCATGCCAGTTGTTGACATTTTCCAATTTCTCATCGACCCAGACGCCTTTGAGTTCTTTGCCGCCGAGGAAGAATTTGACATTATCAAGCGGATCTCCTTCGCTCTTTACAAAAGCACTGAAAGTGGCTTTGACCGGAACATCGGTGGAAACTTTACGCTGCTGAGTGATCTCCATTTCGCAACCGACCGGCATATCCAGCTGCAAACTGATGCCCTGACCGCCATGGCAGGGAACCATGTAGTTATCATCGGCGTCGCGGTTGGTAGCG
Organism: Lentisphaerota bacterium; assembly: GCA_015061605.1. Taxonomy (GTDB): domain Bacteria; phylum Verrucomicrobiota; class Lentisphaeria; order Victivallales; family Victivallaceae; genus UBA1784. Next base: position 88,822 of record SUWH01000003.1, on the reverse strand, counting down.
GCGGTGTACTGGAATTTACCTTCGCCCTTGACCGATTTGACACTCCAGCTGTAACCGTAGTACTCAAAAGAGTTGTTGACAAGGTAGTTGTACATACCGTTCTTGAGCCGGATAAGCGCGATTTCCGAAAGAGTTTTCCACGGACGCAAATTGACGCTGCTGCTGCCGAAGAACATCCGGGTAATGGCATTATCTCCGGAATTGGCAAGCAGGAAGTTGGTGCGGGCAGCTTCAGCTTTCGCAGCACGGGTGGCGACTTTGATCAGGTTTTTCTTTTCCATGCGGATGATTTTGGTCGAAGGCTGAGTCAGCGGCATATCGACACCGGCAGCGGCGAGGTCTGCGATACTGCGGAGGGATTCAGTAGTGATCGCCGCCATGCGGATACCGCGGTTGATGAAGTCGATACGCGCTTTACGATCGGCGGTATCGGCAAGTTTGAGCGCTTTTTTGATGTAGGGTTTGCACATTTTCTGGAATTCATCATTAAAGATGACTTCCGACATCAAACGGTTGCGTTCAGCGTAGCCGTTGGGGTAGAATTTCGACATTTCTCCGGTGAAGAACTGGGGCATACATTTTTCCACACGGTCTTCGATCTTTTCAAACATTTCATACATGACCGGACTGGCTTTTTTACCGAATGCAGCATCGCAGAACTCTTTGAGCAGAGCGTCGCGGTTCAGGGTCGGATCCCAGGAGAGCTTGCACAGGATGTACAAGTCTGTTGCACGGGCGGCGAAGCATTTGCCGGTTTCGCCGTAGATACCGGCGGCGTTGACTTTGTGCAGAGCTTTGATATTGCGGTCTATCTTGCGGCTGTGATTGAGGGGGTAGTTCATCGTGTAGTGAGTACCCCAGTATTCTCTACCGACCACCTGCGCACCGGTTTTGCCCAGCCCGATGATTTTGTTATTGATCTCATCTTCGGCGGCTTTGTCTTTGGTAAAACCGATGAAGTAGCAGTAGGAAAGATACATGTTGGGCGGAAAGGAGATCTTCTGATCCGGCACGCCATTGTAGAAGCTGTAAGCGAACATACCAACTTTGGCTTTGGGATTGAGCTTGTAGACCTGATGGGCAATGTCTTCAGCGAAATCATACATACGGTTGGTCACTGAAAGGTGGTTGTTGCGCAGCCGTTCAGCATCCTTGCCATCCTGAGCAAGGCAGTTGGCGCATTCGCAGAAACCGAAGCCGTCATTGGGGGAGATGGAACGGATCTTGCCATCTTTGGGAGCGGCGATCTTTTCGGCGATGATACGGCGGACATCCTTATTGGAGGTGCAGAGCTGGGCGGGACCACCGACGCTTTCATCATTGCGGCGGGTGGGGACGGTCGGTTTGGGTTCACCGATCCAACGGGCAGGACTTACGAGCGAGTAGTATTCCGGATGCTCTTTACCGTATTTTTCACGCGGCATCAAATTGAAAAAGGCGTGCTGGAAGCCGGAGCCGTGGGAGAAGATCGAACGGCCGGTCTTCATCCGGACGAGCCAGGTACGCAAATCAGCGGCATCTTTAGCCGAAAGCAGCCTCATTCCATAAGTAAAGCTGCTGGTCATGCGCAGTTTAAAGGGCGGCACATAGAGGTCAGTTCCTTCTTTAATGGTGACCGGCTTGCGTTTTTCGGCAACAGTTCCGAGTTCGCCCGGCCACAGGAAGCGGACACCGGCGTGTTTTTCGAGGAACGATATCACGGCATAGGCGGTACCGGTAAGGGTTTTGGTGTCATTGCCGTAGATGTAAACCTTGTCTTTTTCCGAATGGATGACGGTAAAATCACGCTCCATATCGACTTTCAAATTGGCGTTGGGCTGCTGAATGCCGACAAAAAGTCCTGGGAGATGCACACCACCTTTATAGAGTTTCAAGGTGTATTTTTTACCGAATACTTTACCGAGATACTGCTGCAGCACCTTTGCCTGAACGACACTTTTCTTTGTATGCCAGATGGTGGCATTATTTTTGCCCAGTTCAAATGCGGCTGCTGACAGAGTGATAAGCAGCGCACAAACGGACAACAGAAGTTGTTTGAGCTTCATGATGTTGACTCCTTTTTATTTTTTAGTGTTTTTCAAATACAACTGCAAATTGTCAAAATTAAATGTTTTTGCCGCAGTACCGGGGTTGCTGACAGTGAATTTGAATTCATATTTACCCGCTTCGACAACGATTGGTTTGATGCGAACTTCGCACCAGTCTTCCCGGACTTGCATACCTTTGTCAATCCAGACGAGGTCAAGTTTCTTATTTCCGAAATAAGCATTGACGAATTTCTGCGGATTGCCGCCGGGGCATTTGACAAACATGGTTCCGGAAAGCTGCATCGGAGTTTTGGCGATGATCGGGCGGAGCTGTTTGACTTCCACAGCTGATCTTGCGTTCAAATCAGCTTGCAGACTCACCCCCTGCCCTGCGTGGCTGGTGACCATGAAGTTGTTGGGGGCATCACAGTTATCGGTGGTGACCATAGCGGTATTCGCTTTGCCTCCGGTCGTTCTGATATCCCAACTGTAGCCGTAGTATTCAAAGGCACCGTTGACCAGATAATTGAAGTTACCGGTCAGGATGTCGATACGGGCGACCTGGGCAAGCGTGTACCACGGACGGAGGTGGATCGCATTGCCGAGTCCTCTGCCGAAAGTGAAGTTATGTCCGTAAGTATAGGAATAAATATTCTGTTTATTGTTAGCATCCAGGGCGTTTTGAATAATTTTCATCAGTTCGCCTTTTTCCATGGGGATAAAGGATGCTGACGGCTGGGTAAGCGGCATATTGACACCGATCGCGGCGAGATCAGCATTGGCGCGGAGAACGTGGGTGGTGTTCATCGCTTTCAAAATACCGATGCGGAAAAAGTTGACACGCGCCTTGCGGTCAGCGGAATCAGCAAGTTCAGTTGCTTTATTAAGATATGTTTTGCACATCTTGTTGAATGCTTCGTTAAAGACAGAAGCCTGGAAACGGTTGAATTCGGCGTAATCATTTTTGTAATATTTGAAATTCACACCTTTTTTGGTTTTGAATTCTCTGGTGCGAACTTCGACCCAGTCTTCGATTTTCTCAAAGAGTTCATACATCACGGGACTGGCTTTTTTACCGAAAGCGGCATCGCAGAATTCTTTGAGAATATCTTCACGTTTCAGCGTCGGATTCCAGGCAAGTTTGCACAAAATGTACAAATCTGAACCGCGGCTGCCGAAGTTTTTGCCGGTTTCGCCGTAAATACCGGCGGCTTTGCATTCGTAAAGAGTTTTTACATTGCGGTCGATCTTGCGGCTGTGGCTCAACGGATAGCCCATGGTGTAGTGACAGCCCCAGTATTCACGGCCGACAACTTTGGCACCGGTGGCGGCAAGACCGCGGATCTTGTTGTTGATCACATCTTCACCGGCCTGGTCTTCGGCACGGTAAACGATATAACAGTATGAAAGATACATATTCGGCGGAAATTTGATCTTCTGATCCGGAATTCCATCGTAGAAACTGTAGGCAAAGAGTCCGACATTGGCTTTGGGATTGAGTTTATAGACCTGTTTGGCAATATCTTCGGCGAAGTCATACATCCGGTTGGTCACCCGCAGATGACCGGCTTTTCCGGTGCGGTTGGCGTCTTTGCCATCCTGTGCCTTGCAGTTCGCACATTCGCAGAAACCGTAACCATCATTGGGGGAAATGGAACGGATTTTTCCATCTTTGCCGGATGCGATTTTTTTGGCGATGATACGGCGGACATCCTTGTTTGAGGTACAAATCTGCCACGGGCCGGAAACAGTCGGATCGCTGCGGCGGGTCGGGACTTTGGGTTTGGGCATTCCGATCCAGCGTTCCGGAGTGACCAGAGAATAATATTCCGGATGCTCTTTGCCATATTGCGCCCGGGGCATAAGAGATTTGAATGCGTGCTGGAAACCGGAACCGCGGGACTGGACGGAGCGTCCCACTTTAAGGTGATCCTGCCAGCGGTCGAGGTCGTTGCGTTCCTGCAAAGTAAGGCTGGTTCTGCCATAGGTAAAACTGTTGGTCATGCGGATGACAAACGGCGGCACGAAAATATCCAAACCTTTTTTCACCTTGACCGGCGGACGTTTTTCAGCGACAGTACCAAGTTCACCGGGCCAGAGGAAGCGGACTCCGGCATATTTTTCCAGAAAATCGAAGGCTGCAAAAGCGGAACCTTTGAGTTTTTCATTATCATTACCCCAGATAAAAACCCGCTTGTCATCTGCGAAGGTTCCGATAAATTCCTTTTTGCCGGCAGGTATGGTGTATTTCTGCCCCGGGGCAGCGAATCCGACATAGATGCCGGGCTTGCGGAAATCGTCTTTCGTCAGAAGTTTTACGGTATATTTTTTACCGAAAACCTTGTTGAGCAGAACACTCATCTCTTTGGCGGCAAGCGCATTGACTTTGCTGTGATAGATCACGGCATTGTCTTTTCCCAGTTCAAATGCCACAGCCGTCGCGCCGATGGCGACAGCTGTGATAAGAGTCAGCAATGATTTGATTTTCACATTTCACCTCAACGGATTTTTTTGAGTTGAACCTTGAGGTCATCAAAATAGATGGTCTTGGCACTGCCGCCGAAGAACCCTTTGGGATTGACAACTTCCATGCGGAAATCGTAGGTTCCCGGGGCAATTTCAAACGCTTTGAAAAGCAGTTGATTCCAACCGTTTTTGTTATTGAGACCTTCATTAGCCCACTTCAGCTCGATCTCTTTGCCGCCGAAATAAGCTTTTACATACTTCAGCGGATCACCATCGCACTTGACCATGATCTGACCGTTGACCAGATTTTTCTCAACGGCACCGATTTTGCGTTTCTGGACAAATTTCATATTCTGACCGGGTTCAAGATCGACCTTGATACTGATGCCCTGATTGGCGTGGCTGTGAACCATGTAGTTGGCAGGATCATCGCAGTTGGTGTCATAAACATGAACCGCTTTACCGGTTCCGGAAATATCCCAGCTGTAAGTGGTGTATTCAAATGCACCGTTGACGAGGAAGTTGTAATTGCCGGTTCTGATATCTGAAATTGCGATTTCAGAAAGAGTCTGCCACGGGCGCAAATTGAGACTGTCGCTGCGGAAACTGTGGTAGAATCCGTAATTGCCGCCGCGGGCTATCGCGAAATCACGTTTGGCTTTGGAAGCGGCTGCCGCACGGGAAGCGACTTCGAGAATTTTGCTGCGTTCCATCACGGTGGTCAAACCGGAGGGCTGGGTGAGCGACATATTCATCCCCATAGCCGCGAGGTCGCGGTAGGAAACCAGTGCATTGGTGATGTATTTTGCATAAATGATACCGTTTTTGATATATTCAAAACGGGCTTTGCGTTCCGGAGTATCGAGAAGTTTTGCCGCTTTTTTGAAGTAGCCGTTGCACATTTTGATAAATTTATCATTGTACATATCGGACATCAGGCGGTTGAATTCAGCATAGCTGTTGGTGTAATACTGAAAATTGACACCGCGTTTTTCCTTATCGGCAACGCCCTTCTGAGTCCAGTCTTCGATCTTTTCAAAAAGTTCATACATTACAGGAGCGGCTTTTTTGCCGAAAGCGGAAACGCAGAAATCCATCAGGATTTCTTCGCGCTTGAGCGTAGGATCCCAGGCAAGTTTGGAAAGAATATAGTGGTCGCTGCCGCGGGAAGCAAAACTCGAACCGGGTTCGCCATAGATACCGGCAGCATTGCCTTTGTACAGAGTCTTGAGGTTGCGGTCGATCTTGCGGCTGTGAGAAAGCGGGTAGTTCATGGTGTAATGGGTACCCCAGTATTCGCGGCCGACGACTTTGGCACCGGTAGCGGAAAGCGCGAGCAGTTTGTCATTGATGACTTTTTCAGCGGCAAGATCTTTTGCGGCATAAACCATGTAGCAATAGGAAAGATACATATTGCCGGGATATTTGATCTTGAAATCCGGAATACCGTCATAGAAGCTGTAGGCAAACATGCCGACTTTGCCTTTGGGATTGAGTTTTTTGACTTGAGTTGCGATATCCAGCGCAAAGTTGTGCATACGGTTGGTCACCATCTGGTGGCCGGAGCGGAAACGGTTGGCATCCGGACCGTCCTGCGCTTTGCAGTTGGCACATTCGCAGAAGCCGAAGCCGTCGTTTGCAGAGATGGAACGGACAAAATCATCTTTGTGAGAAGCAAGTTTTTCGGCAATGATACGGCGGACTTCCGGATTGGAAGTACAAATCTGGTCGGGACCGTATTCATTGGTTCGGGTGGGGACAGTCGGTTTGGGAGTTCCGACCCATTTTTCCGGAGTTACAAGCGAATAGTATTCAGGATTGTTTTTCCCGTACTTCTTACGGGGAATCAGACTGGCAAAGGCATGCTGGAAACCGGAACCGCGGCGACGGATCGAGGAACCGATTTTACGGTGGCGGATCCACTCTCCGAGTTTGCCGGAACTTCTATAACTGTTGGTCAGACGGATGTCAAATGGAGGGACATAAAGATCCAGACCATCTTTGATGGCAACAGGAGCTTTTTTATCGGCAACGGTACCGAGTTCACCCGGCCAGAGGAAGCGGACACCGGCATGTTTTTCCAGGAATTCGGCAACGGCGTAGCCGGTGCAGTTGAGATACTTATTTTCCCGGCCGTAGATAAAAAGCTGATTTCCGGAAGCACTGATGGCGGTAAACTCCTTTTCTTCCGGAACGTTGACTTTATCACCTTTGCGCTGGAAACCGACAAAGATACCGGGCAGAGCGGGAGCCTTTTTCACCGCTTTGACAGTGTATTTTTTACCGAAAACCTTGTTGAGGTAGAAGCTCAACTCTTTGGCGGAATTCAGATTTTTTGTATTGCAGTAGATAACCGCATCATTTTTGCCCAACTCAAAGGCAGATGCAATAATGGTGCAGCACATCAACGCACCGACAATCAGATGTTTTTTCATTTTCACCCCTTTTTTTATGCTTATTTGGTAATTCTGTTGACTGATTTCAGACGCAAACGCAATTCATCGAAGTTGAGAGTAAGAGAATCTCCGCCGAATAATCCGGCAGGATTGCTCACTTCGATGCGGAACTCATAAGTTCCCGGAGCAACCGGCAACACCTGCGAACGCAGTTCGTACCAGTCGCCGTTGGCTCGGCTTTCATCCACGACCGTGACCATGTCAAAGGTCTGTTCACCAAAACGGACTTTGAGATATTTCGCCGGATCACCGGAAGCGGATTTAACGAACATCCGGAAACGGGCTTCCATATTCTCTTTGGCCGCAATTGGACGGAGCTGTTTGATTTCGGCAACAGCATCCTTGTCCATAGAAAGCTCCAAACTTATACCTTGCAGCGCGTGGCTGGTAACCATGTAGTTATTATCGGCATCGCAGTTGGCGGATGTCACAAAAGCGGCACCGGCATTTCCTTTAAGTGCTTTGACATCCCAGCTGTAAGAGGAATACTCAAATGCACCATTGACCAGATAGTTGAATTTTTCAGAAATAATGTCGATCCGGGCAATTTCCGCCAGAGTTCCCCACGGACGCAGATTGATGGCATTGGAACGGCGGGCGCGTCCGATATTGCTGTCCAAACTGTAGCGATTGATATAAAATTCTTTTTCGTTGTAGGCTTTCAACGCATCATTCACCACCTTGAGTACTGCGTTCTTTTCCATTGGAATATTCAAGTTGGAGGGCATGGTAAGCGGCATATTCAAGCCGATGGCAGCCAAATCCTGATAGGCGCAAAGGGCATCGCTGGTAACGCGGGCGAAATTCACCCCGTTTTTGATATATTGCAACCGCGCCTTTTGCGCCGGAGTCTTGACCAGTTTGGCGGCTTTATGGAAGTAGTCATTGCACATTTTGGTAAAGTTGTGATCAAAAATGCGCGCCATTACGTAGTTGTTTTTGGAGTAACTGTTGCCGTAAAATTTATAATTGGGACAGGCGAGATAAGGATCCACCGCGAAGCCTTTTTCGACGTGATCTTCAATTTTTTCAAACATTTCAAACATCACCGGAGCCGCGTCGTTTCCGAAGGCAGAGATACAGAAATCCATCAGGATATCTTCACGCTTCAGATCGGGATTCCAGCTCAATTTGGCAAGAATATACAAGTCGGTGGCGCGGGGGCCGAAACTGGCTCCGGTTTCGCCGTAGATACCGGCGGCGTTACCTTTGCGCAAGGTTTTGATATTGCGGTCGATCTTACGGCTGTGGGAAAGCGGGTATTCCATGGTATAATGGGTACCCCAGTATTCACGTCCGATAACTTTCGCTCCGGAGGCGGCAAGTCCGAGGATCTTGTTATTGATCTCATCTTCGGCGGCTTTGTCTTTTGCATCATAGACCATATAGCAGTAAGAAAGATACATATTTCCGGGAAATTCGATTTTTCCATCCGGCACGCCGTCGTAGAAACTGTATGCGAACATACCAACTTTAGCTTTGGGATTGAGTTTTTTGACCTGTTTGGCAATATCTTCGGCGAAGTTGTACATCCGGTTGGTCAAAGCGAAGTAGCGGCCGTGACGCTTGGCATCAAGCCCATCCTGCGCCTTGCAGTTGGCGCACTCGCAGAAACCATAACCGTCATTGGGAGAAATGGACTGAATGCCGTCTGATTTGGCGGCGGCAAGTTTTTCAGCGATAATGCGGCGCACATCCGGATTGGAGGTGCAAAGCTGCCATGGGCCGGGCATGGTGGGATCGCTCAACCGGGTGGGTTTATCGGGTTTTGGTTCACCGATCCATTTTTCCGGACTGACCAGCGCGTAGTATTCCGGGTGTTCTTTGCCGTAGACCTCCCGGGGCATCAAATCTTCAAAAGCATGCTGAAATCCGGAACCGCGATGAGCGCGGATCGACTTACCGACTTTCTGATGATTGAGCCAGTTGTCCAGATTGAGGTTTTCCTGCACGGTGCGGTTGCGTGACCCGTAATGGAAACTGCTGGTCAAACGCAGATCAAACGGCGGAATATAAAGATCAAGCCCGTTTTTGATTTTGACCGGCTTGCGTTTTTCGGCGACGGTGCCGAGTTCACCGGGCCAGAGGAAGCGGACACCGGCATATTTTTCCAGAAAATCGGCGACCGCGAAAAGGGTTCCCTTGAGATTTTCTTTATCATTGCCCCAGATGAAAACTTTTGACTCGTCGGCATGGGTGGCAACAAACTCTTTTTTATCTGCCGGAAGAGTATACTTCACCCCGGGAGCTTCAAAACCGATATAGATACCCGGATTTTTAAAGTCAGCATTTTTCAGCTGAACAGCCTTGAATTTTTTACCGAAAACTTTACCGAGCAGCTGACTCATTTCCATTGCCGGGCGGGTATTGATCCGGTTGTAATAAATATTAACCGCCTTTTTACCCAATTCAAAGGCACTTGCCGCAACAGTCATAAGCACTGCTCCTGAAATTAAAAGAATTTTTTTCATACACACCACTTTTTACAATTTATTTTTTACGGCTTAAACGGATACCAGTGTTTATGGAACAGGCTTCTGTTATCACTGTCGGAGTACAACACCCATGGCAACCCATACTTTTGAGTTTCGACATGACCATCCAACATCGTAAAATTACCGTTTTTTGCATGAGGGAAAGCGTTGTTTGAATAACGCGGAAGTGTTACAGCAGCTCCACCACCATCAAAGCTGTACTCGACCAGCATTATTTTCTGTCCCGGACGGACAACAGCAGTCAACTTGAACGGCTTTCCTGGTCCTATTCCGAAATGTTTTTGCCAACTTGGCGTGACATAAAAAGTTTCGCCCTTGCTTTTAGCAACTCTGGGATGTATAAAAAGGGCCGGACACCAGAAAACCGGAGCATTTCTCATTTTTTCAAAACGCGGATTTTCATCGCTACTTCCATTCACACTGGGAGAACCACTGCTTGTTATCTTGTAGGAAGGGAAATAATATCGCAAACCATACCACCAACTGCCGCCGGGGAACGGAAAATAACTTGCGTATTCATTCATATACGTCTGTACAGTCTGCCCTACGGTTTTGCAATTTCCGATGCAGGAAGTTCCCAAACCTCGCTGTCTGGCCTGCTGCAACGCAGGCAGAAGAATTGCTGCCAATATTGCGATTATCGCAATGACTACAAGCAGTTCAATAAGAGTAAAGCGGTACGCTTTACTCCGGAGTTCTCCGGAGTAAAGCGGTACGCTTTACTCCGGAGTTCTCCGGAAAAAATATTCTGATTTATCATAACACATCTCCTTTATTTTGGAATCGCCCCCCGCGTCAGCAGAAGATAAAATACACCTGAACGTCCTTAAATTAGCACACAAAACAGTCGATTACAAGTAATTTTGATTGATTTTCATCAAAAAGGAGCGATATTGAAGAAAAAACTTCAATATCGCTCAATTTTACACTTACTTGATCAAAGTATAAAGCGCATCATGTTCCGCACCCCACGGGGCGGGCCAGAGTTCAGCCAGCTTGGCTTTGACATCGCCGCCGGCGGCAAATTCAGCAGCGGCAAGTTTGGCACCTTTGGCAAAGTTTACCGGCACTCCCCCCTGGGAAAGCACCAGACGCATGGTTCCGATAACGCGGTCTTCCCAGCTCAATTTGCGTTCCAGATCGCGGGTGATGCGGTCGATGGCATCTTTGAGGAACGGGTTGGTCATACGGACGAGCAGACCATCGACATAGGCTTTGAAACCGGATTCGGTAAAGAGTTCATCGTTGAGAGAAGCGTACTTTTTGATCAGCGCACTGCCGGATTCACCGAAAAACGCCTGACGGGCGATTTCGATAAGTTCCGGTTTGGCACTGACTTCATCCATGGTCTTGTAACCTTCAGCTTTGCCGAGGGTGGCAAGCAGAAAGTGAGTGGCATTGTGACCGTAAAGTTTGGCTTCTTCAAAGGGATAAAGGTCGCTCTTGACGTAAAGATTTTTTACCTTGCGTTCTTCGATGCCGGGGCAGCTGGAAATGTAAATGGTGTTGAATTCTTCAACCAGATGGGCGTTTTCAACTCCGGCGGCAAGTCCCGGACGATCAGCGGAAGCGGGAACCACACCGCTCATCTTACCGATAACGGTATTGAGATAGTAGGTATTGGGGAAGTTGACTCCGATGGCTTTTTCCAGCTCTTCAGCGGCGTGATTGTTGTTTTCAGCGGTGTAGAAGAAGCGGCGGCGTTCCGGCTGAAGAGCGAAACCGGCTTTGAGCCACGGAGCGCAATAGGCGAAAAACTTCACACTGGGCAGAGCGGTGGCAAGTTCATCGGCTTCGGCGGCGGCGGCGATGAGTTTTTCGACTTCAGCCGGATCGTTGGGGTTGTAGGCTTCCACATTGTTGTAAGTTTCAGAATAAACGTGGTCAGCGGCGGCGATGTTGATGGTGACACTGCCGGAAGCGTTGACCGCATTTTTCAGTGTTTCATTGACTTCGGCGATGACGATGCGGTCAAAACCGCCTTTGGCGGCTCCGGCGAGGAAGATTCCGGTCTGGATGGGGCCGAGACCGATTCCGAGAAAAGTACTCATAATGATTTTTCCTTTATTATATATGGTTGTTGGTTATCTGGCAAATTTATCCGCTCCGGCAATAAAGCTGTCCAAATGCTTTACCAGCGGGGCAATTGTAAAGTCATCCGCGATAAGCTGTCCGGGAGCATTCATCTCCGTTCCGGCAAGCAGCGGAATATTATATTTGTTTGCGGCGGCGACAAAACGGTCGAGTTCAGCGGTAAGAGCCGTCTGTTTCTCCGGAGTATCAGCGCGCCAGTTGCGGTCCGGGATGAGGGTCGCCGCTTTCAAACCGTACTTCAAGTGCAGTTCAAAGAGGCGGTCAACATCGTTTTCTCCGGCAGAAAGTCCGTTGAGCCACGCCAGCGTGGGGGCGGCACCGCAGTTGATGATGAACTTATTCATCTCTTCCAGAGTGGGGAAACTTTCCGGAGTGGGAGCGACATAGCCCACCCCTCCCCGCTTCATGGTTTTGGAACGGATCAGACCTTCAAGTTTGACCGGGTTTTCTTCATACTTACCCAGTTTTTCATTCCAATAAGCAGCAAGTTCACCGCCTTTAAAACACTTTTCCGCCATCATACGGTAGGCGGTGCAGACGTGGCGTTCAGTAACATTGCCGTTGGGGGTGAACTCTTTGGCGACCGCGTTGAAATCAAGTTCGATTTCAGAAAGATAAGTGTTGACCTTTTCCACCAGAGTCCGGGTGCGGGCATTGGCTTTACTGCGCAAGTTGTCGGCAAAAGCTTTTTCACCTGCCGGAACTTCGGATGCAGTAAATCCGCATCCGAGGTGATAAGCGATCCCCGGTTCGCCGGGGGAATTTATTTCCACATCGGCAAGTTCAGGGACATAGACGCGCGTTTCCATACCGGCACAGGCTCTCACTCCGAGCGCACGGGCGGCGGCAAGAAATTCATCCACACCGTCCAGTACATCGAAATCGACCAGCATCGCGCTGCGCCAGTTATTCTCTTTGGCAACAGCGGCAAGCATACTGGGCGAATATCCATAGCCGTTGTAGGAATAAAAACTGTGGCAGTGCATATTGAATGCGCTGTAAATTTTGCGAACTTTCGCCAATGCCCGGGCGCGGGTAGCCGGATCAAAGGAGTTCAACTGCTGTTTCAAAGATTCATCCATTTTTTCACTGCCCCATAAGTTTGCGCAGTTCCAACTGGAGTGCGATCTGGAATTTTTCAATATCTTCCTGACCGGGCTTATCGCCCTGCAGATTTTCCAGTCCGAGTCTGCCCATGTTGTCCAGATACCATTCGGCACTGCTGCCGTTGGCAAAGGTGACACTGCCGGAGAACATCATCCCCGGACGGGCAATTTTGCTCACTTCGATTCTGGTATCGCTCAAATCGGGCATTCCCGGAGCGGCGGCGGGATCAGCGGGAGCTTCTTCCGCCGGAGCTGCTGCCGGAGCGGGAGCTTCGACAGCGGTCACATCTTCGACGGCGGTCTCTTTTTTCGGATTAAGCTGCTGCCAGTCGATCTCCAATTCAGAAGCCATGATGCGGATATCCATATAGGTCAAATTCTGTTTAAATTCAGCATTGACCAAATTCTGGATTTCAGAAAGCGACACTCCGGCAGCGATTTTCTCCGCCATAAAAATTTTTATACTGTTTTCCAAACTCTTGTCCATAACTCAACTCATATTTTTTTGTTTTTCCGTCCGGCGGGACGTGTTGCTGATTTGGTACGGATACTCTCGATCTTTTTGGGACGTTCGGAAACTTCCAGAGCAAGGGGGATACCTTCCAGAGAGAAGTTTTTGCGTATCTGTTTTTTCAAAAAGACCAGATAATTGTCCGCCGCCGCATCCACGCGGTTGACGAAAAGTTTTATTTTTGGCGGACGGATGCCCGCCAGCGAAGCGTAAAAGAGCTTCAAAGGAACCGTTGAAACCACCGGCGGCGGAGTCATTTCCAATGCATCAGCCAGTACCCGGTTGAGTTTTCCGGTGGTGATTTCCGTACTGCGGTTGGCGGAAACCCGCGCCAGAACCGCTTGAACGCCGTCAAAATTTATTCTCTTTTCGGCACTGATAAAGACCACCGGAGCAAAGCCGAGCTGCGGCAAACCGCGCCGCAGGGAACTTTCCATACTCTTTTCTTCAATGCCTTCGCAAAGATCGATCTTGTTGGCAACGATCACACACGCTCTGCCCGATGTGGCAATAAGTGAAGCTATCTTGCGATCCTGCGCCGTGATGGAGTTTATTCCTGCTTCAACGACAAAAACCACAAGCTCCGAGCGTTCGACCGCACTTTTGGCACGCATGATGCTGAAAAGTTCCACGACGTTGTCGATCTTGGTTCCCTTGCGCAATCCCGCGGTATCCACCAGATTGGCAGGAAGCCGGCTGCCGTCGCTGTCGGTGATAGAAAACTCAACTTTGACCGCATCACGGGTGGTTCCGGCGATGGGACTGGTCATCAAACGTTTTTCACCGAGAAGCGCATTTATCAAACTGGACTTGCCGACATTGGGACGTCCGACCACAGCGATGTCGATCGCCGGTTTGCGCCGGATTTTTGACAATGGAACGGCACCGCATTTATTCAGCACGGCATCCATCAGATTGCCGATACCGCCGCGACGGGTACAGCAGATGGGATAGATAGTGCCGAATCCCAGACGGGAAAATTCTGCGGCATCGTTTTTCAGTTTATCTTCATCGCACTTGTTGACCGCCATAAATACCGGCTTACCGCAGCTGCGGAGCCGTTTGGCAACATCCTCATCCAGCGGAGTCAACCCCGCCTGGGCGTCGGCAACGAAAATCAGAACATCAGCATCAGCGAGCGCGGCTTTGACCTGTTCGGCAATGCCGGTATCCCAGAAGTCGACATTCTTTTCCTTGCCGTCCATCATTCCCAGACCGCCGGTATCGACCAGTGTGAATGCCCGGTTTTCCCAGCGCGCCTCCGAAACCACCCGGTCACGGGTGACTCCGCTCATCTCGTGAACGATCGCCAACCGCCGCCCGATAATGGCATTGAACAAGCTGGATTTACCGACATTGGGTCTGCCGACGATGGCGACCACCGGAAGCCGGACATTGCAGGTTTCAGAAAAGTTATTGTTTTCAGTTTCGCTCATATTTCACCGGAAGCTGTTGATAAGGTCACGCAGCTCGCGGGCGGCGGCACCGGATTTTTCAGCAAAATCATCGCCTTTGGAGGCGTAGATGATGCCGCGCGAGGAGTTGACGATGATTCCTCCCCAGCTCATAGCGCAACCGTTTTTGACCACCTTTTCCACATCGCCGCCCTGCGCGCCGACACCGGGAACGAGGAAGGGAAGTTCCGGACACATTTCACGGAGTTCTTTCAGTTCTTCCGGGTAGGTCGCACCGACGACCAGTGCGGCATTTTTATTGTAGTTCCAGTTGTCGCGCACCAGTTTTGCCACGTGTTTATAAAGCGGCATACCGTCAGCGACCAGATTCTGCAGATCACCGGAGTGCGGATTGGAAGTGCGGCAGAGAATGATCACGCCCTTGTCCGCATAATCGAGGAAAGGTTTGACCGCATCCAGTCCCATATAGGGGTTGACGGTAACGGCATCGGCATTGTAACGGTCAAAGGCTTCTTTGGCATAGTATTCGGCAGTTGAACCGATATCGCCGCGTTTGACATCGAGGATGACCGGCACATCCGGAGCATTTTCTTTGATGTAAGCGACACTTTTTTTCAGAGATTCATCGCAATCCTGTCCGGCATAGTACGCCGCCTGCGGCTTGTAGGCGCAGACAAAATCTCTGGTTGCATCGATGATCTGTTTGTTGAATTCAAAAATCGGATCGGCGGCGGACTTAACACATTCCGGCAATTTCGCCAGATCGGGATCAAGGCCGACACACACGAGAGAATTATTCTTTTTTGCTGCGAAAGCAATTTTTTCCATGAAGTTCATTTTAAAGGGTCTCCGGCGGTTCCGGGAGTTCAAATGTTTCACCGGGGGCAACCGTATGCGCTCCGGTCACACCTTCCCAGCCGACGCGGAACCATACCGTCTGGCAGGAGGGATTGTATACTTTGCGGCCGTCAGCACTGAACTTCAGTGAACGGATGGCTTTGAGATAACGGCAGACTTCGATATTGGTGGCGTACCAGATGTCATCGTGGTTGCCGAGTTTGGCGGCGAGATCTTCCATATACTGCCAATCTTTCACACCGCGGTCAGGCTCGTAGGAGTGGCCCCAGATGTAAAAGAGCTGCTGCACCGGGCGGGCCTCATTGAGAAACCCATCGACCAGATCCATCGCATCGCGATAGTGGCAGGTGGGGTGCCACGCCAGAAAATCTTCCGGCGCATTTTTGATGCGTCCGGTGGCAATGGTGGTGCGGGCATATTCAATACCGCAGGCATCGAGGATTTCCATAACGCGGGGGGAGAAGCTGCCGTTGGGATAAGCAAGTCCGGTGACAACTCCGCCGAAAATTTCTTCAAAAACTTCGCGGTCACGCCACACTTCCCGCATCAGCACATCGCGGGGGATCTGGTCGCAGGAGAGGTGAAATTCGCCGTGACAGGCAACTTCGTGTCCGGCATAGATAGCTTGGAGTTCCTCCTTGGAGAAGCGCGGAATACCGCTGTTGAGATTGAACGTTCCCTTAAGGCCGTTGCGGTTGAATATATCGATCAGCTTGACATCCTGCTTGACTCCGTCATCAAAACTGAAAGTCAAAGCCTTGAACTTCGTTCCGGGATACATAAATAAAACACGCATACCAAATCACTCCTTACTTTAATTTAATAATAATTTTGGGCGGTGCCGAAAAATCCACTTTACCGATTTCCGCTGAATCAGCATCAAAATCGATCTTTGTCCGCCAGCCGGGACCTTCGATGCGGAGCTTGCGGACATAATAAAGCTCATTTTTTTTGGTGAATCCACTGGCTTCAAGCACCCGGTAGGACTCTTTTTCGCCATAACGGAAAAACTCCGCCTGCAGCGGGAAACAATGTTCTCTGGCGATCCACACTTTGATCTTTTCTTTATGTTTGGGATCATCCAGCAAAATCACCCGGCAGGGAACGACGCCGCCGACATTCTCGGAAGCGAACTCCTTTTCCGGTTTGCAGAAAAGAAAACTCAAGGTCAAATCCGATGCCCGCAGACCGACATAGCCAAGTTTGTCGCTCTTTTTGCCCGGCATCGGAGTAACGCTGGTCAAACCGGAGTTGACCGCCTGCCCGAGCATATACCCCTCACTCCTGTCCAACACCAACTGCCCGACAGTGCGGTCGGGATGCAGAATAACACCGAAGTATACCGGCATACTGACCACCCCCTGCCCCCGGCGGCGGTGTTGAAGAACACCATTGAGTTTGGCATAGGTGGCAAACTGGTTCTTGCGCCGGGCAAGAACCATAAACTCCTGCATCGACAGCTCTTTTTCAGCTCCGCAAAGCGGCAGAACTGTTGCTGCAAGCAAAACAACGGTCAATAATTTTTTCATGCGGTCACTCCTTTTTCCGGAAACTTGCGCTTGCCGAAACCGTAATCCAACGCTTCAGCAACGGTACTGACACACTTGATGGCAAGTTCAGATTTGACATAATCAGGGATATCTTCCAGATCCTTACGGTTCTCTTCCGGAATGAGGATGTTTTCCACTCCGACCGCCAGGGCGCCGGTGAGTTTCTCCCGCAAACCGCCGATGGCGGTAACACGGCCGGAGAGGGTAACTTCACCGGTCATGGCAAGTTTTTTTATCAACGGCTGGCTTGTGATAAGCGAAGTCAGAGCCAAAGTCATGGTTATACCTGCGGATGGACCGTCTTTCGGGGTGGCGCCGTCCGGAACATGGATATGGATATCGTTTCCGGTAAAAAATTCCGGTTTGACACCGTATTTTCCGGCATTGGCACGGACGATGGTCATGGCTGCCGAAGCGGATTCCTGCATAACTTTACCCAGACTTCCGGTAAGTTTTATTTCACCTTTTCCACCCGGGAGCGCGACCGCTTCCACCGGCAGTACCACGCCGCCGACACCGGTCCATGCCATGCCGACAGCGCAACCGGGCAAGGGAGCATCCGCGACCGTATCCCGGACAAAACGGCGGGCTCCGAGCAATTCTTTAACCATTTTCACGGTAACGGAAATACTCTTTTTACCATCAAACGCCCCTTTGAGATATTTTCCGGCAAGGCGGCGGCACAACCGGGCGATAACCCGGTCAAGTTCACGGACTCCTGCTTCACGGGTGTAGCCGTCAATGATCTCATCGATGGCAGCGACATTGAAACTTACCCCTTTGCCGGTAAGACCGTTGGCTTCGAGCTGGCGTTTTACCAGATAACGGCGGGCGATCTCCCGCTTTTCTCTTGCGGTGTAGCCGGAAAGCTGGATAACTTCCATACGGTCACGCAAGGCACTTGGAATATCTTCCAGCACATTGGCGGTGGCAATAAAGAATACTTTGGATAAATCCAGAGCCAATTCTACAAAGTTGTCGTTAAAAGTGTTGTTCTGTTCCGGATCGAGTACTTCCAGAAGTGCCGAAGCCGGATCACCCCGGAAATCATGCGCCAGTTTGTCGATCTCATCGAGCATAAAGAGCGGATTGATGCTTCCGGCGCGTTTGAGATTCTGAACGATCCGTCCGGGCATGGCGCCGACATAGGTGCGGCGGTGTCCGCGGATCTCCGCTTCATCGCGCATGCCGCCCAGCGACATTCTTATAAACTGCCGTCCCATGGCATCGGCAATGGAGCGGCCGAGCGAAGTTTTGCCGACTCCGGGAGGACCGACCAGACAGAGGATGGGGGCGCGGACCTCACCGTTTTCAGAATTGAGGTTCATCACGGCGAGAAATTCAAGGATACGCTTTTTGACATCTTCCAAGCCGAAGTGGTCGGCTTCCAGAATTGATTCAGCCCGGTCGATATCCAGATTATCTTCCGTTTCGACGTGCCACGGAATATCCAGCAGCCAACTGATGTAGTTGTAGCTGATATGGTACTCCGGTGCATTCTGCGGAATGACCTCCAAGCGGGAAAGCTCTTTTTCCACGGTTTCAGCGACATAGTCCGGAACATCGGAATTTTCCAGCCGTTCATTCAATGCGGCGATATCGTTGCCACTGCCCATTTCGCCCAGTTCGTGCTTTATGGTGCGGAGCTGTTCGCGCAGATAAAATTCCCTTTGGGAATCGCTCATGGCCTCCTGAACTTCGGAATGTATTTTCATACCGAGTTTTGCAACTTCGATCTCGCGGTTCATTATGACCGTGAGAAAATCCATCCGGTCACTCAATTGCGGCATGGTGATCAGGAAAAACTTCTCCACATCAGAAAATCCCATACCGTCAGCGATAAAATCAGCTGTACGCGAGGGAACACGCGAATTGATGATCGTATTGCGCAACTCTTCGGGGATCGCCGGATGAAGTGAGGCAAACTCCAGAAACATCGTCCGCAATGCATCCTGCCGCGCCAATATCACCGGATGTTTGTCCTCTCCGGCGCCGTTATCCAAATCGCGGAAACGGGCAAAATCAAATGCGGCATTGCTGTTCTCAAAAGTCGATACGATCTCAATGCGTTTCAAGCCGCGCAGCACGATCTGACGGCTGTCATCCGGCAGCCGGATCTCTTTGACCACCCGGGCAAGAGTGCCGATCACACTGTATTGACCGCCGCGGAGTTCAAATCCGGGCTGCAGAAAATTGGAATACTCCTCATTTCCGCGCAGATCCGGTATTTTATAAAACACCGCCAGTAACCGGTCAGACGACACCGCATGACGCAACGCTGCAATATATTTTGCTTCAGAAAGCTGTACTGATGCCAGAGAATAGGGAAAAACAACCGTATCCCACAGACCGATGACCGGCGCGGAGGCGGTATTCTCCATTGATTGGGAAATCTTTTCGTTTTCAATCATACCCGTTCAACACATCCCTTCCGGAAGCGGTTCAAATTTGCAATCTTTGAGATATTCGAGCATGGTATCCAGCGAAACCGCACCGCCGCTGGCGGTAGCTGAACGCAAGTTGAAGTTGGAAAACGCTCCGCCGAGCAGCAATGCTTTTTCCAGCGGCCAATCCTGATGCAGAGCATACATCACACCGGCGCAGAAAGCATCCCCTGCCCCGTTACTGCCGACGATCTCTTCTCTGGTGATGAAGCAACTGGGGCGGTAGATATATTCGCCGCCGCGCGCTTTGGCACAGGCACCTTCGGGGAAGTGGATGACCACGGTTTCACGGACACCGTTTTCAAGCATGAAGTCGACCGCTTCGGGCAGTTTCTGCCACAGAAGTTTACCGTTGGCATCGCGCAGATCAACCCCGCAGCAGCAGGCGGTTTCTACTTCGTTGACAATGAGGATATCAATATAGGGCAGAGCCGGAATCACAGCAGAGCGGAATTTTTCCGGGGCTTCGGAAACAAAATCCACCACCGTTTTGTAACCTTTTTCCCGCATGGTCTTGAGCAGACGCACCGCTTTGGTGCCGTATTCGGCATCGGCGGCATCAAGGGAGTCCAGAAGCAGCAGATAGCCGAGGTAAAAATATTTCGCCGGAACGTCGATGTTTTCCAGATCTTCACAGCAAAGTTCAGCATTTGCTCCGCGGCAGTGAAAGAAGGTACGCTTGCCGTTGCCGGACATCACATCAGTGTAACTGGTCGGAACACTTGTGCTGCGTTTCATGTTTTTACCGTCGATATTGCGGCGTTCGATCTCCGCCATCAGGTAATCGCCTTCGCTGTCAGCGCCGAGCTTACCGGCAGCATAGAGCGGCAGCGAGGGATCGGCGGCATTGATATCAAAAAGCACGTTGGCTGGACCGCCGCCGGGGGCAAAAACCTCTTTGGTGATGTTGCAGAGGTTGCCTTCTCCGGGCCAGCGGTCGATGGTTTTGACTTTGTCCAGAACCCAGTTTCCAGCTCCGATGATTCCGTTTCGCATAATTTTATCTCCTTAAAAAATTCTGATTAATTCAACATAGTCTGACCGCCGGTGACGGGGATCGCCTGTCCGGTTTCATACTGCTGGGTGACGGCATAGCAGATCGCCCGCACCACATCTTCGGGGAAACAGCCCCGGCTCATGGGAACCTGGCTTTCGTAGTGACGGCGCACATCGGCAACATTTTTTGCTCCGGGAACTTTTCCGGCATTGAGATACTGGACGAAAAGTCCCTTTTCCGGATCGCTCCACAGAGGACCGTCCAGATAGTTGCCGGGGCAGACAGCATTGACTTTGATGTTGTCTGAAACCAGTTCCAGAGCAAAACTCTGAACCAGACCGAGACCGCCGAACTTGCTTCCGGCATAAGCACCATTATTTTTGGAACCGCTCAAGCCGCTTTTGGAATTGACCTGTACGATGTCGCTCCAAAATCCGCTTGCGGCATTCTGTTTTGCCATGACTTGAGCGCAGTATTTGGTGCAAAGGAAAAATCCGTTGTAGTTGATGTCGGTGACAAACTGCCAATCTTTGAGCGCAAAGCTTTTGACCGATCCCGCCCGGGCGACACCGGCATTGGCAACAAAAAGATCGATACCGCCGTAGACGGAAACCACATCGGAAATGAGTTTTTCGACCGATGCTTCATCTGCGACATTGACCGCAAATCCCTGCGCTCCGCCACCGAGTTCCGCGGCGGCTTTTGCGGCTCCGTCCACATTCAAATCAGCGATCGCCACATCAGCTCCCAGAGCTGCCAGACCTTTGGCTATACCGTAACCGAACCCCTGCGCCCCGCCGGTGACAACGGCGACCATGCCGGTCAATGGAGCATTGGCGCCGGAAGCGACTTTGGCGCGGTAGGATTCAACTTCCCAGTTTTCAATAAATTCCCGCTGGGCATCATTGAAGTAATGGACTCCGCCGAAAGCCTGTGCGATCTGCTCGATGCGCGCGCCGTTTTCAGCAAGGGCGAGAACGGTTTTGGCGGCTTTGAGATTTTTTCCTGAAACAAAGACCGCTTTGCCGGTTACTTCGACCATGCGCGGTGCGTAACCGCGTTCACGCTTGAAGTTGTCGATAACTTCCTGCACCGGGGCATCGCATTTTACACCGAAAGCTTTGGCATAGACCAGATGATCGGGAGTCAATCCTCCGGCAGGAATGGAAAATGCGCCGGAACTGTAAACAGTGACACATTTTTCAGCTTCGCTGTTTCTCAAACTGCTTCGCAAAATTGGAGCATATTCCATAACTGTTTCCATGCAGGGCGCATCGGCTTTTTCAAACTTGGTCGCAACGCCTTTTGCAGCGCAGAATTTTTCCAATGTATCCATGATTTCTGCATAAATGCGATCCATCTCTTCAACGCTGTCGGCGCCGACAAAGACACCGTGATTCTGCAAAAAAATCACCTGCGGATCGCAGTTTTTCGCTTTGCGGTAAAGTTCGCAATGGTCGTAAACCACTTTGGCAAGGATAAATCCGGGGTCGCAGTAATCCACCCACAACGCTTCGGGGAACAATTCAGCGCAGATTTTTTTACCGTCGTTACCGCAAGTCATGCCGTTGACCAGCGCGGGGTGAGTGTGGACAACATATTTGAAAGGCATGATTTCATGCATGGGAGCTTCGACCGAAGGACGGCGGCCTTCGGTTTCGCAGGCGAAATCCATCAGTTTTTTCACCTTTGCTTCACGCTCATCCACACTGGAGAAGTTGTCCAGCGTAAAGCAGGAACGGACGATCGAACGGTCCATTTTGACAAAATCGCTTTCAGTGATCGCGGCAAGCGAGACCCCGCTGGGTTTCACATAGAGATACTTTTCATCTTTGAAAGAGGTGTTCCCCCCCCCGGCAAGTACATAATCGGGATCGCTTCCGTAAATATTTGACAACTTTGCAATAAGTTCCAGTGACATAAAAAACCTCATAAAAAATATACAGTTATACTATACTTCTATATAAGATACCACCATTGCGGCAAAGTTTCAAGCGTTATTGTGCAATGATTTTACCGAAACTGAAACAGGCGATGCCGCCGATCATCAATAATGCCGCCAACGCCCGGCGCAGCCATAACTTTTTGGAGGCGGAATTTTCCATAACATCAAAGCCGAAACGGCAGACTATCACGCCGAAAAACACC
Source organism: Lentisphaerota bacterium (assembly GCA_015061605.1). GTDB lineage: Bacteria > Verrucomicrobiota > Lentisphaeria > Victivallales > Victivallaceae > UBA1784. Next base: position 66,255 of record SUWH01000003.1, on the reverse strand, counting down.
GAAAACAGCCCCCGGCTGGATTGGATCACATTGCCGAACACCGGACCGATAATGCCGAAACAAATAAGCAATGTCATTTGGGAACCGAGCCACAGCAATGAAAACGGCAGCGAATGACACTGCATTTTAAAATTCCATCCGGTTTTGACCAACACCGGCAGACTGAAAATACCCAGTACCGTGTAGCACAGCAATGTCACCGATATTCCGGCACGGACAATATTGCCTTGGTCGCAGAGCAATACCATTTGCGTTTCCGAAAGGTCAGTGATCGAATAACAGACCAGAGTGACTGCCAACGGGAGCAGGGATTTTATTTCAAAATGTTTTCCTCCGCTCCAATTCATCGCAAACGCGGCACTCACACTCAAAACAACACCGGCTATCTGTAAAAAATTCAATGTCCGGTGAAAAAATAATACCCAAATAAGGGAAAGCACCACGATCTTCAACCCGAGCAGCGAAGCCAGACGACTCGGTTCGATCAGCTTTTGTGAAATAAAAAAACCCGTCTGCCCCAGCATGAACATAACTATCCATATCAGCAAACACCACCAAACCATCCGGGGAAGATAAAAAATTTCACCATCCCAAAAAAACGGCATCAAAACAGCACTCATCACCCCCATTGCCACATGGGAAGTTATCAGCAGTTTCAATGCGGAATTATGTTTACGGATAAAATATCCGCTTGCCAGATAAGAAAGCGACTGCATCAGAGCAGTCGCTATTCCGAGGACGATTCCGTTGAACATGATTTATTTTACCGTATTTTCCACCATCTGTGCGGGAGCTTTTTTCAACAAATGGCGGTTGAATGATGAAAACCCGCCATTCTGCCACAGCCACAATGCCGCAGTACATCCGAGCTGAAACACTCCCCACAACACCACGATCAGAACAAACATCTTTGCCGCCCGGATAAAGGAAATCCCTTTCGTTTTACCGCTGATCCGGACAAATGTCCAAACCGCGATCCCCAACAGCAGATCGCATACGCCGAGCAGTTCAGCTTCCCAGCCGGCACAATTCCAGTTGAACTCTCCGAAGTAGTTGATCAAACTCAGCAGTTCCAGAATCAAATATGCCGGAATAAGCAGAAAACAAAGCGCAAAACCGTGCAGATTGGCGCTGCCCAAATCATAATCCCCGCTGCGCCCGACCAGAACGGCGACGATGACCGTCACCATGTACGCGATCATCACATAATCAAATTTACGCAGGGCATCAAGGATCTTTTCTTTGACGCGGCGCCCGGAAATCCCGGTAAGATTTTTCTTCTTTTTCGCCATCTTACTTTCTCCTTGAATTTCTCGGCGTACCGATACCGCGCACCAGCAGATAGGTGACAAATCCGACCGCGACCATAAAGACCACCAGCACCGAATAGGCGTGCGGCCACCAGATACCTTCGGTCATCATGGTGAATTCCGACATACCGCCAAGCCCGGTAATGACCGTAAGCGGCATAAAAACGATATTGATAATGGCAAGATATTTCATGATCGAAGCCATATTGTTGCTGGCGACCGCGTTGCGGGATTCAGCCATGCCCTTCAAAATGGCGGCGTAGATTTGAGAAAGGTTGCCGCACTGTTTGTTTTCGATGGAGATATCTTCCAGAAACTCCTGTTCAGCCTCCTTGAACCCGATCCGGCCTGCCGCCGAACGCAATTTTCCCAACAGCAGGACATTGGCACTGATGGCTGATTCATAATAGGTCAGACTTTTGAGCAAACTGAACATATTGACCAGACTTTTGTTGGTGACAGCGTATTCGATTTTCTTTTCGATCTGCTCGGAAATCGTCCGGATTATCCGCAAATGCTGCAAAAACTGCCGGGTGGACTGGTGGAGCAGACGCAGCAGAACTCCGGGGATGCTGTTGCCGCGCAGCGGCATGCGCCCATGTTCAAAAAGCGGCATATCCTCGGTCTGCAAAATGATTATCCGGTCTTCAAACAAAAATGCTCCGACTGAAGAAACCAGGAACTCCATTCTCCGGTCCATGCCGACATCCCGGGGCCGTTTCATGATTACGGCGAGGTGGTTTTCTTCAAACTCCATACGGCTTATCTCATCTTCGTCCAGAGCAGAAGCAAGGTTGTGTCCGTCAATACCGCACTGTTCAATGAGATAGCTCTTTTCTTCATCTGTCGGATCGCTGTACACCTGGATCATCCCCGGCTGTCCATCCGGACAACGCTGGACGCGTCCATCAACAAGATCATAACACTTCAACATCGATTCTTCTCCTTTTGTGCAAAAGGTTCAAGCACATGGTGACTCGACGCCGCGACAGGATGCCGGAAACTTTTTCAGCAACTCTTCCCTGCGGAAAACACGCTGAACATTCCGGCATTGCACCGTCGGGGTCCGGGGTCGTCTATACTGCTCATTTTCCGCCTTTGGTTAGAGTTGATATTCAAAAAAGAGTAAATACACGGATAAAAGATAGCACCGGAAAAAAATTTTTCAACCCTTGAATAATGAAAATTTGCATTTTTATTGAATTGATGGTATAGTAAACAGATGAACTGTATTTCAGGAGTATTATGATGCTTTGCGATGATTGTAAAAAAAATGAGGCGACCGTACATATAAAAGAATTTCACAACGGTCAGTGCGAAACCCACCACCTCTGTGCCGAATGCGCCAGTAAAAAAGAACAGCAGGGAGACTTCGGTTCACTCGGTTTCAAGCTGTCCGAGATACTTTTCAATCCGGAAAAACTGGATAAATTCATCCACGAAAAACCGGAAAACACTGCCCCGGATTCCATCGCCGTCTGTCCGGAGTGTTCCTGGACCACCGCAAAGATCCGCGAAAGCAGCGGCAAAGTCGGCTGCCCGGAGTGCTACAAAGTTTTCGCCCCCATCCTCGCCGAAGCCTTTTCCAAAGTCCAGCGCGGCACACTCCATCTGGGCAAACACCCCGTTGCCAAAGATGACAACACCGGAATATTGCGGCAGGAACTCAAACGATTGCAGACAGAACTTGCCCGTTCAGTAGCTTCCGAAGAGTATGAAAACGCCGCCGTCTGCCGCGACCGCATCAATGAGATCAAAAAACAGCTGGAGGAACTCTGATCATGCTTGGCACTATTGAAGAACTCCTCTCCCGTCCGGTAAGTTTCCTCGATAACACTAATGCCGTTTCCGGTGACGGCATTGCAATCTCCTCCCGTGTCCGGCTGGCGCGCAATCTGGCACACCACCGCTTCCCCTGCTCTGCTGATGCAGAGGAAAAACAGGAAATCTGCCAAATCGTTTCCGATGCGGTAAAAAGCGGAAATATCCTTGACTTTGACGGCGAATGCCGGGAATTCGACTTGTCAGCTCTCGATGAAACTTCCCGCAAGATTTTTCTGGAACGGCGGCTGGCAAGCAGTGAATTCATCTCCGGCGAAGCTGCCGGAAAAAATCTGTTGGTCTGCCCGCTTGAACGCTGTTCCATTATGATCAATGAAGAGGATCAGATCCGGATGCAGTCCATCCGCCCCGGATTCCAGCTTCCCGAAGTCTACTCCGAAATCAGTGCTATCGACGACGCCTTGAGTCAGAAAATCGATTACGCTTTTGATGAACAATTGGGTTATCTCACCAGTTGCCCCACCAATGTCGGTACCGGAATGCGCGCTTCAGTGATGCTCCACCTGCCCGGGTTGGTGCTTTCCGGACAGATCGCCCCGACCATCCACGGGATAAATAAACTTCATCTGGCGGCACGCGGTATTTTCGGTGAAGGTTCGGAAAATCTCGGAAATTTGTTCCAGATATCCAACCAGTCCACCCTCGGCGAAAGTGAAGAAAAAACCATCAATGATCTTGCTTCGGTCATTGAACAAATCATCTACCACGAAAAACGCGCCAGACAAACCCTGCTCGACAATGACCGGTACAGCCTGCTTGATTACATCGGCAGAGCCTACGGTGTGCTGCGCCACAGCTACAAACTTTCCGGCAAAGAAGCCATGCAATCCCTTTCCGGCGTGCGGCTCGGCGTCGATCTTGGGCTTTTCAGTGCAATAGATTTAGCCAAAGTCAATGAACTTTTTATCGCCACCGGCGAAGCACATTTGCAGAAAAACGCCGGACACAAGCTCAACTCCAATGCCCGGGACATCCTCCGCGCCCAGCTCTGCCGCGAAAAGTTAAAGGGATAAGCCTCTCCTGCCCCCTCAATGCAAGGCAGAGCAGCGTTCCGCTGCCGCCGTCCGTCGTTTTTTACAAGAGATACGTGCCTTAAATTTCAAACTCGACCGTTACCGCACCTTCGATGCGGATGGAACCTTGTTTGCCGACACGGATATCTTTGGAAATATCAGAGGTGACTTTAAACTTCACCAGATGGTAGATCCCGTCGCCAACCGCTGTCCGGGTGCGGGTCAATTCAAAAGCCTGTGCCTCGTACCATTTTCCGGAATCATGGCTGAAAAATCTGGCTTTCATACCGTCTTTTATATAAGGAATATCTTCTTCCGGAAAGTAGGCGTAAAGTTTGTAATGGGCTTCCTTGTGCAGACAGGCGGCTTCGGTCGCCGCGGCGTTCCATGCCCCGACGGTATCAGAGTGAGTCTGGATCAAGCCGTCATGCGGAGCGATTATTTTGTAGTATTTGCGCTGTTCATTGAGCAGTTCAAGGTCGCGTTCCAGACCGGCGAGCTTGGTTTTAAGTTGTTCAAGCTGCTGTTCCGCCTGCAAAAGATAAAGTTTTTTCAAACCACTGTTGACCTTTTCCTGATCACTGACGGTGATTTGATAAGCGGCTTTCGCATCCAGATAAGCCTGTTTTTTGCCGCGCATATCCAGATCGGAAACACTCTTGCTCCGGTACAGACGGCGGTAAACGATCCACTCGTTTTCGGTACGTTCCAGAAGCTCTTTGGCCCGGGCGGTCTTCCAGTTTATATTGCGGTAATCCGAGGGAAGCGGATCAAGTTTCACCAGTTGAAGTTTGGTTTCCTGCAACGCTATATCCTTTTTCATCGCTGCGATATCGTTTTCAACATCGGCGATTTTAACCCGGAGATCGTAGTCGTCGTATTCAAGGATGCAATCACCTTTTTTGACCCGCTTATAGGAGTAAATGTGAACTTTGGAAACAAATGAGGCATACTTGTTTTTGAGCGCATACTGCGAACTTCCGCGGATATACCCGAAACCGGTGATGACCTTTTTCTGCGGCTTCAGGGAAATTACCGGCTTGTTACCGTTTGAACTGCCCTGACTGCCCATGACCAGAATCACTGCAACTGCGACAAATATCCCGACAAGCACACCGAGTAACGCAATGACCCAACTTTTCATTACAAAAATCCCCCCTGAATGCAAATTTCAAAAACAATAAAGATAATTATACGGTAATATACTGTCTGTGTACTCTTTTTACAAGAGCTTCCGGTGAATATTATTGAAAAAAATCATTGTTTTCAACTTGAAAAATCACCGTTTCCGGTGTATTTTTTGAAATAAGCAAAATCCAAAACCAAACTATTTGGAAGGATATTTATGAAACAGACCCGTGAAACTGTTGTATTGTTGAATTTCGGATGCAACGACATCCAGAAATTCGCCCGCGCCATCCGCGACCGTCACATCTACACGATGGTGATGCCCTACACCGTCACCGCTGAACGTGTCAGTCAGGAAAATCCCGTCGGCCTGATCATCTGCGCCGATGCCGGAGTTCCCGCCCGTCCGGAAGCCATGGCAAAATTTGCCACTCTCAATCTGCCGACTCTTGACCTTTCCAATGGCAATGCCGATGTGGATAAGGCTGTTGACTTCTGCACCGATACCTGCAAATGCTCCGGCAGCTGGAAAATGGAAAACTTCATCGATGAAGCCATCGCCGATATCCGCGCCCAGGTCGGCAACGGCAAAGTCGTCCTCGGACTTTCCGGCGGCGTCGACTCATCCGTTGTCGCCGCTTTGCTCCACAAAGCCATCGGCGATCAGCTCACCTGTGTTTTCGTCAACCATGGTCTGCTGCGCAAAAATGAACCGGAAATGGTTCAGAAGATTTTCGCCAGAAACTTCAAAATGAACCTCTGCTATATCGATGCTTCCGACCGCTTCCTCGACAAACTCAAAAATGTCGCCGATCCGGAACAGAAACGCAAGATCATCGGTAAAGAATTTATTGAAGTGTTCGCCGAAGCCGCCGCTAAAACCGGTGCCGAATTCCTCGGTCAGGGAACCATCTACCCCGATATTCTGGAAAGCATCCCCCTCGACGGTGACCCCAAAGGCGTCATCAAGAGCCACCACAATGTTGGCGGACTCCCCGAAAACCTCAAATTCAAACTGGTCGAACCGGTCGAACGGCTCTTCAAAGATGAAGTCCGCGCCGTCGGCAGATTGCTCGGTATGCCCTCCGAACTGCTCGACCGCCACCCCTTCCCCGGTCCCTCCCTCGGTGTCCGCCACGTCGGCCCCATCGAACGTGACACTTTGAGAATACTCCGCGAAGCCGATGCTATCGTTACCGAAGAGCTGATCAAAGCTGACTGGTATCACAAAACCTGGCAGACTTTTGCCATCTTCCTTCCGGTGAAAACCGTCGGTATCAAAAACGGCCAGCGTTCCTATGATTACGTCATCGCCATCCGTTCCATCAACAGTGTCGATGCCGTCACCGCCGAAGTGGTTCAGCTCCCCTGGGCTCTCCTGGACATCATGATGAAACGTATCATCAGCGAAGTTGACGGTGTCAACCGCGTTGTCTACGACATCACCCAGAAGCCTCCCGGCACCATCGAATGGGAATGATCTGCAAATTTTGATCTCAATACGGCGGCAGGGGCATTCCTTCCGCCGTTTTTGATTTGAAAAATCATTTATTGTATGCTATATTGTATAACAACTTGCAAATAACATGGAGAATTTATTTATGTGCCAGACTCTCAAAGACAAAGTCGCCATCGTCACCGGCGGTGCCCGCGGTATCGGTAAAGCCATCTGCGCCCGTCTCGCTGCCGAAGGTGCAAAACTCGCCATCGTCGACATCCTGCTCGAAACCGCCCAGCAGACCGCCGATGAATTCAACGCCGCCGGTTTTGAAGCCAAAGCCTACGCCGCCAACGTCGCCAAAATGGAAGATGCCGAAGCCACCGTCGCCGCCGTCGTCAACGATTTCGGCAAGGTCGATATCCTCGTCAACAACGCCGGTATCACCAAAGATACTCTGATGCTCAAAATGACTGAAGATCAGTGGGATGCTGTTATTTCCGTCAACCTCAAAGGTACTTTCAACTTCACCAAAGCTGTCGTCCGCCCGATGATGAAACAGCGCGCCGGAAAGATCGTCAATATCGCTTCCGTCGTCGGCCGTATGGGTAATGTCGGTCAGGCAAACTATTCCGCCAGTAAAGCCGGTGTTATCGCACTTGCCAAAACCACCGCTAAAGAATTCGGTGCCCGCAATATCCAGGTCAACGCTGTTGCTCCCGGTTTCATCGTCACCGATATGACCGCCCAGCTCCCCGAAGCTGCCCGCGAAGCTTTCCTTACCATCATCCCCGCCAAGCGCGGTGGTAAACCGGAAGATGTTGCCAACGTGGTCTACTTCCTCTGCTCACCGGATTCAGACTATGTCACCGGTCAGTGCATCAATGTCGATGGCGGCATGCTGATGTAATAGTAATATGCGGGGCGTTCTCGCTTGCTCCCGCAAGCCTTGCCGCATTCAAAGTCCGGGTCACGTACGCAAGTACGCTCCCCGGGCTTTTCTTTTGCAAAACTTCCGGATAGCGGCGCGATAACGCCCCTCGGTCGCTGGCTGTTGCGCCTGTCGTCCGGCTGTTTGCCGGACAGGCGAGTGGTTGTTTTGATTACGCCGGACGGCGAATTTTTTTTTGCTCCCGCAAGCCTTGCGGCTCTCAACGCCAAAGTGTACAATACCATTTGAGAAACGTCATCCTGCTGCGACAACGGAGCGGCAAAATACCTCGCTTTTCTCTGAAAGGGGTGGGATATGGGAGGGGAAAACTCTCTTTTCCCGTGAAAAGAGAGTTTTCCCCTCCCCATAAAGCCAACATTCAGCGCATTGCGCTTTTAAGGGCGATTTCCAATATCTGCAATGTCCATTCGACATCAGCATCGGCGCGGTGCGCCTGCATCGAATCATTGGAATCCAACTGAAATATCGCCCGCAGACTCTGCAATTTATATGAGGGCAAATGGGGATGGGTCGTTTTGATCAAACGCAAGGTGTCCAGCGTTTTCCCTTTCCACAGCGGTAGACCGGTACGGTTCAAACTCTCCTGCAGAAAGCCGAGATCAAACCGGGCATTGTGAGCGACCAGTGTCGAATTTTTGGCAAACTCAATAAATTCCCGCCCTGCCCGGGCAAAAAACGGCGCATTGGCAACGATCTCATCGGTAATATGGTGGACCGCCACCACTCCGGCAGGTATCGAACGACCGGGATTGATAAAACTCGACCAGCGGGAAATTATTCCGTCTTTATCTATACGCACCGCTGCTATCTGAACGATACGGTCATTGACCGGACTCATTCCGGTCGTTTCAACGTCAAAAACGGTAAATGGTCCAAGTTCAAACCATTGCATCGTATTTCCCCTCTCCCCGTTATAAATCAATCGGCGTAACCGTCCGGATGATCCAGCTGCCACTTCCACGCGGATTCGATGATCGCGGAAGCGTTTTCAAATTCCGGTTTCCATCCCAGTTCCTGTCTAGCGCGGGTACTGCATGCGATCAAACGCGGCGGATCGCCGGGACGGCGCGGAGAAATTTCCAGATTGACCTTTTTACCGGTGATTTCTTCGGCGGCGCGAACGATCTCAAAGACCGAAAGACCGTTGCCGGTACCGAGATTATAATGACCGCTTTCTTTGGCGTAAAGCGCTTTTTCATGCGCCTGCGCCAGATCAAGGATGTGGATATAATCACGGATACAGCTGCCGTCCGGAGTGTCGTAATCATCACCGAAAAGCATGAATTTATCCCGTTTGCCCCGGATAGTTTGCAGCACCAGCGGAATAAGGTGAGTTTCCGGACGGTGATCTTCACCGTGAAGTTTGGTGGCTCCGGCGGCGTTGAAATAGCGCAATGCGGCATATTTCAAGCCGTGGATGGCACTGTACCAGTGCAGGACTTTTTCAAAACAGAGCTTGGATTCGCCATAGGGATTGATCGGGATTTGTGAAGCACTTTCTGAAATCGGCATCTCATCAGGGATACCGAAAGTAGCGGCAGTGGAAGAAAATACAAACGCTTCAACACCGCTTTCCACGGCGGCATCTGCCAGATTTATCGCACTGGCGAGGTTGTTGCGGAAATATTTCGACGGAGTTTTCATCGATTCCCCGACCAGAGAAAAGGCGGCAAAATGCATTATTGCATCAAACTTCTCCTTTTTGCACAGCGCGATAAGCTCGTCTCTTTCGGCAAGATCCCCCTTGATAAAACGGGCGCGTGGATCGACAGCATCCCGGTGTCCGGTAAGAAGCGCATCCAGTACCACAACTTCATAATCGCGGTCAAGCAGATATTCCGCACACGCACTTCCGATATATCCGGCACCTCCGGCAACAAGAATTTTTTTCATAATATCTATCCTGAATTAAAACGGTATATTCTGATCCTGAATTGAAGCAGCCGCGCGCGGAGAACTGTTTTCCCCGCTGTCTGCAGTTCCGAAATCCTGCCATACGCCGTTATTACCGTCATCTTTGGCAAGCAAGGTTATTTTGCGTTCCAAATTATCCAGTTTGCTCCGGCAGAAACCGGCAAGCTTCTGCCCGCGTTCAAAACCGGAAATAAGTTCATCCAGAGAGAGGCGGCCGTTTTCCATCTTGCCGACCAGTATCTCCAATTCGTTGAGAGCTGCTTCAAACGAAAGCTCCTGCGGCACATCTTCACTCATAAAATCCTCCATCATATTATCCGGAACGGTTGTTTTTATTCAAGAACAAAATCGGCTCCGAGTGCTTTGAAGTCGGTAACAAAACCGGGATAAGACACCGGGATGCCTTCGGCATGATCAATGACCGTCTCTCCATCCAGACACATTCCGGCGATTGCCAGCGCCATGGCGATCCGGTGATCGTTACGGCTGTCGACCTTTGCCGCATGAAGCGAGCCGCCCCGGATGATCATACCGTCGGAAAGCTCATCGATATCGGCACCCATTTTGCGCAACTCTTCTGTCATCGCGGCGATGCGGTCGGTTTCTTTATTGCGTGCCTGTGCAACATTGAGCAGACGTGTTTCGCCGGGAATGAGCGCGGCGGTAGCGGAAATGACCGGCAATGCATCCGGAGTTGAATTCAAATCCAGCGTTACGCCATGCAGATTTTTTCCGCCCGAAACAGTACATTTACCGGCTTCGCGGATGATCTCACACCCCATTTGAGCGTAAAAATCAAATACCTTTTTATCGCCCTGCGCATCATTGAAATCCAGATTGAGTATATCGACCTTTCCCCCGCACAAAGCCCCTGCCGCCAATGCAAAACAGGCGGTGGAAAAATCTGCCGGTATCACCCGGTCAAAAGCGGGAAACTTCTGGTTGCCGGGAATATCCCACTTCAAATTATCCGGCTGTTTGGAAAACTTTATCCCAAGTTCTGTTAGCCACCGGGCGGAAATCTCCGCATACGGCTGCTCATTGAGATAATCCAGCACCAATGTTGAATCAGCTTTCGCAGCCGGGAGCGCAAAGAGTAACGAGGTAAGGAACTGGGAACTCTTGCCGTCAACTTTTGCCTTGCCGCCGGTCAATGGACCGCAGACAGTAAAAGGACAATGCCCGTTGCTGGACTGTATCTTTGCACCAAGTTCTTCCAAAGCTCCAAAAAGCCCGGTCATCAGCCGTGTCCGCAGAGAATCATCGCCGTCAAAGGTAACGGGAAAATCCTGCATTGCTGCCAGCGAGGTCAGCATCCGCAATCCGGTGCCGGAGTTGTTCATATTGACCACGCGAGCGGGAGCAGACAGTTTCCCGTTCATGCCGCCGATCTCCCAGCGGTCGGGGAATTCGGCGACATCAGCTCCGAAGAGTTTGGCTGCTTCCAGTGCAGAACGGGTATCCTCTGAATCCAGCGGCGCACGTAATATGCACTTACCGGAGCTCTGCAGCGCAGCTACAACTCCCCGGATGGTGTGAGACTTGGAACCGGGGACGGCGATCGTCCCCGACAATGAAGATTTGCGCACCCGCAAAATCATTTTTATATTCTCCCGAAAAACTTACTTCTGAAGATTTTTCAGTTCCATTGCCCGCAGCTCGGTACGGCGGATCTTGCCGCTGGTGGTCTTGGGCAGAGATTCAACAAAGTCGATCTTGCGCGGGTATTTATAGGGAGCAGTATGACTTTTCACATACTCCTGGATCTCTTTTTTCAGTGCATCACTGCCTTCGGTGCCTTTGGTGAGGACGATGACCGCCTTGACCACCTGACCGCGGATCTCGTCCGGAGAAGCGATGACCGCACATTCAAGGACATAGGGCAGTTCCATGATAACACTTTCGATTTCAAACGGTCCGATACGGTAACCGGAAGATTTGATCACATCGTCCGTCCGTCCGACATACCAGAAAAATCCGTCCTCATCCTGCCATGCAGTATCTCCGGTGTGATAGACTCCGTCATGCCATGCGCTTTCATTGAGTTCGGGGGCATTGCGGTAGCCCTGGAAGATGCCGCAGACCTGATTTTTTTCGGCAAAAATAACGATTTCACCGGTTTCACCGGGTTTGACCAGATTGCCGTCGGCATCCATCAAGTGCACATCGTACTGCGGCGTGGGCTTGCCCATGGAACCGGGTTTGGGAGTCATACCGGCGAGGTTGGCGAGGGTGAGGGTGGTTTCGGTCTGCCCGAAGCCTTCCATCATCTTCAAGCCGGTAGCTTTGTAGAACTGCTGATAAACTTCCGGATTGAGAGCTTCACCTGCGGTACAGACATTCTGCAAACTGGAAAGATCATATGCCGCAAGGTTGTCCTTGATAAAGAAACGGAACATGGTCGGCGGCGCACAGAAAGTAGTGATATGATGCTCTTTGAAGAGAGTCAAGATATCGTGTGCTTCAAAGCGGTCGAAGTCATAAGTGAGAACTGCCGCTTCGCAGAGCCACTGTCCATAGATTTTGCCCCAGAGCGCCTTTCCCCAGCCGGTATCGCTGATGGTGAAGTGAAGACCGTCCGGATCGACCTGCTGCCACCAGCGGGCAGTGATGACATGGCCGAGTGGATAGGTAAAGCTGTGTTCGACCATCTTGGGATATCCGGTAGTACCGCTGCTGAAAAAGATCAGCATGGTATCGGTGGCTTTCAAATCAGCCGGACGCTTGAAACTGTCACTGTACCGGTCGATATCGTCTTCAAGTTTGCGCCAGTTGGCACGGGAATCGAGTTTTTCACCGACCATGATCCGTTCTTTGAGAGCGGGGTACTGGGCAACTGCTTCATCGATGCAATCGAGAATGTGGGCATCATCGGCAGCAACGATGGCTTTGACTCCGGCGGATTCAAAACGATAGACAAAATCTTTGGCGGTGAGCTGATTGCTCGCCGGGATCGCCACCGCACCGATCTTGTGCAGGGCATTCAATACGGTCCAGAAGTGGTAATGACGGCGCATGACCAGCATGACCCGGTCGCCCTTACCGATGCCCAGAGAGGTAAAGTAGTTGGCAGCCCGGGAGCTGGCGGTCGAAATATCTTTGAAAGAAAATTCCAGACATTCCCGTTTGGAACTCAACCACTTCATCGCCAGTTTATCCGGCTCTTTTGCCGCCATGACATCGAGGACGTCGTAAGCGAAGTTGAAGTTGTCCGGATAGTTGAAGTTGAAACCTTTGAGATAACCGCTTTCATCCAGAGTTTCTTCGACAAAGTTGTGATAAAGCAGCCGGGATCTGCCGGGCAGAACACTTTTTACACACTCTTTTTTGTCGTGCATCGGAACAAAATCGCCTTCTCCGTTGATAACGATCGCCAGAAATTCACAGTCGGTATCGCCGACCGCGACCATGCCGTGAGGATGGCTGGAATCATAATATATAGAGTCGCCCTCTTCGAGAATTTCGATTTTATCTCCCATCTGCACTTTCAGTTTACCGTGAAGTATATAGTCGAATTCGTGCCCCGGGTGAGTCGCCAGAGTTATCGGAGTATCGGGACGTTCCGGACGGGCCTTGACGGTAAAGGGTTCGGCGTTGCGGTTTTTAAGCATGGGAGCAAGGTGATGATATTCAAACTCTTCACGCCGTTTGATCGACATACCGCCGCCGCGCCGGGTAAGGGTGTAAAAAGAAAGTTTGGGAGATTCACCGCTGACCAGAACGCTGATATCGACACCGAAGTGTTTGGCACACTTGTTAAGAAAAGTAAATGAGCAATCTTTTTCGCCGCTCTCGTGAGCGAGATACTCCGCTTCGCTAATGCCGATAATGGAAGCCATCTCAATAGCAGCAATATTCAAAATATTGCGGATCTCGCGGATTCGGCCGCCGATCTGTTTGAGTTGAGTTTCCAAGTTACCGGATTCTGCGGGACGGGAAGACATTTTTTTACTCCTTCACATTTACATTAACAGTTCAGCTCCACACCTTTTTTTGCGACCGGACTCCTGCCCGATCACCGGAGCAATCCTTAAAATATAACACAAAAAAATAAAAAAAGCAATATTACATGCAAAAAAATCATTGATTTTCTGCTCCGGACATCCGGCATCTTTACTCTCCGGACTTGCATTACCGGCAAAAAGCGTGTATATTCCCATAACAAAGTCAGAAAAAATGGAGTTGTTCACATATGAAAAAATACGATTATTTTGCTTCACCTGATCCGGAACGTCCGAAAATGATAATCCGGCTGCGCGCCGGTCACGAAGCTCCGGAGATATGGAATGAACTTTTTGAAGAATTGAAAAAATGCCGTGATATTTGCGATGAAGTCTGGTTTTCCACCGGGATCGCCTTTCCGGCATTGGATGAGCACCGCAAAAAATCAGAACTTTTTGCCAAATATGCTGCACAACTTCGTTCCATCGGCATCATCCCGTCATTGCAGATCCAGGCGACGATCGGACATGGAGACCGGACCTTTGCCGATAATTCGCTTGAGGGCAAAACCTGGGGCAACTATGTCGGACGCAACGGCGAAATCTCCCGTACGTGCAACTGTCCCAATCAGCCCGGATTCATCAATTACATGGCAGAAGTCGCCCGCATCTACGCAACATGGCAGCCCGGTTCGGTCTGGATCGATGACGATCTGCGTTTGGACTGGCACTGGCCGGCAAATGGCCCCGGCGGCTGTCACTGCGATGATTGTATTGCAGCCTTTTCAAAACTTGAAAATAAAAACTTTTCCCGCGCCGAACTGGTCGAAGCCTGCGATAATGATCCTGAATTAAACTCCCGGTGGCTCCGCTTTGCCACCCGTAGTGTTACCAACCTTGTCGATGTTATCGTGAAAAGCGTACAGCAGGTTTCTCCGGGAAGCCGCTTCGGCTTGCAGCACGGCAACCGCCAGGAACGTATCGATGTACTTCAAACTCTTGCCGGAAGTTCCGGGACAAAGGTCGGCACCCGCCCCGGCGGCGGCGTGGACAGCGATCAGGAACCGCACTGGCTCATAGACAAAGCTTATTTGTGTTCACAGCAGACCTACAACCAGCCGGGATATGAGATCATCGGACAGAACTGTCCGGAAATCGAATCCTACCCCCGCACCTTTTGCTGCAAAACCGCTCACGGTCTGCGCCTTGAAACCATGCTTTATCTGGCATTGGGCGGCGGCGACAGCATGAGTTATTTTGTGATGGATCCCATTTGTGAAGAGGTTTCATGGTACGGCAAAAATCTGCTTGCTCCACTGGCAGAAGATGCACCGGTATTCCGGGATTTCATCCGCCGCAACGAAAACAGTATCCCTTCCGGAGTCGGACGGCTGGAAAAAGGGTGTTACACTTTCCGCACTCAAAATCTCGGATTCCCTCTGATCGGGATCCCGCAGGCAGGCTATGCCCCGGGCAGCAAGTGTTTACAACTCACAGCATTTGCGGTAAACGAAATGGATGATGAAAAACTTGAAGCCGTACTCAAACACAACATCATCCTCGACGGAGCGGCTGCAGAAAAAATCATTGAACGCGGTTTCGGCGATCATATCGGCAATATCGCAGTGTCTGAACTTGACCGCAGTATCTTTGACTATTGTACCAATGATCCGCTCAATGGAAAATATTCCGGAATGAAAAATTTTCCATTTTCCGATGAACGTTACGTATTTAAGCTCCCGGCTGAATTGAACTGCCGGATACTTTCAATCTACCGTGATGGAAAAATGAATGAATGCGGTGCCGCCACCGTGATTTTTGAACGGCAGGACAATACCCGCTGTGCGCTTATCGGTTATGATGGCTTCCACACCCGCTATCTGCCATCCAGCCGGGTAATGATGCTCAACAACATTGCCGACTGGGTGTCTGGTAACACGCTCCCGGCAGTTCCGCAGGAAGCGGTGCAGACATTGATCGTCCCCCGGTGCGGAAAACAGGGAAATCTGCATACAGTTACAATTCTCAATGTGACGATCGGAACTCATGCCGGATTCAAACTCAAGCTGCGAGGTGTTCCCGGAGGTGCAAAAATAACGTGGAACGTTCCAGCCGGAACTCCGCAAAAAGTTGAATATATCCGTGATGGTGAAAATATCATCGCCGCCGTTCCGGAGATCCCGGCATGGGGCATCGGTTATCTGGCATTTGATTGAGCGGCTTGTTTTACAACACCGTGCCCGGACTCACTGATTGCGGATCTCGCTCGGGGTTTTACCGTAACGTTTTTTGAATTCACTGGCAAAATATTGCTGGGACGAGTAGTTGAGTTTGGAAGCGATCTCTTTTACCGACAGACTGCTGCTGGCGAGCAGTCCGTGTGCCATATCCATTTTGGCATTGATAAAGTATTCTACAGGAGAGACATTGAGATATTTCCGGAATTGCCGGTGCAATGTAGCGCAGGATGCCTGCGCATTGACCACGATATCATGAAGAGTCAGGTTGTTTTCCAGATTTTCGTGAATAAACTCAATAGCGCGCTGCAGCTCTGCCGGACGGCGCAGCTCTTTGCTTTGTGCAGAAATTTCCAATAACAGCTTGTAGGACTCAACACACGCCATACGGAAGTTGTCAAAAGTAGCACGTGCACCGAGTTCAACAAATTTATCCATAATGGAAGTGATGCGTTCAAGAGTTACCGGCTTGAAAATAACAAGATTATCCAGTTCAAGATATTCAAGAGTATGCTGCAGGCCGGATCCTTCGATAATGACCGTCCGTTTGGTTGCGGTTTCGGTAGCAGTACACATGGAGGAATTTTTCCCGAGTTGGACAAAAAATATCTCTCCCGGATGCACCTGATAGGATTTTCCGTCACGGGTATAATTGAAAATCCCCTCTAAAACCAGCTCAATACTGAAAGTGTCCGAGTTGACCCGTTCGCGGAAAACCTCTTTATGCCACTCTTCAGTGGAACAGGAAAAGTAGGATATGGGAACCCGGGGACGCATCTTGCCCAATGCAGAAAAATTGTAAGTCGTCCGTTTGGGATATGGACCGTAATTATTGCCAAAAAGGAGACTGTTTCCGTGTACGACCCGCATTTTACGCTTATTCATCGCCATACTGCACCTGACACTTGATTGACAAAAAATCAAACATTACGTGTATAATATAACCGCAAAAAAGCAAATGTCAAATCCGGAGCGGAAAAATTGGCAGGATAATTAACGGCACAGCGGTCTGATATGCAGTGCGGTAATCGGCGGCAAAACAGAGCAGGTTGTTGTCTGTTCAAGTCCGTATCCGTCCGTTATCGTCCGTCAGACAACATCGCTCTCTGTGGCACTCTGACCGTGCGCCAGCCTCCCTCCTGCCAGCGGCAAACGTGCCGCTGCGAGGTGTCGTGCCCTTCCGTCGGTCGGGCTTGACCGGGGGACAAAAAAAATACGCCGCGCAAGCGGCGCAACTCAACCACTGCCTCACGCCTGTCCGGCATTTGCCGGACGACAGGCGCAAAAGCCAGTCGTCCAAGGCGCGCTCCGGCAAAGCGAGATCGCTCCGTTACAACTTAAGCATCGAAATGGCTTCGACGGCTTCCATGAATGCGACGGATGGCACATCGCCGAATTCATCGCTCTCTTCGGTACTACCGTCGGTGCGGAAATACATATCCTCTTCGCCTTCAAACATCACGAGTTTGACCGGGTTGCCGTTTTTATTCAGCACAAACACGCCCTCATCGGGGAAATTCTGAACCAGATCATCTTTGTTTATCACATCCATAACCGCTTCGCCGTCGGCTTCAAAGTAGAGTTGTACCTGCTCCATTATGCCGTGTTTGACATCGGCGGCAGTGATAATGGGGGAACCGGTTTTCAAGACGGCGGAAATTTTTTCAACAGCTTTGTCATTCATAATAAATCTTCCTTATTGCAGAAACGGCAAACCGGGGAGACGGAAGTTTTCCCGGTCGGTTTCGTTGTAAAAAACTTTCATCAAAAAAAGGCCGTTGGCAGGAGCGGTTTCCGGAGCCTGGGTGCGGTCGCGCGCTTCAAGAATGCGGGTGACTGCATCGGGGGAATACACCCCTGCCCCGACAGCTTCGATCATCCCCATCAGACAGCGGATCATCTTATAGAGGAATCCGTTGCCGACAAAGGTGATGCAGCAGAAATCCCCGATTTCCTCCACGTCGATGCGGTAGATGGTGCGCACTGCATCGTCGATTTCGCGCCGCTCGACCACAAAACTGGAATAATCGTGAGTACCGACCAGCCGTTCAGTGGCGGCTTTGATCAATTCGACCGATTGTTTGCGATAGGGTTTCCAACTGTAACGCCCGACAAACGGAGAATCGTTTTCACCCAAATTTAGCACATAGGTGTACGCCTTGCCGCAGGTGTCGTAGCGGGCGTGAAATTCAAGCGGAACCTCTCTGATCGTATGAATTTTTATATCCGGCGGCAGACGGCGGTTCAATGCTTTGAAAACGCGTTCCATCGGAATGGCGGGCTGTTCCGGAGCCAGAAAGGTGGCGGCAAAATTCTGTGCGTGAACTCCGGCATCGGTACGGCTGCTGCCGATAAGATGGATCGGCTGTTTATCGTACATTTTGGTCAGATGTTCCTGGATCACCTGCTGCACCGCCAGACAGTGAGGCTGGATCTGCCAGCCGCTGTAACTGCCGCCATCGTAGGCGATCTCCATAAGATAACGTTTTACGGGAACGTAAGAAGTAAATTCAATACCCATATTTAAAACAATTCCTGTGCGATCATATTCCAAAAAAGTAAACCATTTTCAGTTAATGTAATCCGTGATTGCTCATTGAGCAAGCAATCCGGAAACATTTTCTGCAATTTTTCTGTAATTTTTCGTCTTTTCTCCCAGCTGTCAGCGCCCGGTACCTTTGCCCATGTTTGAGGAGTCCAGCCGGAAACGGTACGCAAATTGACGGCAAATATCTCATTGAGCCGGGACTCATGCGGAATATCGTCCAATTCAGGAAGAGAATCATTCAACCACATATCAAGATTTTCAACTTCGATCATCCGGGAAACCCCGTTAAAACCGGCGGCGGAAGGTCCGAAACCGCGCAGCAAACCGCCGCGCCAGACATTCATATTGTGGCGGCATTCGCCGCCGGATTTGGCATAGTTGGATATCTCATAGCGTGCAATGCCGTATTGAGCAAGGATATTTTGAGCGAGGTGATAAAATTCACTTTCGCGCTCATCGTCTTCGGAAAATTCTGCACCGAGAGCGGCGTTTTCCTCCGGAGTCAGCGCATAGCAGGAAAGGTGATCGACACCGAGCGAAGCAGCTGTATGCAAATCATTTTCCCACATTTCCCGGCTCTGACCGGGAAGCGAATAGATCAGATCGCAGTTCCAGTGCGGAAACTTCGCCTCCTGAACCAGTTTTACCGCCTCAAGGAGTTTAGCCTGCGAACAACGCCTCCCGATACGCGCCCGTGATTCCGGATCAAAACTCTGGATACCCATACTCAAGCGGGTGTAATGTTCCCGCAAAAATGCAACTTTGGCTTCATCAAGGGTTTCCGGATTGGCTTCGATGGAGATTTCGGTATCCCCATCGGGCTGCAGCCGGTCAAAAACCGATCCGGTAAAACGTTTCAAGCGGTCAAGATCAAATAGCGTGGGAGTACCGCCCCCTATGTAAATAGTTTCGCATTTCCCCCGGCTTCCGGAGAGCGTTGACTCCAATTTATCCAGATAGCGATCCATGCGTGCGCCATCGCTTCCACATTCGGAATAAAAGGCGCAGTATCCGCACTTTGACGCGCAGAATGGCACATGGATATAGTAATTCACTTGAGAGCCGCCAATGCGATTTCCGTCATGTAAGCTATACCGTGACCGATCATTTTTTCATCGGCAAGGAAACGGCAGTTGTGAAGCGGCAGCTGATCTTCTCCGGCGCCCATCATGATAAAGACACCATCGGAAGCTTTATTGAGATAGTAGGAAAAGTCTTCTGAAGCCATAAAAGATTCCGGCATCACCTCCACACCGATATTGCAATTTTCAAGGGTCTGTTTTGCCAGAGCAAAACCGCTTTCACTGTTTATGGTCGCCGGATACCCGCCCTCGGCAAGGTGAACATCACATTTACAGCGGTGAAGCGTACCGATCGCCTGACACATATCGACCAGCGCAGTACGCAGTTCGGCTGCGGTTTCATCATCCAGAGCCCGGATGGTACCGATAAATGAACACTTCTCCGGAATGACATTGTCAAGTTTGCCGCCGTTTATGGCGCAGATACTCAACACCCCTGCCCGCTGGGAATTGATCCGGTTGGGAATGGCGGTCTGTAATTCCATAACGGCGGAACAGGCGGCGATCAGCGGATTGCGTGCCGCATGGGGGCGGCTGCCGTGACCGCCAACGCCATAAAAGGACACTTCAAAGTGGACACAGGAACTCATCATCGCACCGATACGCAGCCGCGCTTTGCCGACTTCAAGTCCGGGCATACAGTGCAGTGCGGCAACGAAATCAGCCGGAGGATCATCCAATGCTCCGGCGGCGATCAAGGGACGCGCCATCGCTTTGTTTTCCTCACCGGGCTGGAAGACCAGCCGGATACTGCCGGAAAATTCATTCCGTTTCGCAGCGAGCATCTTCGCCGCTCCCATAAGCACCGCCGTGTGGACATCGTGCCCGCAAGCATGCATCAAACCGGGGTTTTCTGAAGCAAAATCGCAACCGGTTTCTTCGGTCACGGTGAGTGCGTCGATATCTGCCCGCAATGTGACATTTTTTCCGGGAGCTTTACCGTGGATAAAGGCAACGGTATCGGTTTCAAGGAAAGGAGGCAGAACTTCCACACCCGGGATCTCCGCCAGACGGCGGCGGATCTCGGAACAGGTCCATTTTTCACATCCGGCAAGCTCCGGATGGCGGTGCAGAAGTTTGCGGAACTCTGTCATCTCCTGAACAACACTTTGAAATGCGCTGATGCTCATCGTCGAAACACCACCTTTCCGTTGACAATGGTCATAATAACCTGTCCCTGAACTGCATAGCCGTCAAACGGCGTATTGCGGGCTTTGGAGAAGAATTTATTTTTATCGACCGTCCATTTTGCATCAGGATCGATCACGGTGATATCCGCCGGATTGCCGACGGCAAGAGAGTAATTTTTCATACCGAGAATGTCAGCAGGACCGGTGGTGAATTTTTCGATCAACTGCGGGATGGAGAGGACACCTTTGGTCACAAGTTCAGTAAAAGAAAGCGGCAAAGCGGTTTCCAGACCGATGATGCCGAATGGGGCGTGGTCGAATTCGACCATTTTCGCCGTCCGGGTGTGCGGTGCGTGGTCGGTGGCAATAGCGGTCAGAGTTCCGTCAGCCAGACCTTCGATGACCGCCAGACGGTCGGCTTCACTGCGAAGCGGCGGATTCATCTTGTAGTTGGTATCGAACTTTTTGATGCACTGATCAGTAAGAGTGATGTGATGCGGAGTAGCTTCACCGGTAACGCGGATACCGCGTTTGCGGGCGCGGCGGAGCAGTGCGACACTTTCGGCGGCACTGATATGCTGCATATGGATCTTCCAGTCGATCTGCCGGGCGAGGATGATGTTACGGGCGACCATGAGTTCCTCTGACGCGCTGGAAATACCATTGAA
Source organism: Lentisphaerota bacterium (assembly GCA_015061605.1). Classification (GTDB taxonomy): domain Bacteria; phylum Verrucomicrobiota; class Lentisphaeria; order Victivallales; family Victivallaceae; genus UBA1784. The sequence continues at coordinate 45,052 of SUWH01000003.1, read as the reverse complement.
ACCGAGCAGGACCGACCATTTGCCTTCGTGCATGACCCCACCGGCGGCGAGTGTGTTTTCTTCACAATGATCCAGAATGGGCAGATCAAAGCTTTTGGCGTATTCGACCACATGGCGCATCAGCGCATGATCCTGAATACATTTGCCGTCATCGCTCAATGCAACGACTCCGGCGGCTTTCAAAGAACCGATACCCGCCATTTCTTCGCCTTTGCCGCCTTTGGTCATATTACCGCAGGGCAACACCCGGACGACCGCAGTCTCGGCGGCGGTGCGCTTGAGCAATTCGATGGAACCGGCGGTATCAGCTGCCGGGGTGGTGTTGGGCATGGCAACGATACTGGTAAAGCCTCCGGCGGCGGCGGCCATGGAACCGGTGGCAACGGTTTCAGCGGCGGTGTTGCCCGGCTGACGCAAGTGGACGTGAACATCAATAAATCCCGGAGAAAGGATTTTTCCGGTCAAATCGACAACTTCCGGATTTTTTGCATCTTTGGCTTCAATGATAACCCCGTTGGAAACGGCGATATCTCCGATTGAATCTATTCCGCGTGCCGGGTCGATGACCCGGGCATTTTTCAAAATCAAATCTTTCATTTCTGTACTCCGGCGATCAGGAACAATACTGCCATGCGGACGGCAAGACCATTGGTCACCTGTTCAAGGATGACTGAATTGCTGCCGTCAGCGACTTCACTTGCCAACTCGACATCCCGGTTAATGGGGCCGGGGTGCATGATGAGGACATCTTTTTTCATCTTTTCCATAGAGGATGCTTTAATGCCGAACCATGAGGAATATTCTCCGGTGCTGGGGAAGAAACCGACCGTCTGGCGTTCATGCTGGATGCGGAGCAAGTTGACCACATCGGCATCTTTGATGGCTTCGTCCAGATGGTGGCAGACCCGGCATCCGATCTCTTCAAATTCCCGGGGAACCAGAGTGGAAGGTCCGGCGAGAGTGACATTGGCTCCCAGTTTGAGCAAGCCCCAGATGTTGCTGCGGGCGACGCGGCTGTGGAGGATGTCGCCTAAAATGGTGACATTCAAACCTTTGAAACCGCCTTTTTTCTCGCGGATGGTAAAGAGGTCAAGCAGAGCCTGGGTCGGGTGTTCATGAGCGCCGTCACCGGCATTGACCACGCCGCACTGGAGGTGGTCGGCGATGAAGTTCTGGGCACCGGGGGCGCTGTGGCGCATGACGACCAGATCGACTTGAAGCGCTTCAATATTTTTCACCGTATCAAGGAGGGTTTCTCCTTTGAGCAGACTGCTGGCTTGCGCCTGCATATTGACGACGTCGGCACTGAGCCGCTGTTCGGCAAGTTCAAAAGAGACCCGGGTACGGGTACTGGGTTCGACGAAAAAGTTGACCACCGTCATACCGCGCAGAGCGGGGACTTTTTTTACCCGCCGTTCGGAGACTTCCTTGAACTTCTCCGCGGTATCGAGGATGCAGGTGATCTCTTCGGCGCTCAAATCATAAATGCTGAGCAAATCTTTTCTTGTCCACTGCATAGTTTTTGATTCCTGTTTATATTATAAATTATTGCCATTTAACATCATAAATTCCTGCCGGGGAATCGGCACACTCTTCAAAGCGCACTTTGACTTTGCGATCAGGCGGCAGAGAAACTTCAAATCCGACATAATCCGCCCGGATAGGGAATTCCGGTTCACCGCGGTCGACCAGCACGGCGAGCCGGATCATCCCCGGTCTGCCGAAGTCGGTCAAAGCATCCAGTGCTGCCCGGATGGTTCTGCCGCTGGAAAGGACATCATCGACCAGAATTATATCTTTACCATTGACATCGAACGGGATGCGCGTTTCATTGATCATCGGCAGGATATCCCGGGTGCCGAAGTCATCGCGGTACATGGTGATATCCAGTTTACCGAAATCCGGTTTCAATCCTTTTTCTTTCAAAAGGGCGCACAATTTTTCAGCGAGCGGCACGCCCATCTGCTGGGTGCCGACCAAGGCAAAATCATCCGGTTTTCCGGAAAAATCAGCAGCGATGCGATCTGCGATCCGCGCGATAGCTTTTTCTACGGCAACAGCGTCATAAAGTTGTTTGACAGTATTCATTTGCAATATTTCCCGATAAAAAATAAGCTGTGAAACCTCAACGGTTCCACAGCAGTTTTTCCATATAACGCCGGACATCGATAAGCTGGGTGAGAGACGGGGTGATCCCCTTCTGCCCCGGGAAGCTGAATTCCAGATTGCAGGGACCGGCATAGCCATGCAGACGCAGAGCATCAAAAGCCTGTTTGATGTCGATGACACCGATATCCGGCGGCAGATGGTTCTCGTAAACGCCGTAATTGTTGGAAACATGGATGTTTTTGACCAGACCGTGGGTGATGTCAGCGGTTGCAAGCAGATTTTCATAGAGATTGGAGTGGTTGACATCGACGGTCATCTGCAACTGGGGAGAGTTGAAAGAACGGATAAATTCAGCGATCTCCACGCTGTTGGGGTGACGGTCATACTCTTTGGGCTTGTAGGGAGCAGTTTCGATACAGAGGATGTAGCCCAGAGCGGAAACTTTTTCGAACAATTTTTCGACACTGTACCGGTAGTAGCCGGCGACTTTCCGGTCGGTGTGGCGGTCGAGATAGTGTTCGACCAGCGGACAGGGGGCGAATTCGGCGTATCCGGCGGCGTGGCGGTAGGCTTCTTCGACGGCTTTGTCCCGTTCTGCTTTATCCGGAGAAATTGCCCCCATTCCCATGATACCGTGGATCGACCAGACTTTGATACCGGAAGTGCGGAAAGCATTCATGGAACTCTCGCTTTCCGGAACGCGATGAGAAATTTCCACCATTTTGAATCCGGCATTCAGCGCCAGCTCCATATAATCGTTCAACATTTGTCCGACACCGCGCTCGGCACCGAAAACACATGTACTTATTGAAAGTTCATTGATCGCCATTGTCACATCCTCCATATAAATTAATCCAATGGTAAAAGTTTGCCGGAAACTGAAACCGCTCCGCTGCGGCTCACTTCAACTTTACGCAGCGTGCCGGGGACACAATCATCATCCGGCTCAAAGTGGACGACGAAATTGGTTCCGGTCCTGCCCGTCCAGCGTTCCTGATTGCGGGAGCTGACTCCTTCGACCAGAACTTCGACCACGCTGCCGGACAGAGTCTGCAATTTGCCGCTTATCCGCGCTTTGAGGTCATCAAGCAAAATATTGTTGCGTTCAAGTTTCACTTCTTCTGAAACGGTATCGGCGATCTCCGCCGACTTCGCGCCCGGGCGCGGGGAATATTTGAATATGAATGCCTGTTCAAAACCAACCTCGTTCATCAGCTGCCGGGTCATATTGAAATCCTCCTCCGTTTCGCCGGGAAATCCGACTATGACATCGGTGGAAAAAGTAAGATCAGGGATCGCCTGCCGCAATTCGGCGACCTTTTCCAGATAACCGGCGGCGGTGTACTGGCGGTTCATCGCTTTCAAGATCCGGTCCGACCCGCTCTGCAAGGGCAGATGGATATTGTGGCAGACCTTGGAACAGTTCGCCAATGCGGAAATAAGCCTTTTGTTGAAGTAGCTCACATAAGGCGAAGTGTAACGGATGCGGAGCAATCCGGGGATCTCATTCAACTCTTCCAGAAGTTCGGCAAAAGGTGAATGATCGTCCGCCGGCGGACGGATATCGCCATTGAGACCGTAGGCGGCGACATTCTGACCGAGGAGCAGGATCTCTCTCACTCCGGCATCGACCATGGCACGCGCTTCAGCAAGGATCGATTCGCGGGAACGGCTCACTTCACGCCCCCGGACATACGGCACGATACAGTAACTGCAGAAGCGGTTGCAGCCCCGGGTGATGGCGATCTGTCCGCTCCAGGAGGCTTCACCGTGCGCACCGAGCATTTCGATCTCGTCGGGAAAAAACTCTGTTTCAGAAACCCGGCACCGTGTTTTTTGGATATTTTCGATCATCTCCGGCACCCGGTGGATCTGTCCGGTACCGAGAACGAAATCCAGATGGGGCAGTTCAGCGAGCAGTTCATCGCCGAGCCGCTGTGCCATACAGCCGAGGACACCGATGATTATTTCCGGCTTCTGTTTTTTCAGTTTGCGCATGAAACCGATCTTGCCTTTTGCCTTGCGTTCAGCGGCATCGCGGACACTGCAAGTGTTGAAAAGCAACACATCGGCATCTTTTTCCACATCAGTCAACGTGTGACCGTTACGGCAGAGCATTGCTCCGAGCGCTTCGGAATCGCGCTCATTCATCTGGCAGCCGTAGGTTTTGATAAAAATTTTCATCGTTCAAGCAAAATGAGGTGATCGCGGTGAATAAGTTCAGCTTCAGCAGAAGTTCCGAGTATTTCCGGAAGTTCCGCCGTATGTTTTCCCATTATTTTGCGGCAGTCGGAACTGTCAAAATTGACCAGTCCCCGGGCAAAGGGACGGCCGTCTGCACCGCAGATATCCACGGTATCGCCGCGCTTGAATTCGCCGTCAACGCCGGTAACTCCGGAAGGCAGAAGACTGCCGCCTTTACCGAGAACCGCTTTCTGCGCGCCGGCATCGACGGTGATCTCTCCTGAAATACGGCTGAAAAATCCGAACCAGCGTTTACGTCCGGGAACTTTATGTTCTTCGGGCAGGAACAATGTTCCGGTATCTTCACCGTCAAGTATCCGGGAGATAATATCAGGCATCCGCCCGTCTGCGATCCAGAGCCATGCTCCGGAAGCGGTGGACAATCCGGCGGCGCGGAGCTTGGATGCCATCCCGCCTGTGGACAGGTCGGAATCATCGGTTTCTCCGGCAAGACTGCGGATCTTTTCGGTAATTTTTTCCACGACCGGAATTCTTTCACCGAGCGTGCCGTCGCTGTTGCGTCCGAGCAGACCATCGACGGTGGTAAGCAGAACCGTCATCTGCGCACCGGTCAGACTGGTGAGCATACCGGCGAGAGTATCGTTGTCGCCGAACTTCAATTCAGCAACCGAAACCGAGTCATTTTCGTTGACGATGGGCAATACATCGCGCTCCCAGAGAGCGTTGATGCAGTTCATGACATTCAAATAGCGGCTGCGGTTGCGCAAATCGGAAGCAGTAAGCAGCAATTGGGCCACCTGAAATCCGTGCCGGGCGGCTTCTTCAGCGTAAATATTCATCAACCGGGTCTGCCCCATGGCGGCAAGCGCCTGTTTCTGCGCCAACTCTTTGGGGCGTTTTTCCAGACCGGCAAGCTCCATTCCCATGCCGACTGCGCCGCTGGTCACCAGCAGTACCCGGTGTCCGCGCTTCCGGAGCATAGCGATGCCGTCGACCAGCTTGGCAATGGAAGCCCGGTCGATGAGCAGCCTGGTGCCGGCTTTGACGATGATCTGCCGGGAAGCGGCGACCGCCTGTTTTCGCAAAGCAATATTTTTTTCAGTATCCATAATACCGGAAAAGTTCTCCTTTTAAGAAAAGCATACCATAATCACCTTCTAATATAACACCGCTCACACACTATTGCCAATGTTTTTTTGAAAATTTCCGCAGATATTTTTATCTGCCCGCAACTATCCCGTAAAATCAAAAAAATCTGTTTCCTCAAGTTTTTCTGCGGAAGAAAATTGAATTAAAAAAAGTGATTCTGTTATATCTGTTTTTCACCGGAAAAATTTTACTGTTTTTTTCAAAAAACCACTTGACAAATCGCAAATATATAATATAGTACCATTCCATATACTGTTGTGCTTTCATGCAGAAACAAAAAAAACCAATATTAAGGATAAGACATGGCTACAACCTGCCCCTATTGCAACGTCGAAGTACGTGAAAGTGAAATCGAAGCCGAAGACGGTTGCTGCCCGGAGTGCGGAGCATCCATCGGTGCGGTAAGTTCCTTTCTGGATGATCCGGATGATATGGACGAATACGCTGACGATTATGAGGCTGATATCGGCGAAGATGTTTTCAGTGAACTCGATGACGATGACAATGACTTCGCCCGCGCCGATCTGGATGAAGATGACATCTTCCTCGATGATGATCTGGACAGTGAATTTGCTGATGAGGAATTCGACATCGACACCGGATTCAGCGATTCCGATGAAGATCTGGAAAATTCTTTCCTCGACGATTTGGAAGAGGATGAAGAAAAGGAGCGCTGAAGCAGTTCAGACAAAACAGGCAGCATATCCACGTTGGATATGCTGTTTTTTTGACCGGGGAGAATAAATCAATGAATAAATTTATTGCACTTTTTATTGCCGTTTTGAGTGCGGGGTGCGCATTCGATCAGAAACAAGCTTCAACCGCAGAGACCGTCGCGTCCGAATACCGGGTACTGGTATTGGGTGATATCCACTTCGAAGGCAAACAATACCACACTATTCCGGGGATGACATACCGTACAAAATATTCAAAAAAATATGACGAAATGTGGAAAAACGCAATGCCGGACCTTTTCACTGCTTCGGCAAAATTGCTGGATAAAGATGTCCCGTTTGTCGCCCAGCTCGGCGATTTTATCCAAGGCTATCTGCCGTTGAAAGAACAGCGCGCAAAAATGCTCGATGATGCTTTCAAAGCAGTTAAACCTTATTATCCGAACCATAAGCTCCTGTCTGTCCCCGGCAACCATGACAATCAATGCTATGGTCCCAAAAATGTGGTCAAAAGTCTGAAGGATTACCAAACTTACGCCGAAGTATTCACTCCGCATATCGAAAAAGAACTGGGAAGAAAGATCGACCACAATTATGTCATCCGTCACGGCAAAGATCTCTATATTTTTTATGACACCTACATCAAACCGGATGATTCCATAAAATTTCTCAACGAAACTTTTAAGAAATATCCGGAAAACCGCTACGTCTTTCTGCTTACCCATCTGCCGCTGTTTGCCAGCTGTACCGCCAGTCCGGGGTGGCTGATGCCGTATTACCGGAAAGTTGCAGATATTCTTTTTAAGCAAAACGCCATCGTTCTTGCCGCACACACCCATGTTCCTTCTGTGATAAAAGTCAGCAACGGCAAGGGTAGCATCACCCAGATGGTTGCCAGCAGTATCGGTTACGCCTGGAACACCGGAAAACCATTCGGCATCCGCTGCCGCAGTTTTGATGAAATGCTGAAAAAAGTGCTGCCGGTAAGACTGAAAAAACCGATGCATAAAAATCCGATAGATTACCTCAAATCGCTGAAAATCGAAAGTTACGAACTTTATGACAATGCAACCGGTTTTGTCTATCTCAATGTAAGCGACAAAGGTGTTTTTGCCGAATTTTACACTGACAAATCCGGAAAAGCTGCCGCGAGCAAAAGGTTGAAATAATAATTGTTCAAGGAGATATGAATATGAAAAAAATCATCTTTATTTTTGTTGCGGCTTTTGCCGCGCTGTTTGCTTCAGCTTCCGAATACCGGGTGCTGGTACTGGGTGACATCCACTTTGAAAATGCGAAATACCACGTCTATCCGGGAGTAAAATATCCCACAAAATACTCTAAAGCATACGATAATATGTGGCAGAAAGCAATGCCGGAACTCTTTACAGCTTCCGCAAAGCTGTTGAATAAAGATGTCCCTTTTGTTGTTCAGCTCGGAGATTTCACCCAAGGCTATCTTGCCCTCAAAGAACAGCGGGCAAAAATGCTGGTCGATGCTTTCAACGCCGTCAAAAGCTATTACCCTGACCACAAACTCCTTTTTACCAAGGGCAACCACGACACCAAAGTACATGGTCCCAAAATCGTCAAAGACAAAGACGGCAAAGAAACAGTAGTCATGGTAAAAGGTAAAAACGGCAAAGAGACCGCCGCCATCGCGCAGGGATGGGACAATCCCACCTACGCCAAAGTTTTTGTACCGATTATCGAAAAGGAACTCGGACAGAAAGCCGGAAGCAATTTCGCGTTCCGTCAGGGTGAAGACCTTTTTATCTTCTTTGACGGCATGATCAAAGCCCGTGTTTCAATCAATTTTCTCCGCGATACGCTGAAAAAGAATCCAAAAAACCGTTATGTCTTTTTTATCACCCATTTGCCGGTTCTCCCCTGCTCTACCGGAGTTCCCGGCTGGCTCGCGCCCCGGAGCCGTGAAATTTTCGACATGCTCATTCAACACAACACCGTTATTCTTGCTGCACACACTCACGTCCCGTCACTGATAAAGGTAAAAGGTGAAAAAGGCAGTATTTCCCAGCTGGTCGCCAGCAGCATCGGATATAACTGGAACACCGGAAAGCCATTCGGAAACCGTATAAGCAACCGGGATGAGTTTTTTAAATGCCTCACCCCTGCAAAGCAAAACAATAAACGCGCCAAAGCTCCGTTGGCTCATCTTAAAACGCTCAATGTTGAAACATTTGAACTCTATTCCAATGCGACCGGTTTCGTCTATCTTAAAATCAGCGACAAAAGTGTTGATGCCGAATTTTACACTGACAAATCCGGAAAAGTTGCCGCCGTCAAAAAATTGAAGTGATTTCTGCCGGGGAATGCATTTTAATTAAGAAAAATAAAATCCGCACATAATATATTTGACTTTTTTTGAAAACCATCTGGAAAAATCACATTTTGCGTACTATATTATAAAATATCATGGTTCGTAACAGTACCATAACGCGCAACCCCATGGTGTAACGGTAGCACAACTGGTTTTGGTCCAGTTAGCCCAGGTTCGAATCCTGGTGGGGTTGCCATTTTTTTATAAGCAGCGAAGTGCTTAAAAATCAAACGCAGGTATTTTATGAAACTCTATTCCAAGTTCAAAGAGGACTTCTACAACTTTCTGGTTGGTTTTTTTATGGGCAGTGCCAATGTTATTCCCGGTGTTTCCGGCGGCACGATGCTCTTTATCATGGGGGCATTCAATAAACTGGTCGACACGTTGCGGACGATCGGATCGCTCGAAACCGTAAAAATGGTTTTCAAAGGAGATTTCAAAGCTCTTTATCACCGGATCGACTGGCGTTTTCTGCTTTTCCTTGTTATCGGTGTCCTGTTCTCATTTGCCACACTTGCCAAACTGGTGGTCTATCTGCTCAATGAACACGCTGAACCCACCCGCGCCTTTTTCTTCGGTCTTATCCTTGCCAGTATCATCACCGTCAACCATCAGATAAAAAAATGGACCGTTCCGGCGGGAATCTCACTCGTTGCAGCCGGAATCGCCGCCTTTGCCATCATTTCGCTGGTTCCGGTGAATACCGGAAATGCCTGGTACACCATGATCATTTGCGGAGCGATTTCAATTATTGCAATGATTTTGCCGGGATTGTCCGGTTCATTTCTGCTGCTCATTCTGGGGCAGTACGACCGGGTCTGGAACGCGGTCGGCAATGTAGCCCGGCTGAAATTGAGTTTTGATGATATTTCAATGATCGTACTGCTTATCATCGGCTGTATTCTCGGACTTGGCGCATTTGTTCATTTGCTCAATTATCTGATGAAAAATTTTGAAAGCATCACCATTGCAGCATTGATCGGCTTCATGCTCGGCTCACTGCCCCGCATCTGGCCGTTTCAGCATGCTGATTTGAGCAGTATCGTGCTTCAGAAAGGCAAACCGGTCGCCACCCGGATAGTCTACGATATGCCGCAAAGTTTTGATGGAAAAACTTTATTCACCATCCTGTGTGCCATTGCCGGTCTCGGCTTGGTCATGGGCATAGAATATTACGCAAAAAAAGTCCGGAAAAATCAGGAACAATAAGGAAAATATTATGGATCCAATCGCTTTTCAAATCGGGGCATTGACCATCCGCTGGTATGGAGTAATGGCGGCACTGGGTTTTATCGTTGCGATGTTTTTGCTGGAATTCAACCGCCGTTTTGCCAATGTTTCCAAAGATCAGTGTTCGACACTGCTCTTTCTGGCGATGATCACCGGTGTACTCGGAGCGCGGATTTTTTACGTCGTTCAGTTTTTTCACTATTACCGCGATGATTTGTGGAGCATCATCCGCATCGATCAGGGCGGACTGGTCTTTTACGGCGGATTTCTGCTGGCGTTTTTCAGCGTGGTCCTGTACAGTTGGAAAAAGAAACTGGATATAATCCGGATACTGGATTTTTTCGTTCCGGCACTGACCGCGGCACACGGGCTCGGACGTATCGGCTGTTTTCTCAACGGCTGCTGCTACGGCCGTGCTACCGATGCGTGGTGGGGTATAAAAGCTCCGGCGGGGAGCGTTTTGGAAATGTCTGCAGGCACTTTGCCGCTGCATCCGGTTCAGCTCCTGGAAGCCGGAGAAAATTTTCTGCTTTGCGCCTTTTTCTGCTGGCTTCTGCGTAAAACGAAGCGCGGTATCGTCATTTCGGTCTACCTCATCATCTACGGGGTGATACGCTTTTTCAACGAAACTCTGCGCGGCGACAATGTCTTGTATGCCGGATTGACTCCGGCGCAATGGATCGGAATTCTTCTGTGCACTGGCGGCGCGATCCTGCTTTACCACTTTGCCCGGAAACATGATGAACCGGCAGCTTGAATTTACCATCGACGGAACATTTGCCGACTGCCGGCTGGATGCGGTGTTGGCGAAGCTGATCCCGGACTCATCAAGAGCTTATCTTCAGAAGCTGATCAAAGATGGCAAAGTGGCGATCAATGGCAAAACGACCGCCCTGCCCCGTACGATTTTGAAAACCGGCAACCAATTGACTGTTCTGATTCCGGAAGTTCAAACGCCGGAACTTGCCGCCGAAGATTTTGAGTTTGAAATACTTTTTGAAGATAATTCACTTCTTGTCATCAACAAGCCTGCCGGTGTGGTCGTCCATCCCGGCGCAGGGAATCATCAGGGAACTGTGGTCAATGCGCTTCTGGGGCGTTATCCGGGGATGGAAAAACTCTTTCCGGATTCCGACGGCAGACCGGGCATCGTCCACCGTCTGGATAAAGATACCAGCGGCTGTCTGGTCATTGCCAAAACTCCTGAAGCGATGTTCAAACTGGGCAGAGCTTTTGCCGACCATACCGCAAAAAAGTGTTACCTTGCGATCTGCCGGGGGGTCCCGCAGGAAAACTCCGGTACCTTGACCACACTTATCGGGCGGCATCCGGTGAACCGGCAGAAAATGGCGATCGTTGACCGCAACGGCAAAGAAGCGGTAACCAGTTACCAAATCGTTACCGCGCAGACGGTGGATAAACTTCCGTTGGCACTGGCAAAGGTCAATATCGCAACCGGAAGAACTCATCAGATAAGAGTCCACATGTCCAGTATCGGCCTGCCGGTGGCAGGTGATGAACTTTACGGGAGCAATACCGGATTTCCCGGGGTGACAAGACAGCAGCTTCATGCCTGGAAACTCTCCCTGCCCCATCCGGCAAGCGGTGAAATCATGGAATTCACCGCCCCGGTACCGGAAGATATGAGAAACATTCTCACCAAACTCAATGTAAAAATAAAACAATGAGTCACTCTTTTTCCGGAGCAGCCAGATTATCCATATACTGACAGAACTGTTCCGGATCGGTAAAAGCGGAATCTTTCAAATTATAGCACCTTTGCGCCGTTTTGACCGTATAAACTGTAACGGCAGTTTTTTTATCATTTCCGGTATAAAAAGATTTTTTCACACTTATTATATCAGAGTGTTTTATAAGGATTTTTTCACGGCTCATCAACGTTATATGATCTACATTCAGCCCGATACCGTATACCGGAATATTCTTTTTCCGTCCAATAACATACAATGTCAACAATATCGCCGGAATGACCGGAGCCGCCAATGCCCGCATTCCGCCGCCATCCAGCAAGACTTTTCCGCCGATAGCGATGAAAATCAGCAATATAAAGAGCCATACCGTCAACATCAATTTACCGCTGTTTCCCCGGTCACAAGCCGGAATAAAAATTCCGTCTCCCTCCGGAAAAAAGAATAAACTTTTATTATTCACAAGATTTTCGCCGCAAATCCCGCAACATCCGGTACGCTGGATGATCCGGTCGATCCGCTTATGATTGCACCGGGGCGGTAGCGCAAGATAAGCCAGAAACATCAGATCTGCGGCAGTTATGAGTAATGGTATAAGCAAATCACCATTTGCTGATGCCGCCAGATAAAATCCCAGTATAATCAGCGCGATCCACGGCTGAAAGAACCAATGAAATTCTGCGGGGAAACGCTCACTTTTTGATTCCCGGCAAAAGAGATTTTCCGGCATTGTACTTTGAGTGAATAACAACGTTTTCCCGCAATGACCGCACCGCCCGGAGGCGATCGCGATTTGAGGCAAAATGCCATCCAGTTTCCCCCGGCAATGCGGACAGACGGCAAATCTGCCGCCGGAAGAAAAAATCCGCGATCCGGCGTAAAACAAAGCAAAAAACAAAAATACCACTCCGGCAAGTTCGATATGCAGATGTTCCCAAATCAAAAACAAATCCAGGATCAACGGATGAAGCCGTACCATTTCCGGAATGGCGATAATCATTCCGCAATTTGTTATTACAAAAGTGATAATGATTGCGGCAAAAATATTTTTCCACGGCAGTTTACGGCGATGAAATGCAATGAATTCCATACGGTCAAAGACCGGAGCCGAAGCGGGCGGAAGTTCAAAAAGTTTATTATTGCAGCAATAACATCGGCCGGTGGCAATGATCAATCCGGCATGGCGCAGTTTAAATGGTGTTTTGCAATGCGGACAACAAAAATTTTTGCCGTTGACCGCCGCTTCAAGCAAAAAAATCATCGGTATATACAATAACAACTCTACCGCTTTACCCTCAATCTGAAAAATAAAACCGAGAGCATAAGCTCCGAAAACGATCAGCATGCACCAGAATTTGAAATCAATAAGTTTCAGCAGACGAACTTTCTTTACAAATTCTGAATGTGTCATTCTTCCCACCTTTATCGCGTTGAGATATTCTGCAGTTGTTTTATTTCGCTGCCTTTTGCTTTTTTATTCCGGCAAGATAGTCATCCAAAGCCTTGCTGAAATATTTTTCTTTGGCAGTATGCGGTGCCGTCGGCGTCGTGGTCATTGATTTGAATGTCGTTGCTGGCAGATTATTGTAGAACGCATAAACACTGGTCGGAGAACAGACCGTATCAATAAATCCGGTACAGGTGTAGATCGGACATTTGATCCGGCGGCCGAAGAAAACATCATCGTAATAAGCCATGGTTTTGACCGCTTTTTCCACTTCAGCTTTGTCTTTCAAATCCTGATAGACCCGGGGCCAGCCGCTCTGACGGCCGGCAAAGCAGCCGGAGTGGTCGCTCATTGCCGGAACCATCGCACGGCACAAGGTCACATCCGGATCAAGTGCGGCGGCAACGATCGCCTGCGCACCACCCTGACTGCCGCCGACGATGATCAGATTTTCGCCATCCCATTCCGGAAGTGATTTGACATACTGCAAAGCACGTATAACCCGCATATAAACATTTTTGTAGAAATATTTTTCGCGGTCTTCTTTACCGGAGTGATTGTAGCGTCCGCCGCACTCTTTGCCGATCTGCTTGCGGATATCCAGATAAAATTCCTTGCTTTTTCCGTTGGGAATACCGTGGGCGTTGACATCAAAAGCGATCATGCCTTTACCGGCATAACCGAACTGCATCGCCGAACTGCGGAATCCGGCTCCATGAAATGAGACTATCGCCGGAAGAGATTTCGGTTGGGCATTTTTTGGAATGACCAGATAACCTGAAACCGGACGGTTGGAAATGCAGTTGACCTTCATGTCATAAACGACGAAATTCTTTTTCTGTTCTGCCGGGGTAATGTCGATTTTTTCCAATTCTTTGATCGGCTGGGCGAGCACATTTTTTCTGATATTGCCCCAGAATTCATCGAAGTCCGCCGGTTCTTTGATGGCGATGTCGATTTTATGCGGTTCGACCATACCGCCGATACCGCCGGAAACGTTGCGCATCTCTTTTTTGCCGCGCCACAGTACCGGGCGGCGGTAAACTTTTCCTCTGGCATCTTTGAAGGTACAGTAGATATGCGCCCAGCCGGGTTTATCGAGTTTGGTGGTAACAGTGAGCTGCTTTTCTGAAATCTGCTGTTTACCCTCTCTGACCTTTTGTCCGTTGTGATAAAGAACATATTCCACCACCGAGTTTTCTGCAACTTTGCCATTTATCAGCAGTTGTGCGGTAAAAGTCATATCTTCGCCGCAATTAAAGATCGAACCGGGTTTACTGCTTTCAAATACCATTTCATATTCAGCAGCGGCGGCGATCAGGGCAAACACAGACAGCAGTGTTGCAAAAAAGCACTTTTTCATGTAAAATCTCCTTTAAGTATTTGGGGATAATATACCTCCTGAAAAATTTTTTACAACCCTTTTTCTTCAGAAAATATACTATTTTGCAATAGAAACCACTTGAAAAGTTGCCGTTCTGTGATATATTAAGGAGATATGCAATTGTAAACTCTAATGCTCTGAAAGGGGGTGAATGTCAATGGATACCGAAGTTCGCGTAAAGAAAGGCGAGGTCATCGACCGTGCATTGCGCCGGTTGAAGAAAAAACTCGACAAAGAAGGCACCCTCAAAGAGCTGCGCAACCGCCGCCACTATGAGAAACCGAGCGAAATCAAACGTCGTGAAGCCAAACAGCGTCGTCACTGATTTGCATGAGTGCAGAAAAAAGACATCCGTTATTTCGGGTGTCTTTTTTTTTGTAACGCAAATTGACCGACTTGGTGCGTTGAGTCGGACGTGATCGGACTGGTTGGATGCGCGCCAAGCAACACTCGCAGACATAAAGACAATGGGCGGCTGTTGTCCGTTACCGTCCGTCAGACGACATCGCTCCATGTGGCACTCTGGCCATGCGCCAGCTGCTGCCCTGCCCTATTTGACCCCTGCGGCAAGACGCACCCCATGGAGGGTAAATTCGATTCCCGGAACAATGGCATCCGGCAGCACCGGACGGAAAAACTCCGCATCTCCGCCAGTCAATATCAATGTTTTGATATTCAAGTGCTTTTTGGCAGCTTCGGCAAGCTCACGCACAATGCCCTTGGCCCCGCACCCGACTCCGAACCCGATGGCATCAATGGTGTTGCGTCCGGGTTTATCTGGAAGCGCATCCAGCAATCCGCTTTCCGGAAGCAGACTGGTTCCGCGCGCCAGACTGGAACGCATCAACGCCCGTCCCGGGGCTATCGCCCCGCCGACAAAACGTTTATTTTCATCAACCAGCTCCAAGGTAACAGCTGTGCCGCAATCAATAACAGCTCCTGGCAATGGATAAAATTCAGCCAGCGCGGCGGCATTAGCCACCCGGTCGGCACCTAAAGTGGAACGATCGACCGGAGAAAAATCAACTTCAGACTGCTGATTCAACGCAGAAATAAATTTTATGCCGCAATGTTCCAGTTTTTTGCGTACTTCAGCACTGACACACGCAGCAACAGTCGGGATGGAAGAAAATTCACAACAATCCAAAGCGGCGGTATCCACCACTTTGATCGAAATAAATTTCCCGTTATCCCAGAGCGCGATGCGACTGTGAGTGTTTCCGATATCCAGAATTTGAAACATAAGGACTAACCGGACATCTTTTCGATGATCTTGGTCAAGGGGAGGAACAATGCGATAACGATGGTACCGACCATACCTGCCAAACCGACGATCATGATCGGTTCAATAAGTGAAGTCAATGCGCTCACGGCGTTGTTGACCTCTTCCTCGTAGGTATCGGCGATCTTATCAAGCATTTCAGGAAGTTTACCGGTTTCCTCTCCGACTTCGACCATACTTATCACCATTTCAGGGAAAATTTTGGTTTTGCCGAGCGGGACAGCGATCCCCTCTCCCTCTTTGACCGCTTCATAAACCTGCTGAACACCGTTGGCAACCACTTCATTACCGCTGGTGTCTTTAACGATCTGAAGCGCACTCAACACCGGCACACCGGAACTCATCAGAGTACCGAGCGTACGGCTGAACCGGGAAATCGCAGTTTTGGAAATGATCGGACCAAAAAGCGGCATCCGGTATTTGCAGAAGTCAACCGCATATTTACCCTGCGGGATTTTAACAACTATCTTGAAAACCACAATAATAGTGACAATACCGACGACATACCACCACCACTGGTTCATCATCGTATTACTCGTATTGATCAAAAACTGGGTGATACCGGGCAAAGGCTCACCTTCCAGCAGATCGTCAAAAATTTTACTGAAGCTCGGAACGATGAAGATCATCAAACCGACCAATGCCAACAGCGCAATGAACAAAATCACACACGGATAAATCAAGGCGGATTTGACTTTCCCGGCGATACGGGCCGCCGATTCCATAAAGTTTGCCAGACGGTCGAGAATGACCTCCATCGCACCGGAAGCCTCTCCGGCGCGGATCATGTTCAAATAAAGTTTATCAAACGACTTCGGACTCTGGGACAATGCTTCGGCAAACGTTGCACCGCCTTCAACGATTTCGCATGTTTTACCGAGAACGCCCTGCACCGCAGGGTTCTGCGCCTGTTTCTCAAGAGTCCGCAAAGAACGGATAAGCGGCAGACCGGCGCCGAGAAGAATTGCCAACTGCCGGGTCACCACGGTCAAATCTTTACGATTGATAACCATCGGTCCGAGGTTGACATTGAGACCGCCTTTTTTCTTTGCTCCTTTGCTCTTTTTGGTTTCCACC
This sequence comes from Lentisphaerota bacterium, assembly GCA_015061605.1. Classification (GTDB taxonomy): domain Bacteria; phylum Verrucomicrobiota; class Lentisphaeria; order Victivallales; family Victivallaceae; genus UBA1784. The sequence goes on along the minus strand of SUWH01000003.1, from coordinate 28,445 downwards.
TGAACCCGGATCGAGGTCACATAAAGCTTTTTTCCCTTAAGTTCCGCCTTTGCGGCTTCTTCAGTAGCGGCATTTATTTTGCCCTTCTGCTCCTTGCCGGCTGCATCCATTGCGGTGTATATAAATTGCGGCATAACTTAAAATCCTTTCTCTAACAGTTTTACTGTTGAAATAAAATACATATCACGTATATCTCACCACTTCGTCCACGGTGGTTTCGCCGTTGAAAATCGCTTGCAGACCATCCTCACGGAGCATTCTCATACCGAGTTCACACGCGCGGTCACGCACGATATTGGCGGGAGTACTGTTAGCGATCATTTCGCGGAGTTCATCGTTGATAAGCATGAGTTCGGTCAAGGCTTTCCGCCCCTTGTAACCGGTATTGTTGCAAACTTCGCATCCCTTACCGTAACAGAATTTACGGTCGCCGACCTGACCGGGTTCAAGATTGAGCCGCTCAAGGTCATTTTCCGTAGGCGTGTAGAATGTCTTACAGTTGGGGCAGACCCGACGGATAAGACGCTGCGCCAGCACACCTGCCAGTGAAGATGCGATAAGGAACGGTTCCACACCGATATCCATAAGACGGGTAACGGTACTGGCGGCGTCGTTGGTGTGAAGCGTACTGAACACAAAGTGTCCGGTAAGCGAAGCTTCAATAGCGATCTGCGCAGTTTCAAAGTCACGGATCTCACCGACGAGGATCCGGTCGGGGTCCTGACGCAAAAAGGCGCGCAGCGCTTTCTGGAAGGTCATTCCGACCGCATCATTGATGGGACACTGGATAAGTCCGGCGATATCATATTCCACCGGGTCCTCTGCAGTAAGGATCTTATCCTCGATCTTGTTGATCTCGCTCAATGCCGAATAAAGAGTAGTCGTTTTACCGGAACCGGTAGGACCTGTCACCAACAGAATACCGTTGGGCAACTGGATGATTTCACGAAGTTTTTCCAACACATCGGCACCGATACCCAGAGAATCCAGCTGCAAGTTCACCACAGTACGGTCAAGCACGCGGAGCACCACAGATTCGCCGTGACTGGTGGGAAGACATGACACACGCAAGTCGACCGGACGGCCGTTATAGCGCAGCTGGATACGTCCGTCCTGCGGGCGGCGGCGTTCTGAAATATTCAAACCGGAAATGATTTTGATACGGCTTATAACGGGAGTTGCCAGACTTCGCGGCGGCTGCGGCATTTCATACAACGCACCGTCCACGCGGTAACGGATACGGAAGTTCTTCTCAAACGGTTCAAAATGGATATCTGATGCCTTATCCCGGATCGCCTGCTGAATGACAACATCCACGAATTTGATGATCGGCATTTCATTTGCCTTATCTTCATCCGGGACATCCTCTTCCTCGATTTGATATTCTCCAAGTTCAGAGATAATATCCTGAATGGAGTCCTCTTTTGCCGGATAATAACGGTCAAGTTCGTTTTCAAAAACATCCGGATCGCAGACCACTGCCAACAGCGGACGTCCGAGAATGAAACGCAAAGATTCTATCACCTGGTAATCCAGAGGATGGCGCATCGCCAGATGAAGTTCCCCCGCCTGCTCGGCGATCGGGATGACACCGTTGGTACGGGCGGTATTGACCTCAAGAAGATCGATCAGATAGCGTTCGATATCCTGATTTCGGGGATTCCAGACATAAGAACCGAGGTTTTCCGCCATAAGTTCCAACATCTCCTGCCGGGTGAACAAACCGAAGTTCTCCACAACCGCCAATGCACTCTTGCCGGAACTTTCACACTCTTCTGCGACCTCGTTCAAATGCTGCATCAACTCCGGATTACCGGCAGCGCGCTCACTTCTGAGCAGGTCGATCAATGCTGAACTGTTTATATCGATCATTGCATCACTCTTTTCTTCTGATGTTAGCTTTCGTCGCGCAGGGTTACAAAGATCACCTCTTCCAGCGTGGAGGTACCGGCTTCGGCTTTACGCAGAGCATCGTCACGCAAACTGCGCATTCCGTTTTTACGGGCATAGGAACGCAAAGTACCGCTGGTTTCATTGGAGAAGATCAACCGGGCAATTTCTTCTGTAATAAGGAAAATTTCATAAATACCGACACGTCCGCGGTATCCGGTGAAACCGCAATTGCGGCAGCCTTTACCTTTAACGAACTTGTGATTGGCGATATATTCATCACTCAAGCCCAGAATGCGCTTTTCCGCCGCAGTCGGGATATGGGGTTCAGCGCATTCTTTGCAGACCCGCCGCAACAGACGCTGTGCCATAGCCGCCCGGAGCGCGGTGGCGACCAGAAACGGCTTCACCCCCATGTCGACCAGACGGGTCACGGCACCGGGAGCGTCGTTGGTGTGAAGCGTACTGAACACCAAGTGACCGGTAAGGGCGGCGTTGATGGCGATCTCGGCAGTTTCAAGGTCTCGGATTTCACCGACCATGATGATGTTCGGCGCCTGACGGAGCATGCTTCGCAGAGCTGCGGCGAAGGTCATATCCACGTGACGGTCGACCTGCACCTGATTGACACCGGGGAGCTGATATTCGATCGGGTCTTCGACGGTGATAAGTTTTCGTGCGGAAGTGTTGATGGTATTCAAAAAGGCATAAAGAGAGGTCGTTTTACCGGAACCGGTAGGTCCGGTAACCAGGAAGATGCCATCCGGATAGTTGATGATCCTGGTGACCAGTTCCAAATCGTCCGCATAGAAGCCCAGACGCGGGATGTCAAGCTGAATACTGCTCTTATCCAGAATACGCATTACGATACTTTCACCGAAAACTGTCGGGATGGAAGATACGCGCAAGTCCAGCTCTTTGTCCCCCGCCATGATCCGGATACGTCCGTCCTGCGGGATACGCTTTTCCGTGATGTCCATATTGGACATGATTTTGATACGGCTGGTGAAGTTCGCCTGCATATACTTGGGCGGTCCGCTGACCTCGCGCAAAGCACCGTCGATACGGTAACGCACCCGGTAGCGCTTCTCCTGCGGTTCAAAGTGGATATCCGATGCCCGCATCTTGTAGGCATCGATGATCAGTTTGGAAACCAGGCGGATCAGAGGGGTATCATCATCCTCATGCCCCGGAGTATCATTTGCAGACTCATTGTAAACCAGTTCATCGGTAACGCTGATATCAACGTCCTTGTTTGAACTGGAAACATCGTCATTTTCCTCCGGATAATACTTTTCAATGGCGGCAAGTATCTGTTCCCGGGGAACGATCACCGCATCAATATCACCGCCGACCAGATACCGGAGAGTATCCAGCACCTCGACATCGGTCGGGTCACTCATAGCGATGGTGATAAGCGTATTATCCATCGCAACCGGGATAACCGTATAATAACGGGCATAGTCTCCGCTGAAGTTGTCAATGACCTCCTGCGGGATATCATATCCTTTGATATCCATTACTTCCATGCCGTATTGCTGTGCCAGCATATTGAGCAGTTCATCAGCGCCGACGACCCCGGCTTTGATCAGCTCGCCGATCACATCACCGCTGCCGGATTCCAGAGCTGCATTGCGTGCATCAACGACCTGCGCGGCGTCTGCCATACCGTATTCCCGGAGCAGCTTGATAGCAAATTCAGTATCTTTGATCACTCTTAAAAATCCCCTGAAAATGGTTCAAAAAATATACATGTAGAAAAGTTAACCCCGCAAATGCGTTTTGTCAAGCCTCCAACACCGCTTCTGATGCAATTTTTTCAAGCAAAAGTCCATAATCGGCAATTTTTGCCTCTTCAAGCTCTGCCAGAGCCGCCGGAACGGAGGTACTGGGATTGGCGGGGGCAAAGACGGTGCAACTGTCCGGAACCTGCACTTTGGATTGCTCCATGGTGCCGATTCTTTCGGCGATGCGGATCGTTTCAAGTTTATCCGCTCCCACCAGCGGGCGCAGTACGAGCAAATCGCTTGCCCGGTTTATGGTATCCATATTGATCACGGTCTGACTGGCGACCTGACCGAGGGCATCTCCGGTGACCAGAGCGCGGCAATCGTTGCGTTCAGCGAGGATACCGGCGATGCGGAGCATGGCGCGGCGGTACAATACGGTACGCATACGTTCGTTGCAAAAATCGCGGATCGCCTTTTGCATAGGAGCGAGGTTCACCGAATAAAGTCTGCCGTTGCGCTGAAACGTATTGAGTTTTTCAGCGATTCCGCGCACTTTGTCCACCGTTTCAGGCGGAGTATACGGCGAGCTGTGAAAAGTGATAAAATCGGTCGCTGAACCGCGCTTCATTATCAACCATGCGGCTACCGGGGAATCTATGCCGCCCGAAAGCAGAGTCATCACCCGGGGATTGCTGCCCACGGGAAGTCCCCCTGCCCCTTCGATGATGTCGAAGTACAGCAGAGCAAATTCATCTCTTATTTCACAGCCCAGAGTAAGTTCGGCATGATCGAGGTCGATGGTGAAGGCATTTTCTCCAAGCAATTCAGCAGCATAAGTAATAAGTTCGATCTCAATATCTTTGGAAGTCAGAGGAAAACGCTTGTTGCTGCGGCGCGCCCGGATGCGGAAACCCGGCTTGTGTCCGTCAGTACAATGTTTCTGAAATTTCCCCGGAAGAACATCGCTGACGCACTTTTTGATTTCATCCATATCAACAGGAAGCAGCACCGCCGGAGAAAAGGATTGCAGACCGAAAACATCCGGCAGGATTTTAATAATCTTTTCCAGTTCGGAATTTTCAAAAACTCCGCCGTTTTCCGGTTCCAGCCAGACGCGGCCGCGAACCCGCAAAACTTTGCAGAAAACCTCTGCCCGCTTGAGCTGGCGGCGGATGTTTTCCACCAGACACTTTTCAAACATATTGCGGTTGTTGCCTTTGGTAGCTATTTCGTGATAGCGGCAAATGACACAATTATACATAAGCAAAAATCCTTTCAGTTGCTGTAATACAAATTGAAGTAATCATTTAATGCCTGCGCTTCAGGAGAATCATATTTTTTCTCTCCGAGTTTGACACACAGCGGTTCCGGAAGTTCAGGTGCATTAACAAAAAGCAGATCTCCGGGGATCCGGGAGATCGCACAATTTTTCCTTTCTCTCAAATCCCTGCCCATAAAACTGCGGGGGATCTGCCCGCCGATCAGCCGGACGAGAGTCGGAGTGATATCCAATGTTGAACAGTATTTATCTTTTTTCAGATTTTCCAGAGGCTTCAAATTTGGAGAGATAAATATCAACGGAATACGTGCCGGATTGAAATCAGTTCGTTTAAGATAATTTTCACCGTGAGTGGCAGAGTGGTCGGCAGTAACGACAAGCAAAGTCCGCTGATTGTAAAGTTCCGGATCACTCTTTATTCTGCGGATAAAATTCCCCAGATGGCGGTCAAAGGAGTGAAGCGAATTGAGGAAATCCGATTTGAAATCGTGTTTGCAGTCATCGTTTCCGGCAACGGTATAAGGCGGATGTATGTCGATCGTACTGATGACTGCGACAAATTTTTCCGGCATATCAGGAGATTTCAACTGCCGGTAAACGGCATCAAAAAGTTCATAGTCCGCCATTCCCCACGCTTCATGAGAAACAGAATTGAATTTTTTGCGCAACTCCTCCCAGAAGAAAAAGCGTTCCAAAGCACCATCAAAAAGTTTCATATAGGTTTTCCGGTTGCCGCCGAAACTACCTGAAACCGGCGAAAAATAGTACCCGGCATACCCGATCTTGTTACCGATGGCAAACAAAGAGGGATTGCCCGGCTGATTCAACTCCCGCCGGTAATCCAGGCGTGACATCAACAGGGCAGTCAATCCCCAGCTGGTCGGCTGGGCCGCAGAAAAACAGTTGGTAAAAGAGAGATTTTCTTTGAACAATTTATCCAGTTCAGGAGTGATCCCTGAAGGCATAGCGGGGTTATACGCTTTTATAAAAGCAAGATCAAGCGATTCCACGGCGATCACGATAACTCTATCATACGCCGCAGGTTCCGGAAAATTTTCCGCGCCTTGAGGCTTCAAAGTTTCCACATTCCAGGCAAAAAGCAGTTCAGCGGATTCTTCAGGAAGCCGTTCCGGGAAATAGCCGCCGACGCCATCATCTTTCAACGCCCGGTCAACAATATCTCCCGCCAGTTTAGCCACCACCAGCGGAACCGGGCGCACCAGTTTGGATTCCATTATCTCCTCGGCGGTGGTGCGTTTCTGACGGAACATATACACCGTACTGCTGCAAATCGAAATCACAAACAATACTGCAAAAACCGTTATCCAGGAATCCGGGATGATCCGTCGTTTGTTGCGAGTGGCGTACCACACCCGGGCGCAGAAATAGATCATTGCTCCGACGACCGCGATCACCAACGGAATCAGCCACAAATAATAGAAATCTCCGAAAATCGCCCGCAAACCGTTATGGTCAGTGTGTTCCCACAATAAAGAAAGAGAATCCAACCCCAGCGGCATAAAGGTTTCGTTGCGTATCACCATGGCAAAAATACGCAAAATCACGCTGACAAATGCCAATAATACTGCAATAACAGCGCACACCCGGTTGCGGAATATCTGCGCCAGAAGCACAAAACATAACGGCAGAAAAAAATCTCCCAAAACCGGCCAGGTGACCAGAAATCCAGCCTGCGAAAAACGGGACAGCAGTAATGCCGATGCACCGGAAATGAACATCAGCATAACCATGGTCATCACCACGATGCCGCGTTTGAAGAGATATTTAAGATTCATTTTTCAGCCGCACTGTTCCAATATCAGAAACACCAGACTCCGTTGCGGAAAATATCGACTTCGCTGCCGTCTTCTGCAACACCGGTTATTTCCAGATCCTTTGAACCGATCATAAAATCGACGTGGATCATACTGTCGTTGACCCCCATTTCACGCAGTTCCTGTTGTGAATACTTTTCATAATCTTTGACACAGTTGTCAAATCCGCGTCCGAGCGCGAGATGGCAGCAGGCGTTCTCATCAAAGAGGGTGTTGTAAAAAAGTATGCCGGTGTTGTTGATGGGTGAATTCCACGAAATAAGCGCACATTCACCGAGGAAAGCGGCGTTTTCATCCATGGCGATCATCCGTTCCAGAGCCTCCTGCCCTCTGGCGGCTTTGACTTCGACGGCTTTACCGTTTTCAAACCGGATGGAGAAATCTTCGATCAAAGTCCCCTGCCATGAAAGCGGCTTGGTCGCCACGAGCAGACCATCTGCTTTTCCGCGTTCCGGAGTGGTAAAAATTTCTTCCGAGGGGATATTGGGATTGAAAACTCTGCCGGAGAGATCTTTTTCCGCGCCACCGGCAAAAATCCCCTGTTTCATCAGACCGACTTTGAAATCAGTTCCGTTGGCGGAACGGTAATGCAATGCGGTCAAGTTTCTGGCATTGAGCTCATCACAGCGGCGGTGGATGGTTTTATTGTGTTCCTCCCAGTTGGCAAGGGGATCTCCGTTGGCTCTGGATGCGTCAAGAATTGCTTCCCAGAGTTTTTCCACAGCTTCATCTGCCGGCAGTCCCGGAAAAACCTTTTGCGCCCACGCCACACCTGGGACACCGGCGATACACCACTGGAACTTATTTTCCATTTCGTCGCGGTAAGGTTTGATCTTGGGAAAACGTGCCATCTGGGCGCGGGCGCGCTTGCCCTGATCGATACCGTCCATGCCGTCGGGATCTTCGGAATCCAGCCAGATGAGGGCGGGAAGTTTTTCACAGCGCCACTTGAGTTTTTCCACTTCCCAGTTTTCGATGGAAGAAAGAGTTTCTTCGCTCTGATAAATTTGGTCGAGCTTGGCAAGCGGCATATCTTTCCACTCAACGATGACCTTGGCGGCACCGGATTGGTAGCACTTTTCCGCGACCAGCCGGGTGAAGTCGATCTCATCGAGTCCGGCGATGATTATCACCTCCTGTCCGGGAGCGGGATTGATGCCTTTTCTGACCAGAAGTTCAGCGTAATTATTCAAACGGTCACGATCCATATTTCATCTCCCGTATTTTTCCAGAAGTTCAGCGGCTTTTTCAACGCAGCGGACACAGGGGACCATCTCATAATTTTTCAGATCGGAACAAGTTGACGCGCCCAGAGCCGATTCAAAATCTTCACGTATTTTCAAACCTTTTTCTTCTCCGGCAATGACCATAGCGGCATAGAGGGCTCCGCAGAGATTTTCCGGAGCCTTGCCGCCGCCGCAAAGTTTCATATCTTCAATCAGCTCATTCCGTCCGGCAGCTGCGGCGACCGTCTGCGCGCAGTTATAGATTTTTGGAACAGCATTGAATAATTCAACAGCTTTATTTTTCATTTGACATCTCCATACAATATCGATAGATAATATAGCATATTTATTTCCAAATTCCAGAGATTTTTTCAAAAAAAACAGTGCCATCCGTAAAAAGATGACACTGTGATAATTTTTCGCAAACCTATTTTTTGAGTTCGATCAACCGGAAATCGTAAGGCTTCACGCTCCGGTCATATTCCGCAAGTACTTTTCCGGTTTCAGCATCAAGTACAGTAAAGTTTCCGTTGATGACAAACCTGCGCTCTTCGCCGCACTCATTGGCGATGATCATAAGTTTGCGTCCTTTTCTGACGTAAGCGGAAATCATCAGATCTTTGCCGCTTATTTCCTTGGGAGCATTTGCCGGATCATAGAATGGCTCAAACTTGCAATCGGCTTCAGCAATGCCGAATTTACCGAGAATATCCTGCGCGGCAAGCACGACTTTGCGCGAAGCATCCTGCGGCGAAGCCCGGAGTTTGACGCCGACATTGTAGGGCATAGTCATCGCCAGAAGTGTACGGGTCAGATAATCAAATTTCGGTTTCCATTTGTCTGCAGCAGTAGTTTTGCGCACCACGCCTCCCAGTGAAAGCGGAGCGTTACCGATCTGCAAACCGGTGCTTTCAGCTAAAATCAAATCCTTTCTGTAACGCAGCTGCAGCGGTTTTTCACCGAAATCCGATTCCCATCCGAGCTGACTGGTGGCAAAGGAGAATGCAGGAATGATCTGCGCATTGGTCATGTGCACCTGCAGCACACGCGGTGAATATCCTTTCAAATGCTGCAAAGTTGCAATGCGCTTGACGATCTCGCGCATGGCAAAGATACCGGTCGCAGAGTGGAGTTCGCCATCTTCATCGATCTTTGCCAGAGTATGGCAATTGGTATCCGGCATGATAAAGGTGTCATCCAGATAGCAGCCGACCATGCCGTGATCAAATTCACGGGCATAGCTGTAAATTATAAAATCCACCCACGACGGGGTAAGCGAAGTACGCAGAGCTCCATAATAATTCTGCGCAGCAGGGTTGAACCACTCGGATTTGAAGTAATCGGTCTCCGGTTCAGAAGTATACGCCAGACGCGGATCAGAATATTTGGTCGGGATCGAAACTTTTTTACTTTTGAAGTTGAGAGAAACCCAGACCGGACGGCTCTTTTCCATTTTATTGGCAAAAGCCGGATTGCTGTTTGCTTTCAAAAACATCTGCCGGATTTTGGCTGAATGTTTTTTCATATAGTCATTGACCGCCGCCCCTGCCGCACTTTTATCAATTTCTCCAGTAAGTTTCACCAACTTATCGAAGAGAGTCCAGTCTCCATTGACCGGCTGTTTTGACCAACGGTAGGGATAACCGAGGATATGTTCGCTTATGGTCAATTCATTGGGGCGGGACGGGACACCGACTCCGAGCGCATCAAAGGTGAGATTGACCACCCGCAAGTCGACCGGTTTGACCGGAGTAGACTGGGTGCCGAATTCTACATTATGACCATCTTTGAGTTTTGCCGGACGGTTGATGAGGTCGATTTCGAGAATAACTTTATCTCCGTTACGGACAATGCGCACTGCCTCCTTTTTACGGTCAAGTTTCATACCGTTGCTGGTGTCAAAAAACCATGAAAGTCCGCGTTCCAAACCGCCGAGCCAGATGTATGGCACGACCATCGGATGAATGATCTCCTCTCCGAAAACATTGGCTCTGGGAAGTTTACTGCCGCTCCAGACCACTCCGCTGCCGTCGGGGATTTTGCCCGCCGGGTTGCGGCGGATGGTATTGGCAACCGCATGAAAAAGCCACGCTTCCTCTTTTTTGAACGGGAAACGGATCGTCCAGCGGTCGATTTTTTTCCCGGCAACGCCAAAGAGTGAAATATTGTGGATATTGAAGTTATCATATTCACTGTGGATGCGGCTTTTTACTGTGATCCCTCCGGCATTTGCAACGGTTTCGGTTGCGGCATCCAGACCGTCGGAAGCGACCGAAGTTTTTACAGTACCTTTATCAAATTTAACCGTTTTGCCGTTGACAACCATTTCCATTTCCGGTTTTCCGGCAAGGATCGCTTTGCCGTCAGCAAGGATATTTTCCATCAAACCGGACGGGGCGAACCGGTATTGTCCGCGCAGCGTACTGAAACCATCTCCGCCGACAGCCTTGATTCTGGTAAATGGTTCAAGCAGAACGCGTTGCTTTCCTTCCTGATTATTGAGCCACTTCCATTTTTTAAAAGGGATCTTTGCCAGAACTTTTTTATCGGCGATGATTTTCCCATTTTTTTTTACTGTGCAGCAGACCGTGACCGTTTTCTGCGGGAGTTCAATGACCGCAACTTTCGAACGCTTGACAGCACGTGGAACGACCCTCTTTCCGTCAGAAAAGAATTCGATTTCACAACTGTCGGCAGAGCTTGACGGAGTCACTTCAAACACCGCCTTGTTGTAACCGGGGTAGTGGCGGTAGAGCCCGCTGCCGTAACCGGGGATGCTGAAAGTTCCCGTTACCGGACGGCGTCCGGTGAAAATCTCTTTTTTAGCGGTGAGCAGCCGGGTATAGTAAACCCGCTTGGTTTTTACATCATAAAGTACCACGCTCAAATAATGGATATTCCGGTCAGCGGTATATTTTTTGATGATAGAAGCACTCTTACCGGACGGAATCAGTTTTTCTTCCGCAAAAACAGTTTTGATCTGCCGGGTAACTTTGCCATTGATTTTGGGCCACGAAAAACTGCGCATTGAAACCGCAAGCATCAAATCCCGGGGAGTCGGATTATCGGAAGAAAACTGCAAATCCCATTCCCCGGCGGCGGCAGCGGGAATATCCTCCATCTGAAAAGTCGGCAGTTTATTTCCGAAAACGCCATTGATCGCCAGTTTCATATCGGTATGACTCTGGGTACTGTTCAATGCGGATGGTCCGTAACCGCTCCAATTGCGGGCGATATTGAATTTGAAGCCGTTCCGGGCAGCCCCCAGTTCAGCGAGAGACAACTTCACTTCAAACGTCCACCAGCCGGATTCAGCGATGGACTGCGCCTGATAATCCTGTATATTCCATTTTGCATTGCTGGATTTGGGATTTTCTTTTACCATACGGTCAAAAACAGCGCAATTATCGTTAAAAATCAAATGCCGGATACCGCCGTCGACTCCTTTGAAAACAAATTCGATCGAATCATCATCGTACACTGCGCTGTCACGTCCGCTGGCGGTCGTGACAAGTCCGCCGCCCGGATCGTTGTTTTTTGCCGAAGTACGCACCAGACAGTAGAGATATTTTTTGTCCCGCTTCATTGCAACGAAGCCGCTGCGTTCAGGGACCAGACGGTTTTTGACTGAAAATCCGCTGATTTTAACCGCATCATCCCATTCGGCATTGCTAAGTTTACCATCCAGAGCCGGAACGGTCTTTGCTTCAGGAATACACAACGTGGTGTTACCTGCCCACGCGCCATTGAGATATTTCAGTGAAAGCGGTGACAATTCAGCGCCCCCCGTCGAAACAGCGGCGACGGTCAACATCGAAAAAAGAAAAATTCCTGATCTCATTTATTTTTCTCCAAGTTGAAAAAAGTTATCTCCAGGTACATTGTACCAGTAAAATTCTGACAATATGTCATTGCGGCTCAACGTCACCACATGACCGTCTCCTGCTGCAACAGCAGCTTTATTCAAATGACGCAGATGGATCCTTCTTGTCGGATCAAAGTTGCTCGTCCCCGCCCAGGCGACAAAATAAGTCTGCAGGAAAGGTGTTTTGGAATTTAAAACAGAATCCATAACAAAAGGAAATTTTGACGGAGTAACTTCAGGATAATCCGCAGCCATGTTTTCAAATTTGAACCGTCCTATCTTGTAATATTTATTTTTGTTGCGCATCATACCGTAAAACTGGTCAGTCGAAGCTTCTTTTCCAGCCGACACTGCCAAAGACGGACAGCGGAAGTTGATCAAAGATGAATTCGTTGCCAATTTAAGATCGACAAAGGCATCCATCCATTTCGTTGCGTTATCGGGATAAGCGACATAGTATGGTACGATCCAGTCATCACTCTGATTGGCATACATAAAATGATTCTTTGCTGTTTGCGCAAGATTATTCACACAGCTGCTGGCGCGTCCGCGCTGACGTGCACTCTGCAACGCCGGAAGCATTATCGCCGCCAATATGGCGATAATCGCAATGACAACGAGGAGTTCTATTAAGGTGAAGCAGTACTGCTTCACCCGCTGCAGCGGAACATGTGTTAAAATCATAACCATTTCTCCTTTTGGGGTTCATTTCGCTTTTGTATCGCACTTTAATTTATAACCAACCAATAACAATGTCAAGCCCGGACAATAAAAAAACTCGCCTACTCGCCTTTTTTATCGATTTTTGCAGATTTTTTTCATTGCCGCTTGACAGAGTCAAAAACACCGTTTATAGTATAAAAAAATATAGTAAATTGTACTTTCAAAAGGAGAAATTACCATGCCCGGTCCCAAAATTGCCGCCCTGCTCAAACTTCAGGCGTTGGATATGCGGATGCGCGACCTCAAACTGCGTCAGGTTTCCATCCCCAAAGAACTGGATAAAATAATCGCCCGCCGCGACGCCCTCAATGCCGACACCAACGCCGCCGCAGAAAAGGTAAAAAAGATGGAACTTTCCATCAAAGCCAAAGAGGGGGAGATCCAGACGCTTTCAGCAGAAAACACCAAGCTCCAGCAGCAATCCGCTCTGGTAAAGAAAAACAATGAATATCAGGCAATGCTCTCCGGTATCGCCCGGAACAAAGAGAAAATCGGTGCTATCGAAGAAGAACTGCTGATGAAATTTGATGAACTTGAGCAGCTCAAAAAAACTGCCGATCAAATCAAACGCACCAACGCCGCCGAAATGCGCAGTGCAAGACAGGAGTTTGAAGAACTTCTCGCCTTTTCCAAAACCTGTGAAGCGGAAGTAAAAAAACTTATCGCTTCCCGTCCGGCACTTCTTTCCGGCATAAATACCGATCTGCTCGCCCGCTATGAACGGCTCCTCAAAGGCAAAGATCAGGGCGCTCCGGTGGTACAGCTTGAAAACGGCTGCTGCGGCAACTGCCACATGAAAGTCACCTTGCAGACCATGAACCAGCTTTCCAAAGGCGAACTGGAAAACTGCGATAACTGTCAGCACCTCATTTACATGGCGGATTGATCTGATATGGCAGGATTTTTTGACCAAAAAGAGCAGAGTTTTGAAGAGTTGGTCTACCGGGGAGTGGAGTCCGATGAACTCGACTACAAAACCCACATGTCCTGGCGCACCATGTCCCGCGCCGCCAAGGGCAAACTGCTCCGCCATCTGATAGCCTTTGCCAATACCCGCGGCGGCTATCTGGTAATAGGGGTCAGCGAAGACCAGTTCGGCAATCCCAATATCTGTACCGGAGTAAGTCAGGCGGAAGCCGGGAGTTTCGATCCGTCAGCAGTCGGGAGTTTTGTCAACAGTCATGTGGAACCGCCCATCGACTTCACCATCGAACGGCCGGTCGTCCGGGGCAAAAAGTATGTGATTTTCGTCATCCGTCCATTCAAGCACCTCCCCCATGTCTGCACCAACAGCATTGAAGGAGAGATCCAGAGCGGGGTATTTTATATCCGTACCGTTGAAGCATCCAGCCGTCCGGCACGGCGGGCAATGGAGATGCAGGAGCTTATCCACCGCGCCTTGCGCAATGAACGTGAAGCTCTGGGCAATGTGCTGCGTTCAGTGCTTCAGGATACCGGTCTTGCCGCTCCGGAACAGTCAAAAGGCAACCGGGAGGATGCCATTGAAGCAAGTGAACACTATTTTCACCGCCGCACTTCCAGTTTTGATCTGCCGCAAATAAAATTCACCGCCTGTCCGGAGAATTTCCTGCCGGGTAAATTCACCTTGCAGGAGCTGCGTTCAGCATTTTTCAAAGCTCTGCGCGAAGAACTGCATTTTCTCCACAAAGATGAAGCCGAAGCTCTGCCGACGCCAAGTTCATTGCGCTATATTTCCATGAATACCAAACGGATGTGGCAGCTTTTCGACAGCGGCTTATTCTGTTTTTTTGCGGTTCTGCAAAAAGCTGAACTGGATTTTTCCGAAATCATCCGGCTCTGCGCCGTCTCGGTGGATTTTTTTGCCCGGCTCTACACCGCACTCGGGATGAAAGATAAAACATTGTACCTTGCACTTGAGATCGTCAACCCGCAAAAGGTAACGATGATTTATCAGGGACGATCGCATCACACTGACGATAACCGCTGTATCGCGGAACTCAAAAGCAGTGCCGCAGAATTTGCCGCTGCTTTGCAGGAGTGCGCTTCGCAGCTTGCTTCCGCCATCGGGGAGCAGTTCAAAATCCCGGCTTTTCCGATGAAACAAATGCAGCAGACAGTGCATCAATATCTGGAGAAAAAATGATCCGGTTGGTTGATGACCCGGCTCAATTCATGCCGGAAAATGATTTCAATGGCGATGAATGCCGCTTTGAACTCGATGAATTTGAGGTCGATTATCTCCCGGATGCCGAACCGGAAATCGACCTCCATCTGGAATGCCGCAACTTTTTTGCCCCCGGTGGAAAACTTGCTTCGATCGCCGCTATCAACGGCCGACCGGCAGAAGAACGCCCCCAGCAGTTGTCGATGGCGCTTGCCATCGCCGATGCGCTGCAGAAAGGGGAAAATCTCTGTGTTGAAGCACCGACCGGTATCGGCAAAAGTTTTGCCTACCTCATCCCGCTGATCTACCGTTCGCAGATCTGCCGCCGCCCGTCGCTGATTTCCACAGAAACCATCAATCTGCAGCAGCAGCTTATTGAGAAAGACCTTCCGTTTCTCAAGGATGCTACCGGAATAAATTTCCGTGCCGCCCTCGCCAAAGGAAGACAGAACTATCTCTGCCGCCGCCGTCTGGCACTGCTTTCCGGAGAACAGCGCGATGCTCTGCTCCCAGTTCCCTCTTTGGTGCTGGACACCGAACGGCTCATTGCCAAACTGGAAAGCGGCATGGACGGTGAACGCGGCAGCGCGGGGGATTCCATCGATCCGGCAGTCTGGAACCTCGTCTGCTCCGAAAGCGGCAACTGTGCCGGACCGAAATGTGAATTTTACCGCAATTGCTACTACTTCAAAGCGCGCCGTCAATGGGATGAAGCGGATATTGTCGTCGCCAACCATGCGCTGTTCCTCACCGACCTCGCCATCCGCCGCAGTTCGGGAAACAATTCAAGTGCATTGCTGCCGGACTACGGTGCGGTGCTTATCGACGAAGCCCACACGCTGGAAAACAACGCCGCAGAATATCTCGGATTACGGATCTCACAACCGGGAATGTTGAGCATGCTCAATAAACTTTTCAACCCGGAAAAAATGCGCGGACTGCTGATGAATCCCGGTTCAACCATGCCGGAACTGCGTCAATTGACCGTTGCCGCCCGCGATGAAGCATACGGATTTTTTGCACCTTACACCGAGATGCTCCGCCGTTCACAGGAAAACGCACTGCGCTTGAAAAATACTCCCGACAACACCCCCGACCGCCTCTCCCCCGCCCTGATGGCTCTGGGCAGAAAACTGGATGAAACTCTGGAAGATATGGATGAAAACCCGCTCCGCATCGAACTGGAAAGTATGCGCGACAAATGCGGCAGCATGGTCGATTCGATCAACATATTCAGCCAACGGCAGATGGAAGATGCGGTGTACTATATTGAAGAAAGCAACAGCGCGACCGCCTTGTACGCTTCTCCGCTGAATATCCCGGAACTGCTTCAGGAAATTCTTTTCAACGGAGAAGTTCCGGTGATGCTGTGCAGTGCGACATTGACCGTACGCAACTCATTTGACTACTTTTTCAGCCGAACCGGATTCACCGGCGGCGCGGCGATCAGATTGGATTCGCCGTTTTCTCCGGATCAGGCGCGGGTGATCATTCCGAAAAATCTGCGCGACCCCAATGATGAAGATTATCTCTCTTCTCTGGTGCAGAATATCCGCACCCATGTGGAACTTACTTCCGGTAAAGCCTTTGTGCTTTTCACCAGTTATCAGGCGCTGCGTTACTGCGCCGATATGCTTAAAGATGAATTCTACGACCGCGACTGGCGGTTGCTGGTACAAGGCGGGGAGTTGAGCAGAAACCGGATGCTGGAAGAATTCCGCAACGATGTCAACTCGGTACTGTTCGGCACCGACAGTTTCTGGACCGGAGTCGATGTCCCGGGAGAGAGTTTGAGCAATGTGATATTGACCCGGCTGCCATTCGCCTCCCCGGGCCATCCGCTCATTGCCGCCAGATTGGAAAAAATCACCGCATCAGGCAAAAGTTCTTTTGCCCATTACAGTCTCCCTGAAGCGGTGTTGAAGTTCCGGCAGGGGGTCGGCAGACTCATCCGCAGCCGCAGTGATACCGGATACATCGTCATCCTCGACCCGCGGATAATTTCCAAGGGTTACGGGAGAACATTTCTGGATTCCATACCTTACAAACTTATATAACATGCAGGAAACACGATGAATAAACGGCTTCAACAATTCCGTCAGCTCTTTTCACCGGCGGACAAATGCAAATTTCTCGAACTCACCATCCTTATGGCGATCGCCGGATTGATGGAAATGGCGGGCATCGGACTGCTTGCCGGAACAGTAGCGATTTTTTTCAATCCGGACAATGCCCGGGCGATTGCGCTTTTCGACCGGTTCCGATCACTGTTTCCGGAAAGTTCTTACAATATCTTTATCATCAGTGCAATTGGGTTTGTTTCATTGCTTTTGATCATCAAAAATATATTTTCTCTCTTCATCATCGCATTGCAGTCAAAATTTCTCCGTAACCGGCAGAATGCCATAAGCTGCCGGTTATTCAAAAGTTTCCTCAACGCCGAATACCGCGACTACCTCTCCCGTTCCACCGATGAATACAACGGCGTATTGGAACGGATCAAGAGGGTATTTGACGGTTTTTTTGCTCCGGCGCTGCAATTGGTCGCCGATGTGATCATTATTATCTGTTTGAGTTGCGCCGCGCTCTTTATGCTGCCCTGGGGGGCAATTGCAGTATTACTTCTGACCGTAGTTACGGCATGGTTGATCAACAAGTGTTTCAATGTATGCAACCGGAAACTCGGAGAGGAATTCCATCTGCTGGAACGGGAGGAAAACAAATTGCGTCTGAATGTCCTTCTGGGGATGGAACAGATAAAAATTTCCGGAGCCGGAGAAAAATTTCTCCACCGTTTTTCCCAAGCCAGTACCGCAATCTGCCGGCGTTCAGCTTCATTGTACACTCTGGGGCAGATCCCGCGGCTGGCGCTGGAATGTGTTGCGCTGCTGCTGATTTGTGCCGTATTTGCAATTCTCCTCTTCTCCGGAACCAGTCAGGAGAGAATAATATTGACATTCACGGTGATCATCGCCGCCATGGCACGGGTGCTTCCGGCATTGAGCCGTGCGCACTACAGCCTCACGTTGCTGAAACAAAACGGAGCAATGCTGGATGAACTCTCCGGAAAACTGTTCGGACTGCCGCAGGAAAATCTTGATGTTACAACTGAAAGAACGGATTTCTCCGGAGATATCGTCGTTGAAAAACTCAACTTTTCCTATGATGAAAAAAATCCGGTACTGAAAGACTTTTCATGTATGATCCCTGCACGCCGGATCACCGGGATCGCCGGTCGTTCCGGTTCCGGTAAAACCACCTTGATCAATCTGCTGTCATCGCTTTTCCATCCGGATTCCGGCAGTATCAAAGTAAATGGATGCGATATTTCAGAAAACATCCCGGCATGGCGCAAACAGCTCGGATATGTACCGCAGAATGTTTTCATCTTTGACGGAACACTGCGGGAAAATGTGGCACTGGGGTGCGATACAGAAAATATCGATGATGCCAAAGTTGCCGCCGCACTGCGCGATGCCCAGCTTGCCGATTTCGCAGGAACCCCGGAGATGATGCTGAATTCATTTGCCGGACTTTCCGGTGGACAGAAACAGCGCATCGGCATCGCCCGCGCCCTTTACACTTCGCCCGGGGTACTGATTCTTGACGAAGCGACCAGCGCGCTGGATCAGAATACTGAAACGGAATTTCTCAAAGTTCTGGAAAATCTGCGCGGCAAAGTGACCGTGATCGTCATCAGCCACCGTCCGGAAACCCTTGCCGTCTGCGATAAAACCATCTATTTTTAAACGGTTGCGGCTTTCAGCGTTTGCTTCCGATGATAAAAACGACTTCAGTACAGAGATTTTCCGAAAGTTTGTTGACCGCTTTTATAAACAGATCTTTTGACGGAGATAATTCAGCAATCAATGCACTGTGACGGACTTCGATGGTAAGTTTGCCGTCCCGCAATGATTTTGGAGCAGTATACGCGGCAAAACAACCGCCGACCAACTGCTTCCATTGAGACTGCAATCCGGCGATGATATTGGAATTATTACGTCTTCCCGGTTCCAGCATGACCTCATTGACCAGATTTTTTATCGCCACCGGCTGACAGGTGTGAGAACTTATCTCCACCGCCGCGCGTTCTGAACCATACCATGAGGCAAGCAAATCAAAACGCTCCCGGCGTTTGAAACGCCCCATTTTACCAACCGGGATACCTTTGGCAGAAAGCCGGACTTTCGGCTTGTCACTCATATATTTATCTGGGCTCCTGTCATGTAAACCGGCAGAATAAGCGTATGCAGAATCAAACGTATCGGGGCGATCACTCCGCCGCGCAGTATGTGTACCAGACCGGAACGGAACTTGTTGAACGGCGCTCCGAAGGTTATTTCCAGCAAACCGTAAGGCAAATAGAGCATATGAAGCACATCTTTGCCGATTTTCAGCAATCCGGTACCGGTGCCGATAAGACTTTTTTCAATATACGGACGGGCAGCATCAGCGACCTTTATTGCGATCGGCGCCAGAACCATCATCGTTACCGGATCGATAGCTTTTGCTTCCGGCACCCAGACAGGAAATAAAATCGCCAGAACCAAAAGCGCTGCAATAAATTTTCTCATTTTCCGTAATTCCAAAGACAAGTTGATTGTGATTGATTTACTATACACTCAAAAAGTTATTTTTTCAATTGATTATTGAAGAAATTTCTTTCAACATCACTTTTGCGGCATCCGGACGCGCCAGAGTTGCAGCCGCGGCATTCCGGACAGCAATGAGCTCACGACTGCAAACTTCCTTTTCAAGCAGAGAACAGGCCCGTTCCACCGTAAATTCATCATTGGTAATTATCACAGCGGCATTGTTGCGGGCAAAATATCCGGCATTATCAAGCTGATGTCCTTCGGCGGCATAGGGGTAAGGTATGAGAAATGCACCTTTACCGAATATCGCCAATTCGGCAAGCGTACTGCCGCCGGAACGGCAGAATACAGCATCGGCGGCACCGAGGAAATATTCCATTTTATCAGTTGATTCCAACAGCAATACCGGGAAATCAGCGTTGAGATAGATTTTTTCAGCATCCAGTTTTTTACCCTTGCCGCACAAGTGCAAAACCTGAAAACGTTCTTTGAAGCAACTTTGCTGCAGCGCCTGCGGCAGAATTGTATTGAATACCGCCGCCCCCTGACTTCCTCCGAAAATCAGGATCGTCGTCAAATCTTCCTGCAAATCACAGTCAAAAAGTGCATTCAACTTACGGATTGCTTCATTGCGTTCCATCTGATTTGCCCGAAGCAATTCCGGACGCACCGGCATACCGGTATCGGCAATGCGGCAATGACATTTTTCCGGATTGACCGGAGGGAAACCGGCGCCGAGAACTTTTGAAATCCGGGAAAATATCCGGTTGCCTCTGCCGATACGGGCATTGCCGTCATGCAGAGCAAGCGGGATTTTGGCAAAGTATCCGGCAAGCAGTACCGGAGTCATGGCAAATGATCCCATGCCGAGGATCGCCTGCGGAGCAAATTCCCGGATGACTTTGCGGGAATTGAAAAAACCTTTCAGCACTCCGGTTATAAAACGCAGCGGATGACGTTTCCAGACCGGCATTTGCGGCAATGCGACAGCGTTGATACTGTATTTGGAAGCGATTTCAGCCTGATTGACCGCATTTACTCCGGAGAGCAACAACAATACTTCACCGCCCTGCGCTTTAAATTCCCGGGCAATACTCAAGCCGGGGAAAAAATGTCCTCCGGTACCGCCGCAACTTATTATCAAACGTTTAAGATCTTTCATATTTCAATAATCCCCCTCTTCATCATCGTTCATTTTCCGGTGGAATATATTCCGGTATCCCGGATTTTCCGTATATGCGGCAATAGCAGCCAATATCCCGGTGGCAATAAAACATCCCAGAAGATTGCTGCCGCCGTAACTGATGAACGGTGCCGGCATACCCTTGGTCGGAAAACACCCCGACATCGCGCCGAAGTTGATCGCCGCCTGAAGCATCACGCCGACAGTCAGGCCCCACGCCATAAGCATTCCGCAACGGTCTTTGGCTTTCAACGCGATACGTACGGCAAAAAATCCCCAGAGAGTATACAATATCAATACCGCTACGATACCGATAAATCCCAACTCTTCTCCGACGATGGATAAAATAAAGTCGGTCTGCTTCTCCGGCAGATAATCCGCTTTGAAGCGGCTCTTGGTCAAACCGACCCCGGTCCAGTGTCCGCTGCCCAGAGCAAGAAATGAAAACCACAACTGCATACCTTTACCAAGCTGTTGTTTCTCCGGGTCAAAAAAGATGGTCATACGCGCCCAGCGCATAGCATCGAAAAATTTGAGATAAATTATCCCCAACGCGGCAACTGCCGACGGGATCGCCCAGTACCACCACTGCAGACCGGCGACAAAGGCGATAAAAAATGCCACCGTTCCGACCAGAGTTGTAGTGCCGAGGTCGTGGCCGAGCAGGATCAAGCCGAGAATCAGACCGACAACTCCGGCGAGATGGATTATTCCGTTGCGCTTCCGGTCCCAGCGGTCAAAAGTGCGGATGTTTTCCGAACAGAACCATGAAACAAATATTATCACCGCGATTTTAGCCATTTCCGACGGCTGAAAGGTGAATCCGCCGAACTGTATCCAGCGGTATGCTCCATTGATCTCCCGGCAGCAGCGCGCCCACAATAACAAAAGTGCTGTCCCGCCCAACAGCCAGTAGGAAAGTTTTCCCAGCAGTTTGTGCCCCATAAAAAATGCCGTAATTCCGCATACGCAACCGATTATCACCCAGGTGAACTGGTTGCGGAAAAGCAGAACCGTCTCTTTGCTGAAGTGGCTGGTCGCAGAATATATCATCATCAGACCGAATGCGGTCAGCATGATCGTTACCAGAAGCAATCCGATAGCATTGCTGAATGCTCCCGGCGCGCCGGAATATCCGGTTTCATCCGGGAAACCCCCGGCGGAACTCTCCTCATCCTGAAGCATGGAAGTGTACTCTTCCAGTCTGCTGAAACGCCCCGGCTTCATTCCAGTACCACCTTTGCACCCGGTTCGATCGCTTTCAAACCGGATTTTTTCACCAGAATAACCGCATCTTCATCATCACAAACGGAGCGCGGATCGATTTCGATCTCCGCATTGAGCGATCCGTCCGCTCCCCGGGGAATGGCAACTCCGGCAGCAGCCAAACGTCCGGCGTTGCGTTCAGAAATCATTTTCCGGCAGCTTTCGACGGAATCGACTCCGGTAAGATTTTTGGTCGGAGCAAAAAGTTCAGCCCGGTTGCCCTCAAGCAGAAGCACTTTTTCCGCCATGGGCAGAGCATCAAAAATAAATGATTCCAGTTTTACGCCATTGGGTTCTGCCGGAGTGAAAGTGTTTCCGTTACCGTCCAATACCGGGATCTTTTTATCGGCCCGGTGCCAGGGAAGCTGAAGTGAATTTCCGGAAGTCAATCCCTCGATGAACTTCCGGGAAAACACATGGATCGCCGGACTCCCGGCAGAATACTGCAGAGAGCCGTCCGCGTTGCGTTTTTCAGCCAACTCATCAGGCAGATCACTGTATTCAATGATCTGTGTTCTGCCGGAACTTATACAGAAGTTGCCGAGTTTTTCATAAGGGCCGGTCTTGGAAAGCACGATCGCTCCGACTTCGGAATTTTCGAGAGCCAGCAATCCGGCAAAGCGGGGGGAAACCACCTCCACCAGCGGATTATCGACCTGAAAATAGGAAACTATCTCCGTCCCGTCCTTCACCATCTTATCCAGCGCTCCGGAACGGCGCAATGCCAGAAGCGTACCGCCGTGACCATCCGGAGAAAGTGCCAGCGAATCTCTGGCACTCAACAGCAATTTACCATCAAGACCGAATGCCGGCATGGTCCCCTGGGTGAAGAAAAACACATCAGCTTCATCAAGACCGAAAAATTTCTTTTCCCGGAAAAATTTTTCCGTTGCCTCCCGGTTGATCGGACTGGTCATGATGTACCACGGGATCTTTGCGCCGTACTTTTCACTCATACGCAAAATTGAAGAACCGAAATATTCAAACAGACTCCGGTCACTCACAGGTCCGATGGGATAAGTTCCTTTTGGGGCGTCGAAACCGAGCCGGGTCCCCTGCCCTCCGGCGACCGTAAGACAGCAGACTTTTCCCTGTCTCAAAAGTTCCCTGCCTTTTGCTTCCGCGCGGGCAAACAGTTCCTCATTGCCCTGCAAGCGGTAGTAATCAGCCGGAGCGAGATCAGCCGGAATTGCTGTTTCCGGGCGTTTCAGCACATAATCTTTTGCCAGAACCGGGATGTTCTCCCAATTGATTTCTGCCAGTTGTTCAGTTAATTTTCTCTTACCGGCTTCATCCAATTCATTAAAATACCGCAACAAATGCGCCTGTCCGGCAGCGATGATGCGCGACTTGAGTCCGCAGTCAATTTCAATCATATCCGATCCCTTTCCAAAGCAATATGTGTTTTAAGAGAATATAATATCTTTGTACCGAAAAATCCACCTCTTTTTCAAAATTTTTCGCGCATTTTTTTTGCAAATCAGAAAAAAACGATTTTTGTTTCACCGAACACCAATACTGAGTTTTTTTTTACTTTCTTTTCATATTTCACTGGAAAACCGGGAAAAAGGTGTTATATTGATAACATCGTTAAAAAAATAACTAACTTGTTTTTCAAGAGAGGCAGACCATGTTCAAAAACAATGTTGACATCACTCAAGTATCCGAATTCCGGCTGAAAACCCATGTTTACTTCGGCTGCGGAGCGATCCACAAGATAAACGATATTGCCGATCAGCTCCTTGCCCGCAATATCAAAAATATTCTGGTCGTTTCCGGACGCGGTGCTTATAAAGCCACCGGAGCATGGGATGTGATCGTCCCGGCACTGGAATCCCGCGGTATCGCCTACACCCTCTTTGATAAAGTCACCCCCAATCCGACCACCATCCAGATCGACGAAGCAGTTGCCATGGCCCCCGATGCCCGGGCAGTGCTTGCCATCGGCGGCGGAAGCCCGATCGATGCCGGAAAAAGTGCGGCTATTCTGCTCGCCTACCCCGGCAGAACCGCTTCCGAACTCTATGAATTCAAGTTCACTCCGGACAAAGCCGTCCCCATCATCGCAGTGAACCTCACTCACGGTACCGGAACCGAAGCCGACCGCTTCGCCGTTGCCACCATTCCGGAAAAAGAGTACAAACCGGCGATCGCCTACGACTGCATTTATCCCACATGGTCAATTGATGACCCGGCTCTGATGACCGGACTTTCCAGAGAACAGACCCGTTTTGTCAGTATCGATGCCATCAACCACTGCGTTGAAGCGGCAACCACCAAAGTTGCCAGTGCGTTTTCCATTTCGCTTGCCCGCGAAACTATCGCTCTGGTCGCACAGTACCTCCCGGCCGCCGAAAAAAATCCCGCCGATCTCGAGGCACGCTACTATCTGCTCTATGCTTCCATGCTCGCCGGAATCTGTTTCGACAACGGTCTGCTCCATTACACTCACGCCCTCGAACACCCCTTGAGCGGGATCAAACCGGAACTCACCCATGGACTGGGGCTGGCGATCCTGCTCCCGGCAGTAGTCAAAGAGATCTATGCTGAAAAAGCCGGAGTCCTTGCCGATATTCTTTCCCCGCTCGTCCCCGGTTTGAAAGGTGAGCCATCTGAAGCCCTCTCTGCCGCGCAGGGGGTGGAGAAATGGCTTGCTTCCGCCGGAGTGCCGCAGAAACTTGCCGATGAGGGTTTCAGTGAAGCCGACCTCGATCATCTGGTGGAACTTGCATTCACCACCCCCTCTCTGGACGGCTTGCTCGGTCTTGCTCCGACCGCCGGAGACAGAGAAGCCGTGCGCCGTATCTATGCCGATTCCATCAATAAACTCAACTGAAATCCCGGATAATACCAAGAACTGCCGCAAAACCGGAAAGCTTTGCGGCAGTTTTTTTTCAATGCATCTGCAATACCGGTGCCAGACGGAGATGGATATTTCCCCGGCCACGATTATCGAGCCAGCGTTTGATTATTGCTGAAACTTTGCCGTAATCCTGCTTTATCACCATCACGCCTTCCGGCAGAACATCCACATCCGGAGGATCATAGACCAGCAGTTTGAAATCCCGTCCCGGAAATTTACCCAATGCAGCGGCAGCACGGATAAAGTGTTTATACCACAGCGAACACTCCATATATATTGCATGGCAATGCGAGTCTCCCGAAAGCAGCTTCTCTGCCGCATGCGCCAGTTCTGACGGATATTCTTTTGAATTTCGGCTGGCGGAAGCGACAAACTCCGGAGGCAGCTGTAAATTGCGCTGCAGCAACAGACGGTAAAAAATCAATTGACGTTCCGCGATGAAGTTGCGTTCGATCTCCGCCGGAGAATGGATGATACCGAGCTTCGTTTCGCCTCCGGAAGTCAGAAAATCCACACCCTTGGCAAGTCCGGAATTTGCATCGATAGTGATAAAATTGTACGGTTCATAATCCCGCCCCATCAATATCTGCGGGATACCGGCTCTGTCCAGAAACTGCATCGCAGTCATTTCCATATACCGCGGATACTTCCACAACACCGCACTGCCTGGCATCGCCATGCGTTCCAAAAAGAGCGGCAGTTTATCCCAGTCGACCAGCGTTACGGGGAAATGTTCCCGCAATATCGCCTCCGGAGAACCGGGCAGAAAACGGTTGCCTATTTCAAGTTTCCACACCACAAAGAGCCGGGTCACTTCCGGAAGTTCCCGCTTCACAGGAGAGACAAAAGTTCCGGAACCGTGCCGTGAATAAAGCACTCCGGAACGCTCAAGATCGGCAATGGCGCGGTCAATGGTGGCACGGGCGCAATGAAATCTTTCCATACACGCCGAACGCGAAGGGATTTTTTCATCCGCTTTCAGCACGCCGTTGCGGATATCGGTGAGAATTGCCTCTTTTATAAAAATCAGTTTTCCCGGTAATTTCATAACATCTCCAAAATTCACTGCGGTTAATATAGCATAAAAAAATTTTTTGTCCACAAGAACGGAGATAAAAAAACTTTTTCAGTTATTTTTTACATAATAACTTAAAAAACATTACATTTTTTCTGAACAAAACTTGAAAAAAGTTTTTTTTATGCTAATTTACAGCAGGTCGAGGGTGGAATTGCTGGTATTCAGCTTCATCCGTGAGCAAAAAATTTTTCCAAAAAACAGAGTGTATCAGCTCTGACTTAACAGGGAGGTAGGGATGAAAATTCAACGCGCATTTCTGGCAATAACGGCAGCAGCAGGATTGTTTTTATCTTTGGATGCCAAAGATATTTTCGTATCGCTGTCAAAGGGAAAAAACAAAAATGCAGGAACGAAAGAAGCTCCGTACAAGAATTTGTGGAAGGCTCTTTCCGTTGCAAAAAACGGTGACGTCATACATGTCGCTGAAGGTAACTATCCCGGCAGAATGAAGTGCGGATGGTTCAAAATGGAAAAGCCGGTTTCCATTTTCGGAGGATATTCCGCAGACTTCTCCAAACGCGACCCGCTGAAATACAAAACCATGTTTCAGCCGAAAAATGAAAATAACGACAAAAAAGGCGGAGCATTGGGCATTTTGCATCTTGAATTTGAAAAATCTCCGATGAAAGCCCCCAAAGGTTTCAACATCGTTATCGACGGTCTCATCTTTGATGACGGTTTTGCTTCCAGTTATCACGCCGTCAAGGGCAAGCCAGCCGGTTTTGACACCGGTATGTGGCTGGAAGGCCCGGCAAAAAACAAAGCTGACAAGTTCCCCAGTGCCAACCGTTACAGCATCTATTCCGCCACCGCTTCACGCGGCGAAGGCAACATAACGATCCGCAACTGTACTTTTGTCAACGGTTCCAACTATGCCTTGAACCTCAACTGGTACAAAGGTAAAGTTTCGATCGTTAACAATGTTTTCTGCAATAACCGTATGATCTCGGTCAATGTGACCTGCAGCAGCGGCAGCAGCATTCTGGAATGGGAATGTGCAAACAACACCATTCTTTTTACCTGGAGCCGCCTCAATGATTTGGCGGACATGGGTTTTGCCATCCGCAACAACACCAACTGCCACGCAAAAATCCACAACAACATCATCGGACTCAATGTACTGACCGGCTTCGACAACACCAAGGGCAACCCAAAGCAGAAAAAGACATTCCTTGACAACAACATCTTTTTCCTGAACCGCGAATCCGATGTGCAGATGACAGTTTCGCCCTCCATCGCCAAAGTCCGCGTGGATGGCTTTGAAGATTTGGAAGAGGTCGACGGCATCGAATCCATAGAAGGTAATATCGATCTCAAAGATCCCAAAATCTTCGCCGGACGCATCAACGCCAAATATCTCAACGCGTTCCTTTCCATGAAGTATTCCGAAAAGACCAAACTTGATCCCAACAAGTGCAACGCGCTGCGCAGCGTCCTCGGTCTGCCGCTTCAGGGCACTATCACCACCACCTGCGATATGTACGCCAACCGCTACCCGCAGGAAGATGCATTGAAACTTTTCGGCGCAGTCGCCAACTACGGCGCCCAGATGCCCAAATGATCAGTAGGTTTGAAATGGATTTGATAAAGGAAATCAAAGAGGCTGATTACAATCAGATTCCGGAAGCATTCAAAGGGACAGAGCCCAAAGAGATCATTGATCATATCAAAACAGTCATTACAACCGGATATTTCTGTTTTGACGGCAGAACCGGTGCAAAAGATTTCTGGCGGTATATCCTGCCGGTCATCGTGCTGTGCATAATTCCGGTGATCGGTCAGCTTTTCGTGCTTGCCACGCTCCTGCCCACACTGGGCATCACCTGCCGCCGTTTGCATGATGTCGGCAAATCCGGCTGGTTCCTGCTGCTCGCCCTGCTCCCGGTCATCGGCGGATTGATCGTGCTGTTTTTCTGTATTCCCGATGGAAGTAAAGAAGCCAATCAATATGGTCCGTCAAATGAAAAATAAAATCAAAACCATCGCAATGGTTTTAACCGGGTGCATCCTCGCCGGATGCACCTGTTACAGCACTCATGTCCCGGGACGGCACATCGATCACGGTCAGAATCCCGGCGGGATCGATATGTTTTTCTGTAATCTCGATTACATCCTCTTCCCGCCGGAACAGGGCTATGTTGTCGCTGAACCGGCTCCGGTCGTTGTCGCCCAGCAACCGGTCGTTGTCGCTGAACCGGCTCCGGTCGTTGTCGCCCAGCAACCGGTCGTCGTCACCGCCCCCGCTGTGGTGATCCCCGAATACGGTTACGACTGGTGGAAAGGCACCTGGGTTCCCCGTTATCAGGATTGGTACTGGTATCACGGCACCTGGGAATGGGGTGGACGCGGATACCGTCCGGTTCCTCCGGCATGGGCACCTGATTTCAACCGCCGTCCGCTGCCGCCTCCTCCGCAACCGGCTCCGGCGGCAGTCGTTCCGGCGGCAGTCGTTCCGGTGGCTCCGGCTCCCGCGCCGATTGTGATCATCGACAACAAACACGATCACCGCAGCAAACCGGGCTATCATCCTCCAAAGAATCGTAAACCGACCAGTCCGGCAAGACCGGCAACGGTATCAAAACCGGTCCGTCCGAAATATGGAAGCAAACCGGCAAGACCTTCCACGGTGTCACGGCCCGCCCGGTCGCAAATCGGAACCGCTCCGGCAAGACCTTCCACGGTGTCACGGCCCGCCCGGTCGCAAATCGGAACCGCTCCGGCAAGACCTTCCACGGTGTCACGGCCCGCCCGGTTGCAAAACGGAAC
>SUWH01000033.1 GCA_015061605.1 Lentisphaerota bacterium | reverse complement strand
ATATCGTTATCGGCTCAAATGTAAATTCCGGCAACTCCCCATTGAAAAGTCCGAAGGGATACACCGAATTGAAGCAAGTCATCTGCAAATCATTGAAAAAATTATTTTCATCATTTTTTGATGGCATGCTGAAAGATTCCAGATATACATTCATAAGTTTTCTCCTCAAAAAATCAAATACAGTTCATTTTGTCACATAAATAACTCTTTGTTCCTGACGATAGACTATCCTGCCGTTTACCTGAATGGGGACAAGAATCGTTTGGACAACAGGAACTCTTTGCTCATAATACCGATATGGGGGGACTCCGACAGCTGGAGGATACACTACTTGCGGCTGGACGTATTCTACTTGCGGATACACAGTTTGAGGTACAACAACCGGAGTTGTAACGACCGGAGCGACATATCTTGGAGTCATTACCGCATTGAGAATGTTGATACCGTTGGCGACAATGCCGGTAATTCCGGCGGCAAGCCACACGCCATCACCGCCACGATGATGGCGATGCCCTCTGTGATGCGGACTGCTGGCAAATGCGAGCGTGGTACAAAGACACATTGCAATGATAAAGCACTTTTTCATAAAACATACCTCCCGTTTATTTATTTCCAATTACGCTTTTGATACCGCCAAAAATCAAAGACAGTACCAATAAAATGACTCCGACTGCCAGCAGAAACGGGATAAAGTAAAGAAATGTCCCGATTATAAAGTAGCCGACTGTAATGATGATCGGCACCGCGATCAAACAACCGATAACATTAAATGCATCTTTCATAAAAAGACCTCCTTGCAAATTAAAGTTTTCTATTCCTTTATTCGCAAGGAGGTTTTGTTTTTGTCGCCGGAAAGTGAAAAAATTTTATTCTTCGTAGAAATGAAGACATTTTCTGTAAAGACCGTTGGGAGAAATAACACCATAATCTTTTCCGGCACGGCAAATGGTTTTATCTGGATTGTGAAATCTATTGAATATTTCTTTACTGTGTTTTCGGCATTCACAAATCATTTCATCACAAAAAGTGTAAGGTACGCCGCAATTGGGCATATTGCGGATTTGATTTTTTATACATTCCCATTCATTTCTGGATAAAGTCAACTCAAGATGTTGTTTGCCTCTGCCCTGCGGCATCATTGCTCCGACTTGAATCGTACAGGCTCCGGCTTCAGCTGCCGCCGCAAACATATTGCATATTTCATACTTGTTTTGCTGAGTTACAGTTATGCTTACAGCCATCGGCCAAGCATTATTTTTTGCATATCGCACATTGGCAAGTAAATGCTCTGCCGAACAGCGGGAACCAGTCATATCAGAATAGGTTTCCAAGCCCTGTAAACTTGTAAAAAGTTTTATTTCCAGAGATTTGAAAAAATGAAACAAATCTTCAGTCAACAATGATGAGTTAGTAAATAAAGATAAATTCCCCTGCGGTAACTGCGCTCTTGCAAAAGAAACGATTTCTTTTATATCTTTCCGCAATAAAACTTCGCCACCGGTAAACAAAAGTGAATCTACTTTTTTCTTACTTAAAAATGCAATGATATTCTGCCACTCACCCGTGGATAATGGCTTGTTACTTAACAGAGGAAACTCATGCCACAAACAATAACAATATGGGCAATTGAAATTACATTGTGCGGTCAATTCCAGCATAAAATAATGCGGTAAACGCCTGGGTAACTGTTTTGCAGTATGCGTTTGTTTATCAAAGCAAAATAATTTTTTGGGCAGATTCAACAATTTATTTACCGAATAATTTCTTTAATACTCCTAATAAACCGCTATTTGAAGTATCAACACAATTTCCCTGAAGAGCTTTTGTTTTCATTTCATTGTCCCGGTTATCTTCTTTCGGAAGAGCACAAACCATATCTCCTTGAAGTTTGCCGGAAGATTTCATTTCATTGTTTTCATTATTATCATCTTCCCAATCTTCACAATCGTGCTCAATTCTACTGGGTAAATTCAAGCCTATCTTTATATCTCCACAGAAACATAAATCGTCCCTGAATTCCATTTTCTTATTTTCGTCTTTTATGCGCTCTGACAGTTCGGGATCAAACATCTTTCCCATCATAACTGGAACCAGTGGCAATTCTGATATTTTATTTAATCCGGAATTTTTATCGGTAGATGGTAAATCACATTTTTTATTCAAGTTTTCCAGAAAAGCAGCAATATCTTCCTCGGACTTGCCCATGACCATCATATTAAATCTGATTACCTGTTCCGGATGCGGCTCATCCGGGTGATGCTGTATATGGCATAGGGGACACTCACAATCCCAATATTTCTGTTGACTTCCACACTCTGGGCAAGTTACTACCGTTCCGTTCGGGATGTCTTTTTTTACCCTGATAGAAGAAAAACATTGATAACAATGAATATCCATTTCATCTTCTTTGGGCTCTTCATATGAATCATCAGTTATATCTCTCAGATCAGCCTTCGATATTCCTCCATTCTTCAACTCATCAACGGTCTTTTGCAGTTCCTGCATTTCTTTCTGCAATTCAGCAAACTCTTTTTTTACATTTTCATCCATGATCAATTCCCTTTTATATTTTTAATTCTGCCAAAAATCAAAGACAATACCAATAAAATGACTCCGACTGCCAGCAGAAACGGGATGAAATAAATCAATGTTCCAATCACGAAATATCCGATCGTTATGATAACCGGAACGGCAATCAGACAACCGATAACATTTAAAACATCTTTCATAAAAAAACTCCTTACGAATTAATATTTTCTGCTCTATCATTCGCAAGGAGGTTTGTTTTTTGTCGCCGGAAGTAAAAAAAATTATGGTAATTTGTGCCAGCGTTTGTAAGCCGGACACGCCCGGTTGGTTGGACCTTGGGCTGTATTCATTCTGGCTCCGGCACACTTGGGCTGTGGATTATACTGGGCGCGGACATACATCAATCTGACATTTTGAAAATCCAAATCACGCTCGCCGCCCCAATATTCACAGGTACAGCAAATATTCTGCTTCCATTGAAATTCCGGAACCGGTGTTTTTTGTGTCATACAAAATTATATCCCAACGACAGAGTTATTTATTTTTCTTCAGCCAGTTTTTGTAATCAGTAATGTCAGACTCAAAGCCCTTTACTACCAACGCAAAAACCGAGGCATCATCAATAAATCCGGCAACAGGAATGAAATCCGGAATAACATCGATCGGAGATACCAGATAGGCAACAGCGAAACCGATTGCTGCAACAAGCTTCCATGGAGCATTGGGGTATACCTTATTATAGTAATCTTTAAGCAAAGCCCACAACAACTTGAAGTTTTCAAATTGTTCGCCAAGTTTGCCTCCTTTATTTTCGGCGATTTCAGCATCTGCCATCACTTTGTCGAGATCTTTTTCTGAAAAATCATTCGCACCATGTACAAATGCCTGATTTACCCGTTCTTTTTCAGATTCTTTCATTTTTTCGCTCCTTGTTTTAATTTACTTTTTTACGATTTCAACGATCCGGACATCCGACCAGTTGGGATTTCTGGAAAGCAGAAATGCTTTTACTGCACTGCGGGTAATTTGCGGCAAATTGACCACCGTATTGCCTGCCGACCAAGCGGTCTGATTTTTGTGTTTGCACTGATACTTTACGCTTGCCTGTGCCATTTCACTTAGCCTCCTGTATATCATCTGCAACTTGTTCTTTTTTTCTGTTTCTTTTCAACCGTCCGAAAAAAGTTTTGAATGGATTATTATTCTTTTTCAATGTGACATACATAATTCCCCATAATGATCCAATAGCCGCTATAACCAACCAAATCTCGCCGCCATGTTCTTTGAAAAAAGGCCAGACATGCTTTAAGAAAACCGGAATAAAATTTTCCACAAAATAGACAAGCTTATCCCATATCCAGATCCAGAAGTTTACAAACTTTTGCCAAGCGAACGCAATGAACCCTAACAACATTGTAAATATCCATATCGTAACCCAAAAGATAAGACGTCCCATTGCACGCAAATAGTGTAATATTTTTGCAAATATTTTACCAAAATTCAAATATAACCACTTTAGCATTTTCCAGGCAAATTTAAAAACACCGATGGTCATTTTTTCAAAAAAATCCGCGAGCCGGTCGAAGATATTTTTATTTACAACAATATCTTCCTGATTATTTGTTTCGTTTGTGTTCATTTTTCAGTCCTTTTGCTGTTTGTTTCGTTTATTTACAGTCATTAACATTTGATTTTTCTATGTTTTGCGGTTCGGATGCATGAGTTGCAGTTTTCTGTTTATACTTGAAATAAATCGTCGCAATACCCAGTATAAGTATCACTCCAATGATAAATTGAATGATTTTTTTAATTTTTTCTTTATTTATCGGCTTTTTAATTTTTTGTTTGAGTAGTCTATTGGATTCTGGCTCAATTACAGTTTCTTCGGCGACTTCGCCTATTTTCTCTATAGCCTTGTTCGCTTTACATTTTTTTAATGACAATAATTTTTCTTCACACTCCTGCTCTGTTTTATACAACTCAATTACTTTCAAATATGAAGAGAAACTGCTTAACATATTTTCTGTTAACACTTCGCTCTTTTTCTTGATGCACTTTTTAATATAAAGATAAATAAGTAACTTATGCCACAAGTATAACCAAAAACCAAGTATAGATGTGACAGTCAAAAATATTCCTAATCTGGAAAAATCATGTATAAAGCAAAATATAACTCCAATAATGAGGTATATTGTTTTGTATATCCAATTGAATTTATCAAAGCAAATTAATAATTTATCATCATTGCGTTTTAATTGCAGTTCGAATTTTACAGACATTGCAATAACGTTTTT
This sequence comes from Lentisphaerota bacterium, assembly GCA_015061605.1. Classification (GTDB taxonomy): domain Bacteria; phylum Verrucomicrobiota; class Lentisphaeria; order Victivallales; family Victivallaceae; genus UBA1784. The sequence continues at coordinate 26,735 of SUWH01000033.1, read as the reverse complement.
CAAAAAACCTTTAGATTGACAATCTAAAGAAAAATTATTATCTGTTTCTTTTATTTTTACCGAATAATTTTTCGATGTTTCCAAATACAGTAACACTGGAATTGCAATATCTTTAGTTGTAATATCATCACTTACTTTTAATATTTTTACTTTACTCATAGTTTGCACCCTATTCTTTATGCAAATATCTCATTACAGTTCGGGATTTTTTCTTAAAAAAGACGTACCCCATTTTCATGACTCTGGAGGTACGCCAATACCCGTAAAACCCATGCAAACAGAGTACGTCCGTGTATGCACACAGACGCACCCTTCAAGCAATCGGTTTTACTCGTACTTTTGGCGTTTTCCAGAGTAACCGTCTTGAAAGACTGCGAATTATTCGATTTTCAAATTTTTGTGATTACTGTTTTTGTTTTTCACCTCTTTTTTAAGTTGGTAAATAACATAGCACCACAATCCTTTAAAATCAAATCGCATTTCTGTTTGCATGGAAGAAATTTCTTTCTTCACTCTATTATTCGCAAACTTTTCTGCAATTTGTCGCAGAATTGTGATTTTTTCTGTTTTTTAACGAATTTTCCTTGCTGTTGCTGTAAAGTTCAGCAGTTCAATATCTTCCACCTTCTGCTCCTGTTCTCCGGAATAGATCACACACCCGTCAGCAGTTTTATCATTGAGTTTGCGGAATGTTTTGATATTTTTGGCGAACTCGCTGCTGTATGTCCTTGCCGCTTTGATTTCAAAGGGATAAAGTTTCCGTCCGGACGATTGCAGCAGATCAATTTCCATACCGTGAGAATCCCGGAAGAAATAAAGTCCGGCGTCTTTACCGGCATTGTATCGGGCTTTCAACGCTTCGACAATCACCATATTTTCAAATAAGTTACCCATCAACGGGTCGCGTGTCACCATTCCAGGATTTTCCAACTCCAGCAAATATGCCGCCAAACCAATTTCTGTAAAGTAGATTTTTGCGGACTTGGTCAAGCGTTTTCCAAAGTTTTCAAAATAAGGCGGCAGCCGGAAAATGATGTAACTTGCTTCCAATATGGAAAGCCATTCCGAGATCGTTGTCGAAGATACCCCCACATCATTGGAAAGACTTTGCATATTGATCAACTGCCCGACTCTGCCAGCCAGCAGTTTGATAAAAGTTTCAAACGCCGAAAAATTCCGGATATTCACCAACTGCCTTGCATCCCGTTCCACATAGGTCATGTAGTAGTTGCGGTAAAAGCGATTGATGTCGATATTTTCTTCATAAAGCTGCGGCATGAACCCTTTGAAAATATATTCATCCCGGTCAAGTTTTATTCCGGCATCCAGTAACTCTTCAATAGAAAGCGGCAGCAGCTGCAGTACAGCTGTACGACCGGCGAGCGATTGAGAAATCCCTGCTTTTAAAGCGGGTTGATGGCTGCCGGTCAGGATGTATTGCCCTTTTTTATTGCTCTTGTCGCATTCGACTTGAATATAGCTTAACAGCATCGGCAATCTCTGGATCTCGTCAATAATAATCGGTGCCGGATGCCGATGCAGAAACTCTCTGGCATCTTTTTCTGCCAAATTTCTGGTTTCGGGATCTTCCAGATTGACATAATCATAATTCGGAAACTGCATCTTTGCCAAGGTGGTTTTGCCCGACTGCCGGGGACCGGTGATGGTAACGACCTTGTATTCTTCAGCCAGCTGAGCCAGTTCTGCTTGAATTTTTCTCTGTATCATCTTGTTGTCTCCATATTGTTTCAGGAGTAATATAACACAAATTGTGCAAATCTCAAGTAGAAGTTGTGATTTTCACAAATATTAAATCCGATTCAATGAAAATTTCTTGACATAAACTGCAGTTTTCCCCATCCCGGATCAAGCAGAGCGTGGCGCGAATCAATCAATTCTTTCAATTCCGTTTCCTCATTATTCCGGAATGAACCATGTTCCAATACTTTATTGATTCCGTGGCGGATAACCGCATCCAATGCAACAGCTTGCATAATCGGGTCTGTGGTCAGCATGGATTTTATATCTGCACGATTTTTCCAATAACTCTGCCGCTCCTGAACCTTCGCAACATCAAAGTCTGGATAATCAGCACCGTGAAGCATACTAAAAAGTTTCATTTCCAATGACGTGGAAGTCCGAACCGTTTTCCGATATGCTCCGTCGGATGACTGCAGACGGGGATTGCCGCTGCCTTCTGTAATCAGTTCCCGCATTGAAGAAGCATCCATTACTTCATAATTCAACAGATACGGCAGCATCTTTCCATTGTCAAGCCAACCGGATTTGCGGAAAAAGTTTTGCACATTACTTTGTAATTCTTTTTGAAAATCATTGTCGATGTTTTGCAGTTGTGTCAATTTTCTTTCTGATTCAACATCGACCGGAACCGGTTGCACAATGTGTTTTTCAGCCATTTTCTGCTGTTGAATAAAAAGATAAACGAACGCCCCAAGCAGAACCACAATTCCCGATATCATTACAAGTTTTTTTATCGGGAATGGATTTCTGATTTTGGGTTCTGGTGGTTTGGAAACGCTTTTGCCATTCAGCAGCTTCCGGAATTCGGCAGTCGATTTTACCGGATGCGAACAACTTTCCCGCAGGGCTTTATTCAAATTGGCATCCATACTGATCGTTACATCTATTGGCAAACTCGGATACTCGGTAACTGCAAGTCCGGTCAAAGCGCAGTAGATCACTTTGCCCAGAGCATAAAAATCGTCGCTCGCTTCAGCAGGATTCCCCTCAAGCACCCGTGGCGAAAGAAATCCCGGCGTGCCCACCAGAGAACCAGCTCCCTCAAAGGCGATCAACCCCACATCGGCAAGTGTTGCTCTGCCATTTACCCACAGGATGTTATCAGGTTTTATGTCCCGGTGAACCAGTCCGTGTTTGTGAAGTTCTTCAAGGCCAGCAAGCAAACCGTCGAGCATATCAGTAATTTCTTTACCGTCCAAACGACCAAATTTATTCAACCGATTGGCAAGGGTGTCGGGCTGATATTCGCCGCTGCCGTGATTGAGATCATCGGCAGCATCCATGGTACAATAAATATAATCCTGCGAGATCTCCACATAACGGATTTTCAGCAAGTTGGGGTGATTACAATCTTTGTAGTTCTTGAGTCCCGCCAGTTCCCGCTCTGAATATCTGCCGCCATTTTTGATTATTTTCAGAGCAACACGGGTTCCGATAGCATCGCGAGCAAGCCAGACTTCGCCGTAAGCCCCTTCGCCGCACTTTTGCAAAAGGGTACAGTTGCAAATTGTATCGCCAACGTTATAACTCATATTCCGACAACTCCAACTGCAATTCTGAATCCTGTTTATTCATCGCCAGCAGGATTTCACGCATCATTTTGAAACAACGCTTCTTTGCCTGATAGACCTGATTGGTCGAACAATCCAGAAACGCGGCGACTTTTTCCACCGGACGGCCTTGTACCGCATAGAGTTGATACGCCTGAAAAGTTTCCGGAGACACCCGCTGTTTCAACTCCTGTTCAGCCTCCTTAATGACCATCTTCCGCCATTCGTCCATGTAAAGTTTTTCGGTATCAGGATCAATCGGCTCGGCTTCAAATTCAGCGACTGGAATTTCTTTTTTCCGGCGGAAGTAATCAATGATCCGACCACGGACGATCCTGCCGAAGTAAGTTCTGAACCGGGCAATGTCCGGATCGAATCTGAAAGTTCTGCTCTGTTTGAAAAACTGCATCATCACCTGTTGGCAAATGTCATCGGCATCAACTTCATTCAAACCTTTGAAGCACGCAATCGCCTTGACGATGGGGGAGTATTTCTGATAAAACTCGTCCCAACTGATCTCATCGCCGGAAGCGATTTTATCCAACAGAGTTTTAGAAGTTGTCGGGTATTTCAGGGACATACAACAATCCTTTCGCTTTGTCCAAAAACAGCAATCATTTTTTTTGCAAAGGGGTGTTTTACTTCTGTTAAATGAATTGCGGCACGGTTCCATTGCAAAACTTCTTTTCCCATAAGTACAGCATCGTCAATAGTTGAGTCGAGAAAAAAAGTTTCCGGATCGGCATCCTGTTCTCCAAAATATTCGCTTATGTGCCAAGTCAATCCTTGAGAGAAAGTAGAACTGCCAGCATCTTGACTTTTCACGCAAGTAATGGTAAGTTTATACCATAAGTTATCTGACCTGTTGATAAAATCAATATCAACAAAGGCATTTTCTGCTTTCGGAAATTCAAGGGGCACAAAACCTGTATTAATTACCGAAATAAAAAATTCAAAAATTTTTTGATGCGGATGTCGCTCGCCTGCAAGTAGCATTTTAAAAAATTCAATATTGACTGCGGCACTCCACTCGCACTCCGTAAACTCCGAAAGACTGACTTTGTCAACAATGTAAATGTATCCTGCAAGCTCTGGAGAATTTTGCTTACAGAAATCGCGACTAGACAATCCCGACAGAATAATAGCAGATTTGTTTTCGGACATTTTGGCGTATCTCCTTAATTGCTTTTATAAAGTACACCCGAACAGATAAAAAAACAAATCAAAAAAGAGAGTCCGGAAAAAACTCTCTTGATTTTATGGTTAATAATCGATGACAGTTTGCGGTTCATCAAACTCCGTGCCGCAGTCGCAGCAAATAAAAGGTTCATCGACGGTTTGTGACAGAAACAGGCAGAAAAATATAAAAATCTGAAAGACGGAATTGAAAAAGACCGGAATTGCACCTATTGTTTTATAGCGGCAAATCAATATGAACTTTTGTCACCAAACGTCGAAGAGGCAAAATTAAGCGGCAAAGCCGCGCTGTAAAGGCAACACATCCTCCCGCCGAAAGGCGGCAACTTCACAAGCGAATGAAATGAGCGGCTTCACAAGTGCAATGAAGCGACAGCGTAATGAAACGACTTCACAAGCAAGGCTTCCGGAATTGGTGAAGATGTGAAGAAAACCTTTGGTTTTGAGTGAAGAACGGCTGACGCCGCGTTCCACCTTCGCATAAAGCTATGGTGGACAAAGAAGAGAAGCCTTGCGGCTTCGTTCACCATTTTTGCCGCAGGCAAAAATGGTGGGCGGTAGGGGACTCGAACCCATGACCTCTGCCGTGTGAAAGCAGCGCTCTAACCAGCTGAGCTAACCGCCCGGAAATGGCATCTCCAACGGGATTCGAACCCGTGTTGCCGGGATGAAAACCCGGTGTCCTAGGCCTCTAGACGATGGAGACACATCAATCAAACAGTTCCATAATATATACCTTATTCACTGTAAATGCAAGCTCAACAGCGAAAAATTTTCTTTTTTTTGTAATGTCTTGTTGTAATGTAATGCCGGTAATGCTATATTTCTGCATTGACATATTTTAATTTTTCCGGAGATTTTATTATGAGAAGTTTTGAGGAATACCGCCAGTTGGCGATCGATATTTTACAGCCGTCGCAGCGCGATTTGGAACACGGCCTTGAGTTGCACAAAAATTCTTTCGTTTTTGATGCCTACGGCTTTATGCCCAGAAATTCCGACTATCCGGCGATGACCGGATTGATTGCTTCCGGTGCCAGCCGTGATGAACTCAACTGGCGCGGCGAAGAATTTACGATGAATGCCGCATTCAACGATCCGGCAAATGTTCGGAAAATGAAAGATGCCTGGGATTTTGCCGGAGTCGATGCGGTCTTTCAGAATTCCGGTCTCGAAGGCAACGATATTGAAGTTTTTCTCCGGCGGCTGGGCTGTTACACATACCTCGTGGATAAATTCCCCGAAATCTATGACCGGGCGGTTTTCCCTCATCAGTTGACCGATAGCTGGAAACGCGGCAAAAAGGCTCTTTACATGACCACCAACGGTGTGCCGCTTTCCTGCAAATACACTTCGGTCGCCGATCAGCTTATGAATATCGAAGTCTTTTTCAAACTCGGTATCCGTATGATGCACCTTACCTACAACCGCCGCAATCTCATCGGCGACGGCTGCGCTGAAGAAGCCAACGCCGGTTTGAGCGATTTCGGTAAACAGGTCATCGCGGAAATGAACCGCGTCGGCGTTATTCCCGATTGCGCCCACAGCGGTTTGCAGACCAGTTACGATGCGGCAAAATGTTCAAAAAAGCCGGTGGTCGCCAGTCATGCGGTCGCAGGGGGACTTTCCACTCACTACCGTTCCAAGAGCGACGAAGTCATTCAGGCGATCAAAGAAACCGGCGGTTATGTCGGCATTTGCGCGCATGCACCCTTTTTACAGCATGAAATGAATATCAAAACTTTTATCGACCACATCGACTATGTCGCCCGGAAATTCGGTGTCGATCATGTCGCCATCGGTACCGATCATGGAACCAATCTCGGCAGTGGTGTTTCGGATTACAAGCCCAACCCCAACCGCCCGATCTGGGAAAGCTACTGGCGGGCGCCCTTTGCCGGTATCGCTCCGGAAATGAAAGACGGGCACGATTCAATGACCTGGATCAACTGGCCGATGTTCACCGTCGGTCTGGTGCAGAGAGGCTACACCGATGATGAGATCCGCAAGATCATCGGCGGCAACGTGCTGCGGGTTTGTGAGGAAACTTTGGCATGAGTAAGTTTGAGATCCGCCGTGCCGCCCTTTGCGACGTGGAAACTCTCGTTTCGCTCCGTCTGGAAATGCGCCGGGAACGGGAAACTGTTGCTCTTACCATCCCGGAAGAGGAATTTGCTTCGCGGCTTCGGGAATATTTTTCTCAAACGGTAAATGACGGTTCTTTTATTCCATTTATCGCGTGGGACAGGGATAACGCTGCGGCGTGTTCCGGGTTGTCGGTGATGGCTCTGCCGCCATCTTACGGCGATTTTTCCGGTAAAAAAGGTTACATCACCAATATGTATACCCGCATGGAATACCGGGGGCAGGGAGTTGCCCGCCAACTGCTGGATGCTCTTAAAAATTATGCGATGAAAAATGGCTGTTCCTCTTTGGAACTCAACGCCTCCGATGCCGGATATCCGGTCTATAAAAAGTACGGTTTCACCGATGTCGCCAATGAAATGAAACTTAAAATAAGTGATTGAAAATGAAACGGTTCGCTATTCTCATTCTGTTGCTGTTATCCCTGCTGCTTTCTGCGGCGGCCCCGCTGCTGCGTTTCGGAGCGATTTCCGATAATCACCTTGATTCACGCAAACCGGATTCGTGGGCGCGGACGAAAATGGCGTTTGAATTTTTCAAAAAACAGCAAGTGCAATTTTTTATCGATGCGGGGGATGTGACTGATACATTTCAACCGGAAATGTTCAAATTGTGGAGGCAAATGTATCAGGAAGTTTTCTCCGATGCCAAAAGCCGTCCGGATTTCCTGATGATCCCCGCCGGACATGACAAATCCGGTGCGGCATCCACCGCCGCCGGATACGCTGAATTTGTCAAACTTACCGGTTCAGGTGAAGTCAATCCGGTAAAAAAGATCAATGGTTACCACTTCGTTTCCCTTGCCCAGTGGGAAAATATCCGGATCCTGAAAAAAAATCTTGATGCCGCCGTCGCTGATTCAGCTCCCGGACAGCCGGTTTTTGTCATCACTCATGTGCCGCCCCGGAGTACCACGCACGGCAGCGGTTCCAAAGCAAGCGGCGATGAAGCACTGCGTAAACTGCTCAATAATTATCCGCAGGTGATCGTGCTTTCCGGACACAATCACGCCCGGTTGATGGATGAACGCGCCATCTGGCAGGGAGAATTTACGGCGGTCAATCTGGGGTCGCTTGCCTATTATGGCGACGGCGGCATCGCCAATCCTTCTGACCGGCCCAAATCTTATGATGCTTCGATCTGGGAAGTTTATCCGGATAAAGTTGTGGTGAAACGGTACAATGTCCAAAGCGGCAGGGAGTTGTTTCCGGAACGCCGTTGGGTGATCCCGCTGCCGTTTAAAAAGGAAAGCGCACCTTATTCCGCAGCTGCGCGTAAAAAATTTCCGGTGGCAGAGTTTGATGTTTCCGGTAAAATAATTTTCAAACCGGAATTTTCTTCTCCGCACCGCTGGGGAAAACTGCTTTTGCCGCAGTTGAAGCGTAACTCCTTTGCTCTGCTCGGATACCGTATCGCTGTTGAAAAAAAGAGTGCCGCAGGAGTTTTTGAACCTTACGGTGTTATCAGTTTCATCCGCGGTACCATGCCGGAATCCGGATGCGGTGATGAGTTCACTTTTCCCGCCGGATATCTGGAATCCGGCAGTACTTACAAAGTAACCGCGACTCCGTTCAGTTATTTCGGTAAATCAAAAATTTCCGTTTCCGGAGAATTTACCATCGGCGAGGTGCCGTGGAAAGAGATCAAGTCAGAATACACTATTCAATGGCAGCCGTGGAAAAGTACCCGAATCCTGACTCCAGATGAAAACGGTTTTGTACAAGTCAACGGCGATCTCCGTTATCTGCTGCCCGGACAGGCATTTCCCGCCGCATTGAAAACCAAAAACAAACTGGTGATCGTTTCCATGGATATCGAGTGCATCGGCAAAGGAAAACCGGCTTATCTGCGGATTTCCAACAACCGCAACCAGATCATTTCCCCAAATACCGGAGAATACCGCGAAACGGCGCTGAAACAGCATTACTCTTTTATTTATCCGGTTCAGAAAAAAGACAGATCCCATTATCTGCTCATCCGGCGCGGTTCCCCTGCCGGATACCGCATAACCAATGTGAGAAGTTTTATCTTTACTTCTGAAAAGCAGTAAAACCACAGGGGGCGGTGCCTGCTTATTTTACGATGAGATATGCGGTATATATGATGTAAATTGCCAAAAGGAGGATACCCTCTTTACGGCTGATTTTCATGCCGCTTTTCATCACGGGATAGAGCAGAATACTGACGGCGAGCATCAATATCATATCAACACAGCTTATGCCCTGCGCTTTGAGCGGAGTGATCAGTGGCGTCACACCGAGAACAGCCAGAATGTTGAATATATTGGAACCGACAACATTGCCGATGGCTATATCCTGTTCCTTTTTGATCGCGGCAACGACCGAGGTCGCCAGTTCGGGTAAGCTGGTTCCAACGGCGACAAAGGTCAAGCCGATCACCGCTTCCGATACACCGCACCACCGGGCGATCCCGATGGCGGAGTTGACAAACAGTTTGGCACCACCGACCAGAGCGGTCAAGCCACCTGCGACCATAAGGATCGATACTCCTATACTGTACTCTTTTCCCGGCAGTTCATCCGGAACTTCAGTCCCTTCTTTCCGGGAGGAATAGAAACTCCAGACGGTATAGGAGATACTTCCCGAAAGAAAAAGTGCGGCTTCCCAGCGGTTCACGCCGCGGTTGATGGCGTAGAAAATGACCAGAAGCGCCGCTGAAGCAATCATTATTCCAATGTCGGATTTCAGCAGTTTCGGATTCACCCGGAGCGGGGTGATTATGGAGCATAAACCGAGAATGAGCGCGATATTGCAGATATTCGATCCGACAATATTTCCCAGACTCACATCTGCAAGACCTTTGGTCGCGGCATCTACGCTGACGACGAATTCCGGGGCACTGGTTCCGTAAGCGACCAGGGTAAGTCCGATCACCAGCGGGGAAACTTTTAACTTCAACGCGATATTGGTTCCGCCTTTGACCAGATAATCAGCTCCATAATAGAGCAAAGTTAATCCCAGAATAAAATACAAAGCAACCAGCATATCTTTCAACTCCTCTCATGTAAAACTGTTTTTTGAATCTCTATTCGCATAATATACATTGTTTCTAACTGAAAAGCAATGAAAGTCACCAGAAAATAACCAAAAAGTTAGAAAATCGGGAATTTTTCAGCCGTTTTATCAAAAACAACGTACGGCGGTGTTCCGCCGGCAATCCTGCGATTTGCTGCGCCCGCCTTTTCCGGATCCATTGCATTGCATCGTGACAAGCAGAGCACCGCAAGTGCATATTCTCCCGGCGAAACCTTTGCGAAGGTGAATATCCCCGCTTCTCACTTGCAAAACACGACCTTGTCCGCAATGTGCCGCCACAAAGATTTTTACAAGAAATGAGACAATAGCAACTTTTTTAAGCAGAATGCCGCAAAAAAGTTTTTTTACTGAAACATTCCGAAAAAAAATTGACAAAAACATCCCCGTATATTATATTACATTCATGGCAACCTTAAAAACATATTCTTCGTGGGGAAGATATGTTTCAAAATCATGCGGAGTACAGTTCCGCAAAACTCAAACAAGGAGAATCACATTATGAATCCACGGATTCAAAGATTTGCAGCTGTATTGATAACTGCAAGTACTCTGGGACTCCCCTTTGCACTTCAAGCCGGGGATAAGGTCCAGAAAATCACTTTTATCGAAGATGATGCCCAGAAAAATATGGCATCCAAAATCTATCACCTCAAACATGTAAAAGCTGCCGATGTGGCTCCTTTTGTCCGCAGTGCCGCGCTCCGTTATACCGGAGATTCCCACGTTTCCAGCGTGGAAGATACTGCGCGCAAGCGCCAGATGCTGATCGTTTCCACCGGTATCAATCTTTTTCCGTACATGGACAAACTGATTGCCGCCCTCGACCGCAAAGCTTCCATAGCCAAAGCCACCAACATCACCGGCGACGGTATCGCGGTCGGCATCTACAATGCCTCCTACCGTGCCACTCAAAGCATGCTGGATATCATCGTCAAAGGCGAAGTTTCCAGCGGAGACAAGGACAGCAGCGTTAAACTTGATGAAGGACACAATATATTCTACTTCAAAGACACTCCAGCCACTGTCGAAGATATCAAAAGCAAACTCGCCTGGCTGGACAAACCGGCCCCGCAAGTCCGTCTGGATATGACCGTCTATGAAGTCCGCGACAGCGATCTCAAAGATATCGGCATTGACTATCTGGCGTGGAAAAACGGTCCCGGTCTGGACATTTTCGGTGCAGGATACAAGTCGCTCCGGGTCAGCACCACCGAACGCTTCATCCGTTCTCTGGTCGGCAGAGGAGTCGATTTGGTCGGCAACGCCAGCTGGGGATTCGGCGGATTCTATACCGCTCCGGCATTCGACATGAGTTTCATCCGCATCCTCCAGCAGAATGGCAAAGCCACTATCAGCAGCAGCGCGAGTTTCCTCGTTTCCAACACTGCGGGAAAAATTTTTGAAGCAAGTTTCGCTCCGGAATATCAGAACATCACCAAAAATGCCGATCACACTTCCGCAGTTAAAGCAACCGAAGACAACGACGAATTTACCTCCAACTATCAATTGACTGCCATGGTTTACAATGCCGTTATCACTGCCGGTAAAGACGGTTGTATAAATTTCGGTTATCACCTCGTCAACAGCAATGTGGTCGAACGCAACAATCAGGGCGTGGAACTGACGGAAAAAGAAAACTTCTATTCCTCGACTTCTCTGGCTTTTGACAAAGAACAGCTCCTCACTTCCTGGAACCGTACCAGCAATGTCGAGCAGACCATCGGTGTTCCTTTCCTCTGCGAACTGCCGATCCTCAAATACATCTTCGGAACCACCACCAGCAATACCGAAATCACCCGTTTCTTTGTCACCGTCCGTGCAACTCCGGTCGTTTACAACAGCAACATGGATCCGGGCGTGGTCGCCGAATTTGACCAGGTCACCAAGAAATAACCATAAAGGCATTGATATATTATGAAACAGTATTACAAATTCACCCTGGCGGCAATGCTTTTGAGTGGTGTTTCCGCTTTTGCCGGCGCTCCGGCAGCCCCCTATGACAATACCCGTATCGACGCCCGGCTCAATGTCGCGGTAAAAGAAGATACCAAGGTCGTCCACTTTGTCCGTGACAACGCCGATCCCAACGTTGTAACCAAAGCGTATGAAATCAAACATACCGATCCGTATGAACTGCGTTCCTACATCCGTGCCATCGTTCAGACCAAAAAAGTTTCTGATAATAACACCAATGTTGAAGCCGTAAAATATTCCGACGGCAGCGCGCTTTTGCTGATCTCCGCCGAAGATTACCGCTTCAACGACACTCCCGGTGCGCAGGGATTTGATTCCATCGTCAAAGAACTGGATAAACCGAAACTGGTCTCCAGCTCCGGCCGCAAAACCTATGTTTACTCTCCGAAGTACCGTTCATCCGCTGAACTCAAAGAGATGATCGCCAATGTCGGTATCTACAGCAGAGATCTGACGATGGGCAACCTCGGCGGAACCGACGTGGTAATGGAAGATGCCGGATTGAATCTGCTCTTTTTCAACACCGCTCCGTTCTCATTCAAGCCGGTGATAAATCTGCTCAAACAGTACGACCAGCCCGCGCACCTCGTCCGTGCCAAAGTCACCGTTTACGAACTCTATGCAGAAAATGACACCAAACTCGGTCTGGATTTCCAGTCCTGGAAGAATAATGACGGCATCGATTTCTTCAATGCCGGCGGTCGTTTTTCCAGAAACTATGCCGGAAATTTCCTGTACAATCCTGCGGAATGGCAGCGTACCACCTACTATCAGTTCAACCCCAAGTGGAACACCAAGTACATTGATTTCCTCACCAGCAAGGGCAAAGCAAAGATCGTCCAGGCAACTGAACTTACTTTGCAGAACAATGTCACGGCGCAGCTTTCCAAGTACACACAGGCTTTTGTGACCGCAGTCACCCCGCTTGAAAACAATATCAATACTGTCGGCGGTGCCGATGTCAACAAAAATAACGGCAATGCTGTCAATACAGCAAGTTCAGATAAATTCGGTTTCAGCATCAAGCTGACTCCCAAAATCAATGCAAAAGCGACCACTCTGGGAGTGAAGATCGAAAACTCTTCGCTGATCGGCTACAACTCCGACGGTTCTGCACGCATTCAGAAAGGCGCCAATATCGACACCGAATTCATGATCTCCAATGAAGGCACCAAGCTGGTCATCGGCGGATTGGAAAAACGCAGTGTCATGAAAGTTTCCGGCGGCGTGCCGTTCCTGAAAGATCTGCCGGGTATCGGCTGGCTCTTCTCTACCGAAACTGAAGCCACCAAGCGTTCACAGCTTCTGGTCGTTGCCGAAATCGTGCCGGAAAAACAATCAGAATGCTACAAATCATGCGTTGAAAAAATTCAGAAGGAGCTTTCCAAAGCCGGAGAAACCAACACCTACGGCTATCGTCAGTATCTCCTTGATTCTGACAGAAAGTGATTATTTTCACTGCATAATACCGCGCGTTCCGGGTCCGGAACGCGCCGCAATCGGGCAGGAGGCTGCTCATTATTTTGAACAGCCGTCCTCCCGCACTACCGTACGTACCGTTCGGCATACGGCGGTTCTGATGAAGATATCGTCATATCCCATCTGAATAATGCGTTTGCCGGTCAGGGATTTACCCAATATCCACTGTTGGATATGCGCCAGTACCCCTTGCGGGTGTTTGCCCATTCCCACGCCTTGCCACGAGACACACCTGACGTTTGCAGATTTTCAAACCGGGTCTTGATGCGTTTCCACTGTTTCCATGAAACAGTGGATTTTACGCTTTATCCATCTTACACCACAAGGTTCGGTCAGTATCGGACTTCGCTTTGTTCAGCAAGCTCATCCACCTTGCATATGCCTTATATGCGGTTTCTGTCCGTCAGACCGGGATTTTGCTATTGCCTTCTTTCAGATTCCACCTCACGATGGACACCCTTGGCTTTCGCTGACAGTTCCTGCTGACAAGTCGGTATCGGACTTTCACCGATGAGTCAATGCGCGTGCCGCGCATACTAAAAAAACTCCCGCACCTTTATCAGATGCAGGAGCTTTCTTTTCCGGAGAGAGAGGAATTATTTTCCCTGCTTCATCTCCCGGACGGCTTCGACTACCGCCTGTGCCTGATATTCCAGCTGTTCTCTGGTCAGAGGATAGAGCGGCAAGTGAGTGTAGGAGTGATAGAACATCTTTTCCGTGACCGGACAGGTCGCGGCGATGGCATTTTCGTCATAACCGAGATCTTTCATGATCTTGAAACGGTACATCGGTCCGAAATGGGTGATGTTGGTAAGACCTTTTTCGGCGAGCTTTTTGGAAAGCTGCTGGATGTTGCCGCCGACTTTTTCCGGATCGATGCGGAGCAGATAGAGATGGTGGGTGCTGTAGGTTTCAGCGGTATCGGCTTTTTCCACCAGAATACCATCTTCCTGCGAAAGCACGCTGTTCATATATTCAGCGGCGGCTTTGCGCATGGCGATGATCTGGTCGAGACGCTGCATCTGAAGCAGAAGTCCGAGCGCCTGAATTTCAGTCGCAGAATGGTTCAACGCCACCTGCGGCTTGCCGTAGCGGTCAGTCAAAGGTGAAATATCATACAACCAGTCTTTGATCTTGCGGGAGAAATCCAGTCCGAGGAAACGGGCACCGGGGAACTGGGGACCTGCCCAGTCTTCGTTGGAAAGCAGGATACCGCCTTCACCGAAAGAGTTGATATTCTTGACTTCGTGGAGAGAAAATCCGCCGAAGTGACCGATAGCACCGAGTTTCTTACCTTTGTAGGCTCCGCCCATACCGTGCGCGGCATCTTCCATGACGATAATGTCATGTTTGGCAGCGAGTTCCATGATCGGGTCCATATCCACCGGGCAGCCGCCGAGGTGTACCGGAACGATCATTTTGGTTTTGGGAGTGATCTTGCGGGCGACATCAGCCGGATCGAGGTTGATGGTTTCGGGATCGACATCAGCGAAAACGATTTTGGCGCCGACACTCAAAGGGTACGCCATGGTGGCGATGAAGGTGATGGCGGGCATGATGATCTCATCGCCGGGGCCGATACCGGCAAGTTTGTAGGCGATTTCCATACCGCCGGTCCAGTTATCGAGGAAACAGGCATATTTGGAACCGAAATAGCTGCGGGAAATTTGTTCAGCTTCGGCAACTTTTCTACCGAGAGTGAGTTTGGTCGCCTTGCCGCCGACTTCAGCGAGCTTTTTGATCTCTTCTGCGACTTTTTCTGTTTGAGCGGCGTAGGCAGGATCGCCGGTTGCCGGAAGCAGGAATTTTACCATTTCGACCGCATCTTTGCCGTCATAAAATTCACCTACGGCATGCCATGGAACTTTGCTCTCGCCGACTGCGTAACGGAAATCTCCGCCGGACTCTTTTTCACTCATGATATTACCTCCTGTTTAAGCGTACAGAGTTTGTTTTTTCACCGACTGACTCTAATATATATCAGCAATATTATTTTTTCAAATGGCAAAACGGTTTTTTATTGACTTTTCAAAATCTGCTGCTTGTAAAAAATCGTCTGCGGCACTATTTTAATGATATGACAACGTTGAAAAACTTCTGCAGCGAGGAGAAAAATGAAAAAATCATTCCCGGTGAAACCGGATCATCCGGTGATCGATGCCCACATGCATCCGTATCTTGCCCATGACCGGAATTTTGCATTTCATGTGCCGGAAACTTTTGAGGAATTTTTTTCCGTACAGCAAAGCGCCGGCATTACCTTTTCCTGCGGATCATTCAATATTCCCGGTGCGGGGAAAGATCCGGAAAAACTGCTTCTGTGCAATCAGAAAGTTCTGGATGTTCAAGAAAAATACCCGGCGCATTTTTACCCCGGATGCAATGTTTCCCCGCTGCTTCCAAAAGAATCCTGCGCTGAAATGGAAAAATTCCACACCCGCGGATTCCGCTGGATCGGCGAGCTTGCCGCTTATATCATGGGATATGAAAAATATTCCCTCCCCGGCATGAAAGCGATCCTTGATCTGGCGGCAGATCTGGATATGCCGGTGACTCTGCATCCTTCGACCCTTGACGATCTCGACCAGCTTCTCAAAGATTTTCCCAAAACAAAAATCGTGATCGCCCATCCGGAAAGCGCCGGGGGCATCTCCGCGATGTACCAGTTGGCGGCAAAGCATGAAAATATGTTCCTTGATCTCTCCGGTTCCGGATTGTTCCGTATGGGGATGCTGCGGTGCGGAATGGATGTGATGGGGTCGGAACGGATACTTTTCGGAACGGATTATCCGATTTGCAATCCGGCGATGAATGTCGCCGGAGTCCTCTTTGAAGATCTCTCTGAAGTTGAAAGACAAAATATTCTGTACCGCAACTTTCTCAAATTGACCACTGCTGTCCTGTAAAATAAGAAAAACATCTGTTCTCACGCCCGACAGCACCGGCAAATTACCGTGTCAATAATTGAATACTGCTCTTGTAAAAGCAACTGTCACATGCTATATTAGGTGGATTGTATCAACTTTAACAACGACATTCCGCTATGGCTGTAAACCGCAATACTATTGATTTGAGCAATGGACCGCTTCTGGGTAAAATGATCCGTTTTGCCATCCCGCTGGCACTGACCCATTTGCTGAATCTATCCTTTCACGCCGCCGATACGGTGGTCATCGGCCGCTGGGGTTCTGCGGAAAGCATGGCAGCGATCGGAGCCACGGGGCCAATCGTCGGCTTGCTGGTAAATCTTTTTGCCGGACTGAGCACCGGAGTCAACGTGCTTGCCGCCCAGTATTACGGGGCAAAAGACAGCAGAAGCATGACGCGACTGGTCCATACTTCCACCGCATTGAGTCTCATTTGCGGAATATTTGTTGCCGTTATCGGCTGGGCGGCGACACACTGGATGGTTGAGGTCACCGGGATCCCGGAAGAGCTTCAAACCAAATCCATACTCTATCTGGCGATAATTTTCGGTGGTTTGCCATTCCAGATATTTTACGCCTTCATCTGTGCGGTACTGCGCGCCATCGGAGACACCAAAAGCCCGCTGTATTTTCTCATTTACGCCGGGATCGCCAATGTGGTGCTGAATATTTTACTGGTGGTATTTTTCAAGTGGGATGTTGCCGGAGTGGCGATCGGCACGCTGGCTTCCCATGTGATAAGCGTTTATCTGGGCATGAAGCGATTGATGAGAAACCGGGGAGCGACCCGGTTGATTTTGAAAAACATCCGGCTGGACATGGATTCATTGCAGAAAATCTTGCGTATCGGAGTCCCGGCGGGAGTACAGGGGGCGTGCTTTTCGCTTTCCAATATCGTGGTCCAGAGCGCAGTCAACACTCTGGGCGCGGCGGCGATCGCCGGTTCGACAGCGGAAATCACCGTGGAATGGCTTCTTTATGCAATTGTTTTCTCACTTCACCACACCACGATCGCAGTCGTCGGACAGAATTACGGAGCGAAAAAGACCAGACGTCTTATCCGGAGTATTTATATCAGTGCCGGACTGACCTTCGGGGTCACTCTGGTGGGCGGCTGGCTTCTCTACTGGTTTTCGCCGGAACTCATCAGTATATTCACCAATGATCCGGAAGTCATCCGCTGGGGTCTCATCCGCTGCCGATCGATATTCACGATCTATTTTTTGCTGGGCTTTATGGACTTTGCCAGCGGCGCACTCCGGGGACTGGGCTGCTCACTGCCTCCGGCGGTGGCAACGATCCTCGGCACCTGCGGAGCGCGGGTATTGTGGGCGAAACTGGTCTTCCCGCGCTACGGAACGATGGAATCGCTTCTGCTCTGTTATCCGGTATCATGGATTTTGGTTGCGGCAATAAATATCGCGATGCTGTATTGCATCTGCAACGATCTGCGCCAAAAGAAGTTTGGTAAATTAAGTTCAATATTGATGGGGAAAAAATATGCGTAAAGTTGTTGTTTTCGGAGGCACCGGCTGGGTCGGTCATCATGTAGTGCTTGATCTGCAGAAAAACGGTTATGATTGCATTGTTGCTTCGCGCGGACGCAAAAGTGAAGATTACGCCGTCGGTCTGGGCGGCATCCGCCGGGTGGTTATCGACAAATCCGATGCAAAAGAAATGGAGGCGTTTTTTCAGAACAACCGCATCGATATCGTTATCGATATGGTTCCGACACCGGAATCAATAGACAATGTATTCAAATTTGCCGGATCCATGCGCCGCTATCTGCACTGTTCCAGCACCGGCGGCTACACTCCGCTGCCCTTTATTCCCTGCAATGAGACAGCACTGTTTCACGGTAAAGCCGGAAAAGGCTGGGTGAACAAAGCCGCCTGCGATGCCAAAGTCATGGAGATGTTCCAGACAAAGGGTTTTCCGGCGACCGTCATCCGTCCCTGCTATATCACAGGAGGCAGCGATAAGCTCCCGATCGACAATCTGGGCGGCAGACGGGAAGATTTCATTCCGGATATGCTTGCCCAAAAGGTTCTGGAAGTTGCCGACAACGGTCTGGCGCTGCTTCAGCCCATTCACGTGGAGGATCTGGCACGCAGTTTCCGTCTGGCGCTGGAAAATCCGGCGTCCAGCATCGGACAGTGCTACAATATCTGTCTTGATCACGCGGTCACGGTCAATGAATATCTTGCCATCACCGCCGATGCCATAAACCGGAAACTCAATGTGGAATATGTTCCTTTGAGTGAATTGCTTATCCGCCATCCGGAAAATCCTTTCGGCTTGAAATTTTTCGCTGAACACATGTGTTTTTCCATCGACAAGGCAAAAAAGGATCTCAACTATACTCCGGAACACGGTGTGGAAGAAACTATCGCTGAAACTGCATATCTTACCGCACAGAAATTCAAATAAGGTATTTATCCATGCTTAAAAAAGCTCTGCTCCGACCGCTGCTGATCGTCGCCGCCTTTGTCTGCGGAATAATTTTTCCGCAGCTGGGCGAAGCGCAATTTATTATCCGTTACTTTCTGATAGTGATGCTCTATTTCATCTTTCTGCCGCTGGACGTCAAAACACTCAAGCTGCACAAGAGCCAGTTTGTCCTGACAACAGCCAATATCCTGATCGGCATCGGAGCGTGGTTTATCGCCGGGCTGACCGGCAATAAAGCATTGGCGGATGCGGCATTTTTCACCGCGATCACGCCGACTGCGAGTGCGGCACCGGTGATAATGAAATTTCTTGGCGGCAATGTATCCTACCTCATCACCGGTTTTGTGGTGACCAATACACTGGTTTCAGCAGCACTGTTTTTCATGCTGCCGATAATGATCACAGGAGAAGTCAATGCCGGAGGATTTCTCAATGCGGCACTCAATCTGGTGATATTGATCGGTACTCCGGCAATATTGGCCGCTCTTACCCGGAAAATTTATCCGCCCAGTATTGAATGGGGCAAAAAGTGTTCAAACTTCAGTTTCATTCTCTGGGTGATACTGCTCTGTGTCATCTCCGGGTCGGCAATGAAATTTTTCTATGCCAATTCTGATATTCCCTATTATTATTACTTCATCATCGCCGGGATGTCGCTGATAATATGCATCATAAATTTCGGTCTTGGTTATCTTATCGGAGGCAAAGAATTCAAACGCGAAGCCAGCCAGACTCTCGGACAGAAAAACACCACTTTTACCATCGTGCTGGCCTCCACATTCTCTTCTCCGCTGGCGGCGATGGGACCGACATTCTACGTTTTATGGCACAATTTGTGGAACGCATTCCAGCTTTTCATGCA
The DNA here is from genome assembly GCA_015061605.1 of Lentisphaerota bacterium. Taxonomy (GTDB): domain Bacteria; phylum Verrucomicrobiota; class Lentisphaeria; order Victivallales; family Victivallaceae; genus UBA1784. The sequence goes on along the minus strand of SUWH01000033.1, from coordinate 7,333 downwards.
CGACCGCAAAGCAGCACAAAAACGTGATAAAACAAATTGAAAAATCGATTTGTTATCGAATGATGGCGTGGTGATCGAATTCCACACCAACGCTTCCGGCAAACCTTCCATGGTCAAAAAATTGCGGTGAATATCCTATGACGATCTCCATACACAACTGTCAACGGGAATTGGCACAAACTCCGGAACTGCTTGAACGGCTGGACATTGCTCAAAAGCAGTTCCAATTTCACGATACTCTTCTGCCGTACTGTGAAAAAATCGTCAATCCGGATCAGCCCGGTTCTCCGGTGCTGGTAATGGTATTGCATGGAGCAGGTTCCGTCGGACACGATAACTTTGCCCAGATCCGTATCCCGGCGGAACCATTGATACGCTTTCTTGAGCAGCACGGACAAAAATATCTGCTGCTTTTTCCGCAATGTGAAAAAGGTTTTCAGTGGGTGGATGTGCCGTGGAGCTCCACCTTCCACACCCTGCCGGCACAACCATCCAAATACATGGAAGCCGCGTTGGCACTGCTGGATAAAAAATGTGCTGAATTCAACGTTGAAACCCGCGCGGCTCTTGGAATTTCCATGGGCGGTTACGGTGTCTGGGATATGGCGTGCCGCCGCCGCTTTGATATGCTTGGAGTGATGTGCGGCGGAGCTGATACAGCACAGGCACATCTTTTTGACAACACCAGGATCTGTATCTATCATGGAGATTCCGATACCGCTGTTCCGGTCTCCCGTGCCCGGGACATGGCAGAAGCACTCAAGCTTGCCGGACATAAGGATTTCCGTTACAAAGAATTCCCTGAAACCGAACACAATGTCTGGGACAGTTTTTTCTTCGACAACGAAGCCCTGCCCTATTTATTCGGGTAAAAAACAATTCTCCGTCAGGCGGAATCAACAACTACCTAACGCCTGCCGGGCTTTTCAGCCCGGCGACAGGCGCAACATCCAGCAGCGCAGTTCCGCCGATCTCGCCCTATCCAATCGGCGCGATGATCGTGCGATGATGACGCAGAAAAGCCGGGACGACGTGAACTTCCGTTCACGAGTTCCCGGCTTTTCAAGTCAGCGCGTGCGAGGGCGCGCCGCCCCCTGTTACTTCCAGAGGTTGTTGAATGTCTTGCAAAGTTCACTGATTGAGCAAGGTTCTCCCATCAGGACTTCGCTCTGAACGACCTGAAGCCGCGGGGCTTTTTTCAGCAGCGAAACGATATGCTGCCAGTCGACAGTTCCGCGTCCGACATTCAAATGCTGGTCGCAAACCCCGTTGTTGTCGTGCAAGTGGCAGTTGACCACATGGGGCAGCATTTTTTCCAGAATGGCGTTATCCCATGCCGGAGTATCACCTCTCCACGCTTTGAATGGATTTGAATCGGGGAAGTTTCTGCCTTTATCCATCTGATTGGCGTGACCGGCATCATAACAGAAACCGAGCGCATCAGTGGGAAAGCACTCCTTGATCGCAAGAAGCCGTTCCGGGGTATTGATTTTGAACCAGATATTTTCAATACAGATGGTAATGCCCAGAACTTCGGCAACGGGAAGCAATTCATCCAGCGAACGTTTGATCGCCTCAAACTGGACTTCCAGCGGATACTCGGGATACACAACTTCGTTTCCGGTATGGATGGTGATGGTCTTAACTCCCATTGAAGCGATGATTTGCAGCGTAAGTTTGTGGCGCAACAGCATTTCCGGACGGGCTTCCGGAATGGGGCAATTCAAATCGAGATAGGGGCCGAAAGGCGCGTGAGCATCCATGAATTCCAGACCTTCAGCGGCCATTTCTTTCATCAACTGCCGTTCCAGAGAAACTTTGCCGAGGATCTGTTTGATAAGTGTATCGGTCAATACCAGATACTTGGCGCCGTTGGCGGCGAATTCCCGCATGACAAGCGGACGGATGCGGTCATTGAGAGTGTCGAATTCATGCAGAAAAGTTACAGGGACAAGAGACATGATTTTATTTCCTTAAAAAAATGGTTGATTTGGATAATACAGTTTCAGAGTTCACCGAGTTCATTGAATTTTTCAACGAGAGACCGGATGGAAATGTTGTTTTTGCCAAGAGCAACTTCGCTCTGGATATTTTTCAAGCGGGGAGCTTTTTTCAACAGCGTAACGATCCGCTTCCAGTCGATAGTGCCCTGCCCCGGCAGCAGATGGTCATCCCACTGACCGTTGTTATCATGCAGATGGCAGTTTATCACATCAGGAAGCATTTCTTCAAGGATATTCTGCTGCCACACCGGTTCGCAGCCGACCATACGCCATCCCGGAGCGACCGCATTTTCTTCAAACTTGTATCCCTCTTCCATCAAGTGCGCATGACCGGCATCGAAGCACAATCCGAGATACGGAGTCGGGAAACGCTTTTTCAATTCGATAAGCACCGGAGAAACATTGGAACGTATCCAGATATTTTCAATACCGACTGTAACGCCGGTCTCTTCTGCAACCGGAAGTATCTCATCCAGCGCAGCAGCAATATTGTCGATGTGCTTTGACAGCGGAATATCCGGATAATGAAAGTCGTTTCCGACATGGATGGTATAAGTGTCCACGCCCATTTCCTGACAGATCTGCAGACAGAGCTGCTGGCGGCGGATCATCTGCGGGCGATACGCCGGATCGGGGTAGATGGGATCATAGACCCCCTGAAACGGGGAATGGGCATCGACAAAGGTCAATCCGGCATCACTCATCTCCTTTTGGAGTTTTTTTGGAAGATTGGCATCCGCCATGATCTGTGAAATAAGCGGATTGCTCAAAACCAGATGCTTTGCGCCGTTGGCAGCAAATTCCTGCATGATGCTGGCACGAACTGCTTCAGAACATCCGGCGAAGCCGTAAGCAAAGGTAACCGGTACTTGGAACATAAAATAAAAATCCTTGGTTGATTTTGTGGTTCTGTGTGTAATATAGCGGCAAAAAAGGCAAATGTCAATCCCGCCGGTATCAAAACCTCCGTCCCGTTGTTTTTTTTTACACAAACATCTCATAAAAAACAACGGGCGGCGGCGCCTCGTGACCAATCTCGCGCCTTGCTGCGCTCGCCTCGCGGGTCACATACGTGAGTATGCTCCCCGCTCTTCTTGCTTGCAAAACACGACATTGCCGCACGATCCATCCGCCGATTGCATCATCCGTTTTTTTTAGCATGGCGTAAAATGTCGGTGCGGCCTGACGGCACGCACGTTTTGCCTGGGCAAAACAGAATCTGCCAAAATCACTTTTTCAAAATTCAATTTTCTTTTGCTGAAAAATTTGAGGGGACGGATGTTTTTATTATTTTATGGGACAGCTGTGTTTTTTTTACGGAAAAATTTTTTGCAGCGATTGTAAAAGCAGAACATTGATGTTATATTAAGCGTGATTGAATTTTTATGACTTCTACTGGAGAATAAGTTTATGTTTTTTACCGGATTTGCCGATGAAGCCTCCGTCTCACTGGACGGTCAGATCAAGGCTACACTCAAACTTGGCTGGAAATTTATTGAAAGCCGCAGTATCGACAACGTGAATATCCATGATTTGCCGGAGGATCAGTTTGAAATCGCCTGCGGTAAACTTGCTGATGCCGGTATTTCTGTCAACTGTTTCGGCAGTACGGTAGCCAACTGGCAGAGACCGGTTTTCGACGAAAGCGGCTGGGAACTGAGTTGTGAACAGCTCAAACGCGCATTGAAGCGGATGCAGAAACTCAATTGCAAAATCATCCGCGGCATGAGCTTCCTCGGTGCCTACGACCGCCCCACCGCATTCGATCCGGAAGTGGAAGCATGGGTTTTCCCCCGCGTCCGCGAACTGGTCAAAATGTGCGCCGATGCCGGTGTGATGTACGGTCATGAAAACTGCCGCAACTACGGCGGAATGTCCTGGAAGCACACGCTGAAACTTATCGAAGCAGTCAATGATCCCAATTTCACACTGATCTACGATATCGGAAATCCGGTTTTCAACGTGGATTACTCCAGCGGCAAAGATGAGGGAAAACATCAGAGCAGCTGGGAATTTTATTCCAATGTAAAAGAGTTCATCTCCTATGTCCACATCAAAGACGGCAGAGTTGAACGCAATGAAAACGGTGAAAAGAAAGAAATTTTCACCTTCCCCGGCGAAGGCAACGGTTTTGTAAAAGAGATCGTCACCGATTTGATTTCCAACGGTTATGATGGCGGTTTTTCCATCGAACCGCACATGGGGGCAGTTTTCCACGATGCCAGTGCCGTCAGCAGTGATGAGTACCGGTTTGATAACTATGTCGAATACGGCAAACGGTTTGAACAACTGGTTGCCGATGTAAAGAATAAACTTGGCAAATAATAATTCCAAACCAACCAAAAAGGAGTTTCACAAATGGCCAAAATGTTGAATCAGGCCCCGACCGGCAATGCCAAATTGCTCGACTGGGTCAAGAGTTGGGTCGACATCTGCGAACCCGATGCCGTTTACTGGTGCGATGGCAGCAAAGAGGAATATGACCGCCTCAGCAATGAAATGGTCGAATCCGGTCTTGCTATCCGTCTGAACCCCGAAAAACGCCCGAACAGCTTGCTGTTCCGTTCCGATCCGTCCGACGTCGCCCGCGTCGAAGCGCGTACCTTCATCGCTTCTGCCAAACAGGAAGATGCCGGTCCCACCAACAACTGGATCGACCCCGTTGAACTCAAAAAAACCATGCTCGATCTCTACAAAGGTTGTATGCACGGCCGCACGATGTACATCATCCCCTTCTCCATGGGTCCGGTCGGCAGCCCGATCGCCAAGATCGGTGTTGAAATCACCGACTCCGCCTACGTCGTCATCAACATGCATGTCATGACCCGCGTCGGCACCAAGGTTCTCGAAGTCCTCGGCAACGGCGAATTCGTCCCCTGCGTCCACTCCGTCGGTAAACCGCTTGCCGCCGGCGAATCCGATAACGGTATCTGGCCCTGCGCCCCGCTCGACAAGAAATACATTGCCCACTTCCCCGAAACCCGCGAAATCTGGTCCTACGGTTCCGGTTACGGCGGCAACGCTCTGCTCGGCAAAAAATGCCTCGCTCTGCGTATCGCTTCCGTCCAGGCCCGCGATGAAGGCTGGATGGCTGAACACATGCTCATCTTGAAGCTGACCAACCCCCAGGGCGAAACCAAGTATGTCACCGGCGCCTTCCCCTCCGCCTGCGGTAAGACCAACCTCGCGATGCTCATCCCGACCCTCCCCGGCTGGAAAGTCGAAACTGTCGGTGACGACATCTCCTGGATGAAGTTTGATGCCGAAGGCAACCTCCGCGCCATCAACCCCGAAGCCGGTTTCTTCGGCGTTGCCCCCGGAACCAGCATGAAATCCAACCCCAACGCCATGCTCTCCTGCAGCAAGGACACCATCTTCACCAACGTTGCGTTGACCGATGATGGCGATGTCTGGTGGGAAGGCATCGGTTATGATGCCCCCGCTCATTTGATCGACTGGAAGGGCAATGACTGGACCCCCGATATGGTCGATGCCGACGGCAAACCCGTCAAAGCCGCCCATCCCAATGCCCGCTTCACCGCCCGCGCCAACAACTGCCCGGCTATCGCTGCCGAGTGGGAAGATCCCCAGGGTGTGCCCATCGCGGCGTTCCTCTTCGGTGGCCGCCGTCCGACCACTCTGCCGCTGGTCTATCAGTCCCGCGACTGGGAACACGGTGTATTCATCGGTTCCACCGTCGGTTCTGAAGTCACCGCCGCTGCGCTCGACGTCAAGGCCGGTACCGTCCGCCGCGACCCGTTCGCCATGCTGCCCTTCTGCGGCTACCACATGGGCGACTACTTCAAACACTGGCTCGAAATCGGCAAAGCCGGCGAAGCCAAAGGCAACCTGCCCAAGATCTTCTGCGTGAACTGGTTCCGCAAGAGCGCCGAAGGCAAATTCATGTGGCCGGGCTTTGGCGACAACAGCCGCGTGCTCGCCTGGGTCTTTGCCCGCTGCTCCGGCAAGGGTGAAGCCAACGAAACCGCTATCGGTTTCCTCCCCACCGAAGGCTCCATCGACCTCAAGGGTCTCGAAGGCGAAGTTTCCACTGACGACCTCAAAGAACTGCTCAAGGTCGATGTCGAAGGCTGGAAGAACGAACTGGCGATGATCAAAGAACATTACGCCAAATTCGGTGCCAAGCTCCCCGCCGAGCTGACCAAACAGCTCGAAGGACTGGAAGCCCGTCTCGGCTAAAAGGAGAACGGCGCGCCCTCGTGCGCGCTGACTGCGTCAGCGGCAGGTCTCGTGAACGGAGGTTCACGTCGCCTGCCGCTTTCTTGTCTTCATCGCACGATCATCGCGCCGATTGCGGCAACACGCTTGGCAAAACATCGCCGCTGGTGTTTGCGCATATCGTTGCGCTGTCGCGCAACATGCGAAAGGTAGTTGTTGATGCCGCCTGACGGCGGGGTTTATACCGCCCCCGCTCACTGCTGTTCAAAGAGCATCTGGTTGGCAAGGTTGGGAAAGTCAAGCAGATGGAACTTATCTGCCGGAACAAATTCGGCTTTTGGAGTTATCCGTGCTTTTCCGCCTCCGGAAATTTGGGACAATACCTGCTGTACCGCACCGCGCACTGCAATTTCAGCACGTTCAAGGATGATGCCATGCAAATTGAATGGTTGAGCCGCCGCAAGTGTCCATTCATTATATATACCGATCACATCCGGAGTAAAATCCAACTCCTTACAGCGGTCAAGGTAGATACGCATGGAATATTTTCCATAAAGAATAAGTGCCGGAATTTTTTCATCAGCGAGAGCTTCGGCCTGATAACGATCAGAATTTATCCGGCAACGGCCTTCAATGGCGCGCTTTTCACAATGCTCCAGAAAAATTTTCTTTGTAACAGCATTGTCGATATCTTTTCCGGCAAAGAGACACAAGGTTATTTTACGGTGTCCTTTGGCAATCAGTGAATCCACCGCCTGCGGCAGAGCTTCACTGTAATCCGGAGATGCCGAAGAAAAACCGTATGAACTTTGTCCGCACAAGGTAAAAAGCGGATAGTTTTCTCTGGCAAGCGTAGAGGTCAACCGGGGCGGCAATTGTTCCGGACAGCAGGAGGTGATGATGCCGTCAACTTTTGAAGATAAAAAGCTCTTTATTGCATCTTCCGTAAGGTTTTTATCCATCCGGGCAATTTGCAAAGCAAGCCGGTAGCCGCTTTTTCCGGCCTCCTTCATCGCAGTTTCCGCCGCCGCCGCCAGAAACTGGTCGGTAAGAATATCCACCAGAAACCCGATCGTGCGCACGCTGCCGCGCCGGAGTGACAACGCCAGTTCACTGGGTTGATATCCGTAATCGGCAGCTATTTTACGGAC
>SUWH01000032.1 GCA_015061605.1 Lentisphaerota bacterium | reverse complement strand
ATGTCGTGTTTTGCAAGCAAGAAGAGCGGGGAGCATACTCACGTATGTGACCCGCGAGGCGAGCGCAGCAAGGCGCGAGATTGGCCGCGAGACGCCGCCGTCCGTTGTTTTTTGTGAGATGTCTGTGGAATTTTTTTGTTGACTTGGGAGGCAGAATGACCGGCCTGCCGTCAACAAGCAAATGGAGTTCCATATCGGTCGGGTTGACGATTTCAGGAAATTTTGAAGCCTTTTTTGCCGCTTCGCAAGCCTGCACGTAGAGGGCGATCTCTCCATTTGTGGCATACCAGATGTCCGGCTGATTGGCGATGAGTTTGCAGATGTTTTCGATGATCTCCCAACGGGGCTTGGGGCGGACGAATTCGTAACTGTGCCCCCAGATGTAGCAGACACTCATCTTGTCGGATTTGAATTCTTTGTAACGTTTGCAAATGGCAAGTCCGGCGTTGTGGTGTCCGTTGGGCGACCATGCCAGCCAGTTGGATGGCAGATCGAAATCAGCTTTTTTCTGACAGGTTCTGGCATAACGCAAACCATGTTTTGCCAATGCTTCGTAGATGCGGGTCGGAGCTTTTTTACTGGTGTGTCTGCCGTAGGGGTAGGCAAAACCGGGCGGTTCGGCGCCGAGCACTTTGGCGATCGCTTGCTGATTGTCGGCTATTTCGGAAGTAAGAGCTTTGTCCTTCAGAAGGATCATGGTCCGGTGAAAGAAGCCGTGGGAAGCGATTTCATGATTTTTGTAAAGTTCCTTTATTTCCGGTGCCTGAATGAAGCGGTCAGGCTTTTTCGGAGCTTTGCCCAGACTGATGTTGAAAGTGGCTTTGATATTGTATTTATCAAAAATCTTTATCAGTTCGCGGTCTTCGATAACACCGTCATCATAGCTGAAAGTCAACGCTTTCAATCTGCCGCCGGGGTAGGTGAACTTCCAGTCGGTAGTTTCAGAATTTTCTTTTCCGGTGCAGTTTACGCAGCCGGAGATGAGCAGTGAAGCAAACAACATGGGAAGCAGTAATTTTTTCATTTCTTTTCTTTCTCTGTTATTTTACCGCCGTCTTCCGGCAATTGCCATACGGCGGGAATTTATAAGTTTCTTGAGCGCAAAGTACAAAATTGTTCCGTTTACACAGATTATCATCACCCATGAGACCGGATAGGAGCTCAACAGCATCGTCAAGGTGCGGTTGAGCGGGAAAATAACATAGACCCAGAATATCCGGAAGAGGCAGACCCCCGTGATCGAAACTATCATCGGAATGAATGAATAGCCCAATCCGCGCAGCGCTCCGCTGATCGAATCCATCGTACTGCAGAGGAAGTAGAGCGGCATCATTACTTTGAGCCGGAGCATGCCCCATTCGATGACCTCCGGTTCGGTAGAATAGATACCAAGCAGTTCCCTGCCGAAAATCAATCCGCTCCAGCCGATGATGATATCACATGCCGCCGCACAGGCGGTACTCAACAATACTGCCCGGACGATGCGGTGATACTTTTTCGCGCCGTAATTCTGTCCGGTGAAGGTAAGTGAAGTGTGAAAGAAACAGACTCCGGTCATGTAGATGATACCGTCGATATTCGCTCCGGCGGTGTTCCCGGCGATCGCCATCGCTCCGAAGCTGTTTATTGAAGACTGGATGATGATGTTGGATATGGAAAAACATGATCCCTGAATACCGGCCGGAATGCCGAGACGGAGCATTTCACCGAGGAGCTTCCAGTCGATGCGCATGCGCTTCCAGACGAAACGCGTACTGTCTTTTGCTTTCCGCAATGCCTGAATTACCAGTACCGCCGAAATCAGATTGGCGATCTTGGTTGCTATCGCCACCCCCGCCACATCCATTTTGCAGACGATGACGAAAAACAAGTTGAGCAGCACATTGATGATCCCGGAAAAGATCATGTAGTACAATGGGCGCCGGGTGTCTCCGGTCGCACGGAGTACGGAACTTCCGAATGCATAGAGGACCACAAAAGGTATCCCCGCACAGTATATCCACATATATATACATGCCTTGCGTAAAATTTCCGGCGGTGTTCCCATAAGCTGGAGCATCGGTCTGGAAATGAGTATTCCCAGTAATGCCATTGCTGTTCCGCCGTAGATGGCGACGGTCATCGCCGTGTGTACCGTTCTTGAAAGCGATTTGCGGTCTCTGGCTCCGATAAAACGGGAGGCGAGAACGCTCACTCCGGAACTTATACCGAAAAACAGATTCAGTACCAGCATGGTCAAACCGCCGGTAGCTCCCACCGCCGCCAGTGCTTTGGCATTGGCAAAGCGTCCGACTACGATCATGTCGGCAGAGTTGAAAAGCGTTCCGATAACATTGGCGGCGATAAGCGGCAAGGTGAATATAACGATTTTATTGAAAAGCGGCCCGTGGCACATATCGATCTGATATTTTTTCGCGCTGCCCATAGTGAAAATCCCCTGTTGTAAAGTGTTTTATTTAATGTAACATCCACCGGGACGATTTGCAATCGCAATGCAATTAAAATAGACCTTTTTTTATGTCCGGAACGGTTAGCTGTTTTTATATTGATATTTTTTTATCAAATAGCATCGATAAAGATGAAAAATGATTTGAAATTCAGTTGAAGTGGTGATATATTTTAACACGGTTTTTTGTGCGATGGTGACGGACGCATTTTCAAGATGTGTCAGTTTGAGCCGGGTGCCGGAAAGCTGTGAGGGTAAATGAACTGTTACTATAATAATGCAATTCGACCATAAACTATTTAACAGGGAGAAAATTATGAGTTGTTGCAAAAAATTGTCGGAGGGAGCCGAAGCCAAGTTCGCCGAACTTGATGCCTTTATCGCCACCCTCGGCGTCGACCGCAATGATGAACGTCGCCGCGGCCGTCTCATCCAGGTGCTGCACAAAGCGCAGGCTATTTTCGGATATCTGCCCCGCGAAGTCCAGCAGCACGTTGCAGATAAGCTTTTCCTTACCGAAGCCCAGGTTTCCGGTGTGGTCAGCTTCTACAACTACTTCACCACTGAACCCAAAGGCAAATACTGCGTTGACGTCTGCATGGGAACCGCCTGCTACGTCAAAGGTTCCGAAAAAGTTCTTTCCGAACTGGAACGCGTCCTCGGTGTCAAAGCCGATACCAACCCGACTGAAGACGGACTCTTTTCCATCTCCGCTCTCCGTTGCGTCGGCGCCTGCGGTCTGGCTCCCGTGATGATGGTCAACGGCAAAGTCTACGGCAAAGTCACCCCTGCCAAGGCGGTCGAAATTGTCAACGAATATAAAAAACAGGGGTAACACGATGAATAAAATCACTTCAAAAGATGCCCTCATTGCCGCGTACAATGAAAGCAAATGCAAACTCGTCCTGCGCGAAACCGCTGAACACGATATCCACTCCGCCCAAAAAGAACTGCTCTGCTGCGGCGGTACCGGATGCCATGCTTCCAACTCCAAAGAATTGATGGAAAACCTGACCGCTGCCATCAAAAAACACGGTCTGGAAAATGATGTCAAGGTCGTTCAGACCGGCTGCTTCGGTTTCTGCGCCCAGGGACCCATCGTCAAAGTCATGCCGGATAACGTTTTCTACGTTCAGGTCACTCCGGAAGATGCCGACGAAATCGTTGAAAAGCACATCGTCAACAAAGAACTCGTCGAACGTCTGCTTTTCGTTGAACCCCAGCTCAAATCCCGCGTCGCCGACTATGCCAAGATGAGCTTCTACGCCAAACAGCAGCGCATCTCTCTGCGCAACTGCGGTTTGCTCGATCCCGAAGACATCTCCGAATATATCGCCAACGAAGGTTATCAGGCCCTTGCCAAGTGTCTGTTTGAAATGAAACCCGAAGAGGTCGTTCAGGAAGTCCTCAACTCCGGTCTCTGCGGCCGCGGCGGTGCCGGCTTCCCCACCGGTCTCAAATGGAAGATCGCCGCCGGTGTCCAGGCTGATGAAAAATACATCATCTGTAACGCCGACGAAGGCGACCCGGGTGCCTTCATGGACCGTTCCATCATGGAAGGTGACCCCAACAGCATCATCGAAGCTATGGCTATCGGCGCTTACGCCATCGGCGCCCAGAACGGTCTGGTCTACATCCGCGCTGAATATCCGCTCGCCGTCAACCGTCTGGAAATCGCCATCCAGGAAGCCCGCGAACTCGGTCTCCTCGGCAAAAACATCATGGGTACTGATTTCTGCTTCGATATCGAAATCAAACTCGGCGCCGGCGCATTCGTCTGCGGTGAGGAAACTGCTCTGATCCACTCCATGGAAGGTCAGCGCGGCGAACCGACCACCAAACCGCCGTTCCCCGCCAACATCGGCGGCGGCTACTGGGGATGCTCCAGTAACGTCAACAACGTTGAAACCTATGCCACCATTCCCGAAATCATCCGCAAGGGTGCCGCCTGGTACAGCAAGATCGGTAACTGGAACGCTGAATTTGACGAAAAAGGCAACTTCGTGCGCACCATTTCCGGTAACGCCGGTACCAAAGTGTTCGCCCTCGCCGGTCAGATCAACAACGTCGGTCTGGTCGAAGTCCCCATGGGAACCACCCTCCGCGAAATCATCTACGAAATCGGCGGCGGTATCTCCGGCGGCCGTGAATTCAAAGCGGTTCAGACCGGCGGTCCCTCCGGCGGCTGTATCACCGCTGAAAACCTCGATACTCCGATCGACTACATGAATTTGTCCAAGATCGGTTCCATGATGGGTTCCGGCGGTATGATCGTGCTTTCCGACAAGGATTGTATGCCCGCCATGGCGAAGTTCTATCTCGACTTCACCAAAGATGAATCCTGCGGTAAATGCACCCCCTGCCGTATCGGTACCCGCCGTATGCTCGAAATGCTCGAAAAGATCTGCGACGGCAACGGCACCATGGAAATGCTTGACGATCTCGAAAACCTCGCCAAGACCATTACCGATACCGCCCTCTGCGGCCTCGGTCAGACCGCACCGAACCCGATTTTGAGCACCTTGCGCTACTTCCGCGACGAGTACATCGCCCACGTCCGCGATAAACGCTGCCCCTCCGGTACCTGCCGCAAGCTCTTCACCCTCAAAATCAACGACAGCTGCATCGGCTGTACCAAATGTAAACGCAACTGCCCCGTCAACGCCATCACCGGCGAACTCAAGCAGCTGCACGTTATCGATCAGGCCAAGTGTATCAAGTGCGGTGCCTGTATCGAAGGATGCCCGAAAAAAGCTATCGTCATGGAGTAAGAGTCACGATGAAAACTGTAAATCTCACTATCAACGGCAAAGCCGTAACTGTCCCCGCAAGCTATACCATTCTGGATGCGGCAAAGCAGCTTAACATCAACATCCCGACCCTGTGCTACTGCGCACATCTGGGCAGCGATGAGATCAACAAGCCCGCCAGCTGCCGCGTCTGCGTCGTCGAAGTCGAAAAACGCCGCAACCTTGCCCCCGCCTGTGCCACCCCGGTCATGGAAGGCATGGTCGTTCACACCAACAGCCAGCGCGCCCTCAAAGCGCGCCGCACCGTGGTCGAGCTGATGCTCAGCGACCACCCGCAGGAATGTTTGACCTGCCCGAAGAACCAGTACTGCGAACTGCAGAAACTGGCGGTCGAATTCGGCATCCGCGAAATCGAGTACAAAGGCGAAATCAACAAGTTCCCGGTCGACTGCTCCAGCAACGCCATCATGCGTGACCTTTCCAAGTGCGTCATGTGCCGCCGCTGCGAAGCTGTCTGCTCCAAAGTTCAGACTGTCGGCACCCTGACCGGTTACGGCCGCGGCTTCAAAGCCAAAGTCGGTACCGCCAGCATGATCCCGCTCGCCGATACCAGCTGTACTTTCTGCGGTCAGTGCGTCAATGTCTGCCCGGTCGGTGCCATCACCGGTATCAGCTATGTGAAAAAAGTCTGGGCCGCCATTAACGATCCTTCCAAGACTGTTATCGTTCAGACTGCTCCGGCGGTCCGTGTCGCGGTCGGTCAGGAGTTCGGTTTCGCTCCCGGCGTGCCGGTTACCGGTAAAATGGTCGCCGGTCTCCGCGCTCTCGGATTTGACAAAGTTTTCGACACCAACTTCTCCGCTGACCTCACCATCATGGAAGAGGGCAACGAGATCGTCGAACGCATCAAATCCGGCAAAAACCTGCCGATTCTGACCAGCTGCTGCCCCGGCTGGATCAACTTCATCGAACACAACTATCCTGATCTGCTCCACATCCCCAGCTCCTGCAAATCCCCGCAGCAGATGTTCGGTGCGATCGCCAAGAGCTTCTACGCTGAAAAGATCGGCGTTAAACCGGAAGACCTGATCGTTGTTTCCGTCATGCCCTGCCAGGCGAAAAAATATGAAGCCGCCCGTCCGGAATTTGCTCCCAACGGCGTTCGCGATGTCGATTATGTCGTCACCACCCGCGAACTCTGCCGCATGTTCAAGGAAGCCGGTGTCAACCTCGCCAATATGGATGATGAAGAATATGACAGCCCGCTCGGTGCTTCTGCCGGTGCTGCTGACATCTTCGGTGTCACCGGCGGTGTGCTTGAAGCTGCCTGCCGTTCCGTCTACTACATGCTCAACGGCAAGGAACTCGAAGGCGAAGCTATCAACTTCCACGAAGTCCGCGGTCTCGCCGGCATCAAGGAAGCCCAGGTCGCTATCGCTCCGGGCAAAACCATCAACGTCGCCGTCTGCTCCGGTCTGGGTAACGCCCGCAAGGTTCTGGACATGGTCCGTCAGGATCCCAACCGCTTCCAGGCTATCGAAATCATGGCCTGCCCCGGCGGCTGTATCAACGGCGGCGGACAGCCCTTCCTCCACGGCGATGCCGGACTGCTTGAAAAGCGCATGAAAGGTCTGTACAGCGAAGATGAACGCAAAGTCATCCGCTGCTCCCACAACAACCCGGATATCCAGGCTCTCTACAAAGAGTTCCTCGGTACCCCGGGCAGTGAAAAGGCTCATCACCTGCTTCACACCAAATATCACTCAAAGTGATAGTCGGGTAAATAGTAAAATCCGGAGAAAGCGCGAGTTTTCTCCGGATTTTTTAGGTATGTGCGGCACGCGCATTGACTCGTCGGTGAAAGTCCGATACAGACTTGTCATCAGGAACTGTCAGCGGGAGCCAAGGGCGTCTGTCGTGAGGTGGGATCTGCTCTGACATGGAGGAGCAAGAAGATGATCGTAGTCAAACCGGCGTGGAAAGCTGTGCAGAAACGGTTTACTGTTTTCTGTATCGTGCTGTTTGCTTTGCCGGTGCTGTTTTTACTGGCGATTATTTTTTCGCAGCGTCCGGATATTCAAAATGATCCGCCGTATGGTCTGGTCGCGGTGGCTTTTTGCGTTGCATTTTTGGGTTCACTTTACTGCGGATGGGTTTTCCGTTCCCGCAGGATCACTTTTGACGGCAAACGTTTGAGTTACCGGAAATATTGTTTTACGGTAAAAAGCATTCCTGTTGAAGAACTTTTTTCAGTAGAATTTATTTCCGGAAGCAAACTGCTGATAATCAATCGGCACGGTGCATTCCCCTGTGCTTTTTTCCCTGAAGAAGATATCGGTTTGTTGCTGGAAACCTTGAACCGTTGCGGCATCAAAACCGGAAAATCATAAAAACGGGAGCTTTATCATGGCACTTGAAGATATTATATTGATCGTTCTGCTTGTGATTTTTGAAGCCATTTTGTGGATAATTCCCAAAACCAGAACCCCCAATGGCAATATCCTTATCGCTTTCAAAACCTTTCCGATCGGCGCGATCACCTGTATTTTCAGCAGTTGGCTGATCCGGGGCGTGATCAATTACTTCAGCGAACTTCACATGGAAAATATCCAAATCCCGCGCTGGGCAGCGTATGGTGCGCCGCTGTTTTCAGCAATTGCCGCCATTATCTGGAGTGGAATTTTTATCAAACGCCGCTGGGGCACGGAAAAAAAGTACAATCCTTTGCCGTCGCTCGGTTGTTTTGCGGTCATGATCATTCCGCTGGGGATTTTATCTTTTCTGCTTTCCCTGTTGACATTCGGCAGCCGCGTCAACTGTTCCGATTGGCGCACGGAGTGGCTCAATATCGGCACTGAAGAAAAAATCGCCTTTGAGAATCAGTCCATATCGCCGTTTTTGGCAGAATACAATTACCGTCTGCGCTTTGTCAGAAATGGTAAAAGTTACCGGCAATGGCTCTTTGTCAATACCGGCGGGCGTACTCACTTCAATATCTACCGTCTTGCCGACGGGCGTTTCCTTTTCCGGGAAAAAATGTGGGATTATCTGGTTGATGACGGAAAAATGCAAGTTTACCGCCTTGCCAACTTTGAAGGAAAACTTTATGCCGCCCTCATTCCAAATGAATATGTCAATTCCTGGGGCGGTCCGGAAAAAGCGGGCGATAAAACCGTTATGTCATTCAATCATCACGAAGTACCTGCCATCGATGTTACCGGAATTTTCGATAATATGAAATATTGCGGCTGTATCAAAGACCGCTTTTATTCACCGCAGGAACGCCCGGAAAGTGTCATTGATCACTATCAGGCGCGGTGATCTCCCTTTTTCAAAAACAGCGGGATATTCTGCCGCTTTGTTGTCGCGGCAGCTTACAGCGTATCGGTTGTCCAAGGAGTCGGACAAGTCAGACTTGTCCGACAACCTGAATGATACCGTAAAGCTCAATATAAATCTTATTTCTTCCAGTTTTTTGCTTCAGGATAATAGCCGAAACCGGTGTAGAGCGACTGACACCATACCCGGTTTTCCGGCAGGTCGCGCAATTTGGGATTTTTCAATAAAATGTGATACACGATCAGCTTGAAGCCGAGTGAATAGTTTTCATACAGATAATAGCCATCGGCATTATTGGGCGGATACTGTTTTTGCGGATAGTAGTGTTTCAGAAGTTTTTTTACATCTTTTTCTTTGGGGAATTTTTGAAAGTAATTGACCAGAACGGAAAAATCATTTTCCATAAAATCATTGTTTTTTGCCAATACCGCCTGAAGCTGTTCTGATTCGGCTGGGGATAATCCGGTCAATACTTCCGGATTATGAGTTGCATATTGGCAGACAAAACTGTCGGTGATTTGCCGGGCGATACGTTCTCTATGTTCCTGTGGTTGCGGGATCGTTATCCGGAAACGCAGATAAGCTTCTGCAATATGATTGCTGTAATTATTTTTCCGGTCAGGGGCAGATAAAAACTTGCCCAGATATTCGTGGAACAGCAAACGCTCGGTGAGATGTTTTTCCATAAAATCTGCAAAAATCCGGTAATTATCCGCCTGCAAATTCCACAAATCGTTCATAATTTGCCGATAGTCCGAAGCAGTAGCAAGTTTTTTATCCGGCGGAACGGCAAAAAGTGCAGGAGGCGGAGTTATTCCTTTGTCGATCAAAACTTGCATTTCTTGCAGCAATTTAAAAATCTTTTTGAATTTTTCAAATTCGTTTTTTCCCTGAATCGCATTAGCGGTAAAGAGATTGAGCGTCTTATTTTTTGCGACATCAGCGAGCCCTTGAGCCGTTTCTGCCAAACGGACTTTCTGGAAAAACAAGGCAGGATCAAGTGCAGGAGAACTTTTTCCGTCGTACCGCCATTTTATGTGATTCATTTCAACGTGATCGGGATGCCATTTAACAACTTCCACCTGAAACTCCTGCATGACGATGGCAGTTTGTGCCAAAACTTTTCCATTGGATGATTTCAGGAACAAGGTTCCGTTTTGATCGCCGCCACCTGCTATGGAGAGTGAGCAGCTTAATTCCTCCACCAACGAATATTGAGCAACGAGTTTATATTTCCCGTCCGGACTTGTTTCTTCGGCATAGGTTACCGGGATATTGGCAATTGTGGGTATCATGGCAATAAAAACTGTGATGATCCCGGCAATAATAAGCTGACGGCGATTCTTTTTGTTTAAAAAATACTTTTTCATTATAAAACCGGCAGTCAATCCGATCCCTGAAATTTCTTGTTTCCAATTTTTCGGATCTTTAAAAAGTTTCATCATCTCAGTCTTGCAATCCTATAAAAAGATAAAGAGTTAATAATGCAAGTTCCAGAAATGACAGAATAAGCAGGACTATTTGTTTGGCACGTTTGTTATTTTCTGAAATCACCAATAACGAGAATAATATTGATATTCGCACAAAGATTCCAAAATACAATAATATGCTGGTGTCTATTATGAAGGATAAAAGATATTCGCTTTTTAATCTCCCGCTTATCAGTCCCAGAAAAAATGCCAATTCAGCACAGAACCACATAATCAGCGAAATGGAGCAAATGGCAGTAAAAACCTTGGTCGCAGTTGTGCCGAGCCTGATTTTTCGCCAATACAGTATCGCCATCGGGAGCAAAAGCGGAATTATGATTCCACCGAATACAACAGCATCCAAAACTGTATGCCAAACATTTGTAGTCTCTTGATTTACCATAAATCCAAACATAACAGCTGATATTATGCCATAAAGTAAAAACGCCGCAAATGTTGTCCCGAGCAGCCACAATACCCCCTTTGACTTATTTGCATACTCTTTCAATTTTTCTTTGTTGATCTGTAAATCCACTTTATGATCTCCGAAATAATACAAACTGTAACAACTTCTGCTCCTGCAATACACCTTTAGACAGCATTTGTCAAGAGTTCTATTCGAGATTTTTGCAAGTTTTGCTGATTTTCTCTATTATACATCAATACTCCACTTGCAAATAGTACCAGTTCGGGGCAAGTTTTCGGTAAACGGTTACTTTCTCTGCCATTGGAAACATCTCTTTTTGCGGCAAAGCATCATCAGAAATATAAACGATCCGGTTTTCATATCTTGTCAACATGGATTCCCCGTGCAGAAAGCCGATAACTGTGCGCTGTTCCGTCCGGGAAATAAGATTTTCTTCTGCCGGATTTTTAATCACTTCCTGCCATTCATTACGGTTGCCAAGATAGGTGATTTGAGCGTTCCAGATGTGCCACGGCAACGGCAAAAACGGCAATATTATCGCAAGTAAAACACAGCAAAGCGGAATAAAAGCAAAATACCGATTCCGTTTCTCTTTGCGGAATGATTTGACCAACAGAATAATCGCCCCAACTGCCCCCACCAGCCATAGAATCACCAATAACGGCAGAAATATGAGCGTTGACAAAGAATCAAAGAACAGTATTGCAATATTGCATAAAAGATAAAGAATGTAAACGATGTTCCAAACGATCATTTGCCCCCCCTGTTGAGGAGTTATTCCCTGCAAAATAGTTTTGATTTCAAAGAGTATTTGCAGTTCCTGATTTGCATAGGGAAAACGTTCCTGCAAAGTTTCATCATTCAGAAAACGGTAAAGGTGCGGATATTTTTTCGGGTCGCAGCAGTGATTCAATTCAAGGATTTTTGTCAGGGTCTCATCGGTTATCCGGCAATCCTGATAATGGGTAGCCGATGCCGCACAGCCGATGATGTTATCGGAATAAAGTTCCTTTTCTCCGAGGAAACTCGCCACATCAAAGCCGGGAACGCAGTTTTTATTTTCCCGCGTTTCCCGTGCTTGAGCGTAAACCGCAATAACTGATTCAATCAGCTTCTGCAGACGATCAAATTTTTCTTGTGACAGATATTTCATTGTTTCCCCAAATTCAGAATAAAACCAAACAGCCCCGTGAAGAATGCGACAAGTGACAGTGCCATAAACAAAAAATACAGCACAATACAGTACGGGCAGATAAGATTTATTAAAAGCAGTACCAAAAGTAAACCGCACACTGTTTTTACCGGCGAATTGCCATACAGCCCCAGAAAAAGCAGCGGCAGATAAATAATTGCTCCGTTCCAGATATGAGCATACAAGTTGCAGAAAAAAATCACCACCGCCGCCAAAGCCAAAGCCAACGGAGCAAATTTCATCAGCCAATAGTTATTGGCAAAAATGTTACCGGTGATTTTCATTTTTCTGTTTTTTCCTTTTGGGGAATACATAAACTTCCATCGGTCAGATAAAACTTTTTACTGTAATAGAGTTTTGCGGCATCTCTATCCTTTTCGGCGATGGAATAGTCTTCATCACAATGGTCAAACCATGCCAGATAAGTATTCAAAAAATTGATCGCTTCGACTGGCGGACGGGCTATTTCTCCGGTAAAAATATTGAAGCCGTAAACAATCGTCTTTTGATTTTGTGCATCAAAAAAGACAGTTACATAACGTTCCCCCTCATCACATAAAATGTGTTCATAAATTGCAAAAGGTAAAAGTATCGGGTCAAAGACTTCAAATGCACCCCAAGTCATTCCGACACCCATTTCGAGCGGCTGCGCCTTGTTTCTCATGTACATCCGGTTGGCTTGAGGGAAGCGGTATACGATCAAACGGAGCGAATCATTGAACTTCTTTTTGTTGTTGTATGGCAATCTTACTGTTACCGGTACGCCGAGAGCTTCTGTAAGATTATCTTCCACAAATTTCCGGACTTCTTCCTGCGACATCGGAGAAGAAAACTTTTTTTCACAAACGATCTGTCCGGCAGGGCGTTTCAGATAGAACTCTGATTTTTCATACTCCGGATAATCGGCATCATCACTTCCGGAAAACAGATAAAATCCGGCAGAAATGCAACCATTGCAAAGAAGCACAACAGTAGTACAAAGCATAAAGAAAAACAATTTTTTACCGGTGATTTTCATGTTTTCCTCCCGTAGAATATCTTTTCTCGGAATTTTGTTTTTTCTTTTCCGTTTCTGCCGGACGCATCCAGGGAGGATTCCATACGTCCGGAAATGCCCGGACAAGATTATGGCGGTTCGGATTTTGCATAGAGCAGCTGATCCCAATATAATTTTCAAGCATAAAACAGAGTTTTCTTGCCCCACAGAAACAGGGCAGAAAAAGGATTCCTCCAACAATCCTGTTGCAATATTCTATAACGAGAAAAGGCAGTACGCCGCCAAGCAGTACGAGGATGATAATACTGCCGGTAGAGCATACGATATACCATTTTATCTTTGTCCAAGTAGAGTCTTTTTCCGATACGATCATTTTTCCTCCCGTCCCATATCCCAGTTTACCAGCGGCAGCCACGGAATGTATGATTTTGAGTTATAATTGAGCAAGCCGATTTGCAAACCGCTTTCAGAACTGTTGAACAAGCCCAACTGAAAAATATTGTTGGGTGCTGAATTGATAACACCAACGGAAACTCCGTTATTATATGTCATTAAATTGACAATTCCGACCGACAAACCATTTCCGCGATCAAAAAAGTTTATCAATCCCAAAGAAATCCCATAATGTTCTTGGCTCAAAGAAAAGACATTTGCCGCAATACCGCAACTTTTTTCTTTTGTCACAATCAATATTCCACAGCTGACACCGTAGATATTTGGAGCCAGCCCCACTAATCCGGGAGCTAAATATACTCCACGAACATCTGTATGCAAAGGGGAAAAAAGATGTATCGGGAATATAGAAATATTCACCGGCGTCCAAGAAACTTCCCCCAACAAATCAACTTGCAAACTCCCGTGTGCATAAACATCAAATGAAAGAATAGCTACACACAGTACCAATAAAAGTTTTTTCATTCTTCTGTCTCCTCCTGCGGATTTTTGTCTTGGCGGCGTTTTTTCAGTGCCATAACAAACATTGCCACCCAGAGTGATCCGGCGAGGGTTTGGATTATAACAAACTGCCACCAGATATTATTGCTTCTACGGGTGAAATCAGGATAACTTACCAGATAGAAGTTCTCTCGCGGTCGGTGGATTTTTGCGTATTTTGTCAGCAATCGCGCTTCGACCAAATCGGTCGGCGAATAGTATAAATAAGTGGATTTGCCCAGATCCCAGCAGAGAAATTTGGCGGTGAAAAATTTTCCGCTGCACAAAAGCGGAGCATCAATAATGGTTTGTTTTCGGTCATTTTCCAGCAACGCTGTATCGTGTGCCAACAACGCCGATAAAGTTGGCTGATTTTCCCCTTTGCTGATTTCGGCAAGTGCGGTTTGTGCATTACAGCGTTCATACTGCAATGCCGGGATATTGAGGCTCCAAGCACGGAAATTCATTATATAAAGTGCAAGAACTACCAACCATAATCCACAGAAAAGCCATTTATTATGAGCCTTGTATGCCGCCGCCGCAAGCGGAAATATCCAGCAGATAGCGCAGAATAACCACAACAACGCGGCAAATGACTCTCTGGCTGCCCCAAGAGACATTTTAAAGTTACGGTTCCAATGATCCTCATTGATGCCGGTACGCATATTTTCGTTCCAGAAACTCAACCCCTCACTTTTGGCTTCATTGCGTTCCTGCACATTGGAAAAGTACTCCTTTTCCGGCAATTTTATTTCCACACTCAAAGGCAGATGGTCACCCCGGAATCGGTAAAAGTAAAATAATATACTTTGCTCATCGGTAAATTGATGGACGCCAAAATAACGCCATTGAGGGCGTTCATTTACATAACCAGCTTTTTTCTGATATGCTTGCAGATTTTTTTGAGCGAGATTATAGAATTTTTTAATACCGTAAGTTTTTTCGGCGTGAAACATAAAACCCTCATTCGTGACAGCGTAAGGCGGCAGGTCCTCATTGGTCATAACCATCCAAAAAGAACTTATCTCGAGATAGATCAACAGCAGAACTATCGCCGCCACCAAATCGCCGACATCGTGCGGTCTTTTTTTCTTGATGATGTTCCATCCAATCATAAAAGGGATGCAGAAAATACCAAGATGTACAATTATTGCTATTAAGATACCCATAATTCACTTTCCCGTTTCTGTCTCCGATCATGCTCTGTATATAAGACGCGCGGATAAACCGTTTTCTTATCAGAGGAGATAAAATTTTTGAAATTTTTACTTTACCAGACCAATATATCATCGGCAAAAGAAAAATGCAAGATATCACCGTTTGAAAATTCTGGTTTGAGGATTACATTATACAGAGAGGATTTTAAATGAAAAGTGACTTTTTAAAAAAAATTGGCAAAAGTGTTTTGAGGATAACAGCGGCTCTGGTGATCATCCTTGGTATCACCGGATGCGGTAAATCATCATGCACCAAATAAATACGACAACATACCATGCCCAGCATAAGGCAAGATAAAGTATCAGATATAAGACAAACAGAAGCTGTCTGTAAACTCTTTTCAACGGCAATTTCCTGATGACAAAGCTGCCGGAAACGGTTGCCGCCATGATGGAAACTGTATTCAGAATGAGGAAAAGTACGCCAAACATATTGGCAGCGGGCAGACGGCTGATTGCAGGAGTGATCAAATTCAACCCGGTAAAAATCGCTCCGGCAAGCATAAAGATAAGGGTCATGCGGATATTCCGCTTGAATATATCATCCATGCCGCACCTCCGGATTTTGATTTTTATGAATAATATACCGCATTGTCACTGATTGCTGTTATGCTGTGAGGCGTAATATGCCGCAGTGACGGAGATCCCCTCTTCAAAGGTGTATTTGGGTCGATAGCCGAGAATATTTTTGGCGCGTTCGATGGAGGCAAGAGAATAGAGTATATCCCCCTGACGCGGAGAACCGTGGATGGCTTCGATTTTTGAAATTTCCGGATCGAATTTTGCCAGAGCTTCGCGCAAGCGGACAAAGAGTTCATTCAAATCGAAGCTGCAATTGCAGCCGACATTGAAAACTTTTCCGGCAGCTTCCGGTACTGCCATCGCCAGAATATTGGCATAGACCACATTGCCGACAAAGGTGAAGTCGCGGGAAATCGTTCCGTCACCGTTGATTGTCGGAGACTGGTGATCAAGCAGTTGTTGGGCAAACTTGGGAATGACGGCGGCGTAGGCTCCGGCGGGGTTCTGCCGCTTGCCGAAAACATTGAAATAGCGCAAACCGACGCACTCCAAACCGTAAACCGCATTGAAGTTGGCGGCAAAGAGTTCACAGGCGACTTTGCTGGCGGCGTAAGGGGAGAGCACTTTTCCGGTTCTCTCTTCGACTTTTTCCGGAGATTTATCATCGCCGTAAACCGAACTGCTCGAAGCGTAAACCACCCGTTTGACTTCAGCCCGGCGGGCGGCATCCAGCAGATTGACGGTTCCGGCGGTATTGACGGTAACACTGGTCGCCGGATCCGCAATGGAACGGGGAACCGAGCCCAGAGCCGCTTCATGGAAAATATATTTTACGTCCCTGACCGCCGCGTGACAGGCTTCGATATCCCGCAGATCAGCTTCCATAAGTTCAAAGCCCGGATCAGCCAAAAACGGTTCGATATTACTGCGGAACCCGGTGGAGAAATTATCTAAACAGCGCACCTTGAAGCCGTTCGATAACAGACATTCGACCAGAGATGAACCGATAAAACCGGCACCACCGGTGACCAGTACCGGATAATCTTTATCCAGAGTGATGTTTGCGGGGAAAAATTCTGCGGCTTCCACGTTATACTGTCCTTTGTTTTAACTTGACCTACTGAATATATACCCGTCAGGCGTTTTTGTCAAGCAGAAAATCCCATTCCCTGTAATCTTATGATGATTTTTTCCAGAACGCTTTCCGGAGTACTGGCTCCGGAAGAGAGTCCCACCAGTTCGCAATTTGCCAATTCAGCTTCCGGAAGTTCATCAGCATTGTCCACCCGGAAGGCTTTTGCTCCATGGATTTCTGCGATCTCGCGCAGACGGCAGGCATTGGAACTGTGTGCTGACCCGGCGATTATCACCACCGGACAGCGTTTGGCAAGTTCAATCACCGCACTCTGCCGCTTTTTTGACGCATCACATACCCCGGGAGTACAGCGTATTTGCGGGAAACGATCGATCAGCAGCTGCATTGCCTTTTCACTCTTTTTTGCATCCACCGTGGTCTGGGAAACAAACACCGGAGCGGAAAGTTCCGGAAGTGCGGCAATATCCGCTTCATTGGATACGATATAAGTTTTTTCTGCTGTTGAATGTCCCGCCGTACCGACCACTTCCGGGTGTCCGGGTTTGCCGAAGATGACCAGTTGATCTTTATCGGTGAGTGAAGCGGCGATATCCTGCAATTTTTTCACCAGCGGACAGGTGGCATCGGCAAGGTGGCTTGCCCGGGAACGCAGTTGAGCTTCGACGGCGGCGGAAACTCCATGCGCCCCAATGAGAGCGATGCTCTCCTGCGGCAATTCATCCGGAGAATCGATAAAGCGGACATTGCGGCTCTCCAGTTCGCGCGTGACCGTGGTGTTGTGAACCAGTTCATGCAGTACATAAATGGTTTTCCCGGGATTGGCGGAGATAAGTTTGTCAATGGTTTTCAATGCGGCGAAAACTCCGCCGCACATCCCGTGGACATCGGCGATCATATAATGTTTTTTCATATTTTTTCTTTCAGTAAGATGTCCCGGGCGATGACCGGGAGCAGTTGAAACGCGGTATGGTTTTTCAAAGTTTTACTGCGCGAAAACTGGAACGTATCCATTACGACAGTGAATTTTTCTTTGCCGTCCGGAACCGGAGAAGCAAAGCGTTTCCGTTTGGACGGAGCTTTTTCTTTGATCAATGCGGCATATTCCGCTTGCGTGACAGAAAGTTTTACCAATTGATTTCGGTAGGGAAAATGTTTGAGCAATGCAAAACGTGTGTAACTCCCGGCGGGCAGGGGGAGCATGTCAAGTACCGCACAATCCGCATCGGCGGCAGAACATAAATCTTTAAGCCATAAATCCACCTGATCTTTGAATGAGGTGAATTCAACTCTTTTCTGATTTAAAATTCTGCCGTATTCCGCCTGTAATTTTTGCTGCAGTGAAACTATTTCCGGTGCCGGAACTTTTCCGGGGCGCAGCAGGCAACTGGTCAACAGCAAATTTTTTCCATTGACATAACGCATCGTTACCAGTGCCGCTGAACTGCAGTGCGCCCCCGGCTGGACGACCAGAGCGCGGCCGCTGCGCTGACCGGCGATCTCTTTGTGGGAGTGTCCGCAAAGCACAAGGTGTATTTCCGGGTATTTTCGCAGAAATCTGCCCAGCGTCATGCCGCTCAAATAGTTCCCGCCGTGCCGGGCGAGGATGACGGCATCGACCGGATGGTTGCGGATCTCCTGCATCGCTTTTTCTATTGCCGCAAGTTCAGGAACGATTTTCAGGTGCGGATAAAATTTCCGGTCACGGTAAATGCCGTTGTCGGTCATGCCGATGACCGCCAGAGTGAATCCGTTGCGTTCAATGATTTTCCACGGCGCAGTTTTGACCTCTTTTATCTGCCACTGTCCGAGTAGCTGACCGTTGAAAGAGTTGAAAAATTTGGCAAGCTGCGGTGACGGCAGTTCAAATTCGTGGTTGCCGGGGATAAAAAAATCATACTTCGCCAGATTGAGTGCAGTCATCATCGGGGTGCCATTGAGCAAATCAGAAAGCGGTTCGCTTTGAAAAATATCCCCCAGATCGATCTTTACTGCATCCGGATATTGCTGTATTACTGGAAACAATCCGGCAAACCCGGATAAATTGCCATGCATATCGCAAGTGGCGATTATTTGCAATTCTCTGCCGGAGAGTTGCAAAAACGTAATCGCAAAAAGCAAAATAATATACAGTTTTTTCATTTTTCAGCTCCCGGCGGGATGAGCAGATGATTTATTTCCACCTTTTGAAGCGAATGGGCGATGTTGCTCCGCAGGTCGGGAATGTGTTCCGAAAGTTGCGAAATCAGATTTTTGAAGTAGACCCGGTCGCCGGATTCAAGCTGCTCTTTGTAGCGGCAGATGCCGCCGGTTTCAATGCCGAAATCCTTTGCACATTGGGCGACCAGAGCTTCCGGGACCAGTGCCAGCGGACGGATTATCACCGGATTTTCCGGATCATCCGGAACCACCCGGGGGGCCATAGTGGTTATCCCCTGACCGCGGCACAAACTTATAAGCATACTGGAAACGATATCGTCAAGGTGCTGACCGAGGGCAAGTTTATTGCAATTAAGTTCCTTTGCCAGTTTGTAAAGCCTGCCTCTCCTCAAGCGTGAACACAATACGCAAGGGGAACGGTCAAAGGATTTTTCTTCAATGATTGAAGCTATATTCATGGAAACCGTATGATGCCGCCAATCCATTTTCCGGCAGTACGCGGCAGTTTTATCAGCGGCAAATTCCGGAAAACCGGGGTCAAATGTCACCGCTTCAAACTCAAAATGCACCGGAGCGGCACTTTGCAAATGCGCCAGGAGATGCATCAGTACATAACTGTCCTTGCCGCCGGAAACGCCGACCAGTATCCGGTCGTTTTTTTTGATCAGGCGGTATTTTACCACCGTTTCACCGGCGGTGCGGCACAGTTTTTTAAAAGCGTTTTCCATTTGAGGGGCGGGGAACTTCCTCTCCCCGGTTGCGGTAATCTTATTCAATTACCATGACTGACAACTGTCCGGCTTCGAGGGTGCGGTTTACTTTGAGCTGATCGCCTTCCTGCGTGAAGTCGAGTGCAATGTAGCCGCCGTCACCCTGAAGTTCCATTATCTTATTGACTTTGCTGTTGACGGTAAGTTCAAGCGGCAAAGCATCGTAACCGTAGTTGATCGCGGTAAAGAGTTTCCGGCCGTCGGCGAGATTGCCGCAGATGAGCTTGCAGTCCTGCGCGGTATTGATCCATGCGGGGAGAGTGCCGAGTTTTTTCAATACAGCCAGATAGAACTTTTTGCGGCAGGGGTTGAGTACCATCATACCCGGCCATGCCATGACATCCATACACATAGTGACGACTTTGCCGCCGAGACTGTTTTCAAAATAGACGGTTCCCGGCATGACATATTCGGCTTCGGCACCTTTGTAAGCGGTCATGGTGACCCGGCTCAATGGTTCGGCACCGGGAAGCATCTCCAAATTGGCAGTGTTGTCTTTGGGGGAGAAAGTCATCCTGACCATGGGTTCGATCAGACTTGCTTCGTTGTTGGCTTTGATACTGCTTTTGCGGCTTCCGGCAGAAAGCAGCTGTTCCTGCACGCTGCCGGTTTTGACCGTACCTTTGATGTCACATTCTGCTTTGACACCGATGAGTTCCGAATACCCCCGGTCGGTGAGGATACTGGCGGCGACACCATCGAGCAAACAGGGACCGGCGAGCATCTTTTTAAGTTGTTCATCGCTGTAATAGATCACCTGTTCACCGGCAAGGAGGATGATGCCTTTGCCGTCCATATCGGTATAATGCACCGGAATACCCATGCGCCCGAAAGCGTACACGCCCCAGTCACTCTTGTAATGGAATCCGATGCCGATATGCGGATAGGGTTCCGCTTCAAACGGCGGGATCAATGTAAGTGTGCCTTCCGGAGTAAAGGAGCGCATCAACCGGTGCAGTTCCCGGTAAAGACCCTGATTGTCAGCGATGGTATTTTCATAGAAGTTGGACTCTTCCGGAAGCGGATAGACACTCTGGTCGAGCCAGAGTTTGCCGCCGTCAGTTCCGTGAAGGATGCCGCTGACGATGTGAAGATTCATCGTCCGGGCACTCTTGCTGAAGCGGTTGTGCGGACAGGTGTCGGATTCATCGAGCAGCGGCACGCCGAGTTTGCGGAAGTTGACCGTCTGCCAGGAGGTTCCGCGATCGACCCGTGCCTGATCTTTTGCATTGATTTCGTTATAGCTGGAGTTGCTTATGCGCAAAAACGGCTGGGGGCCGCCGATATATTTGAGCTGGCTGGGAACATAATCGAAGCGCGGACCGCAAATACATACTGCGCCGTTGATATCGGGGTTGACCTCATCGCAGGCACGGCGGATGGCTTTGCAGAGTTCATCCATGCCTTCGATATTGGTTTCTTCAAAAGCCTGAGCGATCGGGTCAAATGGTTTGACATCTTTGAGATATTCCGACAGCTCCTCCCGGGTGAAACGGCGTCCGGTTTTCTTTTCGAGCAGGTCAAGATGATAATGGCAGAAGCAGTTTTTGCTCATGCGCATATCGTCATCGCCCATGAAGAAGTCCGGTTTCTCAAGCGCGACCATTTTGACCGCATTGTAGATATATTCCAGAAAATTGGGTTCAAAGGGGCAGAAGCGGTGGGATTCCACACCATCTTCCATCATAGTTTTGGTTCCGCTGAGACCGCAATCCGGCGCGAGGTTCCAGTAGCCGCCGTGTCCGATGGAGGACTGGATGAGGACACCGAGTTTGAAAGGAGCTCCTTTGAGCAGCTCTTTAAGTCTGCGGAAAGAAGCCGCCTGCTGACGGATTTTGTCATAAACATCATTTCCCTGCGGATGCATCGGGTAACTCATGGCAAAACGGGTGATACCGGCATGGGCGTAACGTTTAGTGATCAATTCGGCAAGATATTCTTCATTTCCGGCGAAGTTGGGGATGATCGATACGAAAAAAAGTTCCGGGGCATCGGTTTTGTAAACCGGCGGACGTAATTCAGAAAGCATGATTTATCTCCTTTTAACTGATTACTGCAGATTTCGCGGTTAATTTAGCACATTGCACAATAAAATGCAACAGTAAAATTCTCCGTCTTGCAAATATTTCCACAATAAATGTTATTTTTTAACAAAAAAATCATATTTTTGTCCCTTATCTGCTTGCATTGATGCTGTTCTAAAGATATTTTATCATAAATTGTCATTTCTCAATAAAAACACAATAAAGGAGCAGTTTGCATGAAAAAACTTCTGTTATGTCTGTTTGCATTGAGCATATTGCCGCTCTTTGCCAACCCGATCACACCACGTAAACGCTACCGGGCGGATTTTGAAGTACGAACCATTCATGCCGCTTATCCGCAGGATTGGTTTTGTCAGGGGGTGAAGTTCACCAAGCCGCAGCCGGATTATCCCGGCATATCTTTCCGCTTTTACACGGCAAAGGGCAAAGAGGTCAGACCGGCGGTCAAACCGCTGTTCTACATCGTATTCAGCGAAAAATTTGTCCCGGGCAGTTTTGAATTTTACGCTCCGGACGGCGCGGTAAAACTGAAACTTCTGAAATCCGGCGTCATCGTCCGCAATTTGAAGGTCACTGAAATTCCCGTCAGCAAAAATCTGGCTCTGCCGGTCGATTATCATGTTGTCGGGCCGGTGCGCAATGCGGCCATTTCCATCAATCCGGATAAAACCGTGCTCTTTGATGTGGCGGCAAACGGCGTGGTCGAAACGTTGAGTCTTCCGGTCAAAGGCGGCAAGCGTTACCGGTTGACGGTAGTCGGCAGCGCAGGCTTCCGGGGGGGCAAGGCTTCGTCACTTCTGGTTCGCTATTACTTCCGTAAAACGGCAGCCGGCAAATCGATATCCAGCAATAAAGAGTCGCTTCGCACCAAAAATCCGGCAAAACCGCTGGTGTATGAAATTCTCGCTCCCCAAGATGCCAAGTGGTTCAGCCTCTGGTGTATGTGGGGTAAATTCCACAGCTATAAGCTTGAAGAACTTTGATGAAAGGTCGCTTAATATGAAACTTTTTTATTCTCTGGCTGCTGTTTTTGCACTTGCAATGCAACTTTATTCTGCTCCGGTGGAGATCGCTGTCAATGGTGAAGCTGCCGGACATATTGCTGTTGATGTCAATGCGCCGCGTCCGGTGCAGTTCGCCGCTTCTGAACTTCAGAACTACTTGCGCAAAATCACCACTGCCCGTTATCCGGTTCAGCATAACGCCGGTGTCAAAGGCGCGACCGTTTTCATTCTCGGAACTAAAGATTGCTCTTTTATCAAACCGTTTATGGATGAAAAAATCGTTGAAGCGGTTAAAAAATTGAAGTTCGACGGCTATGGTGTTTTCTGCCGCGGCAACAAAATAATTATCATCGGCAATAATGCCCGTGGCGTTATCAACGGTGTCCACCGTTTTATTTACAAACACACCGACTTTATCTGGGTACGCCCCTACAAGGAATTGGCGGTATACTCCGAAAATCCTGATTTGAAACTTGATATCAAAGATTACATCGACAATCCGGCATTTATGAATCGCAGCTGGGGGGCAAATGGTAATATCGGCTCAAAAAGTGATGAATATTTCATGTACGTTTCCCGGTTGTGCAACAATAAAGTTTCCAGCGTAACTCCGTCAATGTTCGGAAAAGCTTTCGATCATGGTTTGAAACTGGAATTCGGCGGCGGCCACAATATGAGTTCCCGCTGGCTGCCCAAAAAGAAGTACGGCAAAACTCATCCTGAATATTACATGCTTCTGGACGGCAAACGCCGAACCGATGGACGGCTCAATCTCTGTTATACCAATAAAGCGATGGTCAAAGATTTTATCAAAGAAACCCTCGCTATCACCCGTTCTCTGCCTGATTACTATGAAACCATCAATATTATGATCGATGATACCCAGGCATTTTGTGAATGCAAAGAGTGTATGAAATCGATCGAACTGCCTGACGGCAGAGTTTTGGAACGCAAAGATCCGGCATTCAAATCGACCCAGTTTTTCATGTTTTTAAATCAGGTCGCAAAAGCGGTATACAAAGAGTTTCCGAAACTTCAGATCAAGTGTTTCGGTTATTTCTTCACCTCTGTCCCGCCGGAAATCCCGATCGAAAAGAATCTCCGCATCAGTTACTGCCCCTATCCGCGCAACGACAAGGAAACTCTCCATGGTGCTTCCAATGCCAAATGGCTGGAACGGATCAAAAAATATGCTGCGTTGAACAAAAATGTGATCTGGCGCGAGTATTACTATTCCGGCGCGGCATTCCCCCGGGCGCAGGCGAATATCATCGCACAGGATCTGCGCTTTATCAACAAGCTTGGTGTTAAGATGATCTATTCTGAACTCTCCTGGGGCGATCGTCCGGACTTCATCCGTAAGCGTCCGGACACTGAACACGCATTTTTTGATATTACCGGTCCGGAATTCTGGACGATCAATATGCTTTTCTGGGATCCAACTGAAGACCCCGATGCTCTCCGCAATGAATACATTAAACGAGTCTACCGCGAAGCTGCTCCGGGAGTGCAGAAGTTCTATAAACTGATCCGCGACAGCTGGCTCAACGATCCCGCTCCCAGCCGCTTCAACAGCAATTTCCGCAGTGATATGGGACACTATATCGTAAACAAAAAACTGACTGAACCCTGCCGCAAAGCTCTGGAAGAAGCTGCCGCCGCAGTTAAAGATCCCCGTTCGGCGCAGCAGCTCAAGCAGTTGGCGGCGACTTTCGGCATCTGGCTCAAGTTCGCCGAATCCGGAAAGGTTTCCAAACAGTCGGTCACCAAGACCGAAAACCGCGAATTTCCCGGTTTTGATTTTGACGGAGGAGAATGGAAAAATGCCGGTAGGCTTCCTGCTCTGGCCCGGATGAATCAGCCGATGCTGGAAGCCGGCGATAAAACAGAAATCAAGTTTATGCACAACAGTGAAAAGATGTTTATCGCTTTCCGCTGCCATACTTCCGGCAAACTTAATGCAAAAAAGGATTCTCCGCGCGATGTCTGGCCTGCCGGTGACCGTGCTGAAATCTTCTTCGCTTCCGGGGAAAAAGACTATTTCCATCTGGCTTTCAACTGTTTCGCCAACGGAAATCAGGGTACTTACGATGCCCTCAATACCGACCGCAAGTGGAACTGCAGCTGGGATGTCAAAACCGAACAGCGCGATGGCGAATGGCGCGCTGTGGTCACCATCCCGCTGAAAGATTTGAAAATCACCGTTGAGCAGAATAATAAAGTGCGGGCATTCTTCTGCCGTACCCGTTCTGCTCAAGGCAACTTTGACAGCGACGGACACTCCAGCTGGGCTGGTGCCGTGCCGCACAATGTCAAAGCATTCGGCGAATTGGAATTTGAACTGGAATAATTTAAGGAGTTATATTTTATGAGATTTATTCTTTCATTACTGCTGCTGTGCTGTACTGTTCAGCTCACCGCAGCTCCCGCTAAAAAAGGTAAGGCCAAAGCTAAAGCCAAAACCGCTGCCAAAGCTAAAGGAAAAGCGAAAAACGTTAAAGGACCGCGCCAGCTCGTTATTGCCGACCGCGGTGAAGCCGGCAACCACTCCAAACCCAGTGAACCCCAGGGATACATCGCTATCGACACCAATGCGCCGCGCACAGTGCGATTCGCTGCCAAAGAGTTGCAGAATTATCTGCGGTTGATCACTACTGCCCGCTATTCCATCCAGTACAGTGCCGATCCCAAAAGCTGGAAGCCGACGATGTTTGTTCTCGGTACTAAAGAATGCCCGATCATCAAGCAATATGTCACCCCCGGTTCTTCTGCCGGAAAAATGGTGAAAGAATTGAAAGATGACGGTTACTGTGTACTGCAGCGCGGCGCCAATAAAATCCTTATCATTGGAAATAATCCGCGCGGTGTGCTCAACGGTGTCCACCGTTTCATCTACAAACACACTGATTTTATCTGGGTGCGTCCCTATAAGGAATTGGCAATTTATACCGAAAATCCAAATCTCAAACTTGCGGTCAGAGATTATGTTGACAACCCCAAATTCCGTCTGCGCGGCTGGGGTGCCAACGGCAAACTTGCCCAGCGTTGTGAAGAGTATTTCATGTATGTTTCCCGGTTGGGCAACAACTGGGCCCCCGGCGGCTCTGATCCTTCCATCCTCGGTCGGGAACTCGATCATGGTTTCATCATGGAATTCGGCGGCGGCCACAATATGTCCACCCGCTGGCTGCCCGGCAAAAAATACGGCAGCACCAATCCGGAATACTATATGCTCAAAAATGGCAAACGGGTCACCAAATATCCGACTCAGCTGTGTTACAGCAATCAGGCAATGACTGACGCCTTTATCAAAGAGACGCTTGCTATCGTCAAAACGCTGCCGGATTACTACGCCACGATCAATATTATGATCGATGATACGCCCGCTTTCTGCGAATGTGACAACTGTACCAAACCGATAAATCTTCCCGGCGGCAAAGTTTTAAAAGCGACCGATGGAGCTTATAAATCAACGTTGTTCTTCATGTTTTTGAATCAGGTTGCCCGGGCAGTGGCAAAGGAACGTCCCGGTCTCGGCGTCAAGTGTTTCGGTTACTTTTTCACCGCCACTCCGCCGGCTATCCCGGTCGAAAAGAACATCTACATCAGCTTCTGTCCCTATGTCCGCAATGACAAACAGACGCTCTTCGGACCGACCAACGAAAAATGGCTCAAACGCACCAATAAATATGCTGAAATGAGTTCCGGTCTGATGTGGCGGGAATATTACTATTGCAGCAGAAAATCTTTCCGCGCGATAGGCAATGTCATCGCCACTGACCTGCGGCACATCAACAAGCGGGGCATCCGCATGATCTATTCCGAACTCTCCAACGGCGGCGACCGCAGAGGGTATCCTAAAGGCAACAAAGGCGATTTCACGGAACATGACTTTTTCAATATGGCAGGTCCGGAATTCTGGACGATCAATATGCTCTTCTGGGACCCGGAACAGGATCCGGATGAACTGCGCAACGAATACATCAAACGTACCTACCGCGAAGCTGCTCCGGCAATGATGAAGTTCTTCAAACTGCTCCGTGACAGCTGGGTGGATGACCCCACTCCGGCGGCATTCAATGACGATTACCGTGATGATATGGGATACTATGTCGTCAGCAAAGGCTTGACCGAACCCTGCCGCGCTGCTCTTGCGGAAGCCAAAGCTGCGGTCAAAGATCCCCGTTCCAGAAAGCAGCTCGAACTGCTCACTGCAACCTTTGAATCCTGGCTCAAACAGGCGGCAACCGCTGTCACTGCCAAAGCCGAAGTGCCCAAAGCGGATATCCGCAATTTCCCCGGATTCGACTTTGATTCCGGTGTCTGGGCAAAAGCGAACAAGATCGAACCCATGACCGTAATGAAAAATGCCGAAAAATTCCACAAGCATCCCACTGAAGTCAAGGTCATCCACAACGGTGACACGCTTTATGTCGGTGTCCGCGCCGTCTGCGGTCCCGGACCGCTTGAAGCAAATAAAGTTTCCCGCAAGGATAAATGGCCTTCCGGTGACCACGCTGAAATCTTTATCAGCAACGAAAAAGACGGCTACTATCATCTGGCATTCAACTGCTATGCCGACGGTGAAAACGGCACCTATGACGCAATGGGAACCAACTCCGCATGGAGTACCAAATGGGAAGCCAAAACCCAGATCAAAGATGGTGAATGGCGCGGTGTGGCGATCATTCCGCTCAAATCGGTCAACATTGCCGTTGAGCAGAATAATAAAGTCCGTGCCCTCTTCTATCGCGCGCGTCCCGGACGTGCCGGTATCAACGGAGATAAAACGGAACATACCGCCTGGGCAGGCGGCAATGTGCATTCCGCGACCAGCTTCGGAGAGCTGCGCTTCCTGCACGAGTAAATTTCCGGTCAGGACAACAGGTGCGGCAAGGTGATATTCACTTTGCCGCACTTTTATTTTTTTTCACAAACATCTCATAAAAAACAACGGGCGGCGGCGCCTCGCGGCCAATCTCGCGCCTTGCTGCGCTCGCCTCGCGGGTCACATACGTGAGTATGCTCCCCGCTCTTCTTGCTTGCAAAACACGACATTGCCGCACGATCCATCCGCCGATTGCATCATCCGTTTTTTTAGCACGGCGTAAAATGTCGGTGCGGCT
Source organism: Lentisphaerota bacterium (assembly GCA_015061605.1). Classification (GTDB taxonomy): domain Bacteria; phylum Verrucomicrobiota; class Lentisphaeria; order Victivallales; family Victivallaceae; genus UBA1784. The sequence goes on along the minus strand of SUWH01000032.1, from coordinate 4,288 downwards.
TGACGGCACGCACGTTTTGCCTGGGCAAAACAGAATCTGCCAAAATCACTTTTTCAAAATTCAATTTTTCTTTTGCTGAAAAATTTGAGGGAACGGATGTTTTTCTTATTTTATGGGACAGCTGTGATTTTTTTTCATGATTTTTTACAAAAAAACTTGCAAGTCAAGAAAACTGTTTTATATTATTAAACTGACAACTAAACAATAATAAAACAAGGGGGTTTCTGTTATGGAAAAGCGTCTGGCGCAGGTGCGGCAGGTATTTCTGGATATGGACGGCACGATCTATCACGGTTCCCGGCTCTATCCGACGACCATTCCGTTTCTGAATTTTCTTAAAAGCCGCGGTATCGGCTATAAATTTCTCTCCAACAACTCTTCATTCAGCACCGCTGAATATGTGGCGAAACTGGCGAAACTCGGTATTACTGCCTCGACCGATGAATTTTACATTTCCACGGATTACTGCATCGATTATATCAAAGCCAATCATCCGGAGGTAAAAAAACTTTTCATCATGGGCATGGAGAGCATCTTCCCCGCCTTTGAAAGTGCCGGATTTACCGTTACCGATAATGCCCCTGATGCGGTGATAGTAGCCTTTGACCGGACACTTACCTACGAAAAACTGTGTAAAACCGCTTACTTTATCAAGCAGGGAATTCCCGCATTTGCCACTCATCCGGATGTGTTCTGTCCCACCGATCAGCCGACATTTCTGGTCGATTGCGGCGCATTCATCGCCTGTCTGGAAACGGCAACGCGCTGTAAAATAACCGTTCTGGGCAAGCCCGATCCCGGATTTCTGCGTGCCGCCGCCGCCCGCTGCGGGGTGCTTCCTGAAAATACTCTGATGGCGGGCGACCGTTTGAGTACCGATATCCGGCTGGGGATCAACGCCGGAAGCGTTACCTGCCGGGTCGCCGGTCCCGGCGCTGACCTTACCCCCTGCGAAGGGGTGAATCCGGATATTACGGTCAATGATCTCGGAGAACTTCAAGCTGTATGGGAGAAACTGTAATATGATTTATGATGCAGCAATTATCGGAGCCGGAGCTTCCGGCGGTTCGATCGCCTATCAGCTCTCGCACTACAATGTTAATGCCATCCTGCTGGAAAAGTGCTGTGATGCCTCATTCGGCGTTTCCAAAGCCAACAGCGGTATCGTCCACGGTGGATTTCACCATCCGACAACCAGTTTGAAAGCCAAACTGGAAGTGGAGGCTATCCCCAAATTCGATGCCCTCAAAGCCGAACTTCACTTCCCCTTTGAACGCTGCGGCATCATCGTCTGCGCCTATTCTGATGAAGAACTTGAGGTGTGCCGCAAACTTTTTGATCAGGGTATCGCCAACGGCATAACCAATCTCAAGTGGTGCAACCGCGAAGAGATGCTTGAACTGGAACCCAAACTCAATGAACGCATCACCGGCGGATTTTTCGCTCCGGACGGCGGCGTTATTGAACCCTATTCCTACGTTCAGCAGCTGGTCGAATCCGCCTCCTGCAACGGTGTCACAGTCGGCTATGACTTCAAGGTTGCCAAAGGAGTTTTCGCCGACGGCATCTGGACGCTCAGTGACGGTAACGGCGTTGAAGTAAAGGCGCGTTATGTGGTCAATGCCGCCGGACTTTATGCTGATGAGGTTTCCCGGAACTGCGGCGCGGAAGATTTCACCATCAGCCCGCGCAAAGGTGAAGAGTATCTCCTTGACCGCGATTGTGCCGCCAAACCCAACCATGTGGTCTTTCCGGTGCCGACCAAACACTCTAAAGGTGTGTTGGTCATTCCGACGGTCGGCGGCACGACCATGATCGGACCTACTGCCGATGTGGTCGATGAAAAAACTGATGATTTTACCACTTCTGATAACTTCTCGCGCATTTTGAAACTGGTCGAACCGATGGTCAATGGTATTTCGGCGCGGGATGTCATCAACAGTTTTTCCGGTTTGCGTCCGGTGATTCTGGAACAGGAGGACTTTTATATTGCTCCGTCTGAAAAGGTTTCCAACTTCATTCAGGTCGCCGGTATCCAGTCGCCCGGTTTGACTGCTTCGCCTGCAATCGGTGAATATGTGGTTTCGCTTCTGGAAAAAGCCGGTTTGGTTCTGGAAAAGAAATCCACCCCGCGTGTCATGCTCGATGCTCCGGTGGAAAGCCGCAAACTTTCCATCGAAGAATTGGCAAAAGTCCACGATTCCAACCCCGGATACACCGACTGGGTCTGCCGCTGTGAAAAGATCTCCGAAGCGGAGATCGTCGATGCGGTGCGCCACGGACATACTTCGATGGATGCGGTGAAATTCTACACCCGCGCCGGAATGGGCCGCTGTCAGGGAGGATTCTGTTCTGCCCGCATAATGCGGATAATCTCCCGCGAAAGCGGCATCCCCATGACCGAACTCACCAAACGCGGCGGCAACAGCTACCTCCTTGCCGGTAAACTCGGTGATCTTGAAGTGAAAGGAAATTGATCATGATCGAATATATCAAGCGCGATGTCGCCGTTATCGGTGCCGGTGCCGCCGGACTTTTCGCCGCTAAAGAGACGATGCAGGGCGGCTGTTCCACTATTGTGATCGACCGGGAAAACCGGGCAGGGGGCATTTTGAACCAGTGTATCCATAACGGATTCGGTCTGCATTGCTTTAAAAAGGAGCTGACCGGACCGGAATTTGCCGCCGAAGCTGAAGCTCTTGCTGTCGCCAGTAATGCCGAGTTCCGTTTCAGCACCACCGTCCGCGCCATCAAGCGCAACAGCGACGGAACATTTGATCTGGAACTGCTTTCACGTGAACGCGGAGTAACTTTGCTCACCGTCAAAGCGGTCATCATGGCAGTCGGCTGCCGTGAACGCAGCCGCGGCAACCTCGCTATCCCCGGACGCCGTCCCGCCGGTGTGTGGACTGCCGGAACTGCCCAGAAACTGCTCAATATCGAAGGTGTTATACCGGGCAAAAATGCGGTCATCGTCGGTTCCGGAGATATCGGACTTATTATGGCGCGCCGGATGAGCTGGTGCGGAGTGAAAGTTCAGGCGGTCATTGAAATTCTGCCCCGACCTTCCGGTTTGATCCGCAATATCGCCCAGTGTCTGGATGATTTCGGAATACCTTTGCTGCTTTCGCATCAGGTGGTCAACATCCACGGCACGGAGCATGTCACCGGTCTGGATGCCGCTCCGCTGGTTGACGGCAGACCGGATATGGAAAAAGTAAAGCATTTTAACTGTGATACCATTCTATTTTCGGTTGGATTGGTTCCTGCCAACGAACTTATTCTGCCGTTGGGGGTTGAACTTGATCCGGCCACCGGCGGAGCGAAGGTCGACTCCAACGGCGAAACCAATATCCCCGGGATTTTTGTCGCCGGAAACGCGCTCCATGTTCACGATCTGGTCGACTTCGTTGCCGAAGAAGCCGAAGAGACCGGTAAAGCGGTCGTCAAACGGCTCAACGGTACTGCCGCCAAGCCGGAATTTGCCGCCAATGTCGCAAATAATCTGCGTTATGTCGCCCCGTTGAAATTCGCTTCAAACGAAAAGATCCATTTCCGTTTCCGTCCTACCATCACATGCGAAAAAGCTATCCTGACTGCCTGTGATGCCGAAGGTAAGGAGCTTAAACGCTGGACGCGGATGTTCGTCTGTCCGGCGGAGATGATCCAGATCGAACTCGAATCTGCTGCAAGCGATATCACTTTCAACCTTGAAGAGGTGAAAAAATGAAAAAATCTCTCATTTGTATAAATTGTCCCAGGGGATGCCATTTGGAGATTTCCGGTGAAAACGATAACTGGAACGTCTCCGGCAACCAGTGTCCGCGCGGAGTGCAGTACGCCATTCAGGAGGCGACCGACCCCCGCCGCATGGTTACTGCTGCGGTTCCGGCGATCCCGGGAAAGCCCTGTGCCGCGGTGCGTACTTCTGCACCGCTTCCGGTGGCGATGATTCCGGAATTGCTCAATACATTATATAAGATGCAGTTGTCTGAACCAGCCAAACGTGGTGAAGTTCTTTTGGCAAACTGGAAGAATAGTGGCATTGATGTAATATTCAGTGCTGACTTCAAGTGATATGCGCATCTGACACCTCCGACCTCAACGCGCCAAATCATCCAAGCTGCGCTGTATTTTTCAGCAAATTTGAGGGTAAAACGGCAGAAAACGGCAAAAAAATGCAAATTTTTTCAAAAAACGGTTTGCAAAAATAAAAATCGATGATATATTATGTTTCTGTTGCGCGTCGAAAGCGACGATGCAGCGGGGCTGATGTAAAGCAGAAAAA
>SUWH01000031.1 GCA_015061605.1 Lentisphaerota bacterium | reverse complement strand
CGATGTAAAAAAGAGTGTATTTTCTTTGCGGGTGATCGACAAACGCGGCAACACCTGGCGCGGCGGAGAAAAATCGCTTTATACGCCATCCGGCAAAGAAAAGAGCTTCACCGTTTACGACCATGCCGCCAAAGGTGCGGTCAAAATTTCGGCAGACGAAAATCTGCTTACGCCGATGAAATTTGATTTTGCCCCCGGCAGAGGGACGGTCGTTCCCAATCCCGCCGGACGGAAATATTACGGTTTGATGAATGGTTGCACTCCATTGGTTTCCAACATCGGCATCGGCGGTTCCCGCTATGGGTCACTGCTGGCGGATGATATGGCCAAAGGGAAAAATTTCCCGGAACTCCCGGTCAGAACAAAAGAAGATGACGGCAGTTGGAGTCTCTCTTTCGACAAATGCTCCCATCTTTCACTGCCGATGCAAGTGGTTCCGATGCACACCGGATATAAGATCAGGATGCAGTTGCAAGTACCGGAGCACTTCAAACAAATGCAGCATATTTTCGGTTCCGGCAGTCACGGTTTCATGCTGGCAGTCATAGACGGTACGCTCCGGGCAAAAATGTTTATCAATGATCTTTTCTGGAAAACCCACGGCGGCACGGTTTTCGCCAAGTCCAAAGGGAAACTTATTCCCGGCAAGTGGAACGATGTGGAAATTATCTACGATCATAAAAACTTTTATGTGAAACTCAACGGCGAACCGGGAACACCCAGAAAAGTTACCGGAGAGCAGATGTATCCCCAAGCCGGTATCCTCGGCGGCGGCGAAAAGAAAAAAGTTAGTTTCACCGGCAAAGTCAAAAATCTTTCAATTGAGGTGTACTGAAATGAATGGCAAAAAATCGTTTACGCTGATTTTCAAACGCTGCGACAAACTGGAGCAGCAAAATACCCCGCTTTTTTTGAAAGAGAAAGGGGGCGCGGGGGAAAGGGAAAACTTTTTTTCCCGTGAAAAAAAGTTTTTCTTGTCCCCCGCACACTCCCATTTCACTTTGATAGAATTGCTGGTTGTGATTGCTATAATAGCAATACTGGCGGCGATACTGCTTCCGGCACTGCAAAGTGCCCGGGAGCGGGGGCGTTCAGCAAGCTGCGCCAGCAATATGCGCCAATTCGGGCAGGCGTTTCAAATGTATACCAACAATACCGAATACTTTATGCCTTACACCAAAACAGCGGAATCCAAAATGAAGCCGGGGAAAAGTGTTTATTGGACCGGCTATCTTTACGGGTATGGTATTTTACCGTTGAATGTGTTTGCCTGTCCCTCATTTCATCCGACGGCAAATAAAAAAACGCAAACTGCGGTCGATGAATACGGCAATATCACCTACACCGGCTACGGTTATCCATACAACAACATCGGTGCCGGAAGATATGTCTGCAATGTGGATACCGGCGTAAAAATAAGTGAAAGTGTACTCAAGAGTTCCAAAGTAAAATTTCCCTCTCAAATGTATGCGCTGCTGGATGGCTGGGTGCAATTCGGTTCCGGCGGCATTCACGGCTATTTGAATCTCTCGTACAGAGCAAGTTATCTTACTTCGGATTCGATTTCCTCTCCCCATTCCCGTCATCAGAAGTCGGTAAATATTCTCTATGCTGACGGACACGTTTCATCGAAAAAGGTCGGCAATGTAAACAATCCCTACCCGGAACTGGGCGGGACAGACAAGTTTGCCGTCCACTGGTCCGGCTGGAAATAAGTTCACGGAGCGATCTCGCTTTGCCGGAGCGCGCCTTGCGGCACTCGATCCTCCAGTTGCGTACGCAAGTACGCGCCTGTCGGCTCTCGCTTGCAAAACACACCCGGCTGTGCGATATCGCTCCTGATTCCGGGGTGGCTGGCATTGGCGCCTTTTGTCGCGCCTCCGGCACGACAGGCAAGGTAGTGTTTGTTCCGCCTGACGGCGGTTGACACGGAGCGCGCCTTGCGGCACTCGATCCTCCAGTTGCGTACGCAAGTACGCGCCTGTCGGCTCTCGCTTGCAAAACACACCCGGCTGTGCGATATCGCTCCTGATTCCGGGGTGGCTGGCATTGGCGCCTTTTGTCGCGCCTCCGGCACGACAGGCAAGGTAGTGTTTGTTCCGCCTGACGGCGGTTGACACGGAGCGCGCCTTGCGGCACTCGATCCTCCAGTTGCGTACACAATAGCACCAAGGGGGGGGTGATTTCAAATTGCAAATGGCTTTTACCTCAAAAAAAACGCAAAAAAGTTTTATTTTGTCAATTTCTGCCGCTCTTCCGGAATTTTTTCGGAGTTGCACCCTTGCACTCCCGCTTGACGGCCACAGTAAAACCGTTGGTTGAGGAAAAACCGACCTTTTCTGCAATTTCAGCGATGCTCAATTCCGTAGTTTTCAGCAAATTTATTCCATGCCGCAGCCGCTGCACAAGTTGATAGTGTCCGATGGAGACATTCATCTTTTTATGAAACGTATGCCTGATGCTGCTTCCGGAAGCATGAAGCTCTCTTGATAATTCAGCCAGAGTCACATGGCGGTGACGGTTGGCGGCAAGATATGCCGTTATACGGTTCAGCAGCGGCAGTTCGCCATCATAAATTTTGCGTGTTTCGAGTTCCGGAGCAGCTATACTCTGAAGCTGACGGAGCAGTACACCGAAATAACAGACCGCCTCTTCTGCTCCGGCAGAATTACCATCGAGCCAGCGTCTGAAACTGCCGATCGCCGCCCGGAGCGTCTTTTCCTCCCGGCGGGTAAGTTTCAAATTCTGCAAACAGATATTGTGCAGACGGCGGATGGTGCCGGAGATGACAAACGATGCCATCAGCGATTCAAAATCCCGGTAACCGTCTCCGAATGAGTGTTTGGTATACGGTGGAATAAGGATCATCTCCCCCTGTTTCAATGTATATGAACAGTCCTCAATATTCACCACCCGCTGTCCGGAAATCATCCAGACCATAATAAATGCATCATGGCAGAATACCCGGTTCCACTTATCGTAGGACTCCCCGTACCGAAAATAAAGATAAAGCCGTTCCGGTATCAGCGGCGGCACTGCCGACACTCCGTTTACGCCTCTTTCTTTCGGCAATCCGGCACATAATTCACTTAAAGATCTCATATTTCCTCCCGGGACATAATGTATACCGGCAAATGATGAATTGCAAAGCAAAACCGCAACAAATTTGTCATTTCTTTGTTTTTTTATGACATTTTATTGGTTGGCAAAAGAGAGTATCCGGGGTATAATAAATCCATGACAAGAAAATAAGGAGACACTATCATGAAAATACATTTGACATTACTTGTTTCATCCATTCTGTTCTGCAATGTTTACGCGGAAAAAAGTTACAGCAAATGGCGTCTTACGCCAGATGCGGAAATAAAACTTGCCGAATTTGCCGAAGCCGGAGCCGATTGCCGTCTGAAAAACAACCAAACCCGGTTCATCCCGCGCGCCCAGTTGAAATACACTTTGAGCAAAGATGACTACATCCACCGCTGGTTCGACCGTCCGCTCTATCAGAACAGCGCACTTGCGAAATTCAACAAAATCGGCATGCGGGTCAACGATGCCGAAGCCCAGGCAATTAAAAAGGCATTGGAACTTGGAAAATGTTCCGGCATGGCTTCGCTTCTGGAAACTTCCGGACGCACAAGTTTTTTCAAAACCAGTCTGGACAACGGGATACTTTTGCACGCCGAACTGACCAGCAGCCGTTTCCGGAAAAGCAAAGATTATCTTGATATTGCCGGTAAAATGCTCAACGCCCCCAATATCAACCGCTTCAACAACAAGCCGCTCATCACCATCTATCCCCCCCAGACCGACACCTCGTATGTCAAAGAACTTAAAAAAAATATCGTGGCAAAACACGGTGATAAATTCATCATTGTCCCCTATGTTCCTTTTTACAACAAACATAAATTCAAAAAATCCCGTCCGCTGACTGCCGCCGATATTGAGGCGATGGCAGAATATCTGCGCGGTCATCTGCGGACGGCAGACGGTATCCTCGTCCACGGCGAACACCTCAATACCGGATATAAAATCGACAATGCTTTCGGCTTTAAAGTAATGATACCGATTTTGCACAAGGTATTTTCGGAACCTGAATTCAAAAATAAATTTCTGGGCCTCGGCGTCCTGCAGGGGCATGAAAACCAGTACCGATGGACCTTCATCCGCAACTCCGACGGAGTTGCCACATTGAGGAAAGAGTTGGAATTTGTTTCCGCTCTGCGCCCGGATATCTGCCTGCTTCCGGAATGGGATGAGGTCAACGAAAACACCTGTTACCGTCCGATGGTGAACACCGGCTGGAGTTCACTGCGCATCGTCCGGCACTTTGCCGAAAAGATCCGGGGCGAAAAATTCACAGCCTTCCCCGGCGACGACCTCTCCATCCCCAATATGATCCTCTGCTACCGCCGCCGTCTGCTTGCCGGTGAAACGGCAGAGTTTCAAATCACCAATATCCCCGATCAGACCCCCGGACGCAACTACACCATCGCCCTCTCCCTCACCGATGCCAATGGGAAAATCATCAAAAAGTTTGCCGGAAAAACTTTGAAATCCACGGAGTGCAAAGATGTTACATTCACCGTCAAAGCCGCTGACTTGCTCAAATACCAGTTGGTCAAACCCCGTCTGGAAATCACCTGGGATGGTGGTAAATATATTTCCCCTGACACCTTCTGGGCGCAAGAGCTGTGTGCGACATGGAATTCCGAATGGCAATGGGCGAAACATCCGCTGCGCGAACAGCTTGACGGCATCAAAGCCGATTATACCATCACCCCGTATGAAAACGGTCTGCTCCGTTTGAAAGGCAAAATTTCCAGCCCAGTCACTTTGGCACAAGCAGAGATACTTGACGGCAGTGATACCGTTTGGATGGCGGACAACCGCCCTGCCCTGCGCGAAAGCGACACCCATGCCGTCATCAAACTGGAACTTCACGGCATCTCCCGCTTCAATTTCCTAATGTCCGTCGATGTCAAAAACTCCCCCAATGCCGTTATGGGCAACGGAAAAAAACTGCCGCAGAACTTTAAAGACAAAAAGTGGAACGCCCAATTTGCCAAATCATATTTTATCCGCCTGCCGAAAACAGAAGTTGATAACGCTGAAATCAGCATCGACATCCCCGGAATTTTCAAAGAAATCATTCCGGTAAAAGAGATCATGGATAAGCATCTTATCGGATTCAATTCCAGTCACCGCAACCTGACTATGGTCGTCTCCCGCTACAACAGCCAAATCTCAATTCCGCCGCACATCGGCAAAAAAGAAGTTGAATTCGATTGCTTTGTCATTCCTGCCGATGTAAAAAAGAGTGTTTTCTCCCTGCGCGTGATCGACAAAAAAGGCAACACCTGGCGCGGCGGAGTAAAATCACTCTATAAACCTTCCGGAAAAATAAAAGAGTTCAATGTGTACGACAGTGCTGATAAAAAAACGGTCAAAGTATCCGCAGACGAAAATCTGCTGACTCCATTCACCTTTGATTTCGCCCCCGGCAGAGAGACGGTCGTTCCCAATCCCGCCGGACGGAAATATTACGGTTTGATGAATGGTTGCACTCCATTGGTTTCCAACATCGGTATCGGCGGTTCCCGCTATGGTTCACTGCCTTTTGACGCAATGGAACAGCATAAAAAAGATTTCCCGCCGCTCCCGGAGCGCACCCGGGAATCCGGCGGATCCTGGAGTATGAGCTTTGACAAATTGTCGCACATTTCTCTGCCGATGCAGGTGGTTCCGATGTACGCCGGACACCGGATCACCATGCAGATATGGGTGAACAAGCACTTCAAAAATGAACAATATATTTTCGGTTCAGGCAGTCACGGATTCATGCTGTCAGTCAAAAACGGTATTCTCAGTGCCCGGATGTTCCTCTGGAATCTTTTCTACTCCGGCAAACCGGCGGTCGTCGTTGCGAAATCCGGCACCGGACTCATCCCCGGCAAATGGAACGATGTGGAAATAACTTTTGACCAGCAGAACTTCTCTGTAAGTATCAACGGTAAATCCGGAAATCCGGTCAAAGTCTCCGGATTCCAGATGCGCCCCAAAGCTGGAGTAATCGGATGCGGAGAAAGCCGGAACGGATATTTTACCGGCAAAATAAAAGATATTTCCATTACAGTTTTATAATCGAAGGAGCATAAAATGAAAAAACATTTTACTCTCATTGAATTATTGGTCGTGATTGCAATTATTGCTATTCTGGCAGCAATGCTGCTGCCAGCTCTGAACAGTGCCAGAGAACGCGGTCGCACTGCCAGCTGCATGAGCAATATGCGCCAGCTTGGACAGGCATTTCAGGGATATGTGGACAATACGGAATACTTTATACCTTACATGAATGTCGGTCCTTCCAAACGCCGACCGACCAGCACGCACTATTGGACAGGTTACTTTTATGACTACGGCTTTCTGCCGCTGAATCTATTTACCTGCCCATCTTTCCTGCCGACAGCAGCAAACAAGCAGCAGGATTATGTCGACAGCAACGGTAACGTTACTTACACCGGATACGGCTACTCTTACAGCCACATCGGCAGCGGCAGATATGTCGAAAATGTGGACACCAAAGCAACATTAAGTAAAAGTGCGCTGAAAAGTTCCAAAGTCAAGTTCCCTTCACAAATGTATGCGTGCCTGGACAGCTGGATCAGACTCGGTACCGGCGGCAGTCACGGTTATCTGACAATTTCATACAAAAAAGATTATCTTGACGGAACTACCGGCGATCCGGGTTCGCCCCACTCCCGGCACAATAAACATATCAACATCCTGTATGCCGACTGGCACGTTGCACCTAAAAAAGCGGGGAATGTCGCCAATCCTTATCCTGAACTTGGCGGCAACAGCAGAACCGCTGTACACTGGTCCGGCTGGAAATGAGTTCACGGAGCGATCTCGCTTGCTCCCGCTGGCCTTGCAGTCGTCGCCGCTCCAGTCACGTACGCAAGTACGCTCCTGTCGCTGCTCCTCGGCAAAACCACCGGATAGCGGCGCGATATCGCTCCTGATTCCGGGGTGGCTGGCATTGGCGCCTTTTGTCGCGCCTCCGGCACGACAGGCAAGGTAGTGTTTGTTCCGCCTGACGGCGGTTGACACGGAGCGCGCCTTGCGGCACTCGATTCTCCAGTTGCGTACGGGAGTACGCCTTTTTCGGAGTGTTTTCCTATCGCTTGTTCTATTATCTTGCCAACTCCGGAGTCTTCCAAAAGTTGGAGGTAATCGTCCAATTTTTGTTTTTCCTCAAACGGAATGTCTGAGCAAAGGAACAAATAGCCTTGAGAATTTGTAAAATAAGCCATGATTTTCTCCTATCATGACTTATTATACCTCCAACTTTCTGCTCAAACAATAGAAAAAGGCTGTTGCTCACCTTTTTGGAGGTTTTGCAACAGCCCCATTCTTTGCCGTGAAACCTATCAGTTTTCGATCGGTTTGGTCTTGGGCAGACCCAGAACTTTGTCTTCGGGGATGCGGCCTTCGGCGCGAAGGACATTCAGACGTTCATAACGTTTCATAACATTGCGGATCTTGCGGATCTTACCGCCGACGCGGAGACTCGGATGCTGTGACATAGTTTTTACCTCATATTTTTAAAATTTGTTATACTTCAATACGTGCATAAGTTATAATATAGCACCGGAAACTGATTTGTCAAGCATTTTTGAACAAATTTGATGAACGTTCCCGGCTGTTTTTCAGAGCAAACAGCAATTCATCCCGGCTCCCCCACAATTCGATCTCCTTTGCGGCACGGGTGATCCCGGTATACAGCAGCTCCCGGCACAGCACCGCCGAATCGTATCCCGGCAGCAGAAATGTCACCTTATTATATCCGGAACCCTGCGAACGATGCACCGAAATGGCAAAACCGCACTCATGGGCAGGCAAGCTGGAAAGCGGAAAACATTTTTCCGGACAACTGGAAAAACGCACACAACGCTGCGGCAAGTTTTCCGTACCGATCTTTTCCAATGTAACAATACCGATATCGCCATTACGCAGTCCGGTATGCCGGTCATTGGCAGTTATCAGCAGCGCCGTTCCCGGCAGCCATTCTCCGTTATTCACAGGAGTAATACCAAGTTCATTCAGCAGACAGTTGTTGACTTCAACGGTACCGTATCTGCCACGGTTCACCGCACAGATGAATTTACTGCTGTCGGCGATCTCCAACGCCCGGCGGATCTGTCCGGGGTCTCCGGAACGGCACAACTGCGGCAACTCTTTCAATTCCGCACAGCGCCTGCCGATTTCAGAAGCCAGATCCTTTTCCGCAACATTGCGGAAACGGAAATCATCCTTATCAGCAGCGCAGATAAAATCTGCCGCTGTCTCATCAGGCAGCATATTTTCCCGGAGCATGGCGGCGATACGGCAAATCGCCGGGGCTTCGGAGGAGCGGAAATTTCTCTGCAATTCGACAATACTGCCGGAAAAATCATCATTCTTTTCACAGTATTCCACAGCGATCCCGGTTTCATTTTTGAAATAATCGGCGGCAGTTTCCGGAAGCTGGTTCACCTTGCCGTAATTGCAGAGATCGGCAAAAACACTGCCGCTGTCGATAGAGACCAGCTGACGCCGGTCTCCGGCCAGAATGAGCGATGCCGTTGGCGGCAAAACACTCAACAACCGGGCAAACATCTCCAGAGAGATCATCGAACATTCATCGACGATCAGCAAATCACAGCTCTCCAATTCAGTATGCCACTCCGGATTCAACACAAAACTGTGCAGTGTCGCCCCTTTCACCTCCCCGATCGCCCGCCGCACCGGAGAAGATTCCGGCAGATCGTCACCGGCAGCCCGGATCTGAGCGGCAAGACGCTGCTGCGCTTTGCCGGTGGGAGCGGCAAAAAGTATCCGGTGCTGATCATTTTTTTCCAGCAACGCCCGGATTATATGTCCGCATACGGTAGTTTTTCCGGTACCGGGGCCGCCGGACAAAATGAGCAACCGGGAATTGGTTCCGACAAACACCGCCAACTGCTGTACCTGATCCAAATCAGCAGATATGCTTTCCGGCATCTGCAGTTTCCGGCTGAACATCCGGAACGACTGCAAAAGTTTCCGGATATTTCCGGCATGTTCAGCATAACGGTGAAACATCACCACCGTTTCTCCGGTAAAAATCAATGGAGTACGGACAGCGCCCCCCGGTAAAGAAGCGATTTTGCTTTGAAGCAGAATTTCTTTCCACGCTTCAGCTGACGGCAGAGTCACATACTCTTCCGGAGATAATTCGATCGTTTTTCCGGCATACGCGGCGAGATCCAATTGCGGATTACCGGAACGCAACTCATAAGCGGTCAGCATCCCGGCAAGAGAAATTTCCGGAATATCGAAAGCGGCAAAACGCAGCAGAAATGCTCCCAATTCACGGTCGAAATCAGCAAACTCAAGTTTGAGTATTTCCATATTCACTTCATCCTGCTGCATATCAACTCCTCCAGACTGTGAATCACCTGCCACGGCGGACGTGCCTGAAATACGCCGCGCTGCGGCTGATGCGGGGTCATCCCCCGCACAAACAGATAATAAACTCCACCGACAGTTTCTCCGTACTCTTTTTCTCCGAAAACACCATTGTTGAAATGGCGCAGATACCGCACCAGAGCCACCAGATAAAACATGTACTGCAAAAAGTAAAAGGAATGCACCATGGCATCCGGCAATCTCTCCGGCATGAAATTATCCGGTCTGCCGCCCAGTGAATTACTTTTCCAGTCGACGATATAATATCTGCCGTCACGGCGGAAAACCAGATCGATAAAACCATTCAGAATACCTCCGGCAAAGAGTCCGTCCCAACGGTCAGGCCAATGAACTGTACCGAATTCCCGCTCCGCATATTCACCGAGAACCGTTGGCAATTTGTTCAAATCGAACTCTTTCATGCCGCAATAGAACTCCATTTCGGTCATCCGGTCGCGTTCCGGGATCTCCGAAAGGGTAAACTCTTTTCCACAGCAGTCACGCAGAACCGTATGGAATATGCCGTGCAGCCAGAGTCCGACGGCTTCCGGATACCCCCGGAGCTGATAAAGTTCCTGATGCCCGGAACGCTTCAGCAGCGTGACCGCCGCCTGTTGAAACAGCTTTTTTTCTCCGGCAAAATCGATCCGTTCAAAAATCTCATGAAGCGCAGTACCGAATCCGGCTCCGCCGGGCAATGTGAATGGTGAAAAAACTGTTTCATTACCGGGATCATTATCGGTGGAGTCATTATTGCCGCCGGAATCTTCATCATGGTCGACCGGAGAAGCGGCATTGCCGCCGGAAATATCCCGGGTCAATGCCGAATAACTGGTCAACTGCCACTGCAACCGTACCTCCGGGATATCCGGGATCTCCGGCACCAGTTCTGACTCCCGGTGCGGCAGCCGGTAATCACCGTAATCAAAGCTCCACGGCAGTGAATAAAGTTTATTTCTCACCGGGTCGATCAAATTGCTCCAGGCGGACTCCGGCAAAGCGGATGATTCAAATATTTCGCAACGGTAGCGCGCCCGGGTGAGTGCGACATAGATCAACCGGATCTTCTCCTCACAGATCTCTTTGGCTTCGATCTGTTTATACTCCGGATCCCCATCCAGATTCAACACCCGGCTTTTGCCGTCGAAACAGACTCCATCCAGCTCTCTGCCGGCGGAAGCCGGAAGTTTCTGGAGTCCGGGCAGCATAACCACCGGGAACTGCAATCCCTTGGAAGCATGGATGGTCATGATCCGTACCGCTGAATCACCGCTGGAAATAAGTTCTTCATGTTCATCGTCATGATAAAGCGGATCACTGCTGCGGGCGATCATATCCCCGAATCTTTCAGTAAGAACGCCCGGCGGCATCTGTAAAGTTTGCGCCTGGATATGAAGTAATTCACCCAACTGGTACAAATTGGTCAGCCGCCGTTCACCGTCGTGGCGGGAAGCGAGATTTTCCCGGACATTGAACGCATCAAGAAAATATTCAAACATAACGATAAAGCCATGCTGATACCAGAGTTGATTCATTTTCCGGAAATGTTCCATGTATCCGGCAAAACTCAACTTCCCGGCGGGGTTTCTCACATCGAGTTCCGCCAACGGCACATTGCACAGGAAAGCTGCAAGTGCAGAACTCACTTTTTTACGGTCAGTCGGCTCCAATGTCCCGCGAAGCACCTGATAGAGTGCGTATGCTTCAATATCAGCGTAAATATTTCCGCTTTTAAGACAGACCGCCGGAATATTGTAATATTCCAGAATACTCTGCATCTGCACACACTCGGCATTACTGCGCATCAATACTGCAATATCTCCGGGGCAGACCGGAGAACCGTCCGGAAATGTTTCACCGGACTTTCCGGAAATCATTTCTCCTATTCGCTGCGCACACCCCCAGAGCAACATGATGCTGCCGGCATTGTTTGAACAGTGCCGGATCATCGCCCGGGGAGCCGGAGTTCCATTACGAAGCAATTCCGGCGCTTCCTCCGCCGGTCGGGATGCCAGTTCCGGGAAATCGATATCGATATCTCCAAATGGTTTATAACGGTTGCCAAATATCGCATTGACCTCATTTACCATCTGCACGCTGGAACGGTAATTCACATCCAGATAGTAGATATTTCCGTTGCGTAAAATATCCTGTTTGGCACGGAGATAAGCATTGATATCCCCGCCCCGGAAACGGTAGATCGCCTGCCGGGGGTCACCCACCAGAAACGCACAGCTCTCCTGACGGTCAAAAAGGCTCCGGAAAATCCGGTATTGAGCCGCATCGGTATCCTGAAATTCGTCAATGATACCGGCTTTGAATTTCTCCTGCAGTTTTGTCCGGAGTTCACCGGAACTCTGCAATGCTTCATCGACCAGGCGTATCTGATCGGCAAAGGTCATATAATTGCCATTGCGTTCCAACTCCTGAAAACGTCTTCTGGCAAACCGTATGGCATCGGCTTTAAGAGCGGCAGAAGCCTTTCCCCGCAATATTCCGATCCGGACACATTGTTGAAAAAACGGTTCATCGACCGCACTTTCGACCTCACTCTTAAATTTTTTCAACGCATCACTGACCAGCCGTTCCGGAGTGAATCCATCGGCAAGATCCAGAATCGTGACATAATCACAAGCGGTCAGCGCGTTTTCAAAAGCGGTATGATGCCGGACGAATCTGCTCCGTTTGGCAAACATTTCCTCATTCAACCAGGCAAATTCATTGCCGCGGTTATAAAAATCAATGAGCTTATCCAGTTCCCCGGCGAGGTCGATCTCCTCATATTCCGGGATGGTCAAATTGAAATCCAGCACATGATGCTTCAAATTCTCAATATCATGCTGGGAAACGAGTGCGGAAATCAACTCACTTTTTTTGCCGCCTCCGTAAAACCGGTTTCTCATCCAGTCTTCCAACAGTTCAACGATCATACGCTGCGGATCGGTTTCCAGAGCAGAATCAAAAGCAAGATTGCCTTCAAAAGCAAATCTGCCCAGCAGTTTCTGACAGAAACCATTGATGGTGGATATATAGGCAAGATCAAAATCCCGTAATGCGTTGCGGACCGCTTTGATCCGTTCCCCGTCGGAAATATCCGGCCGGATCGCCCGGTCATGGTCAATGAGTTCCTGTGCCTGATCCGGCTTTTGCACCGGGATCCCCTCCAGCAAAGAAAGAATATCATCCAGTATCTGCCGGATGCGTTGTCCCAGTTCGGCGGCGGCTTCATTGGTGAAACTCAATACCACGATCTCCTCAACGCTCAAAGCACGCTCCAAAATAAGCCGGGCGACCAGATTCTGGATATTATGAGTTTTACCGGTACCGGCGGCGGCTTCGACCAGATTCATACCTGTCAGCGGCACGGTCACGGATTTGAATACACTGCTCATAAAGCACCTCCGGTATCATCAATGCCGTAAAAAAGGTCATACAACGCATCGAATTCCGATACGATATCCGGATCATCCATGGCATTGGCGGTAAAACAGCGGGAAATCAATTTATCTGAATTATACTCTTTTTCAAAATTGACTGCCCGCACATATTCTTCGGGGTTGCGGTGCTGTTTGGTCATTTCAAACAAAGTAACCGGAAACAGTGGCGGAAATTTCCGGAATCCATTCATCCACGCTTCAATGAACCGCTGCCAGAATAGTGCAGAACGCTCATTTTTCCCCGGATCGTGCCAAACGGTCAGATGCCATTTCCCGTCATCAAAAGTGTAAAGAGAGGTATTCACCATCGGAGCATCGGAAATCATACACAGAGCATGATGGCGCATCATGGCATCGACATAGTGAGAATGTTTCAAGCCGGAACAAACCATTATTTTCTGTTCATCAAGCCCCATTGAACAATTCAACATCCCGGTGACAGGACGCAATTGATCAAACAGCGGCATCCGGATGTCAAAATTGATCACCATCGGAAACTGCCCATAGAAACTCTGCCGCCACGGAGCGGGAATATCCCGTATTTTTTCCAATTCGGCGGCAAATGTCCGGTACCCGGCTTCCCCCGGCGGCAGGATGTTACAGCGCCGGAGAATGGCAAATCCGGTCTCTTCATCGACATTGTGCTTTTCAAATTCACTTATACTGTTGCCGACTGTATAACGCTGCAAACCGCTGACCGAACTGATCGCCTCCCGGATGCGGGCGGCATCCGGAGTTTTGAATTCACTGTCAAGACAATGAGCAAATATATATTTCAACGGATGTTTTGCCCATTTGATAAACTCTTCCAATTGAAACCCCGCCTCCGGGATACATGGCATCACCGGAGCAGATTCCTTACGCCCGGCAGTTTCTTTGCGGCGGACTTTTGCCAGCAATCCGGCGGTCCGGAAATCGCCGGGAGAATTTGACTTCAAAAGAGCATCAACGGCAAAATAACGGGGATCAAAGCCGTGCAGATAATGACAAACCTCTGATATGCCGCAACTTTGATTCAGATAATCCATAAGTTCGCCCAGCACCGTTGACGGTTGCAGTATCTTACCGTTGCGCCGGGAACGCCCATTGTAGAAACACCAGAATTTTTCCCGCGCCGACATCAGCGCCTCCAGAAACAGATAACGATCCTCTTTCGCTCCGGAACGGTCGCCGGGCAGCAGTTTTGATGCCATAAGATCAAAGCTCAATTCCGTATCCCGCCGGGGGAATGCTCCGGCATCCATTCCGAGGACCGCGATGATTTTCGACGGGATGCTCCGCAGGGGCGTCAATGAACAGAAAGTTATTTTGCCCCGCAGAAAACTGAAACTCGCCCGGGTGGAATTGAGAAAACTGCCGACGATATCCATTGCAACATCCAGAGAAAATTTACCGGTATTTTCAAGATTTCCGGCGAACAGCCACTTTTCAGTAAAATTCCGGTGCAGAAGAGCGATCTCATCAGAACTGTCTGAATCATAACCCCGGAAAAAGGTTTTCAGTATCTGCTGAAAACAGCTCATCCATTGCCGCAGATCGCGTTTTATACCCAATTCATCACGCAGATCGGCAATGGCACGGATGAAACGGTTGAACCTGCCGAAAAGTTCCAATTCCCCCTCTTGCGGGATCATGATTTTGCCGGGGATATCCTCCAATTCAGAACTTGCCATCACAAAATTTTCAAAGATCCGGTCAATGCCGTGACTCCAGGAGTACTCTTCAAATGCAACGCCGCAATATTGACGGTGATCTTCGGCATCCAGCCCCCAGCGTATTCCGGCACTTTCCAGCCATTTGCCGATCAAATCCAATTCTCCGACCTTGATACCGAATGCCGCAAGCACCGCCTGATGACTCAAAACCGCAAGCACCGAGTCAATATCCATCCGGCTGTTGCGAAGATTGAGCAAACTGCAGAAAATATCCCCGATACCGCAACCGCCATGCAGATCACGGTCGGAAACCGTATAACATGAATGCAGCGGTCCCCGGGCAAACACCGCTTCGATATAGGGCAGATAATCATTGATATCCGGGGCCATGACGATAACATCCCGGGGTTCGGCTTTGCCGGAACCGATCAGAGTGGTCAACTTGTCATGCAGCACTTCGATCTCCCGCCGGGGGGAATAGCAGTTCAATATCACCAGAGAGTCATCCGGTTCCAGTTTTCTGCCGTCACGCCGGGCGTCGTGCATGGTGAGGATATCCTGCTGGATATGTTCAAGTACACTGCCGTTTTTTTCCGGAGAGATGAAATCATCAAACAGCAGATCTTCCGTGGAAACATACGGTGTGGAATCCTGATGGGTGAGCAGATTGGCAAAAAGTTCCCGTCCGGATTCGCCCCAGGAAGCCAGCAGCGGATTGCCCGCTTCCGGCATCTCATCATCCTTGCACAACCACCGCTGTTCGCGTATTGAATAGAGGTTTTCCCAATATTCGCGGCAGGGAGTGAGGTAGAAAAAATGCAGATCGATCCCGGAAGCTATCTTGAAAAATATATCGAGATACAGCGGCGGAAGTGAACCGACTCCGAAAACGGTCAATCGCCGGGGCAATCCGGCGACCGGAGCACTCTGTCCGAGAAAATCCCGGCAGCACTGCATCCGGCTCCTGCCGTAAAGTTTCAGTAATTTTTTCCACAGCCGGGTTTGCCAATGATCACCGGTAAGGGGAAAATAAGCGTCGGTATAGCGGTAGATCTGATAACGGTCAAACAATGCCGCTGTACGGCTTGCCAGCTGCCAGCATGGCAATTCACTGTCCCCCCTCCGCAAATATCCGGCAAGTTCCGGAAATTCATCCGGCTCATTACGGAATACAGTGAATATTTCCCAGGCCAACTGCTCCTGGGAAAAATGTTCCAGAGCGCTCTCATATCCCGGCACATTGGCTTTCAGCACCCGGTTGATAAATTCCGCCGGAAACGGCATCGCCATATTGGCGGCGATCCCGCACCGTTGTGCAACGAACTGGCGCAGATAGGATGCCATTCCCTGCGTTTGAACTACAACGGTTTCCTGCTCCACAGGATCACTGCCGGGATCCTGATGGATCCGGCGGCAGTATATCCCGGCAAGAGTTTCAAGCTGGTTTCCGGGATAGAGGAAAAAACTCATAAAGTTGAGCTTCCGGAATCAGAATTCGGAAGCGATGTAATCCACAGCGTTGCGGAAGAATGCAACACCGTCACCTTCAGCAGGCAGCTCTTCGCCGCAGGCCTTGCGGGCGGTCCAATCCGGAGCGTTGAAAGGAGAAAGGAAGGCTTCCGGGTGGGGCATCAGACCGAAAACGCGGCCGGTGGGATCGCAGATACCGGCGATGGAGTTGAGCGAACCGTTGGGGTTGGCAGGAAATTCGGTGGCAAAAGAACCGTCGGCATTGGCGTAGCGGACCGCGACCAGATTGCGGCTTTCGATTTCAGCGAGGGTGGCGGCATCGGCAACGAATTTACCTTCACCGTGGCGCAGCGGCAGACGGACCATATCCATGTTGCGGGTGAAAACGCAGGGAGAAGCCGGATTGGCTTTGAGGCGGCACCAGTCATCGCGGAACACTCCCGAATCATTGTGCGCCAGAGCCGCAGTCTGGGTGAAGTAGTCGCCGTTGAGCGCAGGAACCATACCCAGACGGGTGAGAGTCTGGAAGCCGTTACAGATACCGATCACCAGTTTGCCGTCATCGACAAACTTCTGAAGCTGGTCGCGCAGATTGAATTTGACCCGGTTGGCGAAAACCGTACCGGAACCGAGGTGGTCCCCGAAAGAAAATCCGCCGATAAAAGCGAGGAAGTGGAATTCGTCCAGATTGCGTTTTCCGGCGAGCAGATCGTTGAGGTGGATAAGTTCAGGAGTTGCACCGGCGAGACGGCCCGCGGCGGCGGTTTCCTTTTCGCAGTTCAGACCGAAACCGGTGATGACCAGCATTTTCACATCAGATTTTTTCATAATTTTATTTCCTGCAAAAATTGATTGTTTAAAACTTCCAAATATATTCCGAACCGGTTATCAAGTGTGATAATCCGCATTGATCTTGACATATTCATAAGAAACGTCGCTCGACCAGACCCAGTATTCAGCATTGCCGTCATTGAAGTCGCAGGTAATGGTGAATTCACGCTCTTTGACCGTGGAGAGCAGATCGGCTTCCGGAGTTCCGGCATCGCCGCCGTTTTTGACCACGGGAACGTTTCCGAAGAAAATATCGCATTTTTCCGGAACGAATTGCGCGCCGGAGTAGCCGAGAGCCGCCACGACACGTCCCCAGTTGGGGTCGTTGCCGAACCATGCGGTCTTGCATAAAAGAGAATTACCGACCGCTTCAGCGGCCTTTTTCGCATCTTCAACGCTGCGGGCATTGATAACTTTGATTTCCACGAACTTGGTCGCACCTTCGCCATCGAGAACCATGCGTTTGGCGAGGTTCTGCATCAGAGCGAGCAATGCTTCGGCAAAAGCGGCTTCTTCAGCGGAATTTGCTTTGATTTCAACACCGGAAGTACCATTGGCAAGGATAAGCACGGTATCGTTGGTACTCATGTCACCGTCAACGGTGATGCGGTTGAAGGAGTTTTCAGCGTTGGCACCGAGGATCTTCTGCAATTGAGCTTTGGTGATTGCCGCATCGGTGGTGATGATGCAGATCATGGTGGCGTGGGGAACTTTCAAATTGGGGTCGATCATTCCGGCACCTTTGACCATAGCTCCGATGGTGACAACTTTGCCGCCGACTGTGAATTTGACTGCGCCCGCTTTGGGAACGGTATCGGTGGTCATGATCGCTTCGGCAGCCTGATTGCCGCCGTCGGCACTCAAAGCGGGAACCGCCAGAGCGACCCCCTTTTCAATGAGCGACATATCCATCTGGACACCGATACGTCCGGTGGAAGCGACCGCCACATTTTCGGGAGCGATATTAAGCGCACTTGCGGCGATCTCACAGCTTTTGACCGCCGAAGCCATGCCCTGATCACCGGTACAGGCATTGGCGTTGCCGCTGTTGATGATGACGGCGCGCAGGAAATCATTTTCCAGCACCCGCTTCTGACAGAGCCGGACGGGGGCGGCGGCGAAGGTGCAACTGGTAAAGACTCCGGCGAACTCTGCCGGTTTCTCACTTAAAACCATCGCAAAGTCCGGCGCACCGGAACGCTTGAATCCGGCGGTGACACCGGCAGCGAGAAATCCCTGCGGAGTGGTAACTGAACCGTTTTCAATAAATTCAAAGCTCATCGACTTTTCCTCCGTAAGTGGCTTTTACGTTGATCGCGATACCGCCGCGGGGACGGAAGCGTCCGATTACTTCGGCGCGGCGGGGTTTACAGGTGGCAACGACCGCATTCAAAAGGGAATTGACCGCCTCTTCGTGAAAGATATTGGCATTGCGGTAGCTGTAAAGATAGAGCTTGAGCGATTTGCTTTCGATGCAGAGTTTGTCCGGCACATAGCGTACAGTGAGGTGTCCGAAATCCGGCTGACCGGTCACGGGACAAAGGGAAGTGTATTCCGGACAGTCGAATTCGATGACATAATCCCGGTCGGCATAAAGATTGTCGAAACATTCGAGCTTGGCTTCGCCCGGATGTTTCGGGTAACGTTTTTCAGACGCGCTCAGCAAAGTGAGCTTGTCAAATCTGCTTTTATCGGTACTTTCGCCCATAAAATCCTCCATAAAGAGTAATAAACACTGTTTCAACTTAATAATATAGCACCGTTTATTGTCAAACACCAACGTTTTTTCAAAAAATCAGACAAAAATATTGCCTTGCCGATTTTTTGCCGGATTTTTCCGATATTTCAGTTGACAACAGGCGTAAAAAAGGTTAAATTAATTTCAGGTATAATCAACTTTTATTCCAGAGGAAAAATTATGGCTCTTATAACTTGCAATTTCAGCTCGGAGCTTCTGAGTAAGGCGGTAACACTGAATGCGATCATCCCGCAAAAACCGCGCGGTGCCGCCCCGGGCAAGTACCGGACACTCTTTCTGCTTCACGGGCTTTCGGACGATCACACCGCCTGGTGCCGCTACACCTCAATCGAACGCTACGCCAGAGAGTACAACCTCGCCGTCATCATGCCAGATTGCGGCAGAAGTTTTTACACCGATGCCGCCAACGGTTTCAAATACTGGAGCTTTATCTCTGAAGAACTGCCGGAGTTTGCATCATCCATGTTTCCGATTTCTCTGGAAAGAGAAAACTGTTTTGCCGCCGGATTATCCATGGGAGGATACGGTGCATTGAAACTCGGCCTGCGCTGTCCGGAAAAATTCTCCGCCGTTGCCGCCCTCTCCCCCGTGGTCGATCTGGAACGCCGCTTCAACGCGTCAGAATCGGCTTCCTGGCGGCCGGAACTGAAAAATATTTTCATATCTCCTGCCGAAGCAAAACTTCGCGGCAACGACCTTTTCACCCTGGCTGAAAATGCGGTAAGCTCCGGAAAAACTCTTCCCCGCATCATCTCCTTTTGCGGCACAGAAGATTTTATGATCGAAGACAACCGGAAATTCAATGCCTTTATGAAAGAGATCCAATTTCCGGAATTTCACAGCTATGAATATCCCGGCAGCCACAACTGGGGCTTCTGGGACACCCATATCCAGCAGGCACTGGCATTTTTCTTGAAAAACGAACTTCCGCAAAAGTAAAATTTCCAATGGTCACTCAATCCCTTGAACCGCAGCGCAGTATCTTCTTTGCCGGAGAAACGGTGAAATTCACCCTTTCCGGCATCCCTGCCGATTCCCCCGGACGCGCAATCGTCCGCACCAATATCGGCCGCGCCGCACTGCATTATACGGAATTGATCGACCGTACCGAAAAAAACCGCACTCCGCGCAACGCCGACTGGCACGATGTGGAAATGGAGTTTGAACCGGCAGAGAACCGTTTCACGCTGACTCTGCCGCTGCCGGAAGTGGGAACTTTTGAAGCCAAATGCTGTTTCATTCCGCAGAATGGTTCTGCACCGTTGTGGCCCGGTACGCCGAACTTCAAAATCAAAGTTGAACCGGCATTCAATGTTTCCGGCAACACCATCTACTGTGCCTTTGTCCGGCAATGGGGCAATATCATGCATTTACCGCATTCGCCCGCCCTGCCCGATCTGTCGCGCTATGATGCGGAAAACTTCACCGTCGTTCCACCGTCGGGAACATTCCGCAAACTTGCAGCCAACCTTGATCATATATTCAGCACTTTGAACTGCCGGATACTGCAACTGCTTCCCATCCATCCGGTCCCCGTTTCCTACGGCAGGATGGGCCGTTACGGCAGTCCCTTTGCCGCGACCGATTACTTTGCCGTCGATCCGGCTCTGGCGGAATTTGATGAACACGCCACCCCGATGGAACAGTTCGGGGAATTGATCGATGCCGTCCACTTGCGCAAAGGCAGGATCTTCATGGATATTCCCGTGAATCACACCGGCTGGGCATCCAAACTGCAATGTGAACACCCGGACTACTTCGTGCGCAATGACGATAAAAAGTTTGAAAATCCCGGTGCCTGGGGCATCGTCTGGGCGGATCTGTGCCGTCTGGATTACAGCAAAACCAAAGTCCATGAACTTATGGCAAAGGTTTTTCTTTTCTGGTGCAAACGGGGGATCGACGGCTTCCGGTGCGATGCGGGCTACATGGTTCCATCCCAAGCGTGGGATTACATCGTTTCCAAAGTGAGAAAAGAGTATCCTGACACAGTTTTTCTGCTCGAAGGTCTGGGGGGACCATTGACCACCCAGGAACATCTTTTGAGCAAAAGCGGTCTCAACTGGGGATATTCAGAACTGTTTCAAAACTATTCAAGAGACGAAATTTCCCGTTACTACCCCTATATGAACGACACCGGGAACCGCATGGGAACTCTGGTCAACTTCGCCGAAACTCACGACAATGACCGGCTGGCTGCAAAAGGTAAAACCTTTGCCAAACTGCGTTTTCTGGTGACGGCTCTGCTTTCCCAGCACGGAGCATTCGGCTTTGCCAACGGTGCAGAATTTTATGCCGCAGAGAAAATCGATGTCCACGGCTGCGGCGCACTGAATTTCGGTGATCCGGACAATCTCACCCGCCTTATCGGCAAACTCAATACTCTGCTTGCCGTCCATCCGGCTTTCGGTGTCGATGCAGAAGTAAAACTCATCCAGCGCGGAAACACCGATACCATCGCCGCATGGCGGAGCGGAAAAAACACGCCTCCTTTGTTGATACTGCTCAATCTGGACTGCAATAAATATAATGAAGTCTCATTTCCTCCGGTCGAAATGAGTGAAGGAACCGATCTTTTGACTTCCGAAAAGATAAAATTTGATTCCCGCGACGGCAATTGTTTCCTGCTGCTCGCCCCCGGCGAAGGGCGGTGCATAAGTTTTGATGACTTCACTTTACCGCAAAACATCCCGGTGCACACCCTGCCGGAAACCGTATGCAGACAATATGCTTCAGCACTCGCCCAGAATATGGCATTGCATTTTGTTTCATTGCCGCAAGCGGCAAAAGCAGACGGCAGTTTGATGCGTAATGATCCGTTACAATTTGTTTCAGAAATTGCCCAACAGGATCCGCCGCCACTGACGGTATTCCGCTATCCGGAAGATTGCCGCAGAGTCGTTATGCTCCCGCCGGGTGATCTTCTTTTGATAAAAAGTAAATTCGCCTTTACAGCAGACTTAAAAGATGGTAAAAACACCCTTATCCACGCAGTAAGTCTGCCGGTTTCAAGTGGAGAATATGAATTTATTTTCTTTGCACCGCCGGAAAACACAACCGCTTTTGAACACAGTTTTGAACTTGACTTCACCGCTTTTACCGGACAAAAGACCGAACGGGCTTCGGCGCAGATCGTGATGCTCCCTGACGGCAGCAAACGTAATTTGAAACTGACCGCCAGACATCACTCATCCGCCCGGCATACTGTTTTCGGAGCAAACGATCAGGGCGGTTATGCGATGTTCAGTGCCGCCCCCGGCAAACTCCACAGCAAGTATGATGCCATTTTGGCGGCGAATATCAACAAAGATTATCCGGTCGACCGCCATGTGATGTTCACCGATTTCCGCGCATGGCTGGTCATTGATGAATATTCCCAGGAACTTTCGGAAGCCACGCTTGAAGAATACACCGCCCACCCCGCGAACCGGGCACAGATGCGTTTTACGCTGCCGGACGGCCACGGCGGAACGACCGGGGTCGACCTTGACTTTGCCTTTGATGCCCATGCCGACAGAAGTTTTTTGCGCTTCACACTCCGCGATAAAAAACATAATGCCGTCAATGCCAGATTGATCATCCGGCCCGATCTGGAAGACCGGGTCAACCACACTGTCACCCGCGCCTGCGATGGAGCAGAACACCTATTCCGCCACAGCATAAAAGTTCTGGAAAACGGCTTCGATTTCCAGCCCGCCGAACGGAAACTTGCCTTGCGTATCAGCAAAGGTAAATTTTTCCATGTCCCGGAGTGGCGTTACATGGTCGATCTCCCCTTTGAACGCTATTACGGTCTGCCGGATAAAACCGACCTTTTCAGTCCGGGATATTTTTCCGTACAACTCTCCCCGGGCGAAGCAGTAACCCTTTCCGCCGCGGCCGGAGAAGCCGGATCCGATCCGGAGTTCCAGGTGAATGAGGAACTTTTTGCACAGCTGCCGGTCACTGTTCATCCTTCTGCGCTTGCCCTGCCCGCATTGTCGCGCTTTATTGTGAAAAGGGATGATCTGGGAACGGTGATCGCCGGATATCCGTGGTTCCTCGATTGGGGCAGAGATACCTTGATCGTCCTGCGCGGATTGGTAAAATACCCGCAGTTCCACGCCGGAACTGCACAAATATTGCGCCGCTTCGCCGCCTTCGAGCGCAATGGAACCATTCCCAATATGATCTGCGGCAATAATGATTCCAACCGGGACACCAGCGATGCACCGCTCTATTTCATCATTGCAGTACGCGATTACATCCGCGCCTCAAAAGACAAAGAATTTCTCAATACCGATTGCGGCGGCAGACCTCTGAAAGCGGTCATTGATTCCATAATCTCCAACTGCAAACGCGGCACGTCCAATGGTATAGTCATGGATGAAAAAAGCAAGCTGCTGTTCAGCCCGTCTCACTTCAGCTGGATGGATACCGCACACCCCGCCGGAACGCCGCGGCAGGGATATCCGATCGAAATACAGTCGCTCTGGTACGCCGCTTTGAAGTTCGTGCAGGATGATGAAACCGCAAAAGAGGTTTCTGAATCTATTGAAAAATACTTTTTCAGCGGAGAAAAGGTTTCTGATTGCCTCCACTGTACTGCATTCGTCCCGCCGGAAGATGCAGATCCGGATGATCACACCAGATGCAATATGCTCACCGCCATAACCTTGCAGGCGGTCAAAACTCCTGCTTTACAGCGGCGCATTCTTGATAAAGCAGGCTTACTGCTTGTCCCGGGAGCGATCCGCACGCTGGATGATGATCAAACCGCTTACCAACTGCCGGTCATTCACAATGATACATTGCTCAATGATCCGGCACATCCATATCAGGGACACTATTGCGGTCCGGAGGACAGTTGCCGCAAAGTTGCCTATCACAACGGTACGGCGTGGTGCTGGCCGTTTCCCTCTTACTGTGAAGCATTGTATATTTCAGGCGGAGAAGCCTCCCGGAGCCGTGCGCTGTCGCTGTTGATGTCAGCTGCTCCGCTCTTTGAAAACGGCATCACAGGACAACTTCCTGAAGTTCTGGACGGCGATGCCCCGCACACACCCGGCGGCTGTCCGGCGCAGGCGTGGAGTGTTTCCGAATTTTTCCGGGTACTGGATATTCTGGAGAAAAAATGAGATATTTGCTTAAGGGTTTTGTCTGTTCAGCGGATTTTTCCACGCTTTCGCGCAAGGCGGTTTTGATCGAAAATGAACGCATTACGGCAATCGAAAATGATATTACCGGCAGTTGTGCGGCGGACAGAGTTTTTGAATTCAAAGACGAAATAATTTCTCCGGGCTTCATCGATGCCCACGGACACTCGGATATTTCAGCATTGGCAGCACCGGAGTGTTTCAGCAAAATAACCCAGGGGATAACTGCTGAAGTCTGCGGAAACTGCGGTTTATCGTCATTTCCGCTGACCGGAAACAATTTTGAACATATTCAAAACCTTTACAGTAATTACGGCTTTGAAATAAATTGGAATGACTTTAATTCATATCTGGAAGTCATCCGCCATATAAAACCGGCGTTACGTTTATTTCCGCTTTCCGGACACAACACCCTGCGCGCAGCAGTCAACGGTTATGAAAATGTGCCGTTGAGTGAAAAAAATCTGCTCAAAATGTGTCAATTACTGGAAAGTCAGCTGTTGGACTCCTCGCCCGGATTATCCACCGGTTTGCTTTACGTACCGGGAATTTTTGCCGATACAAGCGAATTGTATCAATTGATGAAAACCCTTGCCAGACATAACAGAGTCTACACCACTCACTTGAGAAGCGAGGGAGATAAACTGCTGGAAAGTCTGGAGGAAACCTTATCCATCGCCGCTGAAGCCGGACTTGAAAAAGTGCTTATCAGCCACTTGAAAACCGCCGGTAAAGATAATTTCCACAAACTTGATGCCGCATTGGATATGATCCGGAAGTTCAGAGAACGCGGGATGGATGTCCGCTTCGACCGCTATCCATATATCGAAAGCCAGACGATGCTGAGCGTCACGCTGGGAGAAAAATACAGTTCTTACAGCGACCGGGAACTTTCCTTACTTTTACAGTCAGAAAACGAACAGTTGCGCGCCATAGAACATCTGCATACCATCCGCGATGAAAATTACTGGCGCACCCGCCGTCTGGAAGGGACGACCCATCCGTCATATTTACCGTATCAGGGGAAATTTCTGTCAGAAATCTCCACCGATCCGGCGGAAGCGGTCGTGCAGATATTGAAAGATGCGGCAAACGATTCCACCGTGGCGGCGGCTTCAATGTCGGAAGAAAATATGAAAAGAATCATTTCCGCACCTGAAGCGATGTTCGGCAGTGACGGCAACGCATTGCCGCCGGATCATCGTTTCGGCAGACCGCACCCGCGTTCATTCGGAAGTGCAGCAAAGTTTGCAAGGATCTTGCTCGACAGCGGAATGGAGATCACAAACATCTGCCGGAAACTCTCCGGGAACGCCGCTGAATTTTTTGCTCTGCCGGACTGCGGCAGTTTAAAAGTTGGCAATTATGCTGACATCACCGTTTTTTCGCCGGAAGAGATCGACTCCAAAGCCGACTTCGCGACCCCCTGCCGTCCGGCAGAGGGGATCCGTCTGGTCTTTACCGGCGGTATACCGCATTATTTCTGAAAGCCGCTCAAAAGAATACTTACTGCTGCCGGAGCGATCTTGAGAGACTTCAACTTGGCAATCTCCATATTCATCGCCTGCCACTCTTCGGGAACTTTTGCGCCGGCAGATTGACGGGCGGCATGCAGAGCGCCGGTCTCATTTCCGGAATCAAGTTCGATGATTGTCAAGACCGCCATCCCGAGCCGGGAGGGTTTATTGAATTCGAGCGTCTCTCTGGCGGCGGCGGACCGGTTGTTGCGGTGCAGAGCCAGAGCCAGACGGGGAACAAAATCTTCCGGCTTGAGTTCGACCAGTTTACGGTAATACCAGACCGCACTGCCGTGATCCCGTCCGAGTTCAGCTTCGGTTGCCGCACCGGAGAGGAAACGGATCATTTCGCGGCGGCTGTCCAGGAGAGAAGCTAATTGTTTTTCCAGATCAGGAACCGGTTCAGCGCCCAGCGCCCGCGCCTTTTCATAATATTTTACCGCTTCACCTTTGCGGTCAACGATGGAACTGCCCAGTAAACGGGCAAGCTCGATATATACTTCCGGTTTCCCGGGAGCAAGGCGCGAAGCGGTTATCAGCCGTTCTTCAGCAATACTGGCGGAACCGGAACCGCTCTCGATCAAGCCGGCAAGCATCTGCACCCGGTAATCTCCGGAATGATTTTTAAGCAGAATATCCACAATATTTTTAGCGTTGCCGAAGCGTTTGAGTTCGATCTGGCAGCGGGCCGTCTTGATGCTCAAATCAAGATTGAATTTTTCGACACTTCTGGCGGCACTCAAATGGGGAAGAGCTCCGGCGTAATCCCGGCGTTCATAGAGGATCGTGCCGAGCCGCAAATGGGCACTCCGGAAATTTTCATCGGCAAGCAGAGCCTGTTTGTAGTTCCAGATCGCCAGCTGGATATTGCCGTTGCGTTCAGCGACCAATCCGGCACCGGCGAGTTCTTCAGGGGATTCAGTAATTTTCACCGGAGAAGTTTCCGGAGTGATACCGCGGCGCATGGCATCAAGTTCGCTGTTGAGGCGATCGCGTTCAGCGGTAACTTCACTGTAAAGTTTATTCATTGCGGCGATTTCTGCATTGAGCCGGTCAAGCTGGGCCTGCTCGACCTTGTTCTGCAATGCGCCGGTGTAATTACGGTTCATTTCAACCAGCTCGGCATTGAGCTTGCGCAACTGTTCAAGTTCCTGCTTGCGGCGTTCGCTGAATGCTTCGGCGGCCTCACAGCGGGTATTGAGCTTGGCGATGCGGTCAAGGAATTGCTGTTTCATCGTTTCATGGATATTCCCAAGCCGGGCGAGCTGATCATTGAGCGGAGCGAGTTTGGCGGCGGCCGTACGCAATTCGTTAAGTTTGCGCCGGAATTCCATCGGCATAAGACTCTCCTCACCGGACTGCAGCTGCTTGAGCGTGGAATTGAGCCGGTCGATTTCAGAACTCTGGACAGCGAGGCGTTTTTCCAATTCAAAATTACGTTTATTTACATCCTGAAGTGCGATCAACTTGCCGGATTGAGCGTTGTGTTCAGAATTCAATGCCTGATATTTTTTGTTGATCTCTTCCCAAGCTGCCTTCTGTTCACGGAGCTGACTTTCGAGTTCACCGGTGCGTATTTTCATTTCGGCGAGCCGGGAAACTGCGGCCCTCTGTTCACGGAGCTGACTTTCGAGTTCATCGGTGCGTATTTTCATTTCGGCGAGCCGGGAAACTGATGCCTTCTGTTCACGGAGCTGACTTTCGAGCTCACCGGCATGAGTTTTCATTTCAGAAATTTGAGACTCTGCTTTCTGTTTCAAATCCTCGGTGGATTTACGGTTCATTTCCGCCAATTCAGCATTGAGTTTTTTCAACTGCTCAAGTTCATGTTTGCTGCGTTCATTGGATGATTCAGCAGCTTCGCAGCGGGCGATCAAAACCGAAATGCGTTTTTTCACATTCTCATGCTCTTTCTGAAAACGTCCATACTCACTCTGAAGTTTTGCCAACTGTTCAGTAAGCGGAGCAAGTTTGGCAGCATCAGACTTCAGCTCCTCAAATTTACGGCGCAACACCGGCGGCATGGCACTCTCCTCTCCGGATTGAAGCTGTTTGAAAATACCATTGAGCCGGTCGATTTCGGAAGCCTGACCGGAAACCAGCAGATCCAGTTCGCTATTCCGTTTTTTAACATTCTGCAACGCGGCAAGTTCAATTCCTCTGGCATCATGCGCCTTATTCAGAGCAAGGTGCTGCTTATGAAGCTGATCAAATTGAGCTTTCTGTTCCCGGAGCTGATTTTCAAGTTCACCGGCACGTATCTTGAGATCAGCGAGCTGCGGTTCGATTTTTCCGATGTGTCCGATATAGCCTTTTTGAATGCGTTTCAAGTCATCAAGCTCTCTTGTCACGCCCTGCAATTCCGCCATTTTGCGTTTTGCGCTGTCCAGTTCCGAACTGCGGGCGCGGAGGATTTTCACCTCTCCAGCCAGCCGGCGGCTTTCATTACGCAGCTCTTCATTGAGCTGCTGTTCCTGCGAAAGGGCGGTTTTGAGCCGGTCAAGTTCAAGCAGACGGAGTTTGACCCGTGCCAGCTCCTGCTCTTTGGGCTTGGCAGCGGCGAGCAGCACCCGGTTTTCACGGTTTTCTTTGGAAAGAGCCTCAAAATTACGTTTCAATTCATCAAATTCCACGGCGACACTGTTGAGCCGGGACAATTCAACGCTCTGCTGCTCTTTTACAGCGGCAAGTGCGACTTCACGGCGCCGTGTATTCTGCAACTCGGCATCCGCAGCTTTCAGTTTCCGTTTCAAATCAGTAATTTCAGCAGCGCTGCTGTTTGCCGAAGAACGGACCGTCACCAGTTCAGCCTGCAGAGCAAGAATATCCTTTTCCAGTTTGCGGCAGGCTTCACGGGCGGTGACTGCACTGCGGAAATCTTCGCTGTTACGGGTCTCCAAACGCAGATTCAGCTCCGTCACCCGCGCTGTAAGCTGCTTTATATCGACATCCAGAGTATGATTGCGCCGACGGAGGATATCGGCATCTTTCATACTTTTTGCAAGGGCTTCGTGTCCACGCTCAAACTCTTTTTTCATTGCCTCGATCTGCAATTGTTCCTGTTTGAGCTTCACATTCAAATTGGTGATCGTATTATTCAATTCCGGGATCTTCAGCTCAAACTCTGCGATGCGGTTGTCCCGTTCAGCGATATTATTTTTCAAATCCGCGATGATGGCACTGTTTTCGACCGATTTCTTATCTGCAGAAGCTTTTTTTATCGTCCCGGTCAACTCATCATTGAGTTTACGGCTGCGCTCCAATTCACCGGCAAGTTCCCGGTTTTTAGCAGCGGAATCCTGTAATTGCTGTTGAAGCTGCTGCAATTCTCCGGACTGCTGATTTTGGGTCTGCTTCAATTTCAGGATCACCTTTTCGGCGGCACTTCTGGCGATGCGGTGTTCCCGGGTCATATTTTCGCTTTCTTTCAAACGGCTTTCAAGTTCGACTGCCCGTTTGTTTTCTTTTTCATAAAGAGCGCGTTCTTCGATGATCCGTTTATTCAGCAGTTCGACCTGGGTATTCGGTTTTGATAATTCAGTTTCCAGATTTTTGCATCTGGCGGCGAGCAGATCATATTTTTCCTGTGAGATCCGGCGTTCCCGCATCAAGTTTGAAATTTCCCGTTCCAGTTCGCTCCGCTTGCCGGAATCATTTTTCAAAGCGGCAGTTTCACTTTGAGCTTCCATAAGTTTTGTCCGCAAAGCGATAACATCTTTCCGGCTGGCTGCCAACTCTCCTCTGACCCGTTCCAATGTGGAACGCAATTCCAGAACAGCGGCACTGTCAACTTCCGGAGAATCAGAACCATCTGAAACCGGCTCCGTTTCAACAACAGAAACCTTTTTTGCCGGAATCTTTTTTGCCGGTCGGGTGCTTTTCTGCGAGACGGCAGTCGGGCGGCGGCGTTGAACAGCAGAAAGTAAACGCTGAAGTTCTTTGATTTTACGGTCGCATTCTGCGATGCGTTCAGCGATGACCCGCTGATTCCAATCCGGACGGGAGGAGCGGACACTCTGATAACTTTTTCTGGCTTTTTCAAACAATGATAAAGCGGCGGTGTAGTTGCCGCGTTCATACTGCTGTTCTCCCTGTTCACAACTGGTATAACCGGTACGCCACGCATCCCATGGCGACGGCGCGCCGAGCACTGCGCCGCTGAATACACCAAGCAGCAGCACGATTGCAATTTTTAACATATTCCTCATTGAATAAACTCCCGGAAACGGTGTTGATATTTCTTTTCGATCGCAAAGACCAGACGGAGCGTGCCGTCCGGTGAATATTCCTCTTCAAAGACCTGCCCTGAATTATGTGCCAGAGCAATAAGGTCATGCCGGTACGGCGGGATAAATGCCCGCAAAAGTTCCCGGCTCTTCCCGGCAAAAATCGCCAGACGGGAACGTAATTCATTCAGATTTTCCCCGCTGGCACTGGAAACAAAAATCGCTTCCGGATACAGTCCCCGGAGCCGGGCCAGTTTGAGCGCATCGCGTTCCGGGTCGATAAGATCGGTCTTGTTGAATATCATCAGAATATTTTTTTCCTCGGCTCCCAGCTCTTTAAGTACGCTCAATGTGGTCTCCAGTTCCATGTCGATATCATCGCTTGAAACATCGAGTACCAGCAATAATATATCTGCCAGAACCGCTTCTTCCAGAGTGGATTTGAATGCTTCGACCAGCTGGTGCGGCAGTTTACGGACAAATCCGACGGTATCAGTGAGAACCATCTCCATACTGCCGTCGAGCTGAACTTTTCTGGCAGTCGGGTCAAGTGTGGCAAAAAGCTGATTTTTGATCAGCACATCCGCGCCGGTAAGAGCGCGTAAAAGTGAAGATTTCCCGACATTGGTGTAGCCGACGATCGCCCCCTGCACCACCGGACGGCGGATGCGTGCCTTGCGCTGGGTATCGCGCTGTTTTCTCACCAGAGCAAGCTCTTCTTTAAGCTGAAGAATCCTTTTCCTGAGCAGACGGCGGTCGGTTTCGATCTGCGCCTCACCCTGCCCGCGGTTGGAAACTCCTCCGCCGCGCTGCCGGGAAAGGTGAGTCCATTTGCGGGTAAGCCGGGGCAGAGAATACTCCAACCGGGCAAGCTCAACCTGAAGCACCGCCTCTTTTGTGCTGGCACGGTCGGCAAAAATATCCAGAATGACCTCTTCACGACCGATAACAGCTCCTCCGAAAAGACGTTCCCAGTTGCGCTGCTGCGAGGGTGTGAGATCAGTATCGAAAACCATGACATCAGCCTCGCACTCCTGTGCAAGTTGAGCAAGTTCAGCAGCTTTGCCGCTGCCGATACGGTAGCGGATATGGGCACCGGAACGCACTTTTACTATCTCCGGAGCAAGCGGGATCATATTGAGGTTGCAAACCAGTTCTGCCAATTCATCAAGCTGGGAAGAAATTATCTTTTCATCCTCATTCTGCTGTTGAAGTCCCACCAGAAAGGCACGCAGGATATGCGCTTGTTTTTCGGCTTCCAGATCGATCAAAACAGTTCTCCATTCAAAAGTTATAATCACATCGGTTTAATTTAACTCTTGAAAGGGATTTTTTCAAGCCGGAAAAGAAGAAAATCACTCTTCATCACGGAGAATCATCTCCACCGGAGTGAAATATTTTTTCTCCATATTGCATTTGCGGCAGCAGACGACCATATTGCCGCGGGTACTGCGTCCTCCGCGGGAGAGCGGCACGATATGGTCTATGGTGAGTTCAGTTTTTGGGAACTTCTGTTTGCAGTAGTGACAGATGCCCTGCGCAAAAAGATTCTGGAAATAGCTGGTTTTACGCAGTTCGCGCGCCTTGGCACGTTCCCGTTTTATATGAGCATCATCGCGCTCAATCTCGATCCAGTCATCCATGATATATCAGGCTTCTTTTGCTTCATCAAGAATACGGCGGATCTCTTTTATCAATACCGGCAGACGGTGAGGTTTGGGCAGGAAACCGCATGCGCCCTGTTCCAGAAGGTCTTCGACCTCATGTTCGGAAACAAATCCGCTGGAAAGCAGGACTTTCACTTTGGGATCGATCGCTTTAAGTTGATAAAATGCCTGATGGCCGCCGCATTTGGGCATGATCATATCCAGCAGAACCAAATCGATTTCCTGCGGATTGCTGCGATAAATCTCCACCGCATCCAAACCGTTTTCAGCGAGCAGCACACAATAACCGAGTTTTTGCAGGACATCGATCAGAAAATCCCATATCGTTTCATGATCATCGACGATAAGGATCGTCTCATTACCGCCCTGCAAACCATTCTCATCCGACATATTTTCACCCCTGGGGAAACCGAAATTATAAAAGTACAAACATTCGCTGTCTATTATAATCAAATTTGAAAAAAAAACAATAGCTGTTCAGCAAAAAATTGCTTTTTTTTTACGAATCTCCCGGTATTTTCACAGCTGTCTCATAAAAAGACAACGGACGGCGGCATCTCGCGGGCAATCTCGCGCCTTGCCGCGCTCGCTGCTCGGGTCGAGTACCGCAGTACACTCCCCTCGCTTCTTGCTTGCAAAACACGACA
>SUWH01000002.1 GCA_015061605.1 Lentisphaerota bacterium | reverse complement strand
AGTAAGACAGCGTGGGCTTGCTGAATTGGCTCGTTGCAGTCGGACAAGTCGGACGGGTCGGACACGCGGCACAACCGACCATCCGGCATCCGCAGACATAAAGACAATGGGTGGCTTAAAGAGTAAGACAGCGTGGGCTTGCTGAATTGGCTCGTTGCAGTCGGACAAGTCGGACGGGTCGGACACGCGGCACAACCGACCATCCGGCATCCGCAGACATAAAGACAATCGGCGGCAAACGTGCCGCTGCGAAGTGTCGCAACAACCGCCGTCAGGCGGAATAAACACTACCTTGCCTGTCGTGCCGGAGGCGCGACAAAAGGCGCAATGCCAGCGACGTCGTGGGGCGGATGGATCGTGCGGCAAGGTCGCCGGCAAGTCAAGGCGGCGGCGAGGGAGTGGACTCATGTCCTCGACCGAACCGGCGACCGACGACTTGCCAAGAGATTGCCCGCGAGACGCCGCCCTTTCCTTTACCACTCTGCGACAACGCCGTCGGCAGTACGCCAGATGGGGTTTTTCCAGGAGTGACCGACAGCGGCGGCTTCACGCACCTTTGCTTCATTGACGGTGATCCCCAGACCGGGAAGTTCGTTGCGGTAAACGAAGCCGTCCTGATATTCAAAGACGGTGGGATCTTCAAGGTAGTCGAGGAGGTCGGCACCCTGATTGTAGTGGATTCCGAGCGACTGTTCCTGAATGACGGCGTTGGGTGTACACCAGTCAAGCTGCAAACTGGCGGCAAGAGCGATGGGGCCGAGCGGACAGTGAGGTGCAACGGCGACATCGAAACACTCTGCCATAGCGGCGATCTTGCGGACTTCAAAAATACCGCCGGCATGACAAAGGTCAGGCTGGATGATATCGGCAATACCGCGGGTGATGATATCTTTGAATCCCCAGCGCATAAAGTTGCGTTCGCCGGTGGCGATGGGGGTGGTGGTGTGGTGACGGAGTTCGGCGAAAGCCTCGATGTTTTCGATAAGGACGGGTTCTTCGATGAACATGAGGTGGAATGGTTCAAGCTCTTTCATCAGAACACGCGCCATTGCCTGATGGACGCGGCCGTGGAAGTCGACTGCGATACCGAAGTTTTCGCCGCAGGCTTCGCGGATAGCGGCAACGCGCCGGACCGCGGCATCGACTTTGTTCCAGGAATCGATGTAGTCAAGTTCAGCGGTACCGTTCATTTTGACGGCGTTATAGCCCTGTTCAGCTTTTTCGGTTGCAGCGGCGGCGGTATCATCGGGACGGTCGCCGCCGATCCAGCAGTAAACTTGAATTTTGTCGCGGACAGAACCGCCGAGAAGTTCGTAAACCGGAACATTGAGCGCTTTACCTTTGATGTCCCAGAGGCATTGCTCAATACCGGAAATGGCACTGGAAAGGATCGGACCGCCACGGTAAAAACCGCCGCGGTAAAGGGTCTGGACGATATCTTCGATCTGGAAGGGATCACGTCCGATGAGATACGGGGAAAGTTCTCTGACAGCGGCTTCAACGGTATCGGCGCGGCCTTCGATGACCGGTTCGCCCCAGCCGCAGATGCCGTCATCGGTCATTATTTTGAGAAAGAGCCAGCGGGGAGCGACTTTAAAGAGTTCAAAAGAGGTGATTTGCATTTTCCTGCTCCGTTATTTGAGTGAATCAACCACATTTTTTGCACAGAGTTCAACTTCAGCGGCGGAACGTCCAGCCTTGTAGATCGCCGAACCGATACCGACACCGCAGCAGACTTTCATAAATTCGGGGGTATTCCCGGCGTTGACACCGCCGACCGCCATGATGGGAAGCTTGATGACCGCTTTCAGATCCTTGACGTAAGTCGGACCGAGGATAGCTGGAAAAAGTTTGAGGTAGTCGGCACCTGCGGCCTGGGCGGCGAAACCTTCGCTGGCGGTAAAGAAACCGGGTATGGAAACCAGTCCGCACTTTTTGGTTTCTTTGATAACTTCGACATCGGTATTGGGGGAGATGATGAATTTACCCCCGGCGGAAGCAACATCACGGACATCCTGCGGAGTGAGAACCGTTCCGGCACCGACCATCTGACGGTCGCCGCAGTGCTTGACCGCGGCGGCGATGGTATTGATGGGATCGGGAGAGTTGAGCGGGATTTCCAGAAGCGTTATCCCGGCGGCGTAGAGCGCATCGCAAACCGCCGGAACTTCCGGAGTGGTGAGTCCGCGCAAAATGGCGACAGCGGGACATTGCTGCATAAATTTTTCAAATTGAACTTTCATCGCTGTACCCTCCCGGACGCGGAACCTTTCATCAAAGTTTCAACTTCGCTTAAAGATGAATAATTGTAGTCACCGGAAATGGTGTGCTTCAACGCACTGGAAGCCACCGCAAAGCGGATGGCATCCGCCGGAGCGGAATATTTTTCGCTGTTGAGGGCAAAAATGAGTCCGGCGCAGAAAGAGTCGCCGCCGCCGAAGCGGTCAACGATATCTTTGATCTGATAGGGAGAATATTCGCCGTCGGCAGTCCGCGGTGCGAAGTTGGCAGTTTCAGCAGCGCAATCATAGAGCATACCGCCCCAGTTGTTATGGTCGGCGGAGATGCTTTCGCGCAGGGTGATGGCGATGAATTTCGCTTTCGGGAAACGGGCAGACAAGGCAGAAGCGACCTCTTTATATCCGGCGATATTGAGTTTTCCCGCATCTATGGCGGTATCAGCAGCGTGGATACCGAAAACATCTGCGGCATCCTCTTCATTGCCGATGATGATGTCGGCAAATTTGACGATCTCCGCCATACAGCGTCCGGCGAGGAGATTTTTGGCAGTTCCGGCTTCCCAGTTCCACAGTTTTTTGCGGTAGTTGAGATCAACGGAAACGGTGATGCCCTTTTCAGAGGCAAACTTCACAGCGGCAAGGGTCGACAGATAAGCGTTTTCACTCAAAGCAGGAGTAATACCGGTCACGTGCAAATGGGTGACACCGTCAAGCATCGCGGCAAAGTCATATGCTTCAGGGGGAAGAAGTGAAATGGTGGAATAATCGCGGTCATAGACAACATTCGATCCGCGCATATTTGAACCGTGTTCAGCGTAGTAAACCCCCATCCGTCCGACTTTATCGAAGTGGATCTTACTTACATCACATCCCATACCGCGCAACTGGGCGGCAAAGGCGCGGGCGACCGGATT
This sequence comes from Lentisphaerota bacterium, assembly GCA_015061605.1. GTDB lineage: Bacteria > Verrucomicrobiota > Lentisphaeria > Victivallales > Victivallaceae > UBA1784. The sequence goes on along the minus strand of SUWH01000002.1, from coordinate 129,609 downwards.
ATCCGGCAACGCAGTAAGATAGCGGCTGCTGCCGCCGAGCATGGCTATTGAAGCACAGACATTGGCTTCGCCGCCGCCGTAAGTAGCTTCAATTGAACCGGGAAAACTCTGGGCAAAACGTTTTTTGCCCGGGGGACAGAGGCGAAGCATCACCTCACCGAACGCTGCAATACAGCAATCTTTCATAAACATATACTCCATACATTACGTGTAAATAACATCCGGCATTTAATGTAAACGCAATTCTGTAAAAAAGCAAGGCAAATAAGCAAAATCACCATTTTTTTTGCAACTTTTCATCACAGCTGTCCCATAAAATAAGAAAAACATCTGCTCTCTCAAGTTTTTCAGCGAAAGAAAATTGAATTTTGAAAAAGTGATTTTTGCAGATTTTGTTTTGCACGGGCAAAACGTGCGTGCCGTCAGGCCGCACCACCATTTTACGCCGTGTTTAAAAAACGAATGATCCAATCGGCGGATGGATCGTGCGGCAATGTCGTGTTTTGCAAGCAAGAAGAGCGGGGAGCATACTCACGTATGTGACCCGCGAGGCGAGCGCAGCAAGGCGCGAGATTGGCCGCGAGACGCCGCCGTCCGTTGTTTTTTGTGAGATGTCTGTGACTTTTCATCGTTCTCCGGCAAAAAAGCATCCGGCAACGGCACTATGCAAATGATTTCATGGAAATACCGCCGGATTCCGGCGATTCACGAGGGGTTGAAAAAACAGATAAAAATCTTCAATATCTGCTTGTAAAATCACACTCTTGTGATATATTCCCTGTATGAAATATTGACTTTTATCAAGGGGAATTTTTATGCCTGCCGACTTTGTTCATCTGCATTTGCACACCCATTACAGCATGCTCGACGGAGCATGTACCGCTTCGGGCCTTATCAAAATGGCAAAGGAATTTGAAATGCCCGGTATCGCCATCACCGACCACGGCTACATGGGCGGTACCGAAGAGTTTCACAAAAAGCTCACCGGCGAAGGTCTCACTCCGATCATCGGTGTAGAAGCCTATGTTTCCCCCACCACGCGGCAGGATCGCAATCCGGCAGTGGATTTTATCAAAGGTTTCCACTTGGTGCTTCTGGCAGAAAACCAGAAAGGCTACCACAATCTGTGCAAAATAATGAGCGAATCATGGCGTACCGGGCTTTATTACAAGGCGCGCTGCGATAAAAAACTTCTGGCACAGTACCACGAAGGGATCATCGCCCTTTCCGCCTGTATCGCAGGTGAGATCCCCCGCAAACTTGCCAACGGAGATTTAGCCGGAGCCAATAAATCTCTGGATGACTATCTGGAAATTTTCGGCCCGGAGAACTTCTTTATCGAGCTGATGGATCACAATATGCCCGAAGAAAAGGAGCTTAATCCCAAACTCATCCAGCTCGCCCGCAGCCGCAACATCCCCATGGTGGCGACCAACGACGTCCACTATATGCGAAAAGAGGATGCTGAAGCCCACGAAATCATGCTCTGCATCCAGACCGGAACCAGGATGAATGAACCCAATCACTTCCGTTTTCCCACCCAGGAATTTTACTTCAAATCCCCGGAAGAGATGAATCAGCTCTTCAAAGATGTCCCCGAAGCCCTGACCAATACCAGACTCATCTGTGACCGCTGTGCCGCCGATCCGGTCAAGTTCGACTACAAGACCAACCACTATCCGGTATTCTATATGCCCGATGGCAAGGAAGCCGACCGTAAAGTATTGTTCGACGTCTGCTGCAGCAATATGGAAATGCGTTACGACTTCACCTACACCGAAGGTATGGAGCTTGACGAAAGACAGAAAGCGATCATGGACCGGCTCAATTACGAACTGGATGTTATCGAAAAAACCGGTTTCTGCAGTTACTTCATGGTGGTTTCCGACTTTATCCGCTGGGGCAAGGAACACGGCATCCCGGTCGGTCCGGGACGCGGTTCAGGTGCCGGAAGCGTGGTCGCATATCTGATGCTCATCACCGACATCGACCCCTTGCGTTACGAACTGCTCTTTGAACGCTTCCTCAACCCGGAACGGGTAAGTCCTCCTGACTTCGATATCGACTTCTGCGAAAAACGGCGCGGCGAAGTTATCGAATATGTCCGGCAGAAATACGGCTTCGACAATGTCGCCCAGATCTGCACCTACGGACAGCTCAAAGCCAAAGCAGTGGTCAAAGATGTGGCGCGCGCGCTGAACTTCACCTTTGAAGAGGGCAACCGGTTGACCAAAATGATCCCCGAAGATCTCAAAATGACCATCCCAAAAGCGATCGAACAATCCAAAGAGATCGCCGAACTCATTGAAAATGACCCCAAAGTGGCGCAGGTTTTCGGCTTTGCCAAAATCCTTGAAGGTCTGAACCGGCAGGCAGGTGTCCATGCCGCCGGAGTGATCATCGGTGACCAGCAATTGGATAATCTGGTGCCGCTTTCGCGCAGCGCCACCGGAGATATGGTCGTGCAGTACCCCAAAGAACCCTGCGAAAATCTCGGTCTGCTCAAAATGGACTTCCTCGGTTTGCGCACCTTGACCATCATCCGCAACGCGCTGGATATGATCAAAGAACAGCACGGAGTGGATATCAATCTGTCCAAACTGCCGCTGGATGATCCCAAAACTTACGCGATGCTGCAAAAGGGCGATACCGTCGGCGTGTTCCAGCTGGAATCCGGCGGCATGCAGGATCTCTGCCGCAACCTCGGAGTTGAAACTATCGAACACATCATCGCTCTGGTCGCCTTGTACCGCCCCGGCCCGATGCAGTTCATCCCGCAATATATCGCCCGTAAAAAGAATGAGGAAGTGACCATCTACGACCACCCGAAAATGGAACCCATCCTCAAAGAGACCTACGGCATCATGGTCTATCAGGAACAGATCATGCAGGTGGTGCAGGCGTTGGCGGGCTTCAGTCTGGGCGGAGCGGACATCCTGCGCCGCGCCATCGGCAAGAAAAAGGTCGATGTCATGGCGGAACAGCGGGAAAAATTCATCGCCGGATGCAAAGCCGCCAGCGATATTGATGCAGAACTTGCCGATCAGATCTGGGAAAAAATCAAAATTTTTGCCGGTTACGGTTTCAACAAATCCCACTCCGCAGCTTACGGCGTGGTCTCCTATCAGACTGCATTTCTCAAGGCGAACTATCCGGTCGAATTTATGGCGGCGGTGCTGACCGGTGAAATCGAAAACGCCGAAAAACTGGCATTTTTCATCAATGAGTGCCGCGATATGGGCATTGAGATACTGCCGCCGGATGTCAATACCAGCAACATTCTATTTTCGGTCGACAAGGGACGTATCCGTTTCGGTCTGGGTGCGATCAAAGGCTGCGGTGAAGCCGCCGCCGGAAAGATCATCGAAAGCCGCAAAGCAGATGGCCCATTCACCAGCTTCCTCGACTTCTGCGAACGTTGCGGCACTGAAATCAACTCCCGCATGCTGGAATTCCTCATCCGCGCCGGAGCATTGGATGCTTTCGGTCTCCGCCGTTCCCAGCTGCTTGCCATCGCTGATCCGATGATGGCATTCGCTGCAGAACGCGCCCGCGATAAAGCATTGGGACAGGGCTCGCTCTTTGATCTTCTGGGAGAAGAGGACAGCAGCAATGACGCCTGCTCCATCCAGATCCCGGACATCCCGGAATTTGAATGGGATGAGGTACTGAAAAGCGAAAAAGAGCTGTTGGGCTTCTACGTTTCCGGCCATCCGCTCCAGCCGAAAGCCGCGTTGCTGCGCACCTTTGCCACCCCGATACACAAACTTCCGGAATTCGGTGACAACACCACCGTCCGGCTGGCGGGCATGGTTTTAAGTTACGCGGTCAAATACAGCAAAACTACCAATAAACCGTTTGGCGTACTGCAGATCGAAGATCTCGATGCCAACTGCGAATGTATGATCTACGAAAAAGCATTGGGGCTGATCAATCAAAACAATGTGGATACCGCGCCGGGTGCCGGAGTGATCCTCGAAGCCACCGTCCGGCGCAACCCTGACAGCGAAAAGCCCCGGCTCATCGTTGAACGCATTCATCCGCTCGATGCCGCCCCGGAAGAGTATTCCGAAGAGCTCTATTTGCACATCTATCAGAATGAACTCAAACCCGACACAATAAAAACCGTTGCCGATCTGTGCCGCAAAGCCCCGGAGGGAAAAACCAAACTTATCGTCTGTATCGTCACCGACAAAGATGAGGTCGTTTTCGTGGAATCAAATTTGCGCCCGATAACCGTTTCCCGGGGATTGCTCCACCGCTTTGATGAAACTCTGGGCGAAGATCATTACCGGATCAAACGCACCGACTGCCAGCCGCCGCCGCGCCGCTGGGTGCCGCAGAATAAAGGGTGAGCTTTATGCCCGGCAAGGCATCCATTTTTCCCTCTCCGGAAAATGCCGATGAAAACGGCATCGTCGCGCTGTCAGAAAGTTTGGATTGCGCGATGCTCATTGATGCCTATCAGCACGGGATATTTCCCTGGCCGTTTGGAGAAGATGTGCCGTATATCCCGTGGGCATCTCCGGCAGAGCGCGGAGTGCTTTTCTGCGATCAACTGCATATCCCGAAAAGTTTTCAGCGGGAACTGAAAAAAAATCAGTTCACATTCAAGGTCGATTCCGCCTTTGAAGAGGTCATAACCAACTGCGCCCGCGCCATAAGACCGGATCAGGGCTCGACCTGGATAACCTCTGAAATGATAAAAGTTTACACAGAGTTCCACAAACTCAACTATGCGCACAGTTTTGAAGCATACGACGATTGCGGCAAACTTGCGGGTGGATTATACGGGATTTCAGTCGGAAAAATTTTCTGTGGAGAAAGCATGTTTTACCGCGTTTCCGGAGCATCGAAGTTCGCCTTTGTCAAAATGGTGGAGTTTCTGCAAGCGCACGGCGTGGTACTTATCGACACCCAGATGGTGACCAGTTTGACGGCGGCATTCGGCGCGAAACTCATCAACCGAAGCGATTATCTCAAACTGCTGGAACTCTACGGCGGCGAACCGCTTGACTTTGGAAGAACACCATGAAGAAAATAATTTTCATTCTGTTGACCGTGTTCACCCTGCCCTTGTTTGCCCAAGAAACGGTGATATTCATTCCCGGCTGGTTCACTGAATGGATAAATTATTCACGCCACCGCAAATTGTTGAGTGAACTCTTTCCCGGTGCTGAACTGCAAGTACATAAATGGGATTCCAACCGGCTGTGGAAAAATGCCAAGAGTTCCGCCGCTCAAGCGGTTACGGATTTAACAAATAAACTTGTTCCGGCAAAAGCTCCGGAAAAAATAACCTTGATCGGTCACTCTCTGGGCGGCAGGATAATCCTTGACAGCATGACCGTCCTTGCCGCAAAAAAGATCAAAGTCAAACAGATAATCCTGCTTGGCAGCGCCGTTAAACCGGATGATGAAACTCTTGCTTTACTGCAAAAAATTTCCGCAGAACCGGTGATAAACATCTGTTGCCCCCAAGACAATATATTAAAGCTCTACTGTCAGGAGGAAAAAGAGATCCCGCTCGGCTTTGCCGGCATCCCGCATCCGTTGAAAAATTTCCGGCAGTTCCGCATGGAGATCCCGGAAAAATCCGTCAAAATCGGAAAATTCACCGTAATCCCGGCAGAAGCGCTGGCAACTCCGCGTCAGACCGCCGCCCATCTGGCAATATATTATCTTAAAACACTGCATCAGGCTTTCAGCGGCGAAGTCCCGGAATATTATCTGGACTATGCCGCGTTGAAAAAAATCGCCGGACACAACAGTTGTAAACCGGAAAAACGTTCCGGCTTCCGCGAAATTGAAGAAGTTGACGGCTGGCAGTTTGCCCGGCATTCAAAAAAGAATTTCTGGCGCATCACCACCCCCGCCGGAAAGAGTTTTTATTATTCCGATGAAACATCAGCTCTTGCCAACTTCCGCGAAATCAAACGCCGCCTCTCGAGTATATTACAAAAATGATCTGCGACCAACGGGAGCAATAATACCCCGCTTTTCTTGAAAAGGAGCAAAAACAATTCACAGACATCTCACAAAAAACAACGGACGGCGGCGTCTCGCGGCCAATCTCGCGCCTTGCTGCGCTCGCCTCGCGGGTCACATACGTGAGTATGCTCCCCACTCTTCTTGCTTGCAAAACACGACATTGCCGCACGATCCATCCGCCGATTGGATCATTCGTTTTTTAAACACGTCGTAAAATGGTGGTGCGCCCTGACGGCACGCACGTTTTGCCCGTGCAAAACAAAATCTGCCAAAATCACTTTTTCAAAATTCAATTTTCTTTCGCTGAAAAACTTGAGAGAGCAGATGTTTTTCTTATTTTATGGGACAGCTGTGAAAACAATTTGCTTTAAGCATTTGTCTGCGACCAACGGGAGCAATAATACCCCGCTTTTCTTGAAAAGGGGTGGGGTTCGGGGAGGGGAAAAACTTCTTTTCCCGTGAAAAGAAGTTTTTCCCCTCCCCGAAAACAAACATTATCAAGTACAAGCCGGCGGCAGCGGCAGCAGATAATTTTCGGTACGGCGCAGTGAAATGAGGATATTATTCCAAAAGATCACTTCGACCAGATCGAAGCGGGAAACCAGCGGCGGTGAACCGATGAGTTTGTAATAAAGTTTTGCCGCGTTGCGGTTGCGGCGGCGTTGATGTACCGACAAATTCACCGCCGGAGTGAAACCGGGACGGTAACGGAGCGATTTGACTTCGACGAAAACCAGTTCATTACCGTCCAGAGCGACGATATCCAGTTCACCGGGCTTGCAGCGAAAGTTGCGGGCGAGAATGGTCATGCCGCAGTATTCCAGATGTTTTACTGCGGCATTTTCACCTTTTATTCCCAGTTTACGGGTGGACTTTTTGGCTCCGGAAGTAAGAAACATTGTTCAATTCTCTTGAAAATAAACAGGTGAAGAGAAAATCTTCCTCTTCACCTGACTTCATAAACTCTGAATCAGAGTCCCTGGGCGATCATCGCGTTTGCCACGCGGATGAATCCGGCGATATTGGCACCGGCAACATAGTCGATTTCTCCGGAATCCTTGCGGCCGTGTTTGACACAGGTGGAGTGGATACCGGTCATGATGGAGTGCAGACGGGCATCGACTTCGTCGGCGTTCCAGTTGCAGTGTCCGGCATTCTGGCTCATTTCCAGACAGCTGGTGGCGACACCACCGGCGTTGACCGCCTTGCCGGGAGCGAAGATCACACCGTGTTTGCGGAATGCTGCGATAGCTTCGGGGGTACAGCCCATATTGGAAACTTCCGCAACGATGCGGACGCCGTTTTTGGCGAGCATTTCGGCATCTTCGCCGTTGAGTTCATTCTGGATGGCACAGGGCATGGCGATCTCGGTGGGAACTTCCCAAACCTTGCGTCCGGGGAAATATTTTGCACCGGGGAACTTTTCGGCGTAAGGAGCAACCATATCCATACCGCTGGCGCGGAGTTCGAGCATATAGGCGACTTTTTCTTCATCGAGACCGGCTTCATCGAGGATGTAGCCGTCCGGACCGGAAATGGCGATAACTTTGGCACCCAGGCGGGAGGCCTTGAGCGCAGTACCCCAGGCGACGTTGCCGAAACCGGAAATGACGATACGTTTTCCGGCGATGGATTCTTTAAGTTCTTCGAGCATGTGCTGAACAAAGTAGATGGCACCGAAACCGGTCGCTTCAGCGCGGACGAGCGAACCGCCCCAGCCGACACCTTTACCGGTCAGAACGCCGCTGTAATTGTTGGCAAGACGGCGGTAGGCACCAAACATATAACCGATTTCACGGGCACCGACACCGAGGTCGCCTGCCGGGACGTCGACCTGCGCGCCGATGTGACGGAAAAGTTCACGCATAAAGGAGTTGCAGAAATTCATAACTTCGATGTCGGTTTTGCCGCGCGGATTGAAGTCGCTGCCGCCCTTGCCGCCGCCCATGGGGAGCGTGGTGAGGGCGTTTTTGAAAGTCTGTTCAAATCCGAGGAATTTCAAAGTTGAAAGAGTCACAGTGGGGTGAAAACGCAAACCGCCTTTGTAAGGTCCGATCGCACCGTTGAACTGGACACGCCAGCCGGTATTGACCTGGATATTGCCGTCGCGGTCGAGCCACGGAACCTGAAAAGAGATGATGCGTTCCGGAATGGTCAGACGTTCCAGAATACAGTGCTTCTGAATTCTGGGATCACTTTCAATGACACTGCCGATGGATTCAAAGAGTTCTTCCACGCTCTGAAGAAATTCACTTTCCCACGGAGCCTGCTGTTTGCGCAGTTCAAAAACCTGCTGTGCATACTCATTCATGATTCATTTCCCTTCATTTAAGAAAAAAGTAAACTTTCCGCTGTGTGTCGTAAATCGTACAGACACTATAACGATGTCCAATATAGCGCAACTTTGAAGCAAATGCAAGCGGAAAAATAAAATTTCCCCGCACTTGTTCCGCGATGAACAGCGATACTGACGGCATTGCATGTTTGACAAATCACAGATAAGGTGATATATTCTTTACCGTATCACGGTGTAATGTTGTTATTGAGGAAAATAATCATGAAAATTGCCAGAGAAAAATTGTTTGCGGTAATCATGGCTGGCGGCAAGGGCGAAAGATTGTGGCCCTTAAGCACCGAAGAACGCACCAAGCCGCTGATCAGTCTCAACGGACAACAGACACTTCTGGAAGATACCGTTCAACGGTTGTTCCCGCTTTTGAACGCTGAAAATGTCTTTGTGATAACCGATGAAAAATCAGCCGTTCAGGCCCGCAAAATATTGATGCTTCCGGAGGAAAACATCATTTCAGAACCCTGCCGGAGAAATACCGCCCCCTGCATAGCATTGGCAAGTGCATTGATCAAACGCAAATGTCCTGATGCAACCATGATCGTACTGCCTGCCGACCACCGGATCACGCCGGTGAAGCGTTTTCAGGAAGATCTGCTGGATTGTATCGAACAGGCTCAAAACAGTTTTCTGACCACTCTCGGAGCGGCACCGGACAAACCGGCGACCGGTTACGGCTATATCAATGCCGGAGAAAAAATCGCTCCCGGAGTCTACAAGGTAAATGCATTCAAAGAAAAACCGGATTTTGAAACCGCCCGGCGTTATATGATGGACGGCAACTACTGGTGGAACTGCGGTATTTTTGTCTGGAAACTTGATACGCTCGAAAAAGCGTTCCAAAAACACACCCCCGCCCTGTATGAAAAATTGGAATCGTGGGCAAACGGGGGAGACTACAAAACCGATTTTGAAAATTGTGAAAAAATCTCCATCGATTACGCCATTATGGAAAAAGCCGCCAATGTCGCAGTAAAGCAGGCCTCATTCCAGTGGAACGATCTGGGTACTTTAGGCGCGCTGTATGAGATAACGATGAAAGATTTTCACGAAAACGCCGTCAATGCCAATGGTAAAATACAGCTTGATGAATCAGATCAAAACCTGATCATCTGCGATGATGAAACTGAAATACGTCTGGAAAAAATCCGGAAGTGTGCCGTAATAAAATCAGGCAACGCGTTGCTGATAACAACAAAATGGTAATTTTTTTGTTTTTTGCTGTTGTATTTTGATTTGTTTGAAGTTATAGTAAAACAGATACACAAAAAACAAACCATCAAGGAGTATTTTTTATGAGTTCATTGAAAGATCTTTCTTCTGGCAATTGCCAGAAGAAGCTGTACAGCTTCACGCTCATTGAGCTGCTCGTCGTCATCGCAATCATCGCCATCCTCGCGGCAATTTTGCTCCCGTCACTGCAAAAAGCCCGGGAGCGCAGTACTTCTACTGCCTGTTTGAACAATATGAGACAAATCGGTGTGGCTGCCGGGATGTATCACAATGATTATGATGGCTGGTTGAATGCGCCCTACTACGGACAGATCAAAGGTCCGACCGGCTATCATGGCTGGCGTCAGGGTTTTGACAAGTATTTGGTTCAACACTGGTATCCCGCCTACAATATTCTGTTTGCGCCGGTATGGTACTGTCCGAAATACAAACTGCCCTTTGTTTCACGGGATCCGGCACACAACGGTTGGTCCGGAACCACCTGCAGTATGCTGGGCAATAAATCAATAATGAAACACAGACCTAAAGTCACTCAAATAAAGAATCCTTCCATAAAAATATTGGCTTTTGATCAGCAGGTAGCTCCCGGGGCTACAGCGTTCGTAGGAGCTGAAAATGCGGAATATTACACATACGGATTTTCGACCCTGCGTTACGCATATCACAATGGGAAAGGCAGCCATTTTCTGTTGATTGGCGGTAATGCTATATGGGCACATGATGCATCTCCATACCGGGACATTACCAACGCCAAACGTGCCGCAACGGTTTGGGGAAAAGATTAAGCGAATTTAATACATTATATCGTTCACATAAATCATAGAGGGACAAATGAAACTTAAATCGATGATTTCAATGTTGTTGGCAGTATGCGCGTTTGCCGCATTCGCCGCGCCGTCAAAGACTGCCTTTTATTCCGGCAATTACACGGGAGTATTTGCCCGGGCATTTTCCAAAATCTATGCCAAATCAGGCGACAATTCGACCCTGACCCTCAATGAAAAAACTGATTTGCAGGTATTTTCACAGCTGGGTAAATATAAAGGTACGATCCCCGATAAAGCGAAACTGCTTGCCTATCTGGAAAACGGCGGCATTGCCGTTATGTTCAGCGCGGTTCCCGCCATCATGTTCGGCAAAAAATACAGCCTTGCTTCCGGAAGCGAGATCCTCGGCGCCGAATACTACAACTACGGTAAATTTGCCGGAACTCCCACCGATACCGCCAAAGCCATCCTCGGCGATACCGCCGCCGGAGCAGCTGAATTCGTCGCCAGGCAGAAATCCAACTATCCCGCCATGGGCAAAGTTACCAGAATGGTACGGCTGCTCGGTGATAAAAAAGGTATCGTCCTCGGTGTCAACCGCGTCGGCAAAGGCGCGCTGGTATATACCACCTTTGCCCCCGGTGCAAATCCGGCTTACGATGCCGCGCTGATCAAACTCATGGAAGCGTTGAATGATCCGGCAACGCTGGATAAATATTTCCCCACTCCGAAAAAACTTACCAAAACCGCCTTTTACCTCGGCGATACCGGCAGCGCTTTCCGCACGATTTTTGCCAACAGCGTCAAAAACGGCGGCAATTCGGGCGATCTTGTCGTGCCGGACAAACCGGTCGATGTACTGGTTTTCTCCCACCGCATGAAGTACAAAGGCAAAAAAATCGACGATGCCGAACGCTCCAAGCTCCGCAAATTCGTTGAAGACGGCGGTATCGTTTTCTTCATGGGCGCAAGTCAGAACAACCTTTACAGCGACGGCAAAACCCTTGACAAAGGCGCCGACGTGCTGGGAGCTTCAATTTACAGCTATTCCCGCACCAAAGAAGCTCCCTCCGAACTCGCCCGCAAAATTTTCGGAGAAAAAACCGATATTTACAATGTCTACGCCCGCACTAAAGGCAACCACCCCGGCTTGAATAAAGCCACCTCCATGATCCGGCTTTTCGGCGGCAAAAACTTCATCGAACTCGGCGTGAACCGGGTCGGCAAAGGCGCGGTGGTTTTCACAAGTTTTCATCCGTTTGACAAAGAATATTCCGAAGCTCTGGTCAAACTGCTGGAGATCCTCCTCGATCCGGTCGAAATGGAAAAATATTTCCCCGCCCCCCAGAACAATCAGGCGGTGAAGATCAACGGCAGAAAACTTCATCTTGCCATCGCAAAAGGAGGTGATGCCGCTGCAGGCGCATTTTTTCGCGGCATAATGCAGCGCGTCACCGGACAGAAAAATTTTTACAGCATCACCGGAAACAAAGATGAATACACCGTCCACATCGGCGAAACCGCCTATGTAAAGGGACTCAAACCCGATCTTTCCAAACTCCACCCCTACGGCTATCTCATCTTTTGCCGCGATGGAAAAAATCTGGTCATAACGGCAAAAAATCATACCGCGATAATGTTTGCGGTCAACGACTTCCTCAAACGCTACGCCGGATACCGCCAATTCGGTACGGGCAGTTATTTTGAAATCGTCCCCCGGCGCGCTTCGCTTGAACTTCCGGAAAAACTCGATATCAGAGAAGAACCCGCCCTCAACAGCTATTATCTTGCCAAATCCCCCAACGGTTCTTTCGGGCGCAACAGCCGCCTCAACTGCATGGCGACCCACGCCTTGAGCAGTCTGGTTCCGGTCAAAAAATACTATCAGACCCACCCGGAATATTTCCCGGTCATCAACGGCAAACGCAAAGTGATGAATCCCCAAAAACGTTCCGGCCCGTGGAACCCCTGTATCAGCAATCCGGATATGCCGAAACTGGTCGCCGAATATGCTGACGAATACTTCAAAAAACATCCCGAACGCATCGGTCTGCCCCTCGGCGTCAATGACGGCGGCGGCGACTGCCAGTGCGAAAAGTGTCTTTATGAATTCAAAACCACCGGCAATCAGTATGCCCGTTTCTACAATACCGCCGCCAAAGTTCTGGCAAAGAAATATCCGGATAAAGTCGCGGCGTTCATAGCCTACAGCCGCTGCAGTTATGCCGTTCCCAAAGGCGTAAAAATGGAACCCAACGTCCTTGTCGAAGTTACCGGGATGGGCATCAGTGCTTTCCGCGCAATGAAAGACTGGCGCGCGGTCGGAACCAAACATTTCGGACTTTATGACTACATCTACTCCATCGGCAGCAGCTTCATCACTCCGCGCTACTACCCCAGATTGATGGGTAAACTCTGGAAAGATGCAATGAAAAACTACCATCTGGAAAGTATGTGGGTGGAATATTTCCCCGCTTCACTCATCTTCTCCGCCCCCCGCCAGTATGTATTGGACAACATCGTCTGGAATCCCGATGTCAATATCGAAGCATTGCTCGATGACTACTTCAATTCCATGTACGCCGAAGCCGGTATGAAGGTCAAAGCCCTCTTTGACCTCTTTGAAGCTGTCTGCGCCCGCGATCCGGATTTTGACATCCCGATCAAAAACCGTAATCGCTTCAATCAGTACAAATACTACACCGCTGACGATATCAAAAAATTTGATGCCGCCATGGATGCCGCTCTCAAAGCTGCCAAAAGCGACTATGCCAAACGCAAAGTCAATGCAGTATATAAAATCTACACCCTGATCCGCTTCAATCTGGTCAATGCGGTCTGCGCCCAGGAACTGGCAAAGATCACTGAAATCAAATCGGATAAAGATGTGAAAAAAGTTCTTGAACTTATTGAGCAGGGTTACAGCGCCATCGCTGATTTGAAAGCATACGAAATCACCCCCGCCGAAGAAGCTGATATTTTCATCAATCCGAAAAAATTCGGCGTGAAGCAATTCAAAAATATCTCCACCCTCAACCCGGTATCCTATCTTGAACGCAGCGTCGATCCGGTTCTCGACCGTGTCACAGCCTATTTAAAGAAAAACGGCAGAAATATCGGCAAGTTCTATCGTGATGCCGCCGCAAAAACCAGACACCGCGCCGCTAAAGCTGCCTTGCTCACCCAGGCTTATATGCTTGAACACACCCCGGTCAACCTCGTCCGCAACCCCGGTTTTGAAGATGTGAAAAATATCCGGGACAAACATCTGGTCTCCGACCACAACAACTTCAAAAACATCAGCTACTGGCACACCTGGAAGTTCCCCAACAGCAAGACGGAATTTTTCATCCTCAAAGAGGGAGTCCACTCCGGCAAACATGCCGGTGCCATCGGCGAACGCCAGATCGGCGGTTCCATCATCAGCTATGTCAAACTAACCCCGGGATGCCGTTACAAATGGTCGTTCTATGTCAAACGCAACCGCGGCGAAGAGGGTTTCGGTTACGGCGGCGCCAGCGTCCGCATGCAGGGCAAAGGCGGCTGGCTCGATCAGGGCGGTTCGGTTTCAGTACAGTATCCGCCGGAGTGTGAAAACAACTGGGTGCAGGTCAGTACCATGTTCAGCGCTCCGGATATCCCGGCAACCGCACTGCTTATTCACGGTGTCACCCGTCAGGGCGAAGGAGTATACACCGCATTTGATGATGTAAAACTGGAAAAAGTTTATGACCCCGCAGCCTTTGAGGCTAAAAAAAAAAGTAAAGTGAACTTCTCCGGAGACAAAAGTTCACTTCAGGTAAGTACTGCCCTCAAGACCGCGGAGGGATTGCTCGCCAAATGCGGGCAGTTCCTCCCGGAACTGGATGTCACCTTGAAACTCAAGAAGATCGGCGACCACGGCATATTCCAAGTCGATGTTCCCGCCAAAGATAAAATCACCATCACCGGCGATGATGAAGCTTTGCGCTGCGGTATCTACACTTTACTCAACAAGCTCGGTATCCATTGGCTCAATCCGGCAGAGGAACCGTTGATCCCGCAGACAGGAATCAGCTTTGATGCCGGAAAATTTGCCGGAGTCCACAAACCGGATTTCACCTACCGCAGTCTCCATATCTGCGCCGGGAAACATCATTTTGATGACCGTGTCGCCCGCTGGATGAGTTTCAACCGGATGAACCGCAAACTTACCCATCTGCCGGAAGATGATATCGTTGGAGCGCGGCTTCAGGAGCTCGGCTTGCTTCCCGATACCACAGTCCACGCCTATGACTTGCTCATCCCGAAAGAAAAATATTTCAAGTCCAATCCGGAATTTTTCGCATTGCTCGGCGGCAAACGCACCCACATCGGCAGTCAGCTTTGCCTTTCCAATATGGAAATGCGCGAAGTGTTTGCCAATGAACTGCTCGCCCAAATCAAACAACGTCCCCATATCGGCGTTTACGGCTTTCCACCCAATGACGGATACGGACATTGCGAATGTGAAAAATGTCTCGCACTCGACACCCCGGAAGACCGCAAAACCGGTATGGTAAACCGCCGGGTCGCCGATTTCGTCAAAGATATTTGCGCCCGCATGAATAAAAAAGCTCCCGGCGTGATGCTGGGACATTACAGTTACAGCAACTTTTCCGACTTTATGGAATTCCTCCCCTCCCCTCCGGAAAATCTGCTTATTTCCGTCACCCAGTTTCACTGCCATAAACACGGTATCGCCGATCCGGCATGTCCGTCAAATGCCAAAAATCATGCCCGCTTGAAACATATCCGCAGTAAAGTTGAGCATGTCTATATTTACGACTATTTTTCATACAAAATCGGCAGAATGCCCGGTCCATTTTTCCGCTCGGTGGTGGAAGACTTCAAGCTCTATAAAAAACTGAAACTGGATGGATGGCTTTCCGAAGCTTCGGCTCACACCTCCGTAAGCTGGGAATCACAGTGGATGAACTTTTATCTGGCGGCAAAACTTTTGTGGAGTACCGATGGTTCTCCGGATGATATCCTCGCAGAAATCTGCCGCATCCGCTACGGCAAAGCGGCAAAGGTGATGTTCAAATACTGGAAAACTCTGGAAAAAGGCATGATGGATATGAATGGATGCATGATGAAAGATCCGGAAAACTTCACCGGCCTTTTCACCCCTGCCATTCAAAAAGAACTCTCCATTCAGCTTGCCCAAGCGGAAAAACTCGCCCCCGCCAACCCCGGAGTAAAAACCGACCGCACTCTGTTTACTTACTGGACCGCCAACTACAAGGAACGCAAACAATATACCAGTGAAATGAAGTGGAAATTGGCTCAATACGATCCCGATGCTCCGGAACAACCGTTCCATTTTGTAAATTCATCATCGCAACTGCCGGACAAAGAAAATCCGACCACCGTCAAGGTCTTTGACGGCGGTGATCATGCCCGGTTCATCGTTACCTGCATGGAAAAGCGCATGGATGCACTCCAGATTTCCAAAGGGGTCTACGGTGGAGATTGCATTGAGATCTTTGTCGATGACGGCAAAAATCCGCAAAAGTGTTACCACTATCTATTCGATCCCGACGGCAATATCCGCGCCAGCGAAAGCGAAGGCCGCCGCTGGAACTGGTCTTGGCAGCACAATACTTCAGTCAAGGCGACCAAACTTGCCGACCGCTGGATACTGGATGTAAAAGTACCGTATAAAGATGTAAATGCTGTAAACGGTTTCGGCTTCACCGTGATCCGCAACCGCCATGCCGCCGGAGCGCGCGGCTGTACCGGAACTCCGGCAGGCGGGGCATACTTCAAGCCGGAGCGTTACATCAAGTGCCAAAAGTAATATTCCGGATCATTTGCCGGTTATTCCCGATTTCCCTGCAGTGCAGGGAAAAAGTAATTTGTAAATTACGGCAGGATGTGCTATCTTATAAAATGATAAATATTTCAACAGGGAAATCATCATTTTATGAATATTATTGCAGGTCTGGCCCGGGGCGTGGAATTATGCGTTCCGCCCGGTATTCCCGTCCGTCCGACGGCCGGTCGGGTGCGAAAAGCACTATTTGACAGTCTGGGAGATTTGTCAGACTGCCATGTGCTTGACCTTTTTTCCGGTTCCGGCGCACTGGCTCTGGAAAGTTTGAGCCGGGGCGCGGCATCGGCAGCCATGGTCGAACTCGAATCCATGCACATCAACTGCATCGAACACAATCTCAATGCTGTCCGCGCCGCCGGAATCTCCGCTCCGGCGTGGATAATCCAATCCGATGCGACCTGTCCGGAAAAATACCTCGCCCGTTTGAAACAGCTTCCGGATATCATCTTTGCCGATCCCCCCTACCCCATCAGTGCGGAGTGTTTCAATAAAATTTTGAACAACAATTACTTCTGCCGGACTCTGGCAGAAAGAACTCTGATTTGGGAACTGCCGGATCACCCGGGATCTGCCGGAGAATTTCTTGCCGGAGCGAAACTGCTGGATGGATTCAAACTCCGCCGCTATGCCAATACGATGTTTGCAACGGGAAAAATAAAAAATGTTCAGTGATTTCGTCCGCTTTGCCTCTCCTGAAGCAAGAAAACAACTTCCGGAAAATTTGAATACGCTTCTTACCGGCGGCACTCCGGTCAAGCACAATCCGGTGCGGGATGTATTCAAAAAAGATGGATTTTTCATCAAGATCGACCACCGGAAATTTCACACCTTCACCCATGAATTTTCGATCGCGCTGGCGTTGCAGAAAGCCGGATTTCCGGTGGTCGGACACCTTGCCTGCGGCAGATACGGCAGAGACAATTTCCTGATCACACGCGAACTGGAAAATGCTGTCACTGCCGGAGAATTTTTAGATTCCGGTAATGATAAAGACGATTTTATCACCAGTTTTACCGCTTTGATGCAAAAGTGGCAGGACTCAAAATTTTTTCATAATGACCCGCACTTCGGCAATCTGCTCTATGTGCCGGAGAAAAATCTCCCGGTCCTGGTCGATGTCCACGATATAAAACAACGGCTCTTTTCCGGGAAACGCCGCACTGACATCAGCCGTTTCATCTTCAATCTGCGGGGGAAAACATCCCACGCCACCTTACTTGAATTGTGGAAAAAATTTCACGTCACCGATCCGGAAGAACACTTTGACCGTCTTTTGCAACTGGAGATCCGCCGCCTGAAAGCGGAGTGGAAAAAGCGGCATGACCAACTTTTTTCAGCGTATCCCAAGTTTTCCACCCGGTGCGGAGATTGGCTGGTCGCCTCTTCATACAAGGAAAATTTCTCCGGATTTCCGGAAGAAACGGTTCCCGGTGCCGGAACATATTTTGCCGCAAGTTTCTTTTTGACTTTGTTCCAAATCCCGCACCGCCGCTGCATTGCCGTAAATTGCAAAAATAATTCGGTCAGATTTGAAGCAGAACTCTCCGGAACACCACCGGAAACAGAAGCGGCGCACTTACTGTATCAACTCCGGCAATGCGGTTTTGAAACAGAAAATTCTGACATCCGTCTGCGGCACAACATCGCCGCTTTGAATGATATTTCCCCCATCGCAAATGCTTTGTCATCAAAATTTGAAGGATAATTCTTTATGCTTGCCAAACTTTTTTCTGCAACAGTGATCGGCATTGAAGCCTTCAAAATCGAGATCGAAGTCAATCCCACCGGAGTATCTTCGGTCAGCAACCGCGACAGTGCCATTTCCATCGTCGGTCTTCCGGATGCGGCGGTACGGGAAAGCCGCGACCGGATACATTCGGCATTTATCAGTTCAAACTTCATGCCGCCGCAAGGATTCACCGTGGTCAATCTCGCCCCCGCCGATTTAAAGAAAGAGGGCAGTTCATTTGATCTGGGCATTGCTCTGGGAATACTCGGAGCCACCGGCGTGGTCGATCCGGAACGGCTCGGCAGAGTCGCCGTACTGGGTGAACTCGGTTTGGACGGTTCCACCCGCCCGGTTCGCGGCGCGCTCCCCATTGCAGCGATGTTCGCTCAAACCGCCGGAGTGACCGCTCTTCTGGTTCCGGAAGCCAATGCCCGCGAAGCAGCCCTTGCCGCCGGAGATAAACTGCCGGTGTTCCCGGTAAAATCGCTCCGGGATGCGGTCGAACTGCTCAACCGCGGCCGCGGTACTCCATGCCGGGCTTCAGTTGAAGAATACTCCCACAGTGCCAATGAGCCTGACTTCGCCGATGTAAAAGGTCAGATCGCCGCCCGCCGGGCATTGGAAATCGCCGCCGCCGGCGCTCATCACGTTTTATTAAGCGGCTCGCCCGGAACCGGAAAATCGATGATTTCCATGAGACTGCCCGGTATCCTGCCGCCGATGACACTCAACGAAATGCTGGAAACCAGTCAAATCCACAGCGTGCTTGGAATGCTTTCCAAAGATCAGCCGCTGATCAACTGCCGTCCGTTCAGAGCGCCGCACCACACCATTTCCGATGCCGGTCTGGTCGGCGGCGGGCGTGACCCGCGCCCGGGAGAAATAAGCCTTGCCCATAACGGTGTACTCTTTCTCGATGAACTGCCGGAATTCAAACGCAATGTTCTGGAAGTTCTGCGCCAGCCTCTGGAAACCGGAAGTGTGACCGTTTCCCGCGCCGCCGGCAGTTATACTTTCCCGGCCCGCTTCATCCTCTGCGCCGCCCTCAATCCCTGCCCCTGCGGCAGAGGTGAAGTCGATCTGGGATGCCGCTGTACCGCCGAAGAAAAACGGCGCTATCTGAAAAAACTTTCCGGGCCGCTGCTCGACCGGATCGATCTGCGGGTGGCAGTCCGTCAGCTTTCACAAAATGAACTGCTCAATGCGCCAAGCGGTGAATCCAGTGCCGTCATCCGTCAGCGGGTCATCGCCGCCAGAGAGCGGCAGTTGCACCGTTATGAAAAATATGGAATTTATACCAATTCCCAGCTGGAAAGCGCTCTGCTGCAGAAATTCTGTCAGGTGTCCCCGTCCGGTGAAACATTACTGCGCGATGCGGTATCCCGGCTGAAACTCAGTCCGCGGGCCTATACAAGAATGATGAAAACCGCCCGCACCATCGCCGATTTGGCAAACAGTGAAAAGATTTCCGATGACCATTTGCTTGAAGCAATCAGTTACCGGGAACAGGAGATTTGAGATCCATAAACATAATAAAAGGAGAATGTATGAAAAAATCAATTTTAAGTGCCTTTCTGGCAGGCATGGCGGTACTGACGGTCAACGCAGTTCCGGTCGCCAACGCCCCGGCAGAACCGGAAACTTTCCGCCCGACAGTAAAAGTGGGGGTGGTCAAAGATCTCACTTTGAAAAATGCCATGGATTCAAAACTGTGGGACAAAATGCCCAGGTACGATCTCATGCACTATGTCACTGAACTTGCACACATCAGCAAAGCCCCCGCCGAAGGTGCTTATGTCCGCTATCTGTGCAATGACACCGACTTTTTTGTCCGGGTGGACATGGTCGACAGCGATGTTATGACCGGAGCGTTTCAGAATCAGGATCACCATTACATCCAGGGGGATTTGATCGAAGTATTCATCAAACCGCAAAATGACAGTTATTACTGGGAAATTTACGGACTTCCCAACAAACTCTACACCCGTTTTTATTTTCCCTCCAAAGGTACGTTGAGTCTGCCTTCCGGTTTCGGTCCGACAGATGTAAAAATCGGTGTTGACAGCAAAATTTACGGAACATTCAACAACCACAACGACCGCGACAAAGGTTGGAGCGTCGTCATCGCCATCCCGCGCAAAGAACTGGAAAAAAACGGCGGTAAATTCGCACCCGGCGAAAAATGGACCGTCCTTGCCGCCCGTTATAATTACAGCGTACATCTCCCGGCACAGGAGCTTTCATCCTATCCCCAGATCACCGGCGGATACCATGCCACCCAATACTATGCCAACATCGAATTTGTAAATATCAATCAGGAGGAAAAATAATCATGAAACACCTTATCACCACCCTTTGTGCCTGTGCCGCCATATTCGGGGTCTCCGCCGCTGAATATGTCCGTCCGGAAGTCGTCATCCGTCCGGCAGATCAGAAATGCCCGGAAGACTGTTCTCCTCTGTGCGGAAATATTTTCCGTGCCCAGGCGGGGAAACTCGAAGACTTCAACCGGCTGCCCTCCGAACAGACCGCTCTGCGCTGCTCGATGGATAAGGATAATCTCTATATCGAACTCTACATGGAAGACAAAGATATCCTCAGTGAAGCACTCAACAACAAAAGCCCCAAACTTTACAATATCGCAGATGCAGTTCAGATCCTGCTCCACTGCGAAAAACAGCCCAATATCTGGGAGATCAATGTCACCTCCAACAGCATGAGCAACTGCTTCCTTATGCCCGGAGCAGGAGCAGCTCTGCCGATTTGTTCAGAAACATTCAACTATAAATATGAAGTCAAAGTTGACGGTACTCTGAATGATTCCAAAGATATCGACAAATCATGGAGTGCCAAAGTCACCGTTCCGCTGTCAGAGTTGCGCCGCAAAGGTCTGCTTTTCACCGAAAGCGAAAACTGGACCATTCTGGTCTACCGCAACAACTACGGCCGTTATCTTGCCGGACGTGAACACAGCTGTTTCCCGCAGACTCTCCGTAATGTTTACGAGACTGCCCGCTTTGCGAAACTGGTATTTCCGAAAACCAAATAACTGATTGCAAATACTAAAAGGGGCTGTTGCAAAAGCAACAGCCCTTTTTTCACTTAAAAGCCATCTATCTCAACTATAATCTCCAATCTCCTCAATAAATTTCTATGAGGAATGCACTACTGCCGGCATAGTAACGTGCCGTTTGGTATGCAAAACTGTTGGAGTACATAACTTGGTATGCGAAGTTTCCATCGCGAGCGGTAGTTGCCAGCCGGAGGGGGACAGCCGTTCCGGCTTTCCCCCCGCCGGACTCCCCCCTTTGCCGCCTCCCACTCGCGCGCAAAGTTTTTTGGAATTTTTCTTTGATTACAGCGCCTGCGTTCAGCCGATTACATCGGCTTCACTCGCGGCTTAAATGCTCGGCTTCCTACGCCCGCACTGAATTTCTTCAGTGCGTCCGCCGGCTGCTGACCGGCGGTTCGCTTCGTCCCGCCGTCGTCCTGCGGACTATGGCGTGACAAGCCAGCCTTTGCGCGCCTTGTCACGGCGTAATGCAATGAAGCCGGATCGGCGGCAACCGCCTCGCAGTATCTTTCCAAAACGATGGTTTTGCAACAGCCCCTTTTTATTTCGCTCTATTTCAGTAATTGTTTAACCTGGTCGGTTCGGGCGTAATCAATTGCTTTTTTACCATCGCGGTCCTGCCAGTTTTTATCGGCGCCATACTTGAGCAGTTCCTTTATCACAGCGGCAGGCTGACCGCTGCGAACCGCGATATAAAGCGCAGGGAAACTGCCGCGCTGCCGTTTACGGCTGACCTGATCATAGAAATATGTTCTCTGTATATTATTAAAATCGACATTCTTTTGCGCGAGCAGCTTCACAATTTCCGGAGAAGCTTTGCGGTAGGAAGAATTGAACATTAAATTCACCGCACCTTCAAGTGTGCCATCCGGTGCCAGTTTCAACATCTCTTCTGCCACATCAGACGGAACCCGCGAAAGTGTCCCCAGAACCGATTCCCATTGTGATTCTTTCAACATCCGGGCATTTCTCAACATAAAAAGAACCAATTCCTTATAATGTGATTCCGCTCTTTTCGGATAATTTGAACATACATACCAAAGCAGCGTTGTTCCTCCGTAACCGATTGGATTCACACCGATATCAGCTCCATTGATTACCATAAATTTGAATATAGCCAATGCCGTATCCTGATTATACTTGTCCCGTAAATAATTTCTGGTCAAATAGGAAAATGTCGTGGCGATCGGCATATAACGCGATTTACCGCGCTTATTGGGATCAACGTTATACTTGAATAAAACTTTTACCAGATTCAAATCATTGCGCTTACAGGCATCAAGCAGCAATGGTTCGCCATTGGCAAGCAGCATATCAGGATCCACCCCCTGCTGCAGCCCCTGCTCGATTTCCGGCAACGCGCCCCGAGTCCAGGCATTCATGAATACGCCCACTACAGCCATATCCTGTGCTTTTTTCCCGGCGTAATTGCGGAAATCAGGATCTGCTCCGGCGGCCAGCAGGAGATCACGTATTGCCGAACCGTTTTCGATCCGGTAACTGTTGAAAAGTGCCGTTTCCCCATCCGGATTCACCGCATTGGGGTCAACTCCGGAAGCCAGCAGCAGCGTGACAGCCTCCGCGTTTGAAGCATATACAGCTTTGGTCAAATGTTCAACAGTGGGGATCGCTCCATCATAGAGCAGCAGTTCCAGAGAATCTTTTTCATTCACCCGTTTGGAATCCGGTTCAAATCTCCGGTCAAAATTGTATTGTACATTCTCAAACGGCAATCCGTAATTTATCAGTACATAATCAAAAAAATCTTTACGGTCAGACAAACAACCAGGATCAGCAAAACGCCGCACCAATGTTTCAAAAAGTTTCTCCTTACGGACGATACGACCGGAAGAAACAGCTTTCAAAGCATTTCCGGAATAGCGGGCATATCTGCGGTCATTCAAGTGGATATTGGGATCAAGACGCGGATTTTCAAAATCTTTGAGCAGCTGTTCTGCAAACCTTATACATTCGCTGTTATATCCCCAATCAGATTTCTGATCGGTATATTCTTCAAACCGCTGCTGAACCGCTTTTCCCAAAGCATAGTCATAGGATTTTTTTGATGCTTCCGCAATTTTTTCATTACGTGCTTTTATATATTTCAAACGCGCCTGCCACGCGCTTTTCATATTTTCTATTTTTGCAATTATCAGCTTTTGCGCCTTTTGCTGTTCAAAAGTTAATGAAGCAGATTTCTGATTCAAGCGTTCAATCAATCCATCGGCACCGGAAATAAATTGCTGATACCGTTTTCCCGGAGAGGAAACAACGGCATTTTCACGGACAGCCGGAGGTGGAGGAGTGGACACACGACGGGGAACAGTCGTTGCACCGGGACGTGAACTTGTGTTATTCTGCGAAACGCGCGGCGATGGAACATACCGTTTATTTGCAGACTGGCGGGATGGCGGAGCAATGCGTTTAACCACCCGGACAGGACGGGAATTATTACGTCTGACAGCGGAATAATATTTATCTTGTTTTGCCGCATCGACCTTTGCCTGTTCTGCCGCCCGCTGTCCAGATGCGATCCAGTTGTATGCGATCATCGGCCCGACGACAATAATCGCTCCAATGATCGCATATTTCCATTTGAATCTGCCGAATTTTTTCTTTAGTTCACCAGTTTCAGCCGCGATCTGTTCATCAACATAAATGACGTCTTGAGCTTCTGCCACCGGAACAACGCTGGTTATCCGCATGGTCTTTACCTGCGGAATAACAATCGGCTTATTACAATAAGGGCAATCCGCCTGTGCGCCACGATCAGCCACATCCGCTTTTATCGACTTGCCGCAATGTTCACAACAAAAAACAAAAGAATCCATAATACCCGCCAATTATTATGCAAACTGAAAAATCAACAAAAAAAGCACCGTCAAAACAAACGGTGCTTTTCTATGATCATACTGAAAAAATCTTTCAGCGTTTGACACGGGCATTGCCGCTCCAGATGCTCCAGACCTGTTCTTCGTCAGCGGGCTGACCGTAGTCGGTGAGGAAGGTAGTGGCAAGAGCACCGGTCGCCCAGCCGAACTGGATCCATTTTTCCGGTTCCCATTCACGGAGGATACCATAGAGGAAACCGCCGACGAAACCGTCGCCGCCGCCGATGCGGTCGAGAACGGTGATGTCGCGGGGTTCAACGACCTGCCATTCACCTTCAACGTTGGCGATCGCGCCCCAGAGGTGGTGGTTGGCATCGACGACCTGACGGAGGGTGGTGGCGAAAGCGGTGGCGTTGGGATAAGCAGCTTTGACGCGTTCGACCATCTCTTTGAAGTTTTCGATTTTGGCCTTGATATCTTTACCGCCGGCTTCGGGTCCCTTGATGTTCAAGCAGAGCTGGAAGTCTTCTTCGTTACCGATAAGGACGTCAGCAAGAGAAGCGATTTCAGCGAAAATCGCGCTCAATTCCGCTTCGCGGCCCTTCCAGAAAGAGGCGCGGTAGTTGAGGTCGAAGCTGATCTTGCTGCCGTATTTCTTGGCGGCGCGGGCGATTTCCAGACAGAATTTGCTGGTCTTGGGGGAGAGCGCGGCGATCAAACCGGAAAGGTGGACGATCTGGACGCCCTCTTTACCGAAGATGCGTTCGAGGTCGAAATATTTGACATCCAGTTCGCGGCCGACTTCACCGGCACGGTCGTTCTGGACGCGGGGACCACGGCTGCCGTAACCGCTGTCGGCGAGGTTGAACTGGTGACGGAACCCCCAGGGATTATCCTGTTCAAATTCCGGGCCTTCATAATCCATGTGGCGGCTGGCGAGGTTGTCTTTGATCATGCGGGCAACCGGGCTGCCTTTGACGAAAGCGGTCAGAACTTTGGTCTTGAGACCGAGGTAGCTGGCAACGCTGGCGACGTTGGTTTCTGCGCTGGTGACCTGCATCTGGAAGTTGGTTCCGCAGTGGAAGGGCTGACCATCGACCGGGGTCAGACGGACACCCATACTGGTTGCGACCAACAGTGAATAAGCGGCATCTTTTTTAAGTTCCAAAGCCATTTGTTAACTCCCTTTATTTAGTGGTTGATATTGGCACTTTATAAAAACACTTCGATTTAATATAACACCGTTTT
Source organism: Lentisphaerota bacterium (assembly GCA_015061605.1). GTDB lineage: Bacteria > Verrucomicrobiota > Lentisphaeria > Victivallales > Victivallaceae > UBA1784. The sequence goes on along the minus strand of SUWH01000002.1, from coordinate 104,530 downwards.
CCGAAAATAAAAGCGGTAAACTGAAAACTCTCTTATTTTTGCGGATTTTTCAGTGATTTGACTACGTTTCTCACCCCGGCAATAAACATTCCGACACCGACCAGAATGAATATGGAGGGGAAAATAATCTGGATCAATATTGCCGGTTCCTGCTTTATTTTATCCAGTTTATCCAGCGCCGGAACGATCATCTGAAGCATCATCGGAATACAGATCGACAGCCAGAATATACTGAAAATCATCTGGATTATGCCGCCGACTTTCAAACTCACCATCTGGCGTTGGGTCTCTTCAAGTCCAATCAGCGGCATATTGAGCACTTGGGCAAGTTTTTCAGCATCTTCGGTAAACTGCTTACGCGCGCCGTGAGAAAGCAGACGGCAGCTGTAACCGTCGCGGAAAACCAGATCAAGCATATAGGCTGTATAACTGGATTTATTGCCGCGGACACGCCGGGTGGAAACTTCTATTTTTACCAGTTCGCTCAACGGAATACCATTATTCTGCATCGAAGAAAGATTGGTCATATCCGATGGATCATATTTGCGCCGTTCCGGATAAAACATCCGGCGCATGAGGTCGATTTCCGGCAAGCGGTTGCGTTTCCAGAACATACCGGCAAATCCGGCTCCGCCGAAAATAAGTCCGAAAACGGTCATCGGGATGCGGGCATTCTCATCGCCATCTGCCAGCCACGCTGCCGCGATGATACCCAGACCGATCAAAGCGAAAATGGAAAAGAAAATATAGTTTCCGGCGGTTGGCTTCACCACAACTCTGCCCTGTGTAAAAACCAGACGGTGTGCACAGAAATTGGAAGTGCTTGTAATGCCGCGGCTTAACTTTTTTTCACTCATAACTTACCCCACTGATAATTTTATTGAATTTTCAATATCTACGGTCAACCTTAACTCCAACTCGTTTTCAGCTTTGGAGATATCAGGGACGTAACAGGAAACTTCCGTTCCCGGAACAAACGAAGTTAAAACTGAAATTTTTCCGGATGGATTCAGAACCGCATTTACCTTTTCCGCCAAAGCCTTTATTGAAATGGCTTCATTTGATCCGCAATTGTAAATCTCCCCTGCCCTGCCGTAAAGCAGCATGCTCATCATCCAGCGGGCAAGATCGGAACTGTGCATATAACTCCGCAACGGAGTACCATCGCCCTTTATAATAATATCACGTCTGGCAATCGCATCGGCGATGAAATTGCCGAAAGCGAAGTGGACATCTCGCCGCAAATGTTTCCCGGCAAAAGCAAATCCACGCATAACGACTGCCGGGATACCGGAAGATAAAACCATTTTTTCCGCTTCAAGTTTAGCTTTGCCGTAAACTGTTTCCGGACAGCAATGAGAATTTTCCTTAAATGGTGCAGTACCTTTGCCGTACACACCGCCGCTGGAAACATAAAGCAGCTTTTTTGCTCCACACTTACGGGCGAACTCCAGAACTTTCTGCGTACCATTAACAATAATATCGTGCAATTCAACATCGTCCGGAACATCGACAGAAGGAGTTGCCGCGTGAATAATGTAATCAAAAGTTTCATTACATTGAGCAAGCTCCCGGACATCGGCAGACAAAAATTCCACATTGGGCAGCGCGCCATATCCAGAATGAAACTTTTCAAACTCTTTTGCCCGGCGAGAAAGCATGACAAAACGGTATTCCCGGTATTTCCCTCCGGCAATCTCATCCAGCAGAGAACACCCGAAAAAACCGGTCCCGCCGGTAACCAATATCTGTGACAACTCCATCATCTCAACTTGAAACGTTCCGGGACTGCCACAGCAACAGTATCATGGAAACTGTCATTGCCGCAGCGCAGATAAATCGAATATTCCGGATTCAGCTCCTTTATCAGCAGCGGAAGTTTCCAGAAATCTCCCGGACGGTGATAAACCGACACTTCCAGAAGCGGCATATCACGCTTGATCACATTGGCAGCCCCTAACAGAGCATCCGCTTCAGCCCCCTCTATATCCATCTTTATAAAATCAACTTTTACATTACTGAAAACTTCATCAAGCGTGACGATATCAATCTTTATTCCACCGTCTTCCCGAATCACTCCGCGCCCGGTTCCATCCTCGGCAAAAGCTATCTGCCCGCGGCAGTTGCCCAGCCCGGCCTGAATTATATGAAAATCAAGCCCTTTATATCTGCTTAAATTCTCCCTGAGCTGACTGGCGACCAACGGATCCGGATCAAATGCATAAATTTTTTCAAACTCAATATACGGCATCAGCAATCTCATCGCAACTGCCGGAAAAAATTTCCGGATCAAACAGAGGCACCAGCTCTACTGCAGCAACAGAATTTCTGCGCAAATAAATATTGAATGCGGACAGGGTCATCACATTTTCAAATCCGGCGTTTTTCACCGCAACCGCCGCATTATGCACATCATCGTGCAATGCCAGGACAACCGGCAATGTACGATCTGTATCAACAGGGATCATATCGGCTCTGACCACGGAAATCCCGCAGAACTCTCCGGCAGTCATACGGTCGATGAATGCAACGACATTGATCCCGCACCTGCAACACACCTCCCAGACAGCTTTACCGGTTCTTCCAGCTCCGTAAATAATGATTTCCTGCATAATCAATCTTTCTGATCTTTGATCTTTTCATCATCAAAATTGATAAGTTCGTCTTCAATGACGTATGGTTTATTTTTTACATGAGTATAAATCGCTACGATATACTCTCCGAGTATGCCGATGAAAATAAGCTGCACCGCCGAAAAGAAAAACAATCCGATCACCAACGGCGCCATGCCAACTTGAAAACTTTCCCAATTGAACAGTTTATAAACAAAATATCCAAATGCCGCCAGCATACTGATCATTGCGATGAAAAAACCTCCGAATACCGCCATACGCAACGGCAGCTTGGAGTGGTTTACAAAACCGTTCATCGCAAAATCATAATAACTGAAAAAATTATAGGAACTCCGGCCGTTACGGCGCTTCTCCTGCGTATATTCCACGCAGCAGCGCCGGAAACCGATCTCGGCGATCATGCCGCGCAGATAGGGATTAGGGTCTTTGTACTGACGGATCGCTTCGATCACCTTACGGTCATAAAGACCGAATCCGGTAAAACCGGAGATCAATTCATCATCGGAAATCTTTTTCAACAACCAGTAATAGAGCGAACGCAGAGCAAAAACCAACGGATTTTCTTTTGACTTGCTCTTTACCGCACAAACGACTTCAAAACCCTCTTCATACTTTTTGATAAAATCATGGATCAATTCAGGAGGATCCTGAAGATCGGAACACATCATCACTGCCGCATCTGAATTTATTCTCTGATGCATCAGATTGTGCATCCCGGAACGGGTGGCACCGAAGTTGTTGGCATTGAATATGACTTTGAATGACGGATCCTGCGCTGCAATTTTACGCATGATCTGCCGGGTATTATCCTTTGAGCAGTTATCTGCCATTACGATTTCAAAATCATATTCCGGATGCTGGGAAATCACCGCTTTCACCCGGCGGTAAAATTCCTCAATATTGCCTTCTTCGTTAAAAGTTCCGGAATGAATAGATATCTTCTTTCTGCCCATTTCAAACTTCTCCGTTATCGCTCAAAATGTCCAACAGCTCTTTCATCGCACCATCGCCGCCGCGGGTCTGCAAATTGATCACAGCGACCGCTTTCACTTCCCGTATTGCATTAGCTGGACACGCAGAAACCCGCACCAGCGGCATCACCGGAAGATCATATTTACCGTCACCGACATAGCAGACTTCATTTGCAGTAAATCCGTTTTCTTCCATAAGCTGTTTTACCGCTTCATCTTTGGTGTGACAGCCGCAGATGAAAAAATCCGGACGGAACCGTTTTTTGAAATATTCGACAATGGGAGTTTTTTCTCCGGTGATAAGCCCGATTTTAACCCCTTTTTGCCGGAAACTGCCCATTGCATCCATATCGGTAAAATTGACAGTTTTGATCTCGTTTCCCTGCGCGTCAACGGTAACTTTGCCGTCGGTCAGGACTCCGTCGATATCTGAAAGCAGAAGCTTGATCATTTTGCGGCAAACCTCATATATTTTTTCACTTCATCCTCCGGCAGATAGGGCCACATGTCCTCCAACGGATGAGAGATCATCCTGCCGTCCGGAAGTTTTTCCGCCTGTACTCTCGGGCGGGTCTTGTGGTCTGGAGTCACCACAACCTTGCACAAAACCGGTTCATCACCTTTGAGCGTTTCAGCGATGGCAGCCGCAAGTTTGCCATTTTCCCTGACTTCAAGAGTACGGATACCGTAAGCGGCGGCCTGTTTGCACACATCGGGCAGCGAAAGTCCGCTTGCCCGGTCGGAACCGACCAGAAAACCTTGAAACATATTGCGCTGGGTATTGACGATACTGCCGTATCCGTCGTTGTCCCAGATAAACATTTTCACCGGAAGTTTCAACCGGGCCACCGTTTCAAGCTCCTGAATATTCATCTGAAACGCGCCGTCTCCGTTGATAAGCACCGTGCGTCGGCGGTCATTGGCGATCGCCGCACCGATCGCATAAGGCAAACCGAAGCCCATGGAACCAAGACCTGCGGCATTTTTTATTTTCTGCCCTTTTTTGACTTTCATGCCGTGATAGGTAACTTCACCGGCAGCACCGGAACTTTCCGGAACGACGACATCATCCGGCTTCAACGCCTTGAAAAGTTCTTCGGTAAAGAAGTAGAGGTCAACGCCATTATCCCACTCTTTGGCGGATTCTTCAAAGACCGGGAATGCGCTTTTGACTTCCCGGCAATAATCCAGCCACGTTCCGGTATTGCCAAAATGGATTTCCACATTTTCCAACGCGCTGATGAACTTATCCGCCGGAGCAGTTATTTTCAAATCAACGCCTTTGATTTTACGCATTTCCGCTTCATCTATATCCACCATTATCTTGCGTGCATTGCGGGCAAAGTCGGTACTGTTGAATGCGGTCAAACTGGGGTCGAGCCGACTGCCGCAAACAAGCAGACAATCGCAATTCTGGACGATGAAGTTGGCATAGCGGCTGCCCATGATTCCCGGAGTACCGAAGTTCAAATGGTGAGTGTAATCCATCGCATCAATACTTTTCCAGGTCAGAATCACCGGGATATTGTATTTTTCTGCAAAACTGATATAACGTCCGGTGCTTCCGGCGAGCTTGGTTCCGTTACCAATGAGCATCAGCGGACGACTGGATTTCTCCAACATTTCCCTGATGGAATCAAGCGGGATGCAAAGTTCTTTTTCTGCGGGAGGAGTGAAACCTTCCAGAGCATTTTCATCCACCAGTGCTCCCTGAACATCCAGCGGAATGTCAAGCCATACCGGCCCCATTCTACCTGAAGTACACTCATACCACGCCTTTTCCAGATGGTAGCGTATGGATTCCGGTTCAAGTATCTGAAACGCATACTTGGTCACCGGAGTTATCATTGCAACGATATCCACCTCCTGCGAACCCATCTGGCGCACTCCGGTACCATGTTTCAGATCGGAACGCTTCGCCTGCCCGGAGAGCATGAACATCGGCGTTGAATCAATATATCCGGCAGTGACTCCGGTTATCGCATTGGTGCTCCCCGGCCCGGAAGTGACCAGACCGACACCGGGGAAGTTGCGGTGCTGGCCGTAACTTTCGGCGGCAATGGCAAGCGCCTGTTCATGGAGAAAAACAGTATAATCAAGCTTATCATTGCGGCCCAGCGCATCATTGAGGTGCATCGCTCCGCCCCCCGGCAGAACAAAGCAATGGGAAACGCCTTTCCCAACCAGAAAATCCATCACATAATCAGCGACCCGGATCATAAATATCTCCCTCAACCGCGCAATTTTTTACGCACAGCCAATTCAGCATCAGAAAGATTTCTGTCACCGTCACCGAGAGCCGCTTCCATCTCCCGGATCTCGCGGACAAAGGCGATCAATTCGGCAGTTTCGATGGAAACTTTCTGATCTGAACCGTACATAGTCCGGTCAAGAGTAATATGCCGTTCAAGTGAAGTAGCGCCCAATGCGACCGCGCCCAGAGTGGCGACATTACCGATCTCGTGACTGGAAAAACCGACTTTACAATTGTAACGGGCCGACAACTCGCCGATCATTCTAAGATTGGCAAGCTCCGGCGGCATCGGATAAACCGAAACGCAATGCATCAGTTCAAAAGGACATCCATGCTTGCGGAATATGGCAACTGCAGCATCGATTTCGTCCCAGGAACTCATACCGGTGGCAATAAAAGTATAACGCTTTTCTTCCGCGATAGTTTCAAGAAGCCCGATATTGGTGAGCATCGCCGAAGCGACCTTGTTGTATTTCAAGTTGAACTGCCGGAGAAACTTCTGGGAATCGACATCCCAGCTCGAAGCGAACCAGGCAATATTTTTACTGCGGCAGTAAGTATCTATTTCCCGGTAGTCGCTTTCAGTAAACTCCAACCCCATTTTCTGCTCCCGCTGGGTAGTCCCCCAGGGACTCTCCCGCGGACTGTCGAGGAACTCTTTTGTATAAACCTTTTCAACACAACGCTTCTGAAACTTGACTGCATCGCACCCCGCTTCAGAAGCGGCATCGATCATCTGCCGGGCGATATTCAAATCCCCGTTGTGGTTTATTCCGATCTCTGCCGATATGAAAACTTTGCCCATAGCACCGGACTTTCCGTAAACTATATAAACTTCAATAAAAATACATTAATAAGGGAATATCCACTTAAAACCATTGTCAATATATCACCGCATTGCACAAATTGCAAGTAACCGCAAAAACTTTTCACTGCAATAACCCGAAAATAACCATTTCTTATCGGCATTTCCATTTTTACAGAAAAAAAAATCCACAGCTGTCTCATAAAAAACAACCGACGGCGGCGCATTGCGGGCAATCTCGCGCCTTGCTTCGCTCGCCGCTTCCGGCTTCGTTACACTACGCCGCGACAAGCGGTCACCATGTAAGTCCACCCTGTCCGCCGAAGCCTCGTGCGGAGGCGGATGCATCCGCCGACTGGAAATAGGCAGTTTCGAGCGCAACTGCTTCGGACAAGAAAATCTGCCAAAATCACTTTTTCAAAAATCAAATTTCTCTCGCTTGAATGCAGAGGGAATACCCGCTTTTTGAAAAATTATGGGATATCTGTGAAAAAAATCAAATCTTTTTTCCTCTTTTGCTTTCAACTCTATTGACATAACACAGAAAAGGCGTTATATTAATAAGCGTATACCAATTTTGGTATACAACCATTTGGGAGACAGAGCTATAATTATGAGTACGCCAACCGGATTGCCACGCAGGGTGGAGAGCGCGAGAAACGCGCTTGTAACCTATATTCATGATCGCCGGCTCAAGACCGGCGACCGTCTGCCGGCCTACGCCAGTTTGCGGGCTGAATTCGGTTTCGGAAGTCAGACCATCGCCGCCGCAGTGGATTCTCTATGTCAACTGGGAGTGCTTGAAGTCCGGGACAAAGTCGGACTTTTCGTCGCCAATCCGGATGGAGGACACCTCACCGGCAGAACCATTGCCGTAGCGGTGCGCCCCTTGTCCGGCAGTGCCTATTCTGCGACTCTTGCAGGATTCATTCAGAAACTGCTCACCGAACGCAACTGCCGCTGCATGACCTTTTTCCAAACCTCCGATCCACTGGATTCCCCTGCCCCGGCACTGGATGAATTCACCGGTTTTGAGCAGGCTATCATCGAAAACCGCTGCGACGGCATCATCACGCTGTGTCCTCTTGCACCGGAGTCCCAGAATAAACTTGCAAAACTGAAACTTCCCTGCTGCTTTATCGGTGACGATGATGCAGTGACCATGCCTTTGAGCGTGGTCATCGAAGTCAACCGCTTCATCCGCGAAGCGATCACCGAGCTCAAAGCTGTCGGGTGTAAAAATATCGTGCAGATCTGTACCTCTCAAGAACAGCTTCTTTTGCGCCGTCAGGAGAATATCGCTTCTCTTATCGGCGTAAGCTATGACGGAGGGGCGGCGATCGCCGGAAAACTGCTTTCACAAAAAGCTTCATCCCGTCCGGACGGTATCGTTTGCGACGATGATACCGTAATAAGCGGGTTGCTTTCAGAACTGATTTCCCGTCAGCTGCCGGAGGTTGCCTATCTGCCGCAGATAGCGACCATCGTCCACGGCGAATTGAAAGAACGTTATCCCTCGGAAAAAATGATCCTTTTCCAGCAGAATATCGAAGAGTACGCCACTCTGGCAGTCGATCTGCTCTTAAGCGTACTGCGGGGCAGTTCCCCCGCTGAACAACGGTTGTCATACCGGTTTATTCCGGTTTCGTAAAAAAATAAATGTTCTCAAACACACAAACCTAACCAAAACGGAGGAAAAAAATGGGTATTGAGAATCTCGCAATCAATGGTGGCAAGAAGGTCTTTGAAGGCGCCTTCCCGTCCTGGCCGCAGTTCAACCCCGCTGTCTATGACAAGGTCGTTGACATCCTGAAATCCGGTAAAGTCAACTACTGGACCGGTAAAGTCGGTATGGAATTTGAAAAGAAATGGGCTGAATGGCTCGGCGTCCGCAACGCCATCAGCGTTGCCAACGGTACCTGCGCTTTGCACACCGCTCTGGCCTCTCTGGGTGTCGGCCCCGGAGATGAAGTCATCTGTACTTCCTACAGCTTCATCGCTTCCAGCTTCTGCGCTCTGCAGGCCGGTGCTCTCCCTGTCTTCGTTGACTGCGGAACCGACCACCTGATCGACGCTTCCAAGATCGAAGAAGCCATCACCGAACGCACCAAAGCGATCGTCGTCGTCCACCTCTATGGTATCGTCGCCGACATGGATCCCATCATGGAAATCGCCAAAAAACACAATCTGTATGTGGTTGAAGACTGCGCCCAGTGCTTCGGCGGTATCTACAAAGGCAAAAAAGCCGGTACCATCGGTACTGTCGGCTGCTTCAGCTTCTGCCAGAGCAAACACTTCACCACCGGTGGTGAAGGCGGTATGGTCGTCACCAACGACGATGATCTCGCCTGGGAATGCCGTTCCTTCCGCGACCACGGCTATGACGTCAAAGCCAAACTCAACCTTCTCGAAATGGAAGGCAAACAGCTCTACATCCACCGCCGCGTCGGTTTCAACTTCCGTATGACCGAAATCCAGAGCCAGATCGGTCTGTGCGAACTGGAACGCTTCGACGACTGGAACCTCAAAAACCGTATCCGCAACGGTAAGATGCTCGTCGCCGCTCTCAAGGATCACCCGCTGGTCAAATATGCTCCGGTCGATACCGAAGAACGTCAGAACTCCTACTGGTGGGCTCCGTTCGTCCTTGACACCGATAAATTCAAAGAAGGCGTTGACACCAAGCAGTTCATCGCCGCAATCGCTGCCGAAGGCGTCCCCGTCTACAGCATCCTGTGGCCGGAAATGTACAAGGAACAGGCCTACACCGACCGCAACGGTTTCGGTACCGCCAAGTATCCGTTCCACGATCCCAAAGCCCGCAACATCGATTACTCCAAGTTCAACTGCAAGATGGCGAACTGGATGACCGACCGTACCATCAGCTTCTTCACCCACCCGACCTACGACGAATGCCACGTTCAGGCTATGATCGATGCCTTCAAGAAGGTCGCCGAAGCTTTCATGAAGTAAGGGTTTTATTATGGCAAAAGTCAAGTATGCGATCATCGGATTCGGCGGCATCGCTGAAAATCGTATCGCCAAAGAAGGTTTCGGATGCGACAAGAGCCGTTTCAACGGTCTGCCCAATGCGGAACTGGTCGGCGCCTTTGACGTCAACCCCGCCCGCAAATCCGCTGCCGCAGCCCTCAATCTGAAGTGGTACGATTCCATCGACGATATCCTTGCCGATAAAGAGATCGACGCTGTCTACATTGCCACCAACAATGCTTCTCACGCTTCCATTGCCATCAAGGCAATGGAAGCCGGCAAGCATGTCATGGCGGAGAAACCGCTGGCCACCAGTGTTGCCGACGGTTCAGCCATGGTCAAAATGGCGGCAAAGAAAAAACTCAGCCTTACGGTTGACCACATGATGGTCTACAACGCATTCAACCAGTTGGCGCGCAAATATGTTGCCGCCGGCAAACTGGGCAATGTCGGCGACAGCTGTTTCCACATGGAGTTCCTCTTTGGAGCAACTCCTGAAGAAGCTGCCACCTGGCGCTGCAGCAAAATTGAAGAAATGGGCGGTCCCATCGGTGATGTTGCTTCCCACTGTGTCTACATGGCTGAATTCATATTCAACAGCAAGATCGCTTCCGTTCAGGCGGTCTATCTGCCCAAAACCCTCGGTATCGTTGCCGAAGACGGTGCCTACATCAAATTCACGCTGGAAAACGGTCAGGTCGGCTCTTTCAAGGTCGCCTTCTCCGAAGCCCGCGGCGGTTTGATCGGTACTTTGAGCAACCTCGGTTTTGAAATCTACGGTGATGCCGCAGTTCTGCGCGGATTCGGTACCATGTTCCAGCTCTCCGGAACTCCGGATGAACCCTACGCCCAGCGTCTGGAACTGGAAAGTGCCTCCGGCGTCAAGCATCTGCGTCCCCGCAAGTTCCCCAACATCTATCAGCAGATCATTACCAAGCACGCCCAGTCGATCATCGACGGCAAGCCGGTCAATGCTGAAGATGGTTTGCGCAATTTGCGTGCCTGCATTGCCATGCACAAGTCCGCCAAATCCGGCGGTAAAGCGGTTAAAGTCAAATAATTGTTTGATTTTTTCCAAGCACCCGGAAACGGGTGCTTTTTTTTGTTGTCGGGGGGAAGGGAAAAACTTTTTTTCACGAGAAAAAAAGTTTTTCCCTTCCCCCCGAACCCCCTATCCTTTTTCAAAAAAAACGGGGTATTTTGCCGCTCCGTTGTCGCGGCAGATGTCCGTAAGATATAGAATTTGAATTTATCACATCTTTACTCGCTCAAGCGAGCGTTTCACTTTGCCACAGGCAAAAACTTCACATTGCGCAGCAACCTTAATCAGTGGAGACCCAGTGTTTCCGGGCTTCATCATAATTTTCACTGAAAAATGCTCTGACATTATCTCGGATGCCTTCGACATTACCGGCAACAAAAAGTACATTGATGATCCGGTCATGCGGTCCCGGAATACGATATTTCAATTTCGCATTGACCGCTACCGCGTGGTCAAATTCGACCTTTGCCTGCCCTTTACCGACATCAAACATCATAACTTTGGATGCCGGTTTGCGGATTTTGGTTATTTTGGTTGACTTTGAAGAGGTGGAAGAGCCCTGATAAAAAGTTTTATTCCATGCATAACTGGTCTTCTTATAGTAGGAGTAATATCTGCCGTTGCTCTTACTCCAGCCAAGATCAGGCATATTTGCCGGGCACAGGAATACGGGAGAATAAATATATTTGGTATTATAATCGACAATAAGACCGGGCAGAGCATAGTAATAATCCAGCATTGCACTGAATGAAGACGCATAACGCGGAAAAATGTCATTGTAGTCCGCCATATAAGACGCGACATACTGTCCGATCTGTTTCTGATTATTGACACAGGATGTTGAATTACCGCGCATACGCGCCTTCTGTAATGCCGGGAGCAGCATTGCCGCCAGAATGGCTATTATCGCGATAACAACGAGCAGTTCAATGAGGGTGAAGGGGTACCCCTTCACCCGCCGCGGCGGGTGAAGGGGTACCCCTTCACCCGCCGCGGCGGGTGAAATTCTTTACCTGATTTCATACAATATTTTCCTTTTCAAGTTCTTAAAATTCAGCCAGAGCAGTTTTATGCACGGTTGCGCTGCCGATAACAAAGCACTGTTCTTTACCCAGCACATCTTTGGCGGGGAAACTCCAGATCAGCGGTTCATTTCCGGCGGTGCGGGTCTCTTTGCCGAACTTCACCACCGTACCGGGAACGGCGTAGACGGAAAAGACAACTTTATCTTTGCTTACGGAATAGTTGACAAAACCCGGCGCATTGGCAAGCTCTTTTATCTCTTTACCGATGAGGTCGCGGATGCGGGTGATAAGCGCATCATCTTCGCACCGGACATATTTACTGCGGGCAACGGCGCGGGTGTATTGAATGGCAGGAGCGTTGGCTTTCAAACCAGCAGCGGCAGGAATTTTTTTCTGCAATGCGGCAACTTTGTCGGTCAACGCCTTGAGGTATTCATAGTCAGTAAGTCCGGCGCGGGTCGCTTCCAGACGGATGGAGTTGTCCCAGGTACCGGCTTTGCCCGGGTTGGGCGGATAGACCCAGTATCCCCAGTAACCGGCATTGGAAATATCGCGCGGCGCGGCATGGAAATAGGCAAAACAGTAGTGGCTCATCCAGTACAATTCCTGCTGGAACGCCCACCAGTACAAAGCGCGAACTGTTGCCGGAGCGGCATTGATGGGGTAGCGTGGATTGTAAAGACCGATTTTGTCACCGCGCGCTTTAGCGATGCGGACAGCTTCGGAATTGGGGTTGTGTTCGACTTCACCGGCTTCCAGCGGAGTGCCGAAACCACCCATCCAGGTATTGAGTTCGTTGATATATTCTTTAGTTGGTCCGGGACCGAATATCCACGGCGAAAGATTTGGGTTGACCTTGTTGATGATGCGGATGATCTCTTTGGTTTGAGCCATGAACTGCTTTCCCGGTTCATCGGAGAAGTAGGCGAAGAAATATTTATCCCAGTTTTTCTCCTTGAGATGTTCGCTTACCGCCTTGACCGTGGCGGCATATTTGCGGCGGAATTCATCACTCATGTGGTCACGCCCGACAGGACCGAAAAGACGGGTGTAATGGGCGTTGTGTCCGGTGGAAACTGTCAGCAGCGGCATCTCAAACCGGGGATTCATCTTGAGATCATCGACCACCAGCTTGGTAAATGCGTCGATGCTGCTGAAATCGATAACAGGTTTTTCATCTTTATCAAACTTTATTGAAACCGGAACCAGCACTTTGCGCGGGGCGATGCGGTGGAATTTGAGTTCCCGCAAACAGCGCTCCAGATCCATGACGATCGCACTGGAACGGTTGTTGATGGTGACTTCATTGCCGACATCGGTACCGTTTTTGGTGCCGGGAAGATTGCTGATATAGTTACAGGCGCGCGGCATATCAGCGAACATGACAAAACTGGGGCGTTCCGGGATGGTGAAATCTTCCACATTGACGATGAGTTTGAACTCCTCTTTGCCCTCCGGCCAGGCGAGGGTAAAGGTCGATTCATAGACGCCGGGACGGGTATTTTCCGCGACCGAGACTGTTCCGTGCCAGACTACCAGGCGCTTGCGCAGAGACATTTTATAGTCTCCGGTCCCGCTGCCCATCTTATAACGGCTCAAACGGTCGGGGATGGAAGTTTTGCGGAAAAGCGTTCCGGCTGGAAAGCGGAGAGAATATTTCAACTTCTCATCCGTCGGTTCAATGAAAGGGACATTGATCACCCGGTACATCCGCAGAGGATCGGCGGAAATGACATTGGCGGTATTGGACAATGGCGGAGTCCAGTTCAAGGTCATACGTCCGGCTTTATATCCGGAATAGTAAGCCGCAAGTTGAAAATCTCCCGTTCCGTTGCGCGGGATATTCAGAGTGACCGACTTTTTGCCGGTGTTGTCTTTGAGTGAATTGATGTGAACGATTCCGGGTGTCATCCATGAGGTCATGGTCTTGACTTTGGGGCGCAGGGCATCAGCTTTTTTTTTAACCTCTTCAACCGTCGGAAGCTTTGGCATTTCCACTTCAGTAGTCTTCACATCCGGGGCAACTCTGATGGAAGCCGAACAGGTCTTGTTGCGCCACCACATGGAATACTCTTTAAGCGGATTGGCTTTAAAGACTTCGGATTTGATCCGGATAGCGATCCATTCGCCAAGCCGGAAAAGTTCTGCACTCCGGCGGAAACCGGTCTCCCTTCCATCGACCGCATACGCCGTAACACCTTTTTTGAGCGGAACGATATAATATTCGTTGCCGACCTTTTTTCTTCCGGTATTTTTATCTTTGTCTGTATTCAGATAAATACTGTCAATAACGAGATTTGCCGGAGCGTCTTTGGCAAGTTTGAACAGCATCCAGTGAAAATCTTTATCCCGGTGCAAGGCAAAACCGGCGATGTGCTTATTGGCCTTTACTGGCGGGTAGAGCTGAACCGGTGCGGCAAAAAGCACACAAACGGTCAGCGACAGCATTGAAATCAGTAACTTTCTCATAATATATTCTCCCTTTGTTGATAATTATGGAGTTGTAATTACAGGAATAATAACTTTCCGTATGGCTTTGCCGGGAGCAAGCCGGATATGTCCCTGCTTTTTGATACCTTTCCAGGTAAGGAAAATATCATCCAGCGGTGTTGCGGCGAAAACTGAACTTTTGAAACTCCAGATGCACCAGTCATCGATATGGCGGACTGTAAATGCTTTGCGGAACCCGGTCTCTCTGCCATCTTTGTTATAATAGGTAAGAGAACGTTTCTTTGCGTTCATATAATATTCACAACCGTAATTTTTCCGTCCGGTTTTGGGATCGCGGTCAGTGGACAAATAGATGCTGGCATGTTCGATCTCCTTTTGTTCTCCGGGAAGAATTTTAAAATAAAAGTGAACCATGTCCGGAGTTTTCACCAGCGCCATACCGGCGACGGCAGAAATTTTACTGCACAGATAAAAATCAGCTTCCTGCGCGGATGCGCAGCACACTCCGAAAACGACAGCGAAAAGTAATCCCATACGTTTCATAAATATCACCGGCAAAAAAGAGTTGATTTCAATTCTCTGCAGATAATATACACCACAAAACAGATTTGTCAAATTCCGGATAAAAACCACAAACGTCTCATAAACAGGTAATGTCCCGAATTTTGTAAAACGTTGATAACTTCAATTGGATAACTTTTATGACAACAATCGCAATATACTGCACGAGCCATTAAATATGACAAACGCCGCTTCAATCGGCTTGTCACGGACGGAGCTTTACGCGAAGACCGATGGATACAGTACGAGGCATCCTCCTTCGCTTTTATGGCTACGGAGGAAAAGAGTGAGATTGTCCGCAATGCGCCGCCGACGTAAAAACAATTGGCGCCCGGTTGTCTTTTTACCGTCACCGGCTCCGTATTCTCACCGCCCCAAAGCTGCGCTCTTCTCGTTGCTCTTGATCTCGGAGAAATCTGCCGGTTTGCCTTTTTTCTGCTTCAACAGCCACTGCACACCGGTACCGCCCAGAATAGAATGACCGGCATGGAAGATGTTGATGCGTGCATTACCGGAAACGCGGCGGACATAGATTTTGTATCTGCCGTATTTTTCAGTAACTTCGGGGAACCCTTCCGGAGTTTTTTTGGTGTTGACGATATTTTTGATCGCAGTGATTTCAGCTTCAGTGAAACGGTCTTGGGGAGCGGCGACCTTGTTGAATGCCCGGATGGCGTGTTCCACGGGGACGACTTTATCAAAGACGCCGTGGGAGATGTCCAGCGGATAACTGACACCATCAAGGTAAGTTACCGGACTGCGGTGGATAGCCTCTTTTTTGGCGTTTTCATCAGTCTGGGGGCTGCCGATATTTTTTTCGATATGGATACCGTAACCTTTGGCAGTTCCGGGCTTGGGTGAATAGTATTCATGCCACTTCACAATATCGGAGATCGGGCACCAGGAGGAGACAGCCGCCCAGATATCGCGGCTGCGGGAGCTGGTCAGAAGCGACATGAAACCACCGCCGGAACCGCCGATAAGATAGATGCGGTTATTGTCGATATTGTAATTTTTCTGCATGTACTTCACTGCATCAAGGATGTCGGAAATCGCCGCATCACTGCCCATGGAAAGCTTATTACCGACCGTATTCTTTCCCCGGAAGTTGGGGGCGATCATGTAAACATCATGCTTGACCAGATGTCCGGCATAAGAACTGCGACACTGCCTGTAGTTTGCACTCCAGGTATGCAAAGTAACAAAAAGCGGACGGGGTTCTTTGGACTTGGCTTCCAGAATGAGTGCCGGCTGCTGAGTATTGTCAAAACTGCAAAGATAGGTAATTTCTTTAGTCGGGGCATTGACCGCTTTGCTTTTTTTGGCTTTTTCAGCTTTTCCAGCAGGAGCTTTTTTTACTTTTGCAGTTTCAGCTTTGACCGCTTCATTTTTTTCGGCGGCAACGGCAAAAAGTGCCGCAAAAACGAAACAGAACAGCAATATTTTTTTCATTTTCATTCTCCTTTTTCGGTTTTAATCAAGGCAATTTCCGGAGCTTCAAGCAGTCCGAATGGAACCAGCTGCCGTTCCGGGTGTTCATAAACTTTGTGCTGATAGGGACCGGTGCGGACGGGCCACTTTTCATTGAGATAAAATGGTCCGAGTGCGTTGCGGCGGTGTCCGTAAACGGTGATGGCAAGGCGGTGCTTTCCAGCCGGGATCTCCGCTTGATACGGCGGCCACGGGAGCAGGATCTCTGCTTGGTCATCGACTTGCACACCAAGGAGCGTCCCGCGCCATCCGTTGAATTTCAGCAATGCAGGCGAGGGCAGTTCCACATCGGTCAAACAGGTGATATTGCCGGCATAGTTGGGCAGAAGCTGACTGCACCAGTCGCCAAAACGCAGCGTTTCCGGAAGAGTTGTTACAGTGTTGTCGCCTTTGACCCCGAAGTTGCCTGCAATATACATACTTTCCAAGCCGCGCTGACCGCAGTTGTAAGAGGTGTACAGTTTGAGTTCGTTGCTGCCAATACGGAACATCGCTGCCGGGAGTTTGATACCTTTAAGGACATCTTCCATCCAGAAACCGTCCGGAACGGCATCAAGAGCAGTTCCATTGAGTTCAAAGCGGTACAGTTCCGGATGCTCCAGATAGAGTGTGCAGTCGGAGTCCGGCAGCGTTTCGCAGTTGAATGTATATTGCAGTTCGAGTTCGGCACTCTGCCATTTTCTGGTTTTATCCCACCGCCACGGCTGTGCCATCAGACCGCCGCGCGGGGCGGAACCGAGGGCGGCACGCAGTTCATCGTCGACCAGCAGGATGTAATTTTCCTTGTGCCATTCGCCGCTGTCGATGCGCCACGCGGCATGATCAAGTACCAGGCGGTTGGCTTCAGAGAGCTGATACTTCATCGGGATATCGTTCAATTTTTCTCCCGGCATGGTGCAGATGATTTTCTTTGCTTTTGTATCGGCGATGTCGCGCGGCGAAACGATATAGAGCCGGGTTTCCAATACATCAAGCGAAGTCTTGAAAACATATTTGCCGTCAGTATAATTTGAGTCAACGGCAGAAATTCTGCCCGACATCAAATCCATTTCATAGAGTCTTCCCCGTTCCGGTACTTCGATTTTTACCTCAATTTCCGGATAACTTATCTGCCGGTCACGCACCATCGGAGAATCTTTTATGGTGTGAGAATAGTTCATTGAAGTATTGCAGAGCATAAAGGTATACCCTTCATCAATCTCTGCCAGACGGTAGAGTACCGCCTTTGCCTGACGGTTTTCTGAAGTTGCCGACACCCGGCGCGGAATGATCTCCGCAATATTTCCCCAAGTGACTTGAGTGAAGTTCTTGAAACTCTCCATTGCCCGCATTGAGGGCATTGCATCGACAAATTCCGGGGGATTTCCCAGATAGAAAACTCTGCCGTTGAAATTTTCCAACAATTCCAAAGTGGTACTGCGGATGGTACGCAGCTGCGGGACAAGAACCATTTTGTACTTCGCTTCGCCGAGGATGAAGCGGTTTCCTGAAACGCTGCCGAAGCGTGAAATGTGTTCTTCATCGCCGAAATCAAAGTCGATGTGTTCACTCAAGAGCAGATTGGTAAGTTCGCTGTGGGCGCGGTCGAGCGGAGCAACCTGTTCAGAATAAAATCCATCCATCGCTTTGGTGCCGGGTTTGATCTGGCGGCGTTCCCGTTCAGCATCGGTGGCGGGAATATCCTTGACCAGTACCGACCATACCGATTCGATCGGGTTGATGACCAGCAGATCGCGGATCTCATCGCCCGGGATCAAAGCGGCACTCAAGCGGGCGAAGTAATCCTCCACCACCGGATATTTGTCATACCACGGGGAATGCTTGGAAAAACTTGCCGGATAATCCCGTTTTGCTTCAGCTTCCATGGAGTACCACGCCAGATGGAGACAACGCTGATTCACCCCGAGAGCAAACTGCCAGTCGCACAATGCTTTGTGTCCGGACAGCGGGAAGTCCCATCCGGTACAGGCATAGCTTTCGGTCATGACCCGTTCCTTGCCCTGCTGACGGGCGACGGAGGTACATTGTTTGACGGTGTTGAATACATTCCAGTGTTCAGTTAAAACATCGACTCCGGGTATCTGCATGTGTTCATAAAAGCGCATGGCACTGCCGCAGTACAGCGCCTGCCCGGAAAGATAATCTTCTGCCAGCGTGTGTCCGGTCATGGGAAGATGGTGTTTGCCGCACCATTTGCCGATAACTCCGGTGAAACTTTCAGTAAACAGCCGGGTGATGAGGTCATAGTAATCGTGGCGAACGCGGGAAACTTCATATTTTCCGAAGAAAAAGAGTTCCGGCAGATTATCCATTATGTCGTAACCGTAAGATTTTCTGAACTCCTCCGGCAGTTTATCCGTCCACGGCATACTCAACAGCACATCGCCGTGAATGTAGCACGGTTCATCGGAAAATATCCCCGGAATCACCTTGCCGAATTTATCTGCGTAACGCTTGAAGTACTCTTCATGGGTGACGTTGACAAACTCCTGCACCGCTTCCGGGTTCATTGTATCGAGATAGGTTTCGCCGTTGTACCAGCTGGAGCACTCCATAAACTCCCGGTAAAAGGTGTAGAAGTCTCCGGAAGGCGTTTCGTCACCGGCAAGACGGCGGAAACTTTTCAATCTGTTTCCGTCACAATCCAATTCAAAGCGGGCAAGCACGACGCCGGATTCCGGAGCATCGCCCTGACAGTATTTGAGTTTGCGCATTTTGAAACGGTCATCGGCGGTGACGATGCCGCCGGCGGCACCGGATGGCCAGCGGTCTTCATCGTAGAGCCACGCTTCCATGCCGAGTTTTTCCGCTTCATCGATACAACTGGAAATACATTCAAACCACTCCTCTGACAGATAGGGCGTATCGAGTCCGGTGCGGGAATGCATGTAAAATCCCCCCATGCCCATAGCTTTCATGGTGCGGATCTGGTCGCGCAGTTTTTCCGGATCAAGTTTGGCGTTCCACGCCCAGAACGGCGCTCCCCGGAAAGTCGAACCGGGATTTTTGAAGTTTTTTATCAAATCGTCAATCATAAAAAATCACTTCCCGAGCAGAGAGATGTCGATCTTTACTATCGCCTTGATAATGGGAGATCCGTCACCGGTCAAAACATGGTGTACCTCTCCGGGGTAGAGCATCAGGAAATACCCCGGTTCAAGGAAGCAGTCCAAGCCCGGTTCAGGTTCAAACAACACATAGTCGTTTTCAGCATCAAATGAGCCGATCTGCTTCAATCCGTCGCTGCTGCAGCGGCAGATGATGGTTTCCGTACCCCGAATGGGGATGTGGATGTCGATATATTGCCGGTGGACTTCATATTTGCCGTTTTCCGCCGGAGCGGTGTTGGTGTGGACTATATTGACTTTGAGCTTGTCGCCGTCAAGTTTATGGGAACCCGGTTCAGGAATAGTTCCGGAGATCGAATCAAAAAAAGAGGAAAGTTTTTCCCACACTTCCGGAGCCAGTTTGCCGTACCGGCCGAAATCTCTCATACTGTCGATTATCATAGTAAAAATCCTGTTGAAAACAATAAAAATCAACTTTTTTTTAATATAGTACCGGAATATTCTCTTTTCAAGGCTTGAAATTTGACAAATCAGGGATATTTTATAAATAATAATGTTTTAATATCCTAAATAATTAACGGAGCAATACCGCCATGAGTGAGGAACTTCAAAGTTTGTTGGACAAGATAAACGCCGACGGGATTCAGAAAGCTGAAGCCGAAGCGGCGAAAATCATCGCTGATGCCAAAAGTGAAGCGGCAAAGATCATCGCTGATGCCAAAAGTGAGAGCGAAGCACTCTGTTCCAAAAGCGCCAGTGAAGCCGAAGCATTGAAAACACGGGCGATTTCCGCCGCCGGTCAGGCGGCAAGAGACATAACGTTGCAGCTCCGCGCCGATCTTGCCGCCCGGCTCAATGCGGCGGTTTCCGCCTCTGCCGCAGCTGCGCTCTCCCCGGAATTTATGGCACAACTCATCAAAACTCTCGCTGAAAAATTTGCCGCTTCTCCTGAAGCTGAATTGACCGTGAGATGTGCCGTCAAAGATACCGCAGCTCTGGATGCCGCGCTTAAAGGGGCTTTGGCTGACAGTATCAAAAATGCACCTGTTATGATCGCTTCTCCGGAAATCTCTGCCGGAGTTCAGGTGGAATTCAATGACAGCGACTGCTTCTTTGATTTTTCCGAAGCGGCGGTGAGTGAACTGCTCGCCGCTTATGCCGGAGAGAAGTTGTCCGCAGTATTCAAGGCGCAGTAACGATGTTTTACGGACCGTTATGTGCCGCACTGCCGACTCTGGAATGCGGTATTTTGCCGGGAATAACTCTTGCCGAGTTTGACGAACTTGCTTCAAAGGAGTTGTCCGGTAAAAAGTTCAAAGAGCTGATCTCATGGGATGATGCAGAAACGTCTCCCCGTTCCGCCGTCTACCGGAAAATGCGGGAGTTCGATGATTTTCTGAAACTGCGCATCGCTGAAAACCGCCGGGAAAAACTCGGGGTTTACGATCCGTTACCTGAACCGGATGAATTGGATTCCGATGTGGATTATGCGCTGCCCAATGCCGCCGCCGCCAATGACCCATTGGAGCGGGAACGTCTGGTCGATCTCATCCGCTGGCGCAAGATCGACGATCTGGAAGTGGGGCACGAAATGGATTTTGCCGCATTGTGCTGCTACCGGCTGCGTCTGGCATCTCTGGAAAAATTCCACACCCGTTCGGTTGATGCCGGAAATATGTTGTTTGAAGAATCGGTGGAAAAGATCTCTTCGCAGATGAGTAATATGTAAACTCCATAAAGGAGGATTTAATAATTTATGGAACAGGAAAAGTTTTTTGAAAAGATCGTTGGCGTCAACGGCAATATGCTCACCGTTGAATATTCCCGCCGGGTGATCCAGAATGAGGTCGCATTTGCCACCGTCGGTGACTCCAAAATCAAGTGCGAAGTCATCCGGGTCCGGGGCAAATATGCCGACTTGCAGGCATTTGAAAACACCAACGGTCTCAAGGTCGGTGATATGGTGGAGTTTACCGGAGAACTGCTCAGCGTTGAACTTGGTCCGGGATTGCTTTCCCAGGTTTATGACGGTTTGCAGAACCCGCTCAAACTGCTCGCAGAACACTCCGGATACTTCCTGCAGCGCGGCATTTATCTGCGCGCACTCGACCGCGAAGCAAAATGGCACTTCACCCCGGCGGCAGCTCCCGGAACCGCCGTGGTCGCCGGTGACCGCATCGGTTCCGTTCCGGAAGCCAATATCACCCACTATATCATGATCCCCTTCGCGTGGAAAGGCAATTGGACCATTGAAACTGTCGCCCCGGAAGGTGACTACACCATCGACGATGTCATGGCGGTCGCAGTCAATGCTTCCGGCGAAAAGCGCAATGTCACCATGACCCAGTTCTGGCCGGTCAAGATCCCTATTTCCGATTATATCGACAAAGTCCTGCCGGAAAAACCGCTTATCACCTGTCAGCGTTCCATCGACACCTTTTTCCCGGTGGCGACCGGCGGAACTTTCTGTACCCCCGGACCTTTCGGTGCCGGAAAGACGGTTTTGCAGCACGCCATCAGTCAGAATGCCGAAGCGGATGTGGTCGTCATCGCCGCCTGCGGTGAACGCGCCGGTGAGGTGGTGGAGATCCTCCGTGAATACCCCGAACTTCAGGACCCCCGCACCGGACACTCGCTCATCGACCGTTCGATCATCATCTGCAACACCAGCAGTATGCCGGTCTCCGCCCGTGAAGCCAGTGTTTACACCGCAGTTACCCTCGCAGAATACTATCGCCAGATGGGGTTGAATACGCTGCTGCTTGCCGACTCCACCAGCCGCTGGGCGCAGGCTCTGCGCGAAATGTCCGGACGATTGGAGGAGATCCCCGGCGAAGAGGCGTTCCCGGCTTACCTCGAATCACTCATCGCCGGTTTCTATGAACGCGCCGGTATGGTCAAGCTCCGCACCGGTGAATACGGTTCAGTCACCATCGGCGGTGCGGTCTCCCCCGCCGGAGGAAACTTTGAAGAACCCGTCACCCAGGCAACACTCAAAGTGGTCGGAGCATTTCTCGGACTCTCCCGTGAGCGTTCCGACGCCCGCCGTTATCCTGCCATACATCCGCTGGATTCGTGGAGCAAATATCCGAGCGTGGTAAATAAAGATGACCTCGAATACGCCCGCACCATTTTGCGGAGAGGTTCTGAAGTCAATCAGATGATGAAGGTCATCGGTGAAGAAGGCACCAGTCTGGAAGATTTCGTAATTTACCTCAAGAGCGAATTTCTTGACTACGTCTATTTGCAGCAGAACACCTTTGACGAAGTCGACGGTACTACCTACGCCGACCGTCAGCAGCTGATGTTTGCCGGAGTGACGGAGGTTTTGCGCGATCAGTTCAGTTTTGCGGACAAAGAGACCGCCCGCAAATATTTCCTCGAACTGCGCCAGCTCTTTATCGACCGCAACTACGAAAAACTTGACAGCGATGATTATAAAGTTCTTTCAGAAAAAATAACTGCAAAAATCGCGGAAGGAAAACAGAACAATGCGTAAAGTTTACCACCAGATAATCCGCATTTCCGGCAACGTCATCACCGTCGAAGCCGATGGAGTTGCTTATAACGAACTTGCCGAAGTCACCAGCGCCAGAGGTACTTCTCTTGCCCAGGTGATCCGTCTGGACGGCAGAAAAGTTTCTTTACAGGTCTTTGCCGGAAGCCGTGGTATCGGCACCGGCGACCAGGTGCGTTTTCTCGGACGGGAGATGATGGTCTCCGGTTCAGATGCTCTGCTCGGACGGGTTTTCAACGGACGCGGCGGCGCGCGTGACAACCGCCCGGATATCACCGATGAACTCATCCCCATCGGTGCGCCGTCAGTGAACCCTGCCAAACGTATCATCCCGCGCAACATGATCCGCACCAATATCCCGATGATCGACGTATTCAACACTCTGGTCGAATCCCAGAAACTGCCGATCTTCTCCTCGGCGGGAGAACCCTACAATCAGCTGCTTTCCCGTATTGCGCTTCAGGCGGAGGTCGATGTGATCGTCCTCGGCGGTATGGGATTGAAATATGATGACTATCTCACATTCAAGCGGACGCTGGATGAACACGGTGCGCTTTCGCGTACGGTGATGTTCGTCCATACCGCCGCCGACCCGGTGGTGGAGTGTCTGATGGTGCCGGATATGTCACTGGCAGTCGCCGAAGCCTACGCCCTCAAAGGCAAACGGGTTCTGGTGCTGCTCACCGATATGACCAACTTCGCCGATGCACTCAAAGAGATCGCCATCACCATGGAACAGATCCCCGCCACCCGCGGCTATCCCGGCGATTTGTACAGTCAGCTCGCCAGCCGTTACGAAAAGGCGGTCGACTTCGACAGTGCCGGCAGTATCACCATTCTGGCAGTGACCACCATGCCGGGCGATGATGTGACCCACCCGGTGCCGGACAACACCGGTTATATCACCGAAGGACAGTTCTATCTCAAAGGCGGCCGTATCGAACCCTTTGGTTCGCTTTCCCGCTTGAAGCAGAATGTCAACAGCCGTACCCGCAGCGACCACCGCGCTATCATGGATGCGATGATCCGCCTCTACTCCGACTACCGCAGCACGCTGGAAAAACAATCCATGGGCTTCCGGATGTCGGCATGGGATAATAAACTGCTCAAATACGGCAAACGTTTTGAAAATGAGATGATGGATCTCTCGGTCAACATCCCTCTGGAGCGCGCGCTTGATCTGGGCTGGGAAATGCTCGCCGACTGTTTTGAACCCAACGAAGTCGGTATCAAAACCGACCTCATCGAAGAATACTGGCCGAAACACAGCTGATTTTCAATATTATGGCAAAGATAAAATATACCAAAACCGAACTTAAAAATCAGCAGGACGACCTCAAGCAGTTCCGCCGCTTTCTGCCGACTTTACAGCTGAAAAAACAGCAGCTGCAATTGGAAGTCCGCCAGAGTCTGGAACGGGTTTCCGCCAACCGCGAAGCCATAAAAGCGTTGACGGCGAAGCTTTCCGGATTGTTCAACTTTTTCAGCAACCGGAGCGAAGCGGAGTTTTTTGCTTCCAAAGTTGAAGTCAAAACCATCATCGCCGGTTCTGCCAATATCGCCGGTATCACCATCCCGGTTTTTGAAAAGGTCGATTTTGTGCCGCACAAGTGGGATCTGTTGAATACGCCGTGGCATACCGATGAGTGCATCGCCGCTTTGAAAGAGATGGTTTCTCTGCGCGCCGCCGGAGAAATTCTGGAAAAACAGTATTCTCTGCTGCTTGCTGAACTGGTTTCCACCACCCAGCGGGTCAACCTCTTTGAAAAGATCAAGATCCCCGAATGCAAAGAGAATATCCGGCGCATCAGGATCTATATGAGCGATCAGGAAACCAGTGCCGTTGCCAGAAGCAAGATCGCCAAGAAAAAAGGAAGTGTTTCCGATGGAGAATATTGAACTTGACGGCATGATTTTCCGCGGCAGTACCATTGAACTATTGCAGGGTAAACTGCTGATAATTCAGGGAAAAACCGGTATGCTCGGCTGCGGTTACTTCAATCTCGCGGTCGCTGATAAACTCAATTCAGCGATGGCGGTCGTGACCGGTGTGCAAAGTTACGATGATATGTTGAATAAATGTGTGGTCGCGGTTTCTGCGCGTGCCGCTGAATTGGGTGTAGTTCCCGGTATGACCGGGCGGGAAGCCTTGTTGATAATGAAATAAGTGAATGGTTTTTTATGGGAACCGGGGAACTGAAATATCTCGACCGGACAACGGGAGAGATCGTTACTGAAACTGTCATGGGGGATGGCGCATTGCGTTTTGCCTACAACACTCTTCTGGGACGCACCTTGTGGCCGGTGCTGTTCGGCGGCAGATTTGTTTCAGCGTTGATGGGGAAATATTATGATTCGCCCGCTTCGCGCAAAGACATCGCCCGCTTGACTGCCATTCCCGGCTGTGATCCAAGTGAAGCGGAATATCCGGTTGAACACTATAACTCTTTCAACGATTTTTTTGCCCGCCGCCTCAAAGCCGGTGCGCGGGTAATTGATCACAATGAAAATGTTCTTGTTTCACCGGCGGACGGCAGAATTTCAGTACATGAAAATCTCTTGCCTTCCACACCGATCCCGGTAAAAGGCGCGAAGCGTTCCATCAATGAGCTTTGCGGTACCGTACTACCGGAAAAACCGTTTACCGTGGCAGTCGTCCGCCTTGCGCCGGTGGATTATCACCGTTATCACTATCCCTGCGACTGTTGTGCTGACGGCGCATTGCAGATCATTCCCGGCAAATATCATTCAGTCAATCCGGTGGCATTGCTGCGCCGACCGGATCTTTTTGTCGAAAACACCCGGCACATCGCAAAATTTGTTTCTCCGGTGTTTGGAAATTTCCTGATGATCGAAGTCGCCGCTTTCGGAGTCGGTTCGATCATTCAGACCTCCGGCGGGGAAAAGTTCCAAAAGATGGATGAAAAGGGATTTTTCAAATTCGGCGGTTCGACCGTCATCATGGTTTTTGAAACAGACCGTATCCGGTTTGATGAAGATATTTTAACTGCATCCGCACAAGATATGGAAGTTTTGGTGCGTTGCGGTTCACATATAGCAGAAGTAAAATAAACCAATATAAAGGAATAGAAAAATGAATCTCAATGTCAACGATAATTACAGTGCCAATGATTATATCTCACCGGAATTCCTGCGGGAACTGCAACTGGCACGTTTGCAGAATATGGTTGCCCACGCCTACAAAAATGTGGAACTTTTCCGCAAACGCATGGATGAACGTCAGGTCAAACCGGAAGACATCAAGACTCTTAAAGATATAGATCTGCTGCCTTTCTGTGTCAAAACCGATTTGCGCGATACCTATCCGTTCGGCTTGTGCGCCGTCCCCATGAGCGATATCGTCCGTCTGCACGCTTCCAGCGGCACCACCGGCAAACCCATTGTTGTTGCCTACACCCAGAAAGACCTTGAAGTCTGGAGCAGTGTCATGCGCCGCGCGCTCTGCTGCTGCGGATTGACCAAAAACGATGTGGTTCAGGTCTCCTACGGTTACGGACTTTTCACCGGCGGTCTGGGCGCCCACGGCGGCGTTGAAGCTCTCGGTGCGACAGTGGTTCCCGCTTCCGGCGGCAACACCAAGCGTCAGGTCATGCTGATCCGTGACTTCGGTGTCAACGCCATCTGCTGTACGCCGAGCTACTTCCTCCACCTCATTGAACAGGCTAAAGAACTCGGCATCGATCTGCGCGATCTGCCCATCCGTGCCGGTGTTTTCGGCGCTGAACCGTGGACGCAGGGAATGCGTGAACGCCTTGAACGCGGTGCCGGAATTGAAGCATTCGACATCTACGGACTTTCCGAAATCATCGGACCGGGGGTTGCCATCGAATGCGGCAAGCATCAGGGTATGCACATCTTTGAAGACCACTTCTATCCTGAAATCATCGATCCGGATACCTGTGAAGTCCTGCCCGACGGCGAAACCGGTGAACTGGTTTTGACCACCTTGAGCAAATATGCCATGCCGATGATCCGCTACCGTACCCGTGATATCACCCGCATCATCCCGGAAAAATGCTCCTGCGGCCGTACCTTGCGCCGGATCGACCGGATCTCTTCTCGCAGTGATGATATGTTCATCATCCGCGGCGTGAACGTCTTCCCCTCGCAGATCGAATCCGCTCTGCTCATGGTCGAGGGAACCACTCCCAACTACATGATCAAGCTCAGCACCGCCGGAAATATGGACAATATTGCACTGGATGTCGAACTTGCCAAAGAGGTTTACGCTCAGGGCGAAGCGATCATTGAACAGATCCGCCGCATGGTCACCGCTTCCGTGGAATCCATCACCGGTTTGCGTATCAAAGTAACCGTGGTTCCCTTTAACAGCATCACCCGCAGCGAAGGCAAAGCCAAACGTGTGCTGGATAACCGCATCCGTTAAAAAAAAACGAAAGGAGTTGTTATGAATCTTTCTTTACTTTGGCTGATAGCAGGGATCATCCTCATTTTGTCGGAATTTGTCATCCCCGGTTTCATCATCTGCTTTTTCGGTGCCGCCGCCATCATCACCGGCATATTGTACTGGTTTATTCCGGCGCTGACTCTGACCTGGCAGATTTTACTGTTTGCGGTACTCGGTGTGGTTCTGCTGATCGGCTGCCGCCGCTATATGCCGGGAGTTTTCAAAGGTAAGGAGAATAATCTTGACAACGATATCGATGCTGATAATGTTTCCGGTGACAGCTGTGTCTGTGCTTCCGACATCGCTCCCGGAGTTCCCGGGAAAGTCGAATTCCGCGGCACCCTTTGGAACGCGGTCAGTTCCGACACCATCCCCGCCGGAAGCCGCTGCATCATCAAATCCAGAAACAATATCACTCTTGAAGTCGAAAAGGCTTGAATATAAACAAATAAAAGAAAGGATAAAAAAATGCCTCAACTCATCACCGCCGCTATCATCGCCGCCGCTGTTATCATTGTTCTCTTTAAAACCGCCCGTATCGTTCCGCAAAAACAGGCGTGGATCGTCGAACGGCTCGGCAAATATCATGCCACTTTGAGTGCCGGACTTCATATCCTTATGCCTTTTGTCGATCGCGTTTCCTACAAGCGCGACCTCAAGGAAATGGCGATAGATGTCCCCCCGCAGCAGTGCGTCACCCGCGACAACATCATCGTCGAAGTGGACGGATTGCTCTATTTGCAGATCGTCGATCCGATCAAGGCGAGTTACGGTATTTCCGATTACCTTTTCGCCTGTTCACAGCTGGCGCAGACCACCTTGCGTTCGGAAGTCGGTAAACTTGAACTCGACCGCACCTTTGAAGAACGTGCCACCATCAATGCCGCCATCTGCGCCGAAGTCGATAAAGCTTCCGATCCCTGGGGCGTGAAGGTCACCCGCTACGAGATCAAAACGATTAAACCGCCCCTTTCTGTCCTCGATGCCATGGAAAAACAGATGCGCGCTGAACGCGAGAAACGCGCCCAGATCGCCGAATCCGAAGGTGAACGCCAGTCCCGTATCAACCGCGCCGAAGGTGAAAAGTGCGAAGCTATCGCTCACTCCGAGGGTGAAAAGCAAAAACGTATCAACGAAGCACAGGGCCGCGCCGAAGAGATCCGTCTCGTCGCCGAAGCTACTGCCAACGGTATTGCCACCATCGCCAGTGCCATCCGCTGTGAAGGCGGCAGTGATGCGGTAAATTTGCAGCTCGCTGAAAAATACATCGCTGAATTCGGCAAACTTGCCAAGGTGAATAATACTATGATAATCCCCAGTGATCTTTCCAATGTGGCAGGATTTCTCAAGACTGCCGCCAAGGTCATTGACGAAGCAAAGAAAAATTGAAAGTGAACTATGAGTAATCAGCCCTTTTCAGTTGTTGCTTACGGTGCGTGGTCTTTTGCCTCCGCCGGAAGTTATGTTGAAGTTGACGGCAATTGTTTCCAGTTGAAGTGGCAGTGTTCTGCCGACGGCAGCTATACCGCTGAAACCCCGGTCGGTGTGTGGACGCTTTCTGTGAACAGCTGCAACGGCAGGACGGTGTTATCCACCGGTGCAAAACTGAATTCTCCTGTCCGGCATCTGAAATATGTGATGATGGAGTGCAGCGATCTTCCGTTGGAACATCTGGTCTATACCGGGATGAAAATGGGCAGCTGCGGCATTGTTACTGCCCCGGTGGCGGAAAGTCAGGAATTCACCTGTTTTTACAACTGCATTTTGAGTGATAAAGATGGTTCACTTATGTTGAGTCATCCGCTCAAACAAGCGCAGATGGCAAAATTCTGCGGCACGGTTTCCGGAAATTCGCTGACACTGTCTGTCGTTCATCTGGTCGACCACTATGAGGGAACTGAAATAACTTTTTCCGATACCACTTTGGGATACGGTTCGCCGTTTGAAATGCTCCAGAGTTACACTGACAGCAATATTGAAGTGAAAAGAGAGTTTACCGCCCCCGAACCGGGGTGGAACAGCTGGGATTACTACCGCTGGACGGTCAGTGAAGAAGCGGTGCTGAAAAATGCTGAATTCATCGCCAATGATCCGGTTCTTTCGCGCCACGTCAAACGCATCATCGTCGATGACGGCTGGCAGTACTGTTACGGTGAATGGTACGCCAATCATCTTTTCCCGTCCGGAATGAAGTTTCTTGCTTCCGAGATCCGCAAGCTCGGCTTCACTCCCGGTGTCTGGGTCGCTCCTTCTGCCGTCGAACCCCATGCCCGTATCGCCCAGCTGGAATATGATATGCTCGCATGTTCCGAAGGCGGTCAGCCCTGTCTGGCATTTCACTGTATGCGCCGTTACGGCTTCATCCTTGACCCGACGGTGGAAAAGAGCAAAAAATTTCTGCGTGAACTTTTTGACCGGCTGGTAAATGACGGATTCGGTTACTTCAAACTGGATTTCCTTGCTTCCACGCTGGATGCCGCGCAGTTTTACGACAAAAGTGTTCCCCGCAGTGAGATCGTCCGCCATTTGATGCAGCCGATTTGTGACGGGGTCGCCGGCCGTGCCGCTATCCTCGGCTGCAACTATCCCTTTATGACCGGGAATAAATATGTTGATGCCGCCCGGGTCGGCAGTGACATCCACTCCACCTGGGAGGGAACTAAAAAGAATGCGGTCAACGTCGCCTGCCGCTACTGGATGAATAAAAAACTGTGGATAAATGATCCTGACTTTGCCCTCTGCCGGGGTGTCGAAACGACCGATTTTAAGGAAACAATTCAGCCGACATTGGTTTTCTGTGATCCCAAGTCAGAATATAAGCCGTTTTACAGCAGGACTTTTGCCCAGTCGACCGAACGGGAATTGGAAGTTCTGCTTTCCATTTCCCTCATGTCCGGCGGTGCGATAAATCTTTCTGATGATTTGACCAAACTCAATGAAGCCGGATTGGATCTTGCCCGCAAGGTGGTAAGTGCTGTTTCCGGAAGTGCGGCGATACCGCTGGATCTTTTCAGTAATTCCATGCCGTCGCGCTGGCTGCAGAAGTTGCCGCATGGCGGCAGATTTCTGCTGGTGAACTTTATGGATGAGGTTCAGGAATTCCGCCTTGATTGTCCGGAACTTCCGGATAAGGCGACCGATTTCTGGCGCGGTAAAATGATCGATGTCCCGCATGAAATCGTCCTTGCGCCACACAGTTGTCTGCTCCTTGAGTGGTAAATAGAGCAATACCCGCTTTTGTTTACCACAAGGGGCAATCATAAACAAAGATAAATTCGATGCCTTCAATCATCGTTTGTTAAAACAGAGACCTTGCACACTGCTCTTAATCAATTCCTTTATTTTTTGTTGTGTTTATAAAAAAATAAAGGTCAGATGCACTTTTGTCAAACAACCCGTCCCATCACAAAATTCGGGACATTAACAATTAAAAAACAAGGATTTCTTTTTATGAGTTACGCAGCCTACAGCAGTATGATATTGGATTATAATGTGGATAAGATCCGCGCATTGAATGTTGAACGCGATGCCAGACTTGCCGCATTGAAAACTGAAGAAGACGCCGAAAACTATGTAAAAAATGTGCGGGAAAAGATCGCCGCAATTTTCGACATCCCGCAACAGCGTTCCATTCCGGAGGTAAAAATTTGCGGCGTTGCTGAAAAAAACGGTTTCATCATTGAAAAAATAATCTACTACAGCCGGAAAAACTTTCCCGTCACTGCCAATTTATACCGTCCCGCCACTCCCGGCAAACATCCGGCGGTGCTCTTTGTCTGCGGACACAGCAACAACGGCAAAATGGAAAAAAATTATCAACTCTGCGGTTCCAATCTTGCCCGCAAAGGTTATGTAGTACTGGTTCTCGACCCCATCGCGCAGGGTGAACGCAAACAGTATGAGGGCATTCCCGAAGCTGCCGAACTCAACCGCTCCTGTACCAAAACCCATGCCACATTAGGCAAGCAGCTCCGGCTTTGCGGAGAATATTTCGGTTCATGGCGCGCCTATGATGCCATTTGCGGTCTGGATTATCTGCTTACCCGTCCGGAGGTCGATCCCTCGCGGGTCGGCATCACCGGCAATTCCGGCGGCGGCACCATGACCACTTTCGTTCAGGCGCTCGACCCCCGCTTCACCATGGCGGCTCCCAGCTGCTATGTCACCAGCTGGCAGCGCAACATTGAAAATGAAGTCATCGCCGATGCCGAGCAGATGCCGCCGAATATTCTTGCTTCCGGCTGCGAAATGGGGGACTTCATCCTCGCTTATGCCCCGCGCCCCATAATCCTGCTCGGGCAGAAACAGGACTTCTTTGATGAACGCGGTCTGCGTGAAACCTGGGCAAGAGCCCAAAAGGTCTACAAACTGCTCGGAGCTGAAGAAAATCTCCGGTATTTCATCGGTCCCACCTATCACGGCTACTCCATTGAAAACCGGGAAGCAATGTACAGTTTTTTCAATAAACACGCCAATGTCGATGCCGATGGCAAAGAGTTTGCCGATTCGGAAATACTCCCGGAAGCGGAGATCAACTGCACCGCCAGCGGTCAGGTAATGACCGGATTTCCGGAAAGTTTCACCGTGTTTGACCTCATTCAACAGAAAGCGGCGGAGTTGAAAGCCGCAAGAAAAAAACTTACTCCCGCAGAACTCAAATCATTTCTCAAAGAGTATCTGCAGATCCCGGCAAATATTTCCGAACCCTACGTCCGGATGCTCCGCACACTCTACTTCAAACAGGATGAAAGTTATCTAATCCACAGCCGATTCGGCATTGAAACGGAACCGGGCATCATGACCACGCTCAAAGTACTCTGCGATACGGCGTATTCCTCTCTCCCGGCATTCGACGATCTGCATATCTATGTGCCGCATCTGGATTCAGCAAGTGAGATCACGGCGATGAAGCTGCCCATCACCCAACGCATCGCCGGTTTTGACTGCCGGAACATGGGAGAATCACGTGCCAACACCTGCTATTCGGTCGAAGAGTACAACTTTTTCCAGACTCCTCACGGACAGGACTATCATTACGATTGCCTCAATGATATGTATGGAACTTCAACCGTCGCCAAACGGGTCTTTGATTTGTTGACCATGCTCGTTTATGTCAAGGCGTGCGGAGTGAAAAAAATCACTTTATCCGCCCGCGGGCTGGGAGTTGTTCCGGCGGTGATCGCCGCATTGATTTCGGATGACATCGCTGAAATCACGCTCTATGACGCCCCGGCTTCATGGGAAAGCATGACCGCCAAACCGGCAACCATCTGGCCGCAATCCTGTATGATACCGGGAATACTCAAATACACTGATCTGCCGGAAATCTACGAAGCCGTAAAAGCAGAGAAGCTTCTGAACATCGTCAACTTTGCCGATGAACCGACTCCGGAACACGCTTTTTAAGAAACAATACGGTCGCCGTATCCGGTCACTTGAAAAGAACTCCGGAAACATCCGACGGCATGCGCCATTCGCCCGGATTGAGTGATACTGCGTTGGCATTCACTCCTTCCGGTGAGGCACTGCGTTTGAACTGCTGACTGAAAAATCTCCGGCTGAATATACCATAACAGCGTTCGATCTCCGCACGGTCATATTTACCTTTGAATGCGATTTCTGCCAGAGAGATCACCTTTTCTTTTCCCGCGCCGTTATAACAGAAGTGCCAGATAAAGAAGTCGTGTATCTCATACGCTCCCAAAATCTCCTCCGTCTTGTGACCGGGGGCGTTATCTTCTGCCGGAAGCAGTTCCGGACTTACCGGAGTTGCGATCACATCCAGCAGAATTTCCGCCATTTCCGGGTGGCACTGTGCTTCATACTTGAGCAGCTCCGGTATCACCGTTTTCATAATGGTACTGTTAAGTGAATACATCGACATCTGGTCGCCGTTGTAGGTACACCAGCCCATGGAGATTTCCGAAAGATCCCCCGTCCCGATGACCAAACCGTTTTCGGCATTGGCAATATCCATCAGTATCTGGGTGCGCTCCCGCGCCTGGGTGTTTTCATACACCGCGTTGCGAAGTTGCGGATCATGTCCGATATCTTTGAAATGCTGAATACACGCATCGGAGATGGAAATTTCTCTTATTTCTGCGCCGATGATCTTTGCCAGTTCAAGCGCATTATTTTTTGTGCGGCCGGTGGTTCCGAATCCGGGCATGGTCACAGCGACGATATTACTCTTTTCCCATCCCAGAACCTCACAGCAGCGCGCCAGCACCACCAGCGCCAATGTGGAATCCAATCCACCGGAAATTCCCAGCACCATCTTTTTGGCATACGCTTTTTTCATCCGGTGTGCCAGTGCAAAACTCTGGATCTCCAAGGTTTCCCGGCAGAAGTTTGCCAACTGTTTTTCATCCTCCGGCAGATACGGATGTTGTAAAATTTTTGCATATTTCAAATCCGGCGACTCCGGCAGACTGCTGCCAAGCAGGATAACATCATCATCAGCCAATACTTTCCCATTGCGCTGACGGCGGTATTTCAAACTTGCCGGATCGATGTCCGCATAGGTGATCATTGACTCATCGGACAACAGCGGCGTGGATGCGGCGATTTCACCGTCAACGGCAATGACAACGCAACTTGGCGTGATATTTCCGGCAGTCGATTCCCCCGCATTACCAGTATTGAGTACGACCACATTTCCGGCGTTGCGTGAAGCGCACACCGCCATCTGCTTCAACTCCTCCAATGTCCCGGGAAGCGCATTGGCTCTGCATGAATAAAAATCGATTTCCGCCGGATCAGGCAAACTTGGCGTATACGGCAATGAAAAACTCATTCCATAACTGAATTTCACCGCTTTAACGCCACCGGGTTCTCCTTCTGAACTCCAGTCATTGCTGAAAAATCTCTTATCAAAATCGCGGTGCGATACCCAGGTCACTTCTCCACGGTTTGCCGCAACGGCAAACATATCCCGCACCTGATCCAATCCCTGCGGACTGTACGGCGAACCGATCACCGCCACGCACTTTTCCGGTAATTCATTTGCGATCTTATCCACCGCCTCAAGTGCAGATTTCTGCAATTCCGGATGAAAAAACAACTCTCCGCAACTGCTCCCGGTCACCGCCAGATGCGGCAGAAACAGCATCACCGCTCCATTGGCAGCGGCCTCTTTGCACAATCTGATGATTTCCGCACAATTGTATTCCACATCTCCCGGCACAACGGCCGGGGTTATCGCCGCGATCCGGTAATACCCATACATCTTTTTCTGCTGCTCCATTAAAATGATCTTATGTTTCGCGGTCAATATACCACAATCTTGCCGTTTTATCAAGAAAATTTCCGTTTAACCGTCAATATTTTTTTAAAATCAGCTTGCATTTTTTGAAAACAGCAGTATATTAAGCAAAGTCGAAAGACGATATGTGCGTTCGTAGCTCAGTCGGTAGAGCAAGTGACTCTTAATCACTGGGTCCACGGTTCGAGCCCGTGCGAACGCACCATTTTTTTTGGTTCACGGAGCGTTCTCGCTTGCTACCGCGCGCCTTGCGGCGTTCGCCGCTCCGGTCACATACTTGAGTATGCTCCCGTCGCTTCTCTCTTGCAAAACGCCCGGATAGCCGCGCGATAACGCTCCTGATTTCGGGCTGCTGGCGGGGGAGAGCCTTTTGTCGCGCCTCCGGCACGACAGGCAAGGTAGTTGTTGATCCCGCCTGACGGCGGTTGTTACGGCACGTTTGCCGCCGATTGTCTTTATGTCTGCGGATGCCGGATGGTCGGTTGTGCCGCGCGTCCGACCTGTCCGACCCGTCCGACTTGTCCGACTGCAACGAGCCAATTCAGCAAGCCCACGCTGTCTTACTCTTTAAGCCACCCATTGTCTTTATGTCTGCGGATGCCGCATTGTCGGTTTTGCCGCGTGTCCGCCCCGTCCGACTTGTCCGACTGCAACGAGCCAAATATTACTGTGCGATGTCGAACTTCAGCGTTTCGTGTTCAGCATCGATGGTCAGCACCGAGCCGCCGGACAATTCACCGGCGATCATCTTGCGCGAAAGCGGCGTTTCCACCAGATTGATTATCGCCCGTTTCAACGGCCGCGCCCCGAAATCGGGATCGTAACCGACTTCAGCAATCAAATCCAGTGCCGCTCCGGTAACGTTGAGTTTGATCTCCTGCTCCGCCAAACGGGCGGCAAGCATATCCATTTGCAATGCGACGATTTTACGGATATCTTCCCGCTTCAAGCTGTGGAATATCAGTGTTTCATCGATGCGGTTCAAAAACTCCGGACGGAAGTGACGGCGCAGTTCCAGCATCATCTTTTCCCGGAGCTTATCTCCATCAGAGCCGTTTTCCAATATCATGGAACTTCCGATATTGCTGGTCATGATGATGATGGTGTTTTTGAAACTCACCGTCCGCCCCTGCGAATCGGTCACAATGCCGTCTTCAAGGATCTGCAGCAGGATATTGAACACATCCGGATGCGCTTTTTCAATTTCATCGAACAGCACCACCGAATAGGGGCGGCGGCGTACCGCTTCCGAAAGCTGTCCGCCCTCTTCGTATCCGACATATCCCGGAGGCGCACCGATAAGTCTTGAAACGGAGAATTTCTCCATATATTCAGACATATCTATCCTCACCATGGCGCGTTCATCGTCAAACAATTCCTGCGCCAGCGCGCGGGCAAGTTCAGTTTTGCCGACACCGGTGGGGCCGAGGAAAATAAAACTTGCGATCGGACGCTTCGGATCTTTCAATCCGGCTCTGGCACGCAATACCGCATCGGAAACGGCGGTCACGGCCTCATCCTGACCGACCAGACGGCGGTGCAGATGTTCATCCAGCTTGAGCAGTTTTTCCTTCTCGCTCTGCACCAGTTTAGTTACCGGAATATGCGTCCAGCGGCTGATAATGGCGGCAATATCCTCCTCATCGACCTCCTCTTTGAGCAGACGGTCGGCACTCTGACTGCGAATGGCTTCTTCAGCTTCAACGATTTTCTGCTGCAGATCGGGAATGACTCCGTGGCGCAGTTCGGCGGCCTTTTCCAGATTGTATTCCCGCTCGGCGCGTTCGAGTTGACCTTTGGCAAGGTCGAGCGCTTCGCGGTAGCTCTGAAGATCACTTATCGCCTTTTTTTCGTTATCATACCGTGCCTGAAGTTCCTGCTGACGGGCTTTCAGATTGGCGGCTTCTTCAGCAAGCTCTTCCCGGCGGCGGACACTTGCGGCATCCTTTTCATTGCGCAAACTGGTGATTTCGATTTCCAGCTGCATAAGTTTGCGGTTGTTTTCATCCAGCTCCACCGGACTGCTGTCGATTTCGGTACGCAATGCGGCGGCGGCTTCATCCACCAGGTCGATCGCCTTGTCCGGCAGGAAGCGGTCGGCGACATACTTGTCTGAAAGCACCGCTGCCGCCACCAGCGCGCTGTCACGCAGTTTCACTCCGTGATGCAGTTCGTAACGTTCTTTCAATCCGCGCAGAATACTGATGGTATCCTCCACCGTTGGAGGATTGACCAATACCGACTGGAAACGGCGTTCGAGAGCGGCATCTTTTTCAATATATTTGCGGTACTCGTCCAGCGTGGTGGCTCCGATGCAATGGAGTTCTCCTCTTGCCAGCATCGGTTTGAGCAGATTTCCGGCATCCATCGAACCCTCTGAAGCTCCTGCTCCGACAACGGTGTGAAGTTCGTCAATAAAGAGAATGATTTTACCCTCGGCGGCAGTCACCTCTTTGAGAACCGCTTTGAGCCGTTCTTCAAATTCTCCCCGGTACTTCGCTCCGGCGATAAGTGCGCCCATATCCAGCGCGACCACCCGGCGGCCCTTGAGGTTTTCCGGGACATCGCCGCGCACCACCCGGCGGGCGAGACCTTCGACGATGGCGGTTTTACCGACCCCGGGTTCGCCGATAAGCACCGGATTGTTTTTGGTGCGGCGCGAAAGGATCTGGATCATCCGGCGGATCTCATCGTCGCGGCCGATGACCGGATCGAGCTTATCCTGCAATGCCATTTGCGTAAGGTCGCGGGAATATTTATCCAGAGCTTCAAAAGTCGATTCCGGATCGGCACTGGTAACGCGCTGATTGCCGCGGATGCCCTGCAAAGCCTGCAAGACTTTATCGGAAGAAATTCCGGAATTTTCCAGCAGTTCTTTGGCACGGGTCCTGGAATTGAACATCGCCAGCAGCAGATGTTCCACGCTGACATATTCATCTTTCATATTTTCCGCGTGCTTGGCGGCGTCGTTCAGAAGTTCGCTGAATTCCCGTGAGTTGTAGACATCACTTCCGGAATTTCCCTCCAAACGGGGAAGTTCGTTGAGCGCATTCTGAAGCGGCGAAGCAAAGATGGCGCAACTGACGCCGCATTTTTCAAAAATCGACGGAACAAGACCGTTTTCATCGGCAAGCAATGCAGCAAGTACATGGAGTGCACGCAATTCATTGTGATGCAGTCCGACTGCGATCTGACGGGCATTGAGCAGAGCTTCACGGCTTTTATTGGTAAGTTTATCCGGATTCATAGTTGTATCCTCCTTGTTTTATGGTTTCACTTCACAGTACAGCATAAAACGTGCCAATGGATTTTTCAAGGCGGAACACTTGAAAAAGTGTGACATATAATGTATATTTATGACACGCAGTGTGCAAAAAATACACACCGGATATTTTTTGAAGGAAAGAAGAACATTATGCAGTTTTTGGAAATAACCAGCAGTCAGAACCCGTCGGTAAAACATCTGGTCAAACTCCGCGACCGCCGCCCGCGCGAAAAAGAACAACTGACCCTGCTTGAAGGATACCGCGAACTTACCCGCGCCATCGAATACGGAATGGAACTGACCGAAGTATATTTCTCTCCCGAACACTTCCTCGGCAGTAATGAGTTCCCGCTTCTGGAAAGCATCGCCTCCCGCGGCATCAAAGTGGTCCGCCTCGCCCCGCATCTGCTGGAAAAAGTCACCTACCGCGAACGCCCCGAAGGTCTGCTCGCCGTGGCAAAAATGCGTAAGCATGAACTTGAAAATCTGCCCGAATATGAAAATATGCTCTATCTGGTCGCCGAAACCATCGAAAAACCGGGCAATCTGGGTTCGATGCTCCGCAGTGCCGATGCTTCCGGGACCGACGCCCTCATCGTCTGCGAACGCATGACCGATTTGTATAATCCCAATGTTATCCGCGCCAGTACCGGAGCGATCTTCTCGGTGCCGACCGCCGTCTGCGACAATCAGTCAGCGATGGATTATTTGCGCAAACGCGGAGTAAAGATACTTGCTGCAACTCCGCATACTGACTTCAAATACACCGATGTCGACCTCACCCAGCCGGTAGCAGTGGTAGTCGGAGCGGAACAAACCGGCTTGACCGACTTCTGGATGGAACAGGCTGATTTGAAAGTGAATATCCCGATGCTGGGCGAAATCGATTCCCTCAATGTCGCCAGTGCCGCGACTATTCTGCTCTACGAAGCCGCCCGTCAGCGCGGATTTAAAAAGCGGGAAAAATAAGCTATGAAAAAAATCCATATCCTCGCCGTCGGCGGAACCATTGCCAGCGTAAGCAGTGACCCATTATCCTGTACCAATTATAAAACGGTTCTCAACGGAGAGGAGGTTCTGGCAACTCTGGGCAGGGAAAAACTCTCCGGCATCGCCGACGTCACCGTCGAAGACATCATCCGTCTGGACAGTGCTTCACTGACTGTCGGAAACTGGCTCACCCTCGCCAAAAGAGTAAGCGAAGTTCTGGAAAGCTGCGACGGTGTCGTTATCACTCACGGCACCGACACTATGGAAGAGACCGCATATTTCCTCAATCTCTGCGTCAAAAGTGCAAAACCGGTCGTGCTCACCGGTTCCATGCGTCCGGCTTCAGCAATAAGTTCGGATGCGGCGTTGAATTTATACAACGCCATCGTTGCCGCCGCTTCGGATAAATTGCACAACTGCGGCGTTATGATCGCCATGAATGGAGTAATTTCCGCTGCGCGTGATGCCCGCAAGATCCATCCGACCCGTCCGGATGCTTTCACTCCGGTCGAAATGGGATGTATCGCAACCGTGACCGATTCAGTTGTGGAACTCTTTTACCGCAGCGCAAAACGCCACACCATCGGAAGTGAATTTGACTGCCGCAACTATGAAACATTGCCGGAAGTCCGGGTGCTTTATGCCTACGCCGATGCTCCGGCGGACTGGTTCGACCAGTGCGCGGCAAAGAATGTTTCCGGTATCGTCATTGCCGGAGTCGGCAACGGCAACTTGAGCTCGGCATGGAAACGTAAAGTGGAAGAACTCAAAGGCAGAATCACCATCGTCCGCTGTACCAGAACCAATGGCTTTGTTAATTTCAACGGCTCACAGGATGATGATGCTCTCGGAACCGTGTGCGGCGGAAATCTTTCCGGGCAAAAGGCGCGGATACTGCTGATGTTCGCTTTGGCGGCAAAACTTCCGCTTGCAGAGATCCGGCGGGTATTTGAGCAATATTGAAAAATTTCCGCTTGAACCTCAAACGCAAATGCGTTATATTAAGCAAAAACAAAATCAACTTTTAATTTTTGGAGAAAAACAGTTATGGTCACTATCAAAACCACCAAAGGCGACATCAAACTCGAACTCTTTGAAAAAGAAGCTCCCATCACCGTCAAAAATTTCCTTTCCTATGTTAAAAGCGGCTTCT
This sequence comes from Lentisphaerota bacterium, assembly GCA_015061605.1. Lineage (GTDB taxonomy): Bacteria > Verrucomicrobiota > Lentisphaeria > Victivallales > Victivallaceae > UBA1784. The sequence continues at coordinate 64,620 of SUWH01000002.1, read as the reverse complement.
ACAAAGGCACCATCTTCCACCGCGTCATCCCCAACTTCATGATCCAGGGCGGCGGCATGGATGAAAATTTTATGCAGAAAGAAACCGCCGCTCCCATCAAAAATGAAGCAACCAACCAGATTTCCAACAAGCGCGGCACCATCGCCATGGCACGTACCCAGATCGTCGATTCTGCGACCAGCCAGTTTTTTATCAATGTGGTCGACAACGATTTTCTGGACTTCAAAGCTCCCGTCCCGCAGTACTACGGCTACTGCGTTTTCGGTAAAGTCGTTGAAGGCATGGATGTTGCCGATGCCATCGTGAGCGTTCCCACCACCGCCAAGGGAATGCACCGCGACGTGCCGCAGGAAAATATCGTCATTCTGGATGTCGTTGAAGAATAATTTTTATCAGGAGAAAAAATAAAATGGCTTTTTCCGCAGAAAGCATGAAGTTTCTGGAGACTCTCCTCCGCAGTTCCAGCCCCACCGGCTACGAAGTCGAAGCCGCCAAAGTTTTCCGCGATTATCTTTCCGATGTGTGCAGCGTCCGTTGCGACGTGCTGGGCAACACCATCGCTTCACTCAATGGATCAGCACCCATGCGGGTGATGATGTCCGGACACTATGACGAGATCGGTTTCCAGATCGTCTACATTTCCGAAGAGGGTTTACTTTATTTCCGCCCCAACGGCGGCATCGACAAGCTCAATGTTCCTTCCAGTGAAGTCGACATTCTCACTGCCAAAGGTAAAGTCCCCGGCGTTATCGGCAAAAAGCCCATCCATCTGCTCAAGCCCAAAGAACGCGATTGTGCGGTCGAACTCCACGACATGTGGATCGATATCGGCGCGGCAAATAAAGCCGAAGCCGAAGAACTCGTTTCCATCGGTGATCCGGTGGTCATGCGGGAAAACTTCCGGATGCTCAACGCCAACCGCTTCATCTCCAAAGGCTGTGATGACAAGATCGGCGCCTTTATCGTCGCTGAAACCATGCGCCGTCTTGCCAAACGCAAACTCAATGTTGCCGTTTTCGGCGTGGGTTCGGTACAGGAAGAGGTCGGTCTGCGCGGTGCGACCGTAAGCTGTTTCGGTATCGATCCGCAGGTCGGATTCGGTATCGATGTCGGTTTCGCCACTGATCTGCCGGATATTCCCAAACGGCAGTACGGAGATATTACTCTTGGCAAAGGCATCATCTTGAGTAAGAGCTGCGACAACAACATCGTTCTCGGTGAAATTCTGCGTAAAACGGCAAAAGACAATGCAATCGCCATTCAGGAAAGCACCGCCCACCGCGCCACCGGCGGCACCGATACCGCCGCACTCCAGATGACCCGCGCCGGAGTTGCAACTGCGTTGTTGAGCGTCCCCAACCGCTACATGCACTCCCAGGTCGAAATGTGCGACCTGCGCGATGCGGAAGCGGCAATTGAACTGCTCACCGAAACCATTGCCTCATTCAGCGGCAATGAATCATTCATCCCGGTGCGGTAATGGCAAATTCAAAACTCGGAAACTATGTTAATACCGGCGGTTTTTCCCGGCTGGCGGGGCATCCCAGCGCCCCGGGCAGCTGGAAATCCAACCGTTATTTTCTCTGTTGGAAAATATTATACATACTGTTTCTGGGCTTTTTTATGCTTATCGGAATATTTTTCATGTTCTTTTGAGAGGATTTTATCTTTATGGCTGAATTCAGTCGTTCCCTGGCGGCACAAGCGGTTGCCAAATGTGTAGTTGAATGTGCCGCCTCCTGCGGTTTGCTCACAGGTCCGGTGGCGACTTCGCCGCGCCTTGCCGAAGCGGAAAAGGAGCTGATAATCAAAATGCTTGCCGAAATCCGCAACCGCTTCGGAGAAAACTCCGGCGAACTGCATCCGGATGAAGTAAGTTCCATGTTCACCTTTGTTTTCGGCAAAGCCGCCGAAGCGGTGACCAATATGTACAACAACCAGCCGGACAAATTTGAACTCAACGGCATGCTTACCGGACAAATCCCGGTCTACGCCGAAGATAAAATAACTGAAAAATTCAAAGCCTCATCCTTCCCTTCGGAGTGTGCGGAAAAATATCTCGCCTGGAGCGAACAATGTGCCAATGCCGCCGATCCGGTGCTGCTGCTCTTTGAAGCCTTGAAATGGTGTTTCCGTTTGAGCTGCAATTATGCAATTTCAATCGTTGAAGCCAATAATAAACCGGGAGAAAATTGATCATGTCCGCAGCAGAACAATATTCCCCGCAACAGCGCAAAAAATTTCAGCGCACCGCGATCCTGTCGGCGTGGTTCGGCTGCGTTTCAGAACAATTGCTCGACAGTAATTCAATGATCATCCTCTACTTGATAACACTGGGAGGTGATGAATCATTTTCCATGTTTTCTACCGCCATCAGCGCGATATGCGGGATTTTCATGAATATCATCTGCGCCGGGATCATCAGCAAAACAGGATTGCGTGCATCCTATTCGACCGCGGTTTTCGGTTCGGCAGGAGCATTTTTGCTGATGGCGGCGGCTCCCAGCATCGTACCAATAGAATATGCAAAGTATCTGGTCATTGCCGGATGTATAATCTACTGCCTGCTGCGTGCACCATATTCGGTTGCGTGGTATCCGATGCTGGATATGATCCTTGCACCGGATGAACGCGGCGGATTTTTCGGTATAATGCGCTTCAGCTATATTCTTATCAATGCGTGTATACTTTACCTGATCGGCAAGATCCTCGGTACCGCTCCGGCGATTCATACCATGCAGATCATCATCGCCGTCGCCGGACTCTGTATGCTCGGCAGAAAGATATGTATGGACAAAATGCCGGACAATCCGGAAGTGAAACAAAACAAACTCGACATAAAAAAATCGCTCAATATCTCCGTACACAACGCGCCGCTGGTCGGATTTTCCTTTTATTCCTGCTTTTTCAACATCGCCACCGCCTCCATCATGCCGCTGGCGGTCATCTACATCAAAACCCGGCTCAACTTTTCTGCTGAAGCCGTCATGACCTCGACTTCACTTTACATGGTAGGTATGGTTTGCGGTTACGCCGCTTCCGGGAAACTGATGAACCGCATCGGGCACCGTTACTTCCAGATATTGACCCACTCTGTCTATGTTGCAGTTCTGGGAGTGTTGACGATGGTCCATCCGGCGACACCGTACAGTCACATCATCATCACCATACTGTTCTGGTGTCTGGGAACCGGCGGAGCATTTTTCTCCTGTCTCAATTCCACGGAAATGCTCGCCGCCGCCAAACCGGGCAACAAGATCATGGGAATGGCATTCTGCCAAACCTTTACCAATATGGGAGCGGCGATCGGCAGACTCGGAACAACGCTGGTTCTGGCGGCAGGCGTACTGATGCCGGACTGGAAATTTTTCGGTATAAACATGAGCTGTTACAACTTCATGTTCATGTTCTGTTTCATTATGATGGTATTTTTCTATCTGCTTCTGCTGCTGTCTCCGGCGGTCATTGCCAAGCATGACGACTATTACGAACCCTGATCCGTAATCTTGACAAAACAGCAAAAAAGCGATATATTAAACAGAAGACAATTAACCATTTGGAGTTGTTATGTTTGTAAAATCCATTATCGGCACGGTAATTGCCGCAGTATTATGCGGTTGCAGCAGTACGCCGGAGCTTCCCGATACAAACGGAGATGCTGAAGCTGCCAAATGGCTGAAAATGGCCGCTGAAGAGGGCAACCTTTACGCGCAATATTATTATGCCGAATGCTGTCTTGCCGGAGATGGAGTTCCAGCCGATCGCGCCGAAGCAATCAGAGTATTGAAACTTGCCGCTGCCAACGGCAGTATCGAAGCAAGTGAACTGTTGAATAAACTCGCTTCAGAAAAATCGTCAAAATCAGTAAACTAAACATATATATTCAGGAAATTTAAAAATGAAACCGTTTTTTGTTTTTTCCGGACAGGGCGCCCAGTGCGTCGGCATGGGCAGAGATCTGGCGGAAACTTCTGCCGCCGCCGCTGAAATCTTCAAAACCGCCGATGCGGAACTCGGTTACAGCTTGAGTTCGATCATCTTCGACGGTCCGGAAGAAAAACTCACCCAGACCCGCTACTGTCAGGTCGCCATCTACACCATGAGCTGTGCGGCTCTGGCGGCTTTCAAAGAGAAATTCCCCGGCATCGAACCGGTCGGATGTGCCGGTTTGAGTCTGGGCGAATACGGCGCGCTCTATGCCGCCTGCGCCTTTGATTTTGTCACCGGATTGAAACTGCTTGCAAAACGCGCCGAACTTATGGACGATGCCTGCAACGCCACCTGCGGCGGCATGGCTTCGATCATCAACGGCGACTTGGAGATCATCCGTGAAGTCTGCAATGAATGCGACATCGATGTCGCCAACTTCAACAGTCCCGCCCAGATCGTCATTTCCGGCGAAAAAGAGAAAGTTTCCGCCGCCTGCGCCATGCTCAAAGAGCGTGGCATCCGCAAAGCTATCGAACTCAATGTCGCCGGAGCCTTCCACTCCCGTCTGATGGCGGAAGCCGGAGAAAAACTCAAAGCGGTCCTGGCTGAAACTGAAATCAACATGCCCGCCATACCGGCATATCACAACTTCACCGCCGCCCCCGCCGCTGACATTGAGGAATTGAAATCCGCTCTGGCAAATCAGGTTGCCTCCTCCGTGCGCTGGCATGAATGTGTTCAGGCGATGGTCGCTTCCGGCGGCGATACGATGATCGAATTCGGCCCCGGCAATGTGCTGACCAAACTCTGCAGCCGCGCCATACCGGAAGTTGCGACATTCAATGTCAATTCCGCCTCCGCGCTGGATGCACTGAATTTCTGAAGCAGGACCCGTTCCATGTTCCTCCCGTACTGTCACAGTCAGGAAAAAATTTCCGACGGCTTCCAAGCTGTTTTTGACTGTCTGAAAAATCTTGATCCGGAACACGATGCCGACGAAAAGCTGTGGCAGACCCGCCACAAAGTGGTGGTGCGTTACACCGTCCCACCCGGAGTTATCCCGGAGAAAGATAATTATCAGGTCGTGTGGAAGTATTACCGGGAAAAACGTTTTTTCCGCTATCTCTTCCGTCCTTCTCTGGCATTCAGAGAGTGGAAGGGATACAAAAATGTTGAGGATCTCGGTATTCCGTGTGCCAAGGTTCTTGCTGCGGCGGAAAACCGGTGCGGAGCAAGATTGCTGGACAGCGTTTTTGTCACTGAAATGGTTCAATGCGATGGTGACGGCGATGACTTCTGCCCCGGAGGAAAACTGAAAAATTCCCTTGATTTGGCACAGGAGTTTGCAAAAAAAAATTTGTGTTGGCTGGCAAAACTGCATAAAAATAATTTCGTTCACGGCGGCTTCACCCCGCGCAATGAACTTTACATACTCGATCCGGATCCGGCAAACGGACAGCTGCAGGTGGTGTGGATCGACCTCGCGACCTGCCGCAAAGTACCGTTTTACAAACGAAAAAAATTGCAGAAAAAGGATGTGGATTGTTTTCTTTCCATGTTGAAATTTCCTCCCGGCATCGAAACCGGGTTACGTCAAATCTATCTTGAGGAGTTGAAAAAAAATGGTTAAATGGATCTCTCACCGCGGCGAATCGATCGATGCTCCGGAAAACAGCCTTGCGGCATTCAAACTTTCAATGGAACGCAAAACTGACGGCATGGAATGCGATGTTCATCTGACCACCGACGGCAAGGTCGTGGTCTGCCACGACTCCAATACATTGCGTACCGGAAGCGCATTTCTGCCGGTGGAAGGATCATCTTATGATGAACTTCAGCAGATCCATATCTCCGGCGCACTGGAAGAGATTTATCCCGATGAAAAGATTCCGCTTTTGAGCGAAACTTTCCAATTTCTGGGCAAAGACCGCGAATATTATATCGAACTCAAAGGTTCCGATTTGGCACTCGTTCCGGCGGTCAAAGCGGTGGTCGAAGCCTCCGGAGTTGACTTTAAACAGATCGTTTTCATCTCGTTCTCTGAAGCGATGATCAAAGAGATGAAACTTGCCATGCCCCGGTGCCGCGCCCTGTGGCTCAACAGCCTCATCCGCGATTACGGCAGAGTGACTCCGGCTGAACTGGTCGCCAAACTCAAAGAATTGGGAGTTGACGGTATTGATGCCAATGCCAATCCGGAAACTGATGCCGAACTCATCAAGGCTGTCCACGATGCCGGAATGATCTATGCCGTCTGGACCATCGACAATCCCTATCAGGCCGATCACTTCATCCGCCTCGGAGTCGATGCCGTCACCAGCAACCGCGCCGCCAGGCTCAAAGCGCGTGCGGAAAGTTTCTCCGGCAAATAATTCACAGACATCTCACAAAAAACAACGGACGGCGGCGTCTCGCGGCCAATCTCGCGCCTTGCTGCGCTCGCCTCGTCCGGCTCCATTGCATTTCGCCGTGACAAGCGAAGAGGATACAAGTATGCCTTGTCCCGGCGGAGCCTCGGCGAAGACGGATCCCCGCTCTTCTTGCTTGCAAAACACGACATTGCCGCACGATCCATCCGCCGATTGAATCATTCGTTGTTTAAACACGGCGTAAAATGGTGGTGCGGCCTGACGGCACGCACGTTTTGCCCGTGCAAAACAAAATCTGCCAAAATCACTTTTTCAAAATTCAATTTTCTTTCGCTGAAAAACTTGAGAGAGCAGATGTTTTTCTTATTTTATGGGACAGCTGTGTAAATAATTGAAAAGTTTTTGCAATCAGACTTGAAAAACATACGCCATGTGCTATATTATAGAGATTGCAAGTTTGAATTTTTGTGTAATAAATACGATTAAATAGTATAAGGAGTTTAAAAATGGCTGTACCAAAACGTAAAACTTCCCGCATGCAGCGCCGTCAGCGCAAGGCCGCCAACCGTTATGAAGGCGTTGCCGCCACTTTCTGCCCGAGCTGCAAGGCCCCGGTCATGCCCCATCGTGTCTGCACCGCCTGTGGACAGTACAACGGCAAACAGGTCATCTCTACCGAAGCGTAAGTTTCGGCAGAGTGTCTGCCTGACAACAAAATCAGAAAAGAGCGCACTGCTATGAAAATCGGCGTAGATGCAATGGGAGGAGATTTCGCCCCCGGTGTCGTGATCGAAGGTCTGGCACAGGCGCTCGTTGATTTTCCGGATATCGAAGTTGTCCTTGCCGGTCACAAAGAACGCGTGGAATTCTATCTGGAAAAATACGGTCTCACCGGACATGACCGTATCGAACTGGTCCATGCCCCGACCGTTTGTGAAATGTCCGAACAATCTGCCGTTTCGCTCCGGAGCAAACGGGATTCATCCATAACCGCTCTGGCAAAACTGCTCAAAGAAAAAAAGATCGATGCCATGGCGACCCCCGGTCATACCGGTGCAACGGTTGCCGCGACCAAAGTCCTTGTCCGGACACTTCCCGGGATCGACCGTCCCGCATTGGCGGCAAGCATGCCCAGCAAAGAGGGACGTTTCCTCCTGATGGATGCCGGAGCAAATCCGGATTGCACCCCCCTCAACCTCACTCAATTCGCTCTGATGGGCAACATTTATGCCCAATACCTCTACCGCCGCGAAAGGCCGCGGGTCGGTCTGCTCAGTGTCGGCGGCGAAGACATCAAAGGCAATGACCTCACCAAAGAGACCTTTAAACGGTTGGAACAGCTCCCGATCAATTTTATCGGCAATGTTGAAGCGGACGCTGCCTTTGAAGGCGGGGTAGATGTGGTCGTTTCCGATGGTTTTGCCGGAAACGTCATGCTCAAAGGCGCTGAAGGTCTGGCACGTGCCACTGTCCACTGGTTGAAAAAAGTGATGACCAAAAATGCGGTCCGTCTGGTGGGCGCGGTCCTGGCAAAAAATGCGTTTGTCGAATTGAAATCTTTCGGAGCCTCGGATGTCATCGGCGGAGCCCCCCTGCTCGGCATCAACGGTATCTGTATCATCGGACACGGCGGTTCAAACCCGACTGCCGTCCGCAATGCGATCCGCGTTTCAGCGGAATGTGTAAAATTCGGTTTGAATCAGCGCATTGTCAATGCAATCGAAGCCGCCGGTGATGTGGCAAAACTCCAGAAGTTCCCTCCTGAAAATGCCGCAAATCAACAGTGAGTTGTCCCCGGAAATACAAGTTGATCAACAGCTTTCATCCGGAACAATTTTCAAACGCTCCGGTCTGAAACTGAAATGGTATCCGTTTTTGCGCCGCACCCTTATCTTTATACTGGTCGTATTATATTTTGGCACATTTGTCCCGTTGGGACTGGATCTTCACCATGACGGGATAATGTTTATTCCGGCGCTGCGGGTGGCATCCGGCGGGATGGTATTCCGCGATGTTTTCTGTCAATACGGCTTTCTCTCCCCGGTTCTGCAAGGTTTATCTTTGTATCTCGGCGGTCATGAACTGTTGGTGATGAAATATTTTTCCGTATTGTTCTATGCCGGGAGTGCGGTCCTGTTGGATATTATATGGGAACGGTTTTTAACTGCCCGCTGGCGCAACTTCCTGCTGCTGATCTATTTTTCATTAATGCCGGATCAAATGGTGACTTTTCATGCCTGGAGCAGTGTTTTTGCGCTGTTTTTCTCCCTGGCAGCATTATGGCTGTTGTTGAAACATTTGTCCGGCCAGAACCGGCTGTATCTTGCATTATCCGGTATTTTCACCGGGTTGGCATTCCTTTCCCGTCACCCGGTGGGAGTGGTATGTTATCTTGCTATATCCGGTTCATTATTTTTCGACACCATGCTGGAACCGGTGCAGAAGCGCAGCTGGAAAAAATTCACCTTTGATCTCTCCTCCGCGACAATAACATTTTCGGCAGTTCTTGGAGCAACTGCATTACTGCTGTATTGCTGTAATGCCTGGGATGATTTCATACTGCAATGTTTCACCTATGTTTCAGGCTTTGTCAGAAGCAGAGGCCGCGGCGGCGGGAGTGAAAGCGGAGGCGCATGGGGCTATCTCGCAGAATCTCTCATGCCTTTTATAACCGACAATGGGTTCTCTGATTCAATATTTGCGACATTACCGCTCTTTGCATTATACTGGTGGTACAAAGCGACCTGTACCGCAGTTCACCAACCGGAGAAAAAAAAGTATTATGTAATGATGTGCGCCTTGGCAATATTTGCATTCGGCTCATGGCATCAATACTATCCGGTACCGTGCGTCCGGCATCTCTTCTGGGGCGGAGTACCGTTTTTCGGCTTTTTCGTTTTAAGCATCAGGGCGTTATGGCAATATAACGGGAGCAGAAAAAAACTGGCAAAAATCCTGACGGTTCTATGTTTGTTTCAATATGTCATCTGTGCTCTTCCCCGGATTTACGGCGGTGTTACACGTTTGAAAGAAGTTTCACGCCGTCATGTATCTGATATTCCCGGATTGCGCGGTATAAAATTGCCCCGGGGAGAAAACGGAGTGATAAACTATATGCGCAGCAGCTTTGACCAGCTCCCGGAATCAATAAAAAAACGCGGAGTTGTGAACTACACCAAAGATGGCTTGTGGAGCATAATTCTGCCGGATGCCGGATTCCGCCATCCGCAATTCATCAATATGGGCAAAGAACTTTATCCGGACTATGATGAAAAAGTCATGCAGTTTGTAAAAGAACATAAACCGGTAATATTAAGCAGTATTCCGGTATATCCGGACAATTATTGGCCCGTCGCCCAATGCGATTACATGGGCGAAACCTATACCCTGTGGTCACCATCAATTTAGCAACTGGAAAATTATTATGGATAAAAAAATAAATGTTGCAATCGCCGGACTCGGATTGCTGGGCGGTTCCCTGGCCAAAGCGTTGAAACGCGATCCGCACTATAAAGTTTCGGCATGGGCACGGCGCGGGGAAACCCGGAAATGGGCAGTTGAGTCAGGAGCGGTCGATACCGTCTACTCTGAACTGCCGGAGCTGCTGAAACATGCCGACATTGCAGTACTCTGCCTGCCGGTCGAATCAGCAATAGAAATGCTCCCGATGTGTCAGCAATATCTTCCTGACACTGCCGTTGTCACCGATATCGGCAGTGTCAAACAGGACATCTGCCGTGCGGCGGCAAAGTTTCCGCAATTGCGTTTTATCGGCAGTCACCCCATGGCAGGGACTGAAAAAAGTGGCTGTGAAGCCTCCTTTGCCGAACTTTACTGCAACGCCGACATATTCATCGTCCCGCCGGAAAATGCCGATGAAAATGATGTAAATCTCTGCCGCGACATGTGGCTTGCCGCCGGTGCCGCCCGGGTGGAACGCATCACCGCAAAAAACCATGATGATCTGGTTGCCGATACCAGTCATGTGCTGCATCTGCTGGCTTCAGCGATGACTTTGAGCATACTTGAAGCTCCCACTCCGGAATATCAACGTCAGCACTTTGCCGGATGTGCCACCGGATTCCGGGATACGACCCGTATCGCTTCAAGCAATCCGGCGATGTGGCGCGGCATCATGGAAAGCAACGCACCGGCGATACTGGCGGCGCTGGAACGTTTTGAATACCGATTCAAAGAGTTCAAATCGACCATAGAGAAGGGTGATTTCGATCGTTTTGAAGAACTTTTCACCCGGGGCAAACTTCTGCGCGGGGCGTGGCTCGGGTACAAAAAACCCCGTCCGGCACGATTGGCTGTATGCGGAATAAAACATTGCGGAAAGAGTGTATCGGGCAAAGCGCTGGCGGAATTGCTGGCGGCAGAATTTATCGACAGCGATGATGAATTGTTCAAATTGTGGCAGAAGCGTTTCCCCGAAGCAAAGGAGAAAACGGTCAGAGAGATCTACCGTACCCTCGGAGAAACAGAGTTCCGCCGTCTGGAAGCAGATGCGTTACTGGAGATCAGCCGCCGTCCCGGAGCGCAGGTAACGGCGCTCGGCGGCGGAGCGTTATCCAACAGCTTTGTTACGCCGGAAATTTTGTCCGGTCTGGGAAGTGTCATCTGGATTGATGTGCCTGATAAAGTGGCGTGGCAACGGGTAGTCGCCGGCGGTCTGCCGCCGTTTTTGAGCAATGCCGCTGATCCGGAAGCGGAATTCATCCGTTCCAACGCCGCCAGAAAAGCGGTGTTCCAACAAGCGGCAGCTCTGAAAATAACCCCTGCCCCGGAAGATTCTCCCCGCGATACCGCACTGCGTATTCTTGCGGCACTTGAAAATATGCCGTAAACGCAGTATATTATCCAGCAGAAAAGATTTTAACCGCAGAAAACAATAAGTTATATGGAAAAACAACGGGTGCGGCGGCTCTATGCCGCAGATTATTTGATCACTCCGGACCGGGTGATACCGAATGGAGCTGTACTGTGTGAAAATGAACGCATCATCGGCGTCGGCGGTCAATCCGGTTTTTCAGTCGAACCGGAGATCGAACTTTATCACTTCAAAAATGCCTATATCGCGCCCGGATTTCTCGATACTCATATCCACGGTGCAGGCGGTTGTGACTGTTCGCGCTGTGTGAGTTCTCCGCGCGATCTTGCCGCCATGAGCAAGATCCTCGGTGAACGCGGTGTGACCGGATTTTTCCCCACCGTAGTCGCCGACACCAAAGAAGTCATGCTGGAAAATCTCCAACAGCTTTCACAGGCGATGCGCGCTCCCCTCCCCGGTGCCGATGCCATCGCCATCAATGTGGAAGGGCCGTTTCTCAACACCAAACGCGCCGGTTCCCAGCCGCATGAAGTCTTGTGCGGTATCGACGCCGGATTTGCCAAAGAGTTGATTGCCGCCGGTAACGGTCTGGTCAAAATCATGACCTTTGCCCCGGAATTGAAAGAATCTGACAAATTGATCTCCCTGCTCTGTGAAAACGATGTTATCGCTTCAATGGGACACAGCCTTGCCAATGAAACCCAGACCTTGCGCGCCATCGATGCCGGAGCTACTCACTGCACTCACCTTTTCAACGGCATGGAGCCTTTGCACCAGCGGCAGGTCGGTCTGGCTGGGATCGCCCTGACCGATGACCGCGTTACCGTTGAACTTATCATCGACGGCCGCCATGTCCATTCGCGCATGGTCGATCTGGCGTGCCGCTGCAAACCGGACAACCGCCTTATCGGTATCAGCGACTGCACCATGGCTTCGGGGATGCCGGATGGTGACTACCGCATCGGCCCATCGGAGATCCGGGTGATAGGAGGATTTTCCCAGAATGCCGACGGCAAACTTGCCGGAACGACTACGATGCTTGATTCCGGCTGGCACAGCTTGATGAGCTGCGGACACCTTTCTGAAACCCGCGCCGCAGAAGCGGTAACCAGCAATCCGGCGCGCCACTTCGGCTTCGATGATCGCGGCATACTGCTTCCCGGAAAACGTGCCGATCTGGCAGTATTTGAACTTGGAACCAACCGTCCGCTGATGACGGTGCGCCGGGGCGAATTTATTTACCGTGCGGAGAACATTTGATGAATAAGGAATATCAACTTTTAGACAGCGGCAATCTGAAAAAGCTTGAACAGGTCGGACCTTACCGGATCATCCGTCCGGCATTGAACGCATTCTGGAAACCGGCGCTCCCCGAAAAAGAGTGGAAAGCAGCCGTTTCCGAATTTGTCCGCGACAGCTCCGGCAACGGTAAATGGCGCAACCGGGAAGCTCTTCCCGATACCTGGAACTGCATTCTCGGCAAAATGAACATAAAAATCAAGCCGACCGGCTTCGGGCATCTGGGATTTTTCGCTGAACAATTCCGTAACTGGGAATATTTCCGGCAGAATTGTCACGGCATGGATACCTTGAATCTCTTTGCCTACTCCGGTCTGGGTTCACTTGCCATGGCCGCCGGCGGAGCTAAAGTCTGCCATATCGATGCCGCCAAAGGCATGATAGAATGGGGACGGGAAAACCACGCACTTAATAGAGATATCCCCGATGCGGTACGCTGGATAACTGAAGATGTGAATAAATTCGTCCAGCGTGAAGAGCGCCGCAACTCCCATTATGATCTGATCGCCCTCGACCCGCCCACCTTCGGACGCGGACCGAGCGGGCAGTTGTGGAAAATTGAAACCGATCTGCCCAAACTCCTGGAATCATGCCGCAAACTGCGGAAACCGGATCGTCCGTTCACGCTGGTGTTGAGCTGTCACTCTCCGGGATTTTCAGTGATGGTCCTCACCCGGCTGGTTCATGATGTTTTCGGCAAAAAGTGCGAAATCGACGGCGGAGAAATGTTCATTCCGGAATCGACCGGACGGGTGCTTCCCGCCGGTATCGGTCTGCGCGCCATCATCGAGTGATCAGTAGATCGCTCCCAAACTGATAATACGTACCGGCAGCAATAGAACTTGCAAAACCAGTTCACAGGGAGCGTAAAGCCCTTCGCCCATATTCTGCACGCCATTACCGAAGTAGCCGAATGGCGCACCGAGAGTGGATTGCAGCAATCCCCACGGCAATTTGAAAATATTGAATGTCGCCGTACCGATTTTCAACAAACCGGTTCCGGTGGAATTCAGCGTTCTTATAAGGTGTGGACTCCAAGTCTGTGCCAACTGCGCCGCCTGCGGTGCGGCAGAAATAAGACTGGATGGTTCAAGTGCTTTCAAGGGTATCGCTGTAAAAAAACACAGCATAATGATCAGCAGAAAATTTTTCAGGTGTTTAATCATTTTTTTCTCCAACACGAAAATACTTTACACCCTCAAAATATGGAATATCTGCCGTTAAAAAATTACAGATATACAATGGATAACGCTGATTGAGCCACAAATTCAAGCGGAGTTTCTTTCCCGGTAATTGCATAAATTCTTCCGGAACTTTCCCCGGAAAAATCATCAATGCTGTTTCTCCGGCAGCAATTTTTTCTACCGGAACCAGCCCGTACATATATCCCGGCACCCCGCCCGGTTTAAACACTCCGGAAACGGGAAAACTCATCTGCTGTTCCGAATTAGCGGCATCGGCTCCGTTGAATACGCCATCACTGCAATTCAACATCAGAAGCTTTTCCGGAAACACGGCACGACTTTCAATTATTTTTGCGATTTCCGGAGCATTGAACAACACCGGGAAACCGGAAGTAGAAGCCAAAACCGGTAAAACAGTATCGGTATTTTCGGCGATGATCTGTTCTGCTTCTGCTGCCGGAGCGGGCAATATCCAAACCTCCGGGAACAGTTTAAAATCCAATATTATCCCACAACAAAATAGTACGATCAGTACCTTACGATATTTCACACTCCGTTTCCACACCTCTGCCGCACCGCAAGCACCAATGATAATGAATACCACTGTCAGCGGGAGATAGACCCGCTCCGGTCCGGCTTTGGTAAAAAGTGCCAGAACCAATGGCAGCAAACTGAACAGAAAAACTTTACGCATAACGGGCAGAAAAATCACACCGGATAAAACCGGTAATGCCGTAAATACCGGCAAATGCGCTTTCAAAGTGGTAAAACCGAAACTTATCAACCCGGAAAAAGAATCTATCTCATTGCCCCACTGCTGTCCGGCGCGCAGTTGGTCATACAGCGGCAGATAATATGACAACGCCACGACGAGCAGCACCACTCCGGAAATCAGCACGCTTTTGTCCCAACGATATTCTTTTGGTGCAAGGAGCAAATATCCCGCCGCGATCACACCGAGAAACATTATCCCGCTGGAAACAGCCAGAAAAGCAACTACTCCACCGGCAATAATTTTCCATACAGTATACCGGTTCTTTTCAGTCAACGCGACATCAAGCATTCCGTCAACACAAAGCATCAAACCGGCGATTTGAAAAATGTATCCCCGCGCAACAACGCTGAAAAGAATCAATGCCGGAGAAAATGCTGACAAAATTCCGGCGCACAAAACGGCAATTTTATTTTTATTTCCGGCACGCCCTGCCAGTTTCATCGCCATAAAAACAACATAGATCCCGGAAATAAACACTCCCAGCCGGATTATTTGCGGAGCTGTGGAAAAATTCTTCAGCAGCTTCATCAGCAAAGTATTCACCGGATGATTGTTGGGCAGAGAAACATCGGTCAGGATCTGTCCGGCACTCAAATCAGTGAAGTTGAAAAGTGTCCAGATTTCATCATACTGCCATTCGCCGGATAATCCGGGCAACCGCAGCACCGCCGCCAGAAGCAGAATGATGAATATACAGTGCTTTTGAGTCAAATTCCAACGTGATCTCTGTGCCGTTTGCTTCACAGCCGCACCTCAAGAGCCTTGCTCCGCGCTTCGGTATCGGCAATTTGCAATTGTTCCAGAGATGCTTGCGCCTCATTGTGCCAATTGCTCATCACGCAATCAATAATACGGTAAATCGAACCGAAATTTATCTCACCGCGACAGAAGCGTTCAACCGCGATCTCGTTGGCGGCATTCATCGCACAGGGCAAGGTCCCGCCCGCTTCAAGTGCGGCATCAGCGAAACTGAATGCCGGAAATTTCTTTCGGTCAGGAGCGAAAAATTCCAGCGTTTTAAGTTCGGCAAGCGAAAGCCGTTTGCCCGGGAACGGCAGCCGTTCCGGATAAGAAAGTGCGTAAGCAATGGGAAGTTTCATATCCGGATAACCGCACTGGGCGATAAGTGAACCGTCAGTAAGTTCAATGAGCGCGTGAACCGCCGACTGCGGATGGACCAGTACATCAAGTTTGGCATTATATTTGGCAAAAAGATATTTGGCTTCGACCAGTTCCAGAGCTTTATTCATCATGGATGCCGAATCAATGGTGATTTTGCGCCCCATGTTCCAGGTCGGATGGGCGAGAGCTTCAGCAACGGTGGCATTGGCGATCTTTTCGGCGCTCCAGTTGCGGAACGGGCCGCCGCTGGCGGTGAGCCAGATCGTATCGACTTCATCGGTACGCCTGCCGGCAAGGCACTGAAAAACTCCGGAATGTTCGCTGTCCACCGGAAGCAATTGAGCTTCGGGGTGCGCTTTCAACGCCGCATTGACCAGATCTCCGGCGGCGACCATCACCTCTTTACTTGCCAGAGCAATGGTTTTCCCTGCTTCGATCGCCGCCAGCACCGGACGGATACCGGCAGTACCGATGATGGCACAAATAACGATGTCGACCTCTTTGGAAGTGACGATATTCAGCAATTCATCCATACCGGATGCGGCTTTAATGGAAGATGGGAGTCTGGAAGCAAGTTCGCTTTCAAGCGCAGTATCAGTAGTAAGCGCAACTTTTGCACCGAGTTTGACCGCGGCATCAGCCAGTCCGTCCAGACTGCTGCGGGCGGCAACGGCAATGGTTTCAAACCGTTCACGATTTGCCGCTAAAATCGCACAACTGTTCTGACCGATCGAGCCGGTTGCGCCTAAAAGTACGATCCGTTTTTTTTCCATATCCATCCCCCCCGGAATCATCCTGCCATACGGTAGTGCATCAGGAAAAATCCCAATATACCGATCAATATCAACAGTAAAATTATGATCGCTTTACTCCAATTGCGCCTGATATACAACACCATCCGACGCCACCCGGAGGGATTCTCCGCCCGGGTCGGATAACCGGCGATACAGGCGAGAATATCTCTACGCAACTCCAGCACACTCTGATAGCGGTCTGCCGGGGCAAGCGCCATGGCTTTCATGCAAACCGCCTCCAACCCCGGATCGACCTGACTGTTTATCTGTGACGGCGGAGTTATTCTGCCCTCGACCTGACGACGCAGAATCTCCTGTGAAGGCAATCCGGCAAACGGGCTGCTGTTGGCAAGAATCGCATAAAGGATCGCTCCGATGGCATAAATATCGGCGGCAACACCGGGACGCTCCATACCTTTGGAACGGATAAATTCCGGCGACATATAACCGGGAGACCCCTGAAGCAATCCCTGATCAAAATCATCATCGGCGGCGGCAGCCAAGCCCCAGTCCAAAACCTGGACTTCTCCGAATTCTCCGCAATGGATGTTACCCGGTTTGAGGTCAAGGTGACAAATTTCTTTACTGTGGGCAAACGCGACCGCGTTGCAGACCCGGACAATGACCTGAAGCAGACGTTCCTGGGAATAATCATTATCTATCCCCTGCTGCTTCTGGTGCAAAATCATTGCCAACGTCTTGCCATGCAAATATTTCATGGTAAAATAAGGGGACCCTGAACCGTCAATTCCGATATCATGTACCGGAACGATATTGGGGTGTTCCAATCGGGCAGTAATATACGCTTCCCGGACAAAACGGTTGAGATCCCGACGGGGACGGGTACGGAAATCCGGCATGATCGCCATGGCAACATCGCGCCCGGTATCACTGTCGTGTACCAGCAAAACCCCTTTCATCCCGCCGAAACCGATGCTGCGGATAAATTTATATCTGTCCTGCGGCTTTACAGGGAGAGTTGAAACGGCATCCATGTCGCTCTCTTTTGCGACAGATTGGTCAGCAATGACAAGAGTCTGATCGGAACCGTTGTCAAAGCTGTTCAAGTTCGGGTCGCTCTTCTCCACGGACGTGTTTTTCCCCAATAGTACATTTAGATTGATTTTTTACGGACGGCGCGTTGAACATCACATCGAGCATCAGCTCTTCCATCAACGCCCGCAATCCCCGGGCACCGGTACCGCGTTTGACCGCCTTATCAGCGATTGCTTCAAGCGCACCGGAAGTGAAATCCAATTCTACATTCTCCATCGCCAGAAGTTTGCGGTATTGTTTGACCAGCGCATTGCGCGGCTCACACAAAACCCTGACCAGAGCGGCTTTATCAAGCGCATCAAGAGCAGAAACGACCGGAAGACGTCCGACCAGTTCCGGAATGAGTCCGAAGTGGACCAGATCTTCGGGTTCGCAGTCGAGCAGAGCGTTGCGGTTTTCGTCTTCATCATCCAGAACCGTTTTTCCGGCATCGTCAAAACCGAGAACCCGGCTGCCTTTGCGCCGTTTGATCAGCTTATCCAGACCGACAAAAGCTCCGGCACAGATAAAAAGGATGTTGGTGGTATCGATATGGAGAAATTCCTGATTGGGGTGCTTGCGCCCGCCCTGCGGCGGAACATTGGCAACTGTGCCTTCGAGGATCTTGAGCAATGCCTGCTGCACCCCTTCACCGGAAACATCACGGGTAATGGAGGCGTTTTCCCCCTTGCGGGAAATTTTATCCAACTCGTCAATATAAATAATACCGATCTGGGTACGTTCAATATCATTTCCGGAAGCCTGATAGAGCCGGAGCAGGATATTTTCCACATCCTCACCGACATAACCGGCTTCGGTCAAAGTGGTGGCATCGGCGATGGCAAAGGGCACATCCAGCATATTGGCGAGCGTCTGGGCGAGCAGAGTTTTACCGCTTCCGGTAGGGCCGAGAAGCAGAACATTGCTCTTATCCAGACGGACATCTTTGAGTTCTTCGGGAAGAGCTTTACCGCCGTTGGTGAAACGGCTTTTCAAGCGGTGATAGTGGTTGTGGACCGCGACAGAAAGTACCTTTTTAGCCTGCTCCTGACCGATAACACAGCGATCCAGTTCCTCTTTGATCTCGACCGGAGTCGGCACATTGAGTTTACTGATAAAATTGGATTTGCTCTTTTCGGCGCGGCTTTCGCGGGTATCATTGAGATAAGCATTGGCTTTTTCGAGACATTCGGTACAAATGCTCAGCCCCTCATACATACTGGGCAGGAAAAAAAGGTCTTTCTTTTTGGAAGACGGCTCCTGACCGCAGAAAGCACACTGCATCTTATTTTTATTGTTTGCCATCTTGGAAAAATTCTCCAAACTGGATTAGTTGGCGCTCTTACTGCCCGGCTGAATAACGCTGTCGACCAGATGATATTCGACTGCTTCATCGGCACTCATAAAGAAGTCGCGCTCGGTATCTTTCTCGATCTTTTTGAGCGGCTGCCCGGAGTGAGTTGAAAGAATATTGTTGAGCATCGCTTTGAGCCGGAGGATCTCTTTTGCCTGGATACTGATGTCGGCGGCGGTACCCTCCGCGCCGCCCCAGGGCTGGTGGATCATAATGCGGCTGTTGGGCAGAGCGTAACGTTTACCGGCGGCACCGGCAGCAAGCAGAACCGCTCCCATACTGGCGCACTGACCGAGGCAGTAGGTTTTCACATCGCAGGAAAGTATCTGCATGGTGTCATAGATCGCCAGTCCGGCGGTGACGGAACCGCCGGGACTGTTGATATAAAGTTCAATATCTTTTTTGGGATCTTCAGCCTGCAGAAAGAGCAGCTGGGCGATCACCAGATTGGCAACGGAATCATCGATCGGGGTACCGAGCAGAATTATCCGGTCCTTAAGCAGACGGCTGTAAATATCAAATGCACGTTCGCCCTGACTGGTCTGTTCGATAACAGTCGGCACGAGATAAGATTTGGTC
Source organism: Lentisphaerota bacterium (assembly GCA_015061605.1). GTDB lineage: Bacteria > Verrucomicrobiota > Lentisphaeria > Victivallales > Victivallaceae > UBA1784. The sequence continues at coordinate 45,345 of SUWH01000002.1, read as the reverse complement.
TGTTTCATAATGTTCTCTCCTGTCATCCCCGATTGCACCCATTGTTGTTATCAGCATTGCGCTGCGCTCAATTGAGCGCAGCGGTAGCGAGTTTGTCGAGAACTTTACCGTTGATAAGATCGGTACGCAGTTCATCGATACCGCCGTTTTTCTCCAGAGTGGAGCGCATTTCTTTGGCGTTGAAACCATAGTAACGGCTCATCATACTGAGCTGGAAATCGAGTTCTTTGTCATCAACTTCGACCTTTTCAGCGATAGCAGCTTTGCGGAGGATCAAAGTGCGGCGGACAGCGGCCTTGGCATCGGCTTCGACGGCGGCGCGGTGGGTATCGAGTTCAGCTTTGAACTTCTCGGCATCGGCTTCATCTTTGACCGTTTCGCGGGCAAGACGTTCCAGAGCTTTCTGGATTTCGCCATCGACGAGGAAAGCGGGCAGATCGAACTGGGCGACGGATTCATCGAGCTTTTTGTAGTAGGCATCGACAGCTTCCTGACGGCGTTTCTGTTCGGCATCATTTTCCAGACTCTTGCGGATATTTTCGGTAAGTTTATCCATGGTTTCAGAGTTGGTGCGGGCAACGAGTTCCTCGTCATTCAGCGGTTTGCGACGCTGGATGGCATTGACTTTGACGGTGTAGGCGATACTCTTGCCGGCGAGTTCCGCTTCGCGGTAGTCGGCGGGATAGTTGGCGGTGAAATTATACTCTTTACCGGCTTCAGCACCGGTGAGAGCTTCGATGCAGCCGGGGATGTTTTCCGGCTCATTGAGCCACATGAAGCTGTCGGTGGCTTCGACCTGACGTTTGAGAGAAGCGGAAGCATCTTCTGCCAGAGCGAAATCGCCTTTGTAATCGACCTTGAGCATATCCTCTTTCTGCGCGGGGGTATCGGCATCGGCGTAGGTGCCGTACATATTGCGGTAGAGGTCGAGGCGTTCAGCGATTGCCTCTTCGGTTACAGCATCGACGGGGATGTCAAGTTTGATGGCATTGTAGTCACCGAGTTCAAATTCGGGAGCGGTGACAGCTTCAAAGACAAATTCGCAGGCTTCATTGGCTTTGATCTCGTCAAGTTTTTTGATGCGCAGAGAGAGCAGATCGAGCGACTCATCGCTTTCAATTTTGTTGACGGCGGCGCTGAGATAGCGGCTGCGGAGTTCGTCGACGATTTCGGCGGCATACTTTTTGCTCACCATTCCGACCGGAGCTTTTCCGGCGCGGAAACCGGGAAGCTGAACCATACCGGCGATGCTGTTCAAAACTTTGGCACTTTCGCTTTTGGCGGCATCGGCAGAGATGCTGAAAGTAAATTCTTTAGTACAGACTCCGGCTTCTTTGACTTCCATATTGATGGAATCGTTCAGATTTTTGGCCATTTACAAAACCTTTCTTAAAATACGTTGATGCACATATATGCTTACTTTACAATGCAATTCATATAATATAACCCCGGCGGGCTGATTTTACAACCCGCCTGTTTGACAAAATCAAGGAAAATATTCACGCTTTTGCCAACCGGGGCAAACCGGACACCCGCTGTTACTTGGAAAAGACTATCGTCCGGTTGCCGGTGATGATCACACGGTGTTCCAGATGGGCGCGGACGGCCCGGGTGAGAACGCGCCGTTCGATGTCACGGCCGCGCTGTTTCAGATCTGCCGGAGTGCTTTCGTGAGTGATGGGTTCGACATCCTGTTCGATGATCGGTCCTTCATCGAGATCAGCGGTGGCATAATGTGCCGTTGCGCCGATCATTTTCACGCCGCGTTCCCAGGCACGGCGGTAGGGATCGCCGCCCATGAATGCGGGCAGAAAAGCGTGGTGGATATTGATGATCTTTGACGGATAATGAGCGATGAAATCATCGGAAAGTATCCGCATATAACGGGCGAGCACCACCAGATCGACATGATGTTTGCTCAAGAGATCAAGGATCTGCTTTTCCTGAACATGCTCCTGTCCTTTTTCCACCGGGCAGCAGTAATAAGGTACACGGAACTTGTCGGCGACCTCTTCCAGATCGGGATGATTCCCGATGGCAAGCACCACGCGTCCGCCTCCGAGAGTATTTTCTTCGGAGTTGACCAGTATATCGTAGAAACAGTGGGAGGTTTTGGAAACCAGCACCGCCACGTTGCGTATATCACCGATGTAATGGATGGAATAGTCGAGCGCATACTCATTGGCAAACACGCTGAATTCCGCTTCCAAAGCACCGCGGGTGATCTCCGGCGGCAATTCGACCAGTATACGGGTAAAATATTCATTTTCAATCACATCGGTATACTGACGGCATTCGATGATATTCAAGTCACGGGAGGTGAAAAATCCGGAAATCGCCGCCAGCAAACCTTTGCGGTCGACGGTTCTTATAAGAAAAACTACCTGACGCATAATCTGTTTATATTCTCAACTTAATCATTTTCTTTTTCGGGGGCGACAAAACCGGCTTCATCCATCAGAAGCTGTTTGAGTTTTGCCAGTGCCTGATTCTGGATCTGGCGCACACGTTCTCTGGTACGGCCGATCTGCTGGCTCACCTCTTCAAGAGTGAGGGTGCGGCCGCCGCGCAGACCGAAACGCATTTCCAGAATTTTGCGTTCGCGCTCCTCAAGTTTGTCCAGCAGATCCATCAAACGGAAAACCGATTCGATGTCGCCGATGATCTGATCCGGGGTCATGGCGTGACGGTCGGGAATGATATCCTGAAATTCGCCCTCTTCGCCCTGCTGGATGGGGTCATGCAGAGAGATGGTGCGCAAATCAGCCAGACGCAGACCGGAAACGGTACGTTCACTGAAGTCGAGATGTTCGGCGATTTCGGCATCAGAAGGATCACGTCCGAGTTCTTCAGCAAGTTTCATGCGGACTGTTTTGATTTTATTGATCTTGCCGGCGCTCTGAACCGGGATGCGGATGGTGCGGCTCTGGTTGGCAAGCGCACGGCGCATGGACTGTTTGATCCACCAGGCGGCGTAACTGGAAAATTTGGCACCTTTGGCGGGGTCGAATTTTTCCACAGCGCGCATCAGACCGATGTTGCCTTCGCTGATAAGATCGAGCAGCGGCAGACCGAGACCTTTGAAATCATGGGCGATCTTGACGACCAGACGCAAGTTGGCTTTGATCAAAGTGGTGCGGGCAGCTTCATAACGGGCGGGGTCGGTACTGTGGATAGCTTCAGAAAGTTCCTGTTCCTCTTTTTTATTCACCAGCGGGATCTGGGCGATTTCGCCCATGTAGACCTTCATGGTGTCATTTTTACTGCCGACAAGGACTTTGGATTCGAGAGCATTTTTTCTGGCGATATCCTTTTCCTGTTTGGTGCGCAAACGGGTGGTGGCGCTGGAACGTTCCTGTGCGGCGCGTTCTCTGGCGGCACGTTCCGCATCGCGGCGATCCTCTTCGGCTGCGGCGGCATAGGCGGCGGCATCATCCTCATCTGAAAAATCATCATCAAATGAAACCAGATTTACTATTTTCGGTTTTTCCGGAGCTTCTTTCGGCTGTTTTGGAGCAAACTTGGTCGGAGCCGCGGAAACTTTGCGGATCACCGGTTTGCGCTTGGGAGCGCTCTGGTTTTCAGCAGCGGTATTTTCGCCGTTGACATTCAAATCTTTTTCATTTTCCATAAAATATTCCCCTTTTTTTATCCCCTGATAAAATATTTTCCAAAAAAACCTTTGTCTGCCACTTCAAAAGCAGCACTTGAAAGGTTATAGTATATAATTGACATTGGAGAAATATCCCCACTGCCGCCATTTTCTAAAAAACCATTATAAACGCTTTATCGGAAATCTCAACAGTAAAAAATGAAAAATTGGCAGAAAAACTTAAAAAAATTTTTAACTCCGGGAACAAATTATAGTTGTTCCCGCTTTTCTGCCGCGCCGGAAACACTTGCGTTGCTGCTGTTGAGAGAACTTGAACACGCTGAACACACTCTGGCGGTAACTTTCCCGGACAGCAAAATCGAAGAGAAAACCATTTCCGCACTGGAAAAACTCATGGAGAGTGCCGGAGTAAAAAAACAGCTCCTGCAAGTTCCCGAATGCGGACGCGGCAAATTGCTTTTCCCGGGCGGAGAAGCCCGCCGCGCCCGCGCATTGAACCGGATCCTCAACGAAAAATTTGACCTCATTTGTGGCAGTGTCCACGCCATGCTCGGTCCGGCACCATCTCCACAGCAGAGCAAACTTTCCCAGTTGGAGCTGCGTTGCGGCATGACCATCGCGATCCCGGCGCTGCTGGAAACTCTGGTCACATTGGATTACGATGATGAAGTCACCGTGACGATCCCCGGTGAATTTTCCCGGCGCGGCGGTATCGTGGATATATTCAGTCCGGCGCATGACGAACCGTGCCGCATTGAATTTTTCGGCGACGAGATCGATTCATTGCGTACTTTTTCTCCGGAAAATCAGCGTTCCACAGGGAAACTTGACTCATACCGGGTGATCAACCGCGCCGGAATAACCGCCGGTGGTGCAGCAGAGTCAGACCTTTTTGAATATCTTGAACTTGCCGGAGAATTTCAGATGCTGGACATCTATCCGGAATCCGGACTTGAGCTTCTGGAAAAATACAGCGTCCCCGGCGCAGTCGACCGCTGGAAAAAACTGCAGAGTGAACACATCCATATTGCTTTCTTTGAATCCCCTGCCCTGCCGGATGGATTTGATGCGCTCTGCTCTGATATTCAACCGCTTGATCTTGAACGCGCCGGAACTCTCCCCACCGGAACACTTCAGAAAGAAAAAGAGCTGCGCCGTGCGCTTTTAAAACACAAAATGGAAAATTTTTCCGGAAACATCACCATCCTTGCCGCATCACAGGAGGATATTCCGGAACTTGACAAGTGGTGCCGTCAACAGCAGCTCATTACAACTGAAACCGAATTTGATGCATTGAAACTCCCTGCCGGTTTTGAACTGGAAACTCCACCTCAACTCATCATCACCGAAAATGAACTCATCGAATGCGGCTTTGTCCGGGAAAATTATGACAACGCTTCCGGCGCGGCGGCGGTCACGGAAAGTGAAGAAAACGTTGATGCTCCGCAACTGTCGGGCAGCATCGAATTTTCTTTCGGCGAATTTGACGAAGGTGATTATGTAGTCCACCTCGACTTCGGCATCGGTATATTCCGGGGAATAAAAAAAGTTTCATCCGACGGCATCTCACGGGAAATACTGCTTCTGGAATTCCGCGGCGGTCAGCAGTTGCAAGTCCCAATCGTCCAGGCGGGAAAAATCAACCGTTATCTCGGCGCCGCAGGCAAAGTCAAACTCCATGCCATCGGCGGAAACAAATGGGATGCTGAAAAACTCAGTGTCCGCGAAGGCGTCCGCAGTTACGCCGCTGAAATGCTCCGTTTTCAGGCGGTTCGCCAATCAGTACCGGGAATCGCCTTTGCTTCGTCAAAACGCGAACTTAACACCTTTTTGCGCCAGTTTCCATTCCGGGATACCGGATGTCAGATCCGCGCCACCAGAGAAATCATCGGCGATATGAGCAAGCCCAAGCCGATGGACCGTCTGCTCTGCGGCGATGTCGGCTACGGTAAAACTGAAATCGCCATGCGTGCCGCATTTCAGGCGGTCAATTCCGGTTATCAGGTGGCGGTCATTGCGCCGACCACGGTACTGGCGCAGCAGCACTTCCGGAGTTTCACCGAACGTTTCCGGGAATACCCTTTCATCATCGACTGCGTGAGCCGCTTCCGCACCGCCGCCGAACAGAACCGTATCGCAATGCGCCTTGCTGCCGGAACCATCGACATCGTCATCGGCACCCACCGGTTGTGCAATGAAAGTTTCAAATTCCAAAACCTCGGATTGGTGATAATCGACGAAGAACAGCGTTTCGGAGTCGAACACAAAGAAACTTTGCGCCGCTTCCGGGTCGAAGCTGATGTCTTGAGCATGTCTGCGACCCCTATACCACGCACTTTGTATCTTGCCATGGCAGGTGCGCGTGATTTAAGTACCCTTATCACTCCTCCAAAACTCCGGCTGCCGGTCAAAACAGTGATCGCGCCGCAGGAAGAAAATCTCATTCTCGGAGCGATCCGCGCCGAACTTGCCCGCGGAGGTCAGGTCTACTATCTGCACAACCGGGTCATGACCATCGACCGCTGTGCCAATAAATTAAGTTCACTTCTTCCGGGAGCAAAGGTCGCTGTCGCCCACGGACAGATGCCCGAAGAACATCTTGCAAATATCATGGAAGATTTTCAAAATGGTCAAATCGATGTTTTAGTATGCAGTACCATCATCGAATCCGGTCTGGATGTCCCCAATGCCAACACTATCATCATCGAACGCGCCGACCGCTTCGGTCTTGCCGAACTGTATCAGCTCCGGGGACGGGTCGGCAGATGGAAACAGCAGGCATACGCCTATATGCTGCTGCCGAAAGATCAGATAATCGGTTCATCGGCGCGCAAACGTCTGGCGGCGATACGCCGCTGTTCGGCATTTGGTTCCGGGTTTCAGCTGGCATTGCGCGACCTTGAGATCCGCGGTGCCGGAAACATCCTCGGTTCGGAACAGTCCGGACACCTCAATCTGATCGGTTTCGACCTCTACTGCCGTCTCCTGAAACAGGAGATCGCCAAGATGCAGAACCGCGAAGAGATCATCATAACCTTACCGGAAGCAGGAATAGATTTCATCTGTTTCGGACTGAATGCGCCCAAAGGAATGCTCGCTGCTTCACTGCCGGACACCTACATCGAAAACGATCAGCTCCGCATATCCTCCTACCGGCAATTGGGAGATATCCACGATCTTGAACAATTGAAAGAATTTGCGGAACAACTGGAAGATATTTTCGGTAAACTTCCTCCCGAAGCGGTCAATCTGCTGGAAATCACCAAACTGCGTATCCTGCTTTCGCGTGCCGACTGCCGCAAAATGGTCGTTGCCGACAATCAGGTTTCGATTTTCCGTAAAGACGGTACCGTTTACCGCAACCGGGGCGTACTGCCCCGGCTTGATTCACGCGACACCCCGCAAATGCGCCTTAAACAACTCCAACTCCTTGCCGAAGCAGTGGCAAAGCAGGATAATCAAAAAAGGTCAAACCATAAATTATGGAATATATAGATCTGCATACTCACAGTACCGCTTCGGATGGAACTGCCACTCCGGCTGAAGTATTCAACATCGCCTGCGAATTGCAATTGGCGGCAGTGGCTCTTACTGACCACGACACGACATCCGGACTTGCGGAATTTACCGCCGCGGCCGCAGAACACCCGGAGTGCGAAGCCATTTGCGGAGTGGAACTTGCCTGTTCATTCATGTCCAGAGAGATCCATATCGTCGGACTTTTCATCAATCCGGCTTCTGTGGAGCTTGCCGGTTTTATCGAAAACGCCCGGCAGGAACGGATGCGCCGCAACCGCGACCTTTTTGTAAAACTTGATCTGCTCGGCTACAAGCTGTCGCTTGATATGCCGGAATTTTCCGACCTGCCATTGGATGGAGTGGGCAGACCGCACTTTGCCGCCGCGCTGGTAAATCATTACGGCTTTGCCCATCCCCGGCAGGTCTTTGAAAAACTGCTGGGCAAAAACCGTCCGGCATATATCCCCCGCCGTCTGCCCGAACCTGCCGGAGCGATCAACGCCATCCATGCTTCCGGCGGCGTGGCAATCTGGGCGCATCCGGTTCGCAGGGAAGCCAATGAACGCGCCTATTTGAAGCGGGCGGCACGCAAACTTGCCGCACTGGGACTTGATGCAATTGAGGGGTATTACAGTATGTTCAGTGCCAATGAGACAGCCATGGTACATGAGGTTGCGCTGCCATTGGATCTTGCGATTTCCGGCGGCAGTGATTTTCACGGAGCCAACAGTCCTGATGTGGTACTGGGATTCGGAGCGGGCGGTTTGCGGGTTCCGGCGGAACTGCTTACTGCGCTCAAAGCGAAACGGCCCGGGCTATTGCCTGCGCCAGAGCTTCTGCCATGATTTGACGGTATTCAGCTGAAACGCACCGTTTCTCCTCATCCGGATGGGTAAGGAAACCGGCTTCAAACAATATCGCCGGAGATTTGGCATCTTTCAGCACCCGGAATTTGGCAAACTTCACCCCGCGTCCGTAATTGCCGCTTGCCTGCGACTGAAACTTCTGCATCTCACAGGCAATTTGAAACGCCGGAGAAATTCTGGAATTGTCCTGAATTTCATCGCTCAAAAGGCAAAAGGTCTCCGCTCCGGAAGCATTGATGTTTTTCGAAGCGTTGTGATGGATGGAAATAAATAAATCCGCTTCATACATATTCCCCCGCCTGCTCAATGGCACAGTACGGTCATCCTCCCGGGTGAATACCACATTGAAGCCGCATGAGCGCAAGGCTGAACCGAGTTTAAGTGCCAGATCAAGATTGAGATCTTTTTCTTTTATCTTCTGACCGACACTTACAGCACCGGGATCACTGCCGCCGTGACCGGGATCGATGGCAATGGTTTCTACTTTGAGTTTCCACGGCTTGAAAATATTCATCAATAAATTCACCGAGCGCAAAGGCAAATGCCAGACACCGTCACTGTCGCGCAACACCTCATCCGGAAGCACGATCTGAATGCCGCCGGATTCAACTTTTGAACTGCCATGACGCAAAATCACCGTGGCATTTTTGCTGTACAAAAAGAGTTGACCATCTTTTTCAATGATACTTTCCGCATTTACTCTGCCGATATTTTCATCGACTTTCACCTTTTTGCAGGAGACCGTCAATAAAACCAACAGCAATGGGAACAAGGTCAAAAAACGGTGTAAACTCATTTTTTCTCCAGCAGCAGCGCAGTTTCATCGCAGCAGTGATACTTGGAACACCTGGAACAATCGCTCCATATTTTTTCCGGGAAAATTTCTTTTTCAACCACCGAAAAACCCAGCGACTGAAAAAACTTCACCTGGAGTGTCAACGTAAAAAGCCGCCAGCTCTTCCGTTCCTTATCCATACGGTCGATGATAAAATTGACCAGCAGTTTACCGATACCTTTGCCCTGACACGCCGGAACGACCACCAGCGAACGCACTTCAAAAAGATCATGTCCGAAATCGCGGGCGGCACAGCATCCGCAGACAATGCCGTTTTCTTCGGCAACGATGAAGTTTTTCAAATAAAAAGCAATATCATCTTTGGAACGCTTCAGCACCACACCGCTTGCAGTATAGAGTTCGAGCAGTTCAAAAATAGCATCGACATCTGCCGGAACCGCCGGACGGACAATAATGGCACTTTTCACTTTGTTTCCGGCTCCACTACTGCATCGGCAACCGCTTCAACCGTTTCAAAAGCGCCGTAGGCACGGAACTTTTCATACCGCTGATTTTTCAACTCTGCCGGAGTCATCTTACTCAATTCATCAAGTTGGGCGGTCAATGCCGCTTTGAGCAGTTCTGCCGCCTTCTCCGGATCGCGGTGAGCTCCGCCCAGCGGTTCAGGCACGATGGCATCAGCGATACCGAGTTCAAAGAGTTTTCCGGCAGTGATTTTCAATGCTTCGGCAGCTTTGGGAGCAAATTTACGGTCCTTCCACAGAATAGCGGCACATCCTTCGGGGGTGATGACTGAATAGTAGGCATTTTCCAAAATCAACACCTTGTTGCCGACTCCCAGACCGATGGCACCGCCGGAACCGCCCTCACCGATGATGGTGACGATGATCGGCACGGTAAAATTGAACATTTCGCGCAAATTGACCGCGATCGCTTCTGCGATGTGCCGCTCTTCACTGCCGACACCGGGATAGGCGCCCGGAGTATCGACAAAGGTCAAAATCGGAATTTGAGCCTGTTCCGCCAACCGCATCAAACGCAACGCCTTGCGGTATCCCTCCGGCTGGGGCCAGCCGAAATTACGGAAAAGATTGCTTTTCATATCCCGGCCTTTTTGCGTACCGATGACCACGACCGGACGGCCGTTGAACTTTGCCGGCCCACCGACGATCGCTTTATCATCACTGTGGCGGCGGTCTCCGGAAAGTTCGGTAAAATTGGTGCAGAGCATATTGATATAATCCAGCGCATACGGACGGCGCGGATGGCGCGAAAGTTGGACTCTCTGCCACGGAGTGAGCTGATCGTAGATAGTCCCCATCATCTCCTTGAGCCGTCCGGAGAGCGCCTGAACCTCTTTGGAAACATCGATATTGTTCAGATTGGAAAGTTTCTCCAATTCATCGATTTTTTTCTGCAGCTCCGCGATCGGAGCTTCAAAATCAAGATAAATATCGTTCATAAATCAATAACCTTTCTTTCAATCAGTGATCTCCACCGGGGTCATAGCCGGAAGCAGATAATAAAGTATTTCAACATCACAATTTTTCATTCTCAAACAGCCGTTGCTGACCGACCGTCCGACAGAACTGTCATCAGCTGAACCGTGAATACCATACCCCTGATCCTTTTTTATTCCGGAAGCGGTGATCCGGCGGAGTTTCAGGAAGTAATCGCCCAGCGGATTTTCTTTATCTCCGTAGGCAAATATCCTGCCGTCAGGACCGTGCCATTTGGGATGGCGCATCCGGTGGATTATAACAAATCTGCCGTCGGGAGTCAGATTTTTGCGCCCGACTCCGATCGGGAACACCGCAAATATCTGCCAGGAATCTTTTTCCTTGCGCCACACGTTGAGCAAACGTGCTTTTCTGGAAACAGTTACCCGCCACGGACCGGGAATTACGGAAAGTTTTTCGCCGATACGGATATTATTGTTTTTGCGTTTATTGACCTGTTTTATCCCTTCAACGGTGGAGTGATAACGGCGGGCGATTTTGATAAAGTTATCCCTGGAAACGACTTTGTGTACCACGCACTGGGCTTTCCAGTTGTTTTTTTCTGCTTTTTTCCGCAAAACGGCGGCAAGCTCTTTACCCACTGCATCCCAGTTGGCGGAATAAACGCCGCCCGCCGAATACTCTTTCATCAGAAAACTGCGCAGCAGAGCTGTTATCTCATCCGGATCACTCAATGCCGATGCCCGGCCAAGAATTTCAGCGGCACCGGGAGCCTGACTGGCACGGAATACCGGCTTATCCTCATTTTCCGGAATATCACCGGGCAGGACTTTGCCTTTACCTTGAGATACATTTGCGGTTCCGGTATCGTCCGCTTTGGTTTTATCTGTCAGCAAGACCGGATCATTTTTATCTCCGGCATCCGGCGTCGGAGAGACTTTTTCAGTTTCTCTTATCCCGGGAGGTTCCGCTTCCGGAGCTTTTTCACTGCTGTTCCCGCCGGGCTGTTCTGTTTTTTCCGTTTTTGTGCCGTTATCCATGATCTTTTCCTTTTCCGGCACAATAAGCATGATGACTCCGGCTGTTATCGCTGCCACTATCAAAAGCAAAATGATAAAACGCAAACTCTTCCCGCCCGAACTGCGGCGGGATGGCGTGTTGCGTGAAGCATTTTTAAAATCGTAAGAAACCGGCATCCGGAAACCCATCCTTAAAAACAAAAAAGTCGACATAAATACTATCATTATAATATATCACAACAGAATAAACTTTTCAAGTTGCAACAATCTGTAAAAAATGATTTGATTTTAATGCAAATTTGTGGTATATTGCCTTTTGAACAAATGTAATTCAGGAATTTTTCAAATATGAGTCTTATTTTAGGTTTGGAAAGCAGCTGTGACGAAACCGCAGCCGCAGTCGTTCAGGACGGCAATACCGTACTGGGCAGTGAAGTCGCTTCACAGATCGCACGGCACGCCCCCCACGGCGGCGTGGTCCCGGAACTTGCGGCAAGAGAACACTTGAAAGCACTTCTGCCGGTGACACAAAGCGCACTGGACAAAGCCGCTGTCACCATGAAAGATATCGATGCCGTCGCCGTCACCCAGGGCCCCGGATTGATCCCCGCGCTGTTGGTCGGTTTGAATTATGCCAAAGGTCTGGCACAGGCAAATAAACTTCCTCTGATCGGAGTCAACCACTTCCTCGCCCACATCTATGGCGCGTTTCTGGACGGCGGAGCTGAAATGCTCAAAAAACCGGAAACCTACCCCATTCTGGCACTGGTAGTTTCCGGCGGACACACCTCGCTTTTACTGGTTGAAAAAGACGGTTCGGCGCGCCAGTTGGGCTGCACCATCGACGATGCCGCCGGTGAAGCTCTCGACAAAGGAGCAAAACTGCTCGGATTGGGCTACCCCGGGGGTCCGATCATGCAGAAAACCGCCGAAAACGGCGACATTTCCCGCTTCGATTTCCCGCGCCCGCTGACCGGAGCTGCCGGGAAACCGGTTTCACCGGAAAACCGTTACAACTTCAGTTTCAGCGGCATAAAGACTGCGCTTCTTTACCATGTCCGCAACGCAGGAGACTCCGCCCTTGCCGATGCGCAATGGCTCGCCGACACCGCCGCCGGATATCAGAATGCAGTGGTCGATGTACTGGTGAAGAAAACTTTGCTTGCGGTAAAAGATTTTCCGGTACGCACCGTGGTCGTTGCCGGAGGTGTTGCCTGTAACGCCGAACTGCGCCGGTTGATGGCGGAACGTCTTCCGAAAAATATCACCTTGAAACTCGCTCCTCCTAAATATTGCACCGATAACGCGGCGATGGTGGGGGGACTTGCTTATCACGCATTCAAACGGAATGAGTTTTCAGCGTTGTCGATTGATTCATTCGCCCGGCTGCCCCGGATCGTTTCAGTGCCGTTTGTGGAAAAAGAGCTTTAATTAAAAGAGGAATTTGCACCATGGCTGAACTTCTTGTTTTTGATTTGGATGGCACTTTGATCGACTCCCGGCACGACCTCGCCGGTGCGGTCAATTACATGCGCCAGAGTATGAACCTCGAACCCATGGATCATGAACGCATCATCCGCATGGTCGGCAACGGCATCAACAGTCTGGTACGCCGCGCGGTCGCCGATGCCGATGTGGATTTTGAAACCGCTCTCAAACGGATGAAACGCTTTTATGCCGATCATCTGCTGGAATCGACCACGCTTTATGACGGAGTAGCTTCCGGTCTGGCAGAACTCCAGAAATCGGTCTCCCATCTGGCAGTAGTCACCAACAAACCGGCAGCGGCAACTTTGAAGATACTCGAAGGTCTCGGCGTGGCAAAATATTTTTCCGACATCATCGGCGGCGACGGCGAATATCCGCTCAAGCCGGAACCCGATGCTTTGCTCGCTTTGCAGAAGAAATATAACGCTTCAGCTGCCAACTGCTGGATGATCGGTGACCACTACACCGATCTGGAAGCCGGACGCAGAGCAAATTTCCGCCGCATCCTCGTCACCTACGGATTCGGCGAAGCTAAAGAGGAAACTCCGGATTACTCGGTGGACAACTTCTCCGAAATCGCCAACGTCATCCGCGGTTTTTAAGTTTTGAATATGCCCGTACTGCATTCCAATGCCCCCGGTTTTGCGGCGGCAAAAACGGTTTCCCGCCGTCTGGCAGCGGCAAACTTCCGCAGTGCGCTGGTCGGCGGTGCCGTGCGGGATCTGCTGCTGGGGCGCACCCCATCTGACTTCGATCTGGTGACGACCGCGCGTCCGGAGGAACTGCAGAATATTTTTCCTGAAGCCAAGCTCGTCGGAGCCAGTTTCGGTGTGGTCATCATCCGGGTGAACGGCATTGACATGGAAGTCGCCACCGCCAGAAGTGAGCGCTCCTACCTCGACGGCCGCCACCCGGAAAACATCTCATACACTACCGATTTTTCCCTCGATGCCAAACGGCGCGACTTCACCGTAAACGCCATGATGTATGATCTGGAACGCAATGAACTGCTGGATTTCAATAATGGTGTTGATGATCTTCAACGCGGCATTCTCCGCACCGTCGGCGATCCGGTCTGCCGCTTCAAAGAGGATTATCTGCGGATATTGCGGGCAGTACGCTTCGCAGCAAAACTTGGTTTCGCGCTTGATGCGGAACTTGAAGCGGCATTGAAAACTCACGCCCATCTGGTCAGAGAACTTTCCAGTGAACGGATTTTCTCCGAACTGGATATGATGCTCACCGGCAAAGCTCCGGCACGGGCAATAAAACTTTTGGAAGATACCGGAATTTTAGCGCACATCCTCCCGGAAGTTGCCATCCTGCGGCAAATCACCCAGCCGCCGCAATTTCACCCGGAGGGCGACGTATTGGAACACACCCTTTTGATGCTGTCGCGTATGACACTACCTTCCCGCCGTCTGGCGTGGAGCATATTGCTGCACGATGTTGGGAAAGCCCCCACCCGTACCATCGACGAAACCGGACGTATCCGCTTTTTCGGACATGAAACCCAAGGCGCGGAAATCGCCGAAACCATCTGCCGCCGCCTGCGGATGCCGGTGAATGATATGGAAAGCTGTGTCCATGCAGTTGCCAATCACATGCGTTTTGCTTCCGTCACCGCAATGAAAACTGCCAAACTCCGCAAACTTATCGGCGAACCGGATTTCGCCATGGAACTGGAACTCCACCGCCTCGACTGCATTTGCAGTAACGGTCTTATGGACGGCTTCAATTTTCTGCTGGATAAATTACAAATCTATTCAGGAGAAACTCAAGCCCTCCCGCCCCCGTTCGTCCGCGGCAAAGAGCTGATCGCCAACGGTATCCCGCCGCAGATAAAATTCAAAAAAGTCCTCGAAACCATCTACGACCGCCAGCTTGCCGGAGAATTTGACAACAAAAATGCCGCCCTGCAAGCCGCTCTGGAAATGTTCAAGGGGTAATGGCGTCGGGGGGAAGGGAAAAACTTTTTTCACGAGAAAAAAAGTTTTTCCCTTCCCCCCGCCCCCCTATTCCTTTTCAAAAAAAGCGGGGGTATATTGCCGCTCCGTTGTCGCGGCAGTGAGGAATCAAATACTGCCTCACGCCCGTCCGGCTGGACAGCCGGACGGCGGATGCGCAACCGGCAGCTCCAGGCGCGATGATTGAGGCGCAGGGCGCGCCGTTTTACTTGAACAATTCCTGAACTTCGACGGTGCGATGCTCGCGCCAGGAACGTTCGGCGGCTTCACCGCAGGCGGTCGACCACATGCCGTGTTCAGCGGTACTGGTGGAAGCATCCCCATTCTGAACCGCTTTGACAAAGGTATCCAGCAGCATCGGATCAGCGCCGCCGTGACCGCCCTGTGCTTCTGCGATCTTGTAAGATACGATATCACCGCTCCAACGGGGATGAACGATGATCTCACGGTTGGTGAGGCTCACTTCAATGGTGGCAAGTTCGCCCCAGATGGTATATTTACGGTCATTGATGGGGCCGATGAAACATTCGCTGTGGACCGCGCGGGCACCATTGTCATATTCAACGATCGCCATGCCGTTGTCATGAACGCTTTTTTCGGTAAGATAGATGCATTTATCTTTCACATAACCGTCGACAGCAATGGCATCTTCGCCGAAAAGTTTGATTTCAGTACCTTCGGGATAGGCATCCGGACATTCGGTGCGGTAGGCGCATTTGCGGCAGCTGGGACCGGCTTCAACGCCGGGACGGAGTTGGAAAGGCAGATGGTTGGGATCAAGAACACTCAAACTGGAAAAACTGCTGACCCGTACCGGTTTGGGGAAATCCATCAGCCACTGGAAAACATCAAAGTCGTGACTGCCTTTGTGGATCCACAGACCGCCGCTTATGGAATAATCGCCGTTCCAACGGGCCATATAGGTGCGGCCGCCGTCGTAAAATTCGCGGTTTTCGATCATAAAAATCTTACCGGCAGTACCTTCATCAATGATGGATTTGAGTTTTTTCAACACCGGATTGTGACGGAGGTTGAAGCCCATCATCAGAATTTTGGAACATTTTTCAGCAACTTCAATAATGTCCTGACAGTCGGAAACATGGGTGGCAAGTGGTTTGTCAAGCAGCACGTTGCATCCGCCCTGAAGCGCGGCGATGGCGTTGGCGCAATGGGTGCAGTCGGGGCTGGTGATGACGACGGCATCGGGAGTGACGGTTTTGAGCATCTCTTCAACATCGTGGAAAAACATCGGCTTGATGTTGAGGATCTCCGCAGCGTGACCGGAACGGACATGATTGGGATCGACCAGCGCCACGATTTCGCAATCCTGACGCTTGATCAAAAGCTGACCGAAGCAGTGAACTCCCCGGTTACCGGTTCCAACGATGGCAAATTTCAATTTTTTCTGACTGGACATATTATTTCTCCATAAAAGTGTAAAGTAAAAGTTGCATTGTTATTACTATACATCAAATTCTTTGAAAAGCAAGTTTTCAAAGCAACAAAAATGTGATTTTTACTTGAAGAAACTGCTGTAAGATATTATATTAACCCTCATGACAACAGAAAGGGATTTATCATGTCAACACCGATAAGCTATTGGGAAGAGATCAAACGCAAACTGATACATCTGTCATCACTGTGGATGGTAGCGGCAATGATATTCCTGCCCCGGGTATTTCCGCATGGACGATGGATATGTTCGGTACTGTTTTTATTTTGTCTGACGGTCACACTCATCTTGGAACACGATTATGCCAACGGCGGGAAATATCTGGGCGGACTTTATGGAAAACTGTTCAAAAGCATGCTCCGTACCGAAGTCAAACCGGGTCAGTGGATCGTTTCCGGCGGAGCGCCGGTGCTGATGGCGGCACTGCTGTTGAATCTGATTTTTCCACCGTTTATTGCGGCAGCGTCAATGGCAGTAATGCTCACAGGAGATGCAGCCGCGGCACTGGTCGGCAGAAAATTCGGCAAACATAAACTTGTCAACGGCAAATCATGGGAAGGCACGTTGAGCTTTATCATTGCCGGATATTTCTTCCTGTCGCTTGCCGGGATCGTCTGCGGTACCGGAAACAGCTTTTATCTTTGGGGTGCGCTCGCAGTCATTCTTGGAGCAGTGGTGGAACTCTTTACCAAACAGATAAAAATCGACGACAACTTCACCATACCGCTGACGGTGGGAATCTTCTTGAGTTTAACCTTGCTGTAAGAAACAGGCGCATTGCCGCCCGTTATTGCCGATATTCAAAAGTTGCGGTTTTTCCTTAAAACAGCGCGGCATCGCGTGGGGACAGCGGGGAGCAAAGGGGCAACCGTCCGGCGGCGTGATTTGAGAAACAGCATCAATGGAGCCGGAATTGGCGGACGTTCTTTTCTCTCTTGAAATAACCGGAACCGCCTCCAATAAAGCTCTGGTATAAGGGTGAAGCGGGGATGCGATCAACTCCTTTGACGGCCCGGATTCAACGATATGCCCCAGATACATCACCAATATCCGGCGGGAAATATGTTCGACCACCGCCAGATCGTGCGCAATAAACAGAAATGCAGTACCTTTCTGCTTTTGAATATCCGAAAGCAGATTGACTATCGAAGCCTGTACACTCACATCCAGAGCTGAAACCGGTTCATCGGCGACCACCAGTTCCGGTTCAAGAGCCAATGCCCGTGCGATACCGATACGCTGCCGCTGACCGCCGGAAAACTGATGCGGATAACGGTTCAACGCTTCCGGAGGCAATCCGACCAATTTGAGCAATTCAACCGCCTTTGCATAGCGCTCTTCTTTTGACAGATCAAGGTGGAGCGAGATCACTTCGTCCAACGCACTGAAAACAGTCATGCGGGGATTGAGTGAACCGTACGGATCCTGAAATATCATCTGGAACTTGCGGCGTAAAAGCCGTAAATCTTTCCCTTTTACAGTAGACAGATCGACCCCGTCAAGGATGACCGATCCCCGGGTGGGTTCTTCGAGTTTGACCAATGCTTTACCGATGGTGCTTTTACCACAGCCTGATTCGCCGACCAGTCCGACGATCTCCCCGCGATCGATATGAAAACTTACTCCATCGACCGCTTTCAAAAACTGTTTCCTGCCGAAAAGCCCTTTTTTAAGCGGATAATATACCGCCAGATCATTGACTTCAAGCAATGCCATCGGAGTCTCCGGAAATAATTGCAGTTATCACAGTGATATTGTCCCGTCCGCCGCAAACCAGAGCTTCCCGGACCAGAGCGGAGGTAAGTCCCCGGCACGAAAGATCCCCGTTTGACATGATCTTTGAAATACGTTCTTCGGGGACTCTCCCGGACAGACCATCCGTACAAAGCAGATATTTCGCCCCCGGCTTGACAGTTACAGTGAAAATATCCGGTTCCGCCTGCTGTCTGGTTCCGAGAGAATTCAGCAGGACCCGGTGGCGGAGCGTTTCCTTGTCGACCTGATGTTCTCTGGCAAGTTTTTCCAGCCCCTCTTCGTCAAGATGATGATCGACCGTGATCTGCTGAAGCGGCTTTTTACGGTCGGCAAGATATTCATAAAAACGGCTGTCTCCGATATTGAGTACCGTTATCAAATCTCCGGTAAAAAATGCGCTGACAGCGGTACATCCCATGGGACGGGGGCGTTTCTCCCGATAGTTGCGTTCAAAAAGTTTGGTGTTGATTTGAGAGAAAACCTGCTTGAGAAAACTTTCCGGATCGCCGTGTCGTACCTTATGTGCCATCGCATACTCCAGAAGATCGCGGCAGCAGATCGAACTTGCCAGTTTTCCGTCGGAGTGACTGCCGATGCCATCCGCGACACAGGCAAGCACAGAATCAGCATCCGGACGGCAAACCAGAAAACTGTCTTCGTTGTTGCTGCGGTGCAAACCGACATTGCTCTCTGCGGCGAACTGGATGTTTAAAGCAGGCTTTTCCATAAAATCCGTTAAAAATACTATTGAAAAATATCGTTTTATTTAGTATAGTATGTAAAATGGATTATTTCAAGCGTTTTCATTCTTCCGGAGTAAAATAATTTATGAAAAATTTGCATTTCATCGGGATCGGCGGCATCGGCATGAGCAGTCTTGCCGCCGCCGCATTTGATATGGGTTTTACAGTGAGCGGCAGTGACCGGGGGGCAGAACGACCGGAAAACCGTCACATCATACAGCCGTTGAAAAGTCAGGGCATTTCCATCTATCCGCAGGATGGTTCGCGTTTTTCCGTCCTGCCGCTGCCCGATACCATAGTTTACAGCACCGCAATCGAAGCGGACAATCCGGATTTTGCGGCGGCGGGCGGCATCAAGCGGATGCACCGTTCGGAACTGCTGGGAAAACTTCTGGAATATTCCGGTAAAGAATCCATCGCCGTCACCGGCAGTTGCGGCAAGAGTACCGTCTGCGGCTATCTTTCTGAAGCACTGGACAATCTCAACGCCGATCCGGCGATGCTTTCCGGAGCGTTATCCAAGAAGTTCAAGAGTGAAAAATTTGCCGGCAACTACCGTTCCGGCAAGGGAAAATATCTGGTCTTTGAAGCCGATGAAAGCGACAAAAGTCTGCTCAATTACGGCGCGGATTATGCCATGATCCTCAATATCGGCACCGACCACTACGATAAAAAAGAATTATCAGAAATGTTCGGAGCATTTTTGAAGCAGATCCGCAAAGGCGCAGTATTGACCCTTGAAGTCTATGAAGCAGTAAAAAATGCCATTCCGGAAACGCTTCCAGTCCTGATCGCCGCCGATACGGCAACGCCCCGGGCGACTGAATATATTTCCTCCTACAATGCTGCACCCGCCGGAGCGGTCGCCGGATTTTCCGGCGGGAGTAAACTCGCACTTCCCAAACCGGGCAGACACATGGCGATAAATGCGCTCACCATAAAACTTATGCTGCAAATGCTGAATTTTGCCGGGGATGACATCATTGAAGCTCTCGGCAGTTTTGAAGGGGTCTGGCGGCGCGATGATTACGCCGGAACCATGACTAATGGTGCAAAGGTCTTTGACGATTACGCCCACAATCCGGAAAAGATCCTCTCCTGCCTGTCAGGGATGCGTGAACGTACTGCCGGAGCTTTATTCGCCGTATTCCAGCCGCACGGCTACAAGCCTTTCGGCTTTATGGAAAATCAGCTTTTTGAATATATGGAAGAGTTTCTCAAACCGGAAGACCGTTTTATCCTGCTTGAACCGTTTTATGCCGGAGGCACTTCCAGTTTTTCGCCGTCCGCAGTTGAAATCCATGCCAAATGGCAGAAATCAAGCCGCGCTCCGGAGCGTTTCATCACCCTGCCCGACCGCGAAGCGGTAAAAGAGTTTCTCAATAAAAATGCCCATAACGGCGATATTGTCACCATCATGGGCGCACGGGATAATTCATTGAGCGACTTTGCCGCCGCTTTGTGCAGCTGACGGCAGAGTTATCTTTTCTCCAAGATAACGCGGAGAACGGTACAAAATATTGAGGTCGAGCCACGCGGCAGTCCGGGCGTATTTTTCCCGGCGCCAGTTGCGTTCGTTGAGCCACTTCCACGGGGTGTCGGCGGCGGCAAAACCGATAGCGTCGATACCGTGTTTATCCGCGATATACAAGGCGCGTTCCGCATGAAAACGCTGGGAGATAACGGTGATTTTGCGGCAGTCGAAAATTTCCCGGCACCGGACAATGGAATCCAGCGTCCGGAATCCGGCATAATCCAGAGTCATTGCCGTTTCCGGCACGCCCTTTTCCATAAGAGCCTCTTTCATATCCTGCGGTTCGCTGTAATCTTTGCGGCTGTTATCACCGGAGATGATGATGTGGACGATCTTTCCGGCGTGATAAAGCTTTGCCGCAGCTTCGATGCGCCCCCGGAAAAAAGCGTTGGGATTACCGCTGGGAGCTGTTTTAGCTACTCCCAGCAGCAGAGCGACCTTTCGCGGCGGGATTTTTTCAACATCATCATAACAATATTTACCGTAAGAACCGATCATATTATTGCAGTAAACGACCACGCCCCACGCCATTCCGGCAAGAAGCAGTACAGATAAAACTGCGCAACCTGTGATAAACAGAATTTTTTTCTTTTTCGACATATTTTCACCATTCAAAACATCGCTTTGAGCCACGCTTCGATGGCAAGGGCAAAGTTGAAATATCCCTGATCGTTGGGATGAATGGAGTTGTCTTCCGGATAATCCGCCACCGGGTCGATCCCGGGATAGATCGGAATTATCGAATAATCCGGATCATCCTGAAAATCCAGCATCAACTGTTTCACATAGGTCAGCTGATTGTACGCATACTGCTGATGCACCACTACACCGTGATAATTATCAAGATATGCCTTGTGCCGGGCATTTGCCGGAGGCAGAGTAACCAGTCCGATAACCGATTCCGGAGCAACCGAACGGATATGTTCCAGTAATTCGCGCCGCTTGCACCGGGACTCCTCCATCCAGCGCGAAAAATCATCCATCGAAGCATGGGCAATATCATTGCATCCGAGCAGGATCACAATGACATCCGGCGCTTTACCCTGATGATATTTGTCAAGGTAGGCATTGAAATCCAGTTTCGAACTTCCATCGGTTTGCGGCTGCAAAAATTTACTTTTGCAATTATACAACTCGCCGTCCTCATATTTTTCCAGAAAGTGCGCCCAGCGCCAGCCGCCGTAGGCTTCTACTGCCGCGCGTCCGGAAGCAAGCGGATTGCCGCGTCCGGAATGACTGCCGAAAAGATAAAAGTTTTCATTGCCGCGCAAGTGCATATTTTTCAGCAGGGAATCTGCGGTTTGCGCCCCGGCAAACAAACTGTCACCGATCATAAGCATGGAAATATTCTGCTCATTTCCGGCAGAAGCATCGGAAATGACTATTTCGGTTTCAGCATATCCCAACTGACGTCCGGCGGCATCAGCGACCTCAATTGAAGCCGGATAACGCCCCGGCTTATCAGCGGTATACCGCCACACCCGGTTTTCACAAAGACCGACCGGAGTATTGATTTTGACTTCCGCCTGTGATCTGTTGTGCAGTAAAAAGAGGTTGCCCAGCCGGATCTGGAGTTCAACTCCGGTGATACCGTAAATTGCTTTGGGCAAAGTGAGGTTGACGGCGCTTGCAGTATCGATATTTTTCAACGCGGCATTGCCCGCAAAGGCTTTCCCGGAAAAGCGCTTACCGTTTCCCCCGCCCCAATTCGGAACAAAGGTATCGAGCTTCAAATTTGAATCAGTCGGACGACCGGGGATCTCACAACTTTTCTCATCAGATTTCATAATAATGCTCCAACAATATTTACTTTGCGGCATAATATATTACCTGCATGGATTTTTTTCAACTTGATTTATCGCTATTTAAATGCTATTTTAATTGAAGAACAATCCAACTGTGAGGAAATATCATGCAGTACATAAATATCCCCGAAGGAATGCAGACCGCTTACTTTGCCATGGGCAGCGGTGCTTTAAATGAACTTAATGATTTCATCACCAAAGTTTTCCCCGGCAAAAAACCGTGGATCATCGCAGACGGAAACACCTTTGCCGCCGCCGGAAAAAAAGCAAGCGAACAGTTTTCAGATCAGTACGATCCTTACATTTTCCCCGGTTCCCCCCGGCTCCACCCGGAAAGCACCATTTCCGATATGCTCGCTGAAAAAATGAAAACCATGCCCGGTGTCATCCCGCTGGCAGTCGGTTCAGGAGTTATCAACGATATCGTCAAACGCGCCGCCGGAATCGCCGGTATCCACTACTGCTGTATTCCCACCGCCTCCAGTGTGGACGGCTATACCGCCGCCGGAAGTGCCATGGCCGTAGGCGGCCGCAAAATGACTCTCCCCTGCCCGGCGCCCTATGCACTTCTGGCGGATACGGATGTTTTGTACACTGCGCCGCCGGAAATGTTTGCTTCCGGTTACGCCGACCTCTTTGCCAAAGTTCCGGCGGGCGGCGACTGGATCATCGCTGAAGCTGCCGGAGCAGAAAAGATCGACCGTAAAATCTGGGATCTGGTCCAGAAACCGCTTCGTCAGCGTTTGGCTGATCCCAACGATTTCGGACCGGTTTTCGCCGGACTTGCCGACACCGGATACGCGATGCAGCTCTACAAGGATTCCCGTCCGGCATCCGGCGCAGAACATTTGATGAGTCATGTCTGGGAGATGGAAAAACTCTCTTTCAACGGCGAAGAGGTCTCCCACGGTTTCAAAGTTGCCATCGGTTCCATAACCACCACGCGGATGATGGAGTTCATCATCAACACCCCGCTGGAAACTGCACGCAAACTTGCCAAACCGATCTTATCCATCGAAGAACGTGCCGCTGAAATCGATGAACTGCTGAAAAAAGATTGCTACGGCACCGGAGTAAAAGAGCTGGCCCTGGAAAAATATGAATCAACTCCCGAACGTAGAGAGGAACTTTTCGGCATCTGGGAATATCTGCAAAATAAACTTCCGGAACAGATCATCGATTCTGAAACGGCAATCAAGATGCTCAAAAGTGCCAAAAGCCCCGCCCTCTATCCGGAGATCGGTTTGTCAAAAGAACAATACATCCACGGCATCAAAACCGCTCAGCTGATCCGCAAACGCTACACCATCACCGATTATCTCTATACTCTCGGTCTGCTGGATGCGGCAATAGCTTACGTCGTTGATTGACGGCGCAGTACCAGCGCACTGCGGCTGGGCAGATACAGCATGAGAAACAATCCGCCGGTTCGGGAAACGGTAAAGTATCGCTGACCGTACTGGCGGCGGTCAAATCCGCCGAAATCCTTGCAGTCGCTGTCCAGTATCGTGTGATAAATGCCGCAAGGTACTTCGATCTCATAATCCGTAAATGAGTTATCCGGATTAAAATTGAAAACAAAAACAAGATCATTGCGTTCAAAGGCGATGATCTTTTTATTTTCATCGACCTTGAGCGTCTGCACCCGGCAATCGAAAAATCCCGGCAGGGAAGCCAGTTTCATTATCTCCCGGTCAAAATCACTCAAGAAGTGATAGCGCAATTCCGGCGAATGTTCAAGACTCCACTGCCGCCGCGCATAATGATAACTCCAATTATTCCCTTCGCGCGGCAGATCGACCCATTCCGGATGTCCGAATTCATTGCCGATGAAATTCAAATATCCGTGTCCGGCACACGCCGCCGTGATCAAACGCATCATCTTGTGCAGCGCTATTGCCCGGTCGATGCTCAATTCCGGTTTGCCGCACTGCATTGAATCATACACCGCTTTGCCCGCCATCCGGAAAAAGGCACTCTGCCCGCCGACGATCGCCTGATCGTGACACTCGACATAACTGATTGAACGCTCATCCTGACGGCGGTTGAGCAATTCGCCGTAAAGCTGGAACATGCTCCACTTTTCATCCGGTATATCCAGCAGCTTGAACCAGATATCCGACACCCCCATCGCCAGACGGTAATCAAATCCGATGCCCTTTTCAGCCGCCAGAAGCGGCATACCGCTCACATCTTCGGCGATGGTGACGGCTTCCGGGACCAGACGGTGGATAAGCCGGTTGGCAAGCGTAAGATAAGTTACTGCATCGTTGTCGACTTCGCAGGAAAAATAGTCATCGTAAGAACTGAACACCCGGTTCAAACCGTGATGTTTGTAAAGCATACTGGTCACTCCGTCAAAACGGAAACCGTCGATATTGTACTCTTCAAGAAAAAAGCGGCAGTTGGAAAGCAGCAGACGTAAAACCGCCATTTTGCCGTAATCAAAACAATATGAATCCCACGCTTCATGCACTCCGCGCCCGCCGGAATGGAAATAGGTTTCCCGGCTCCCGTCGATATCGCCCAGCCCTTCGGCACTGTTTTTGACCGCGTGTGAATGAACGAGATCGATTATCACCCGCAAATCCAGGCGGTGCGCTTCATCAACCAGCTGTTTGAACTCCTCCGGAGTACCGAAACGGGAAGATACCGCAAAAAAATTGGAAACATGATACCCGAAACTCCCGTAATAAGGGTGTTCCATGATCCCCATAAGTTGAATGGTGTTGTAGCCTTTCCGGGCAATTTTTTCCAATAGCGGGATAAATTCAGCAAATGTGCCGACCTTTGCCTCCTCTTGAGCAATGCCGATATGAGCTTCATAAATCAGAGGCGCAGTTTTTTCCGGACGCGGATAACGGAAAATATACGGAGTTTCCACATCCTGAACCTGTGCGGTAAAACGCAAAGTCTTTTCATCCTGAACCACGCGGCGCACGAATGCAGGAAGCCTTTCCCCGCCGCCGTACCGGTGCTTCACCCGCATACAGTAATGCATACCGTGCGAAATGGCAGAAGCGGGGAAACGCCCCTCAAAAATACCGTTGCCGCAAGGTTTCAAACGGAATTTTTCATCATTGCGCCAATTGGAAAAATCACCGGCGAGCACGATGCTTTCAGCATTTGGAGCATACTCGCGGAACACCCATTGATCTTTTTCTTTATGCAAACCGAAAAATTGATGGGCGCAGGCAAATTTTTCCAGAGAACCGTATTCCCGGACGATGCGTTTTTCAAGTGTATCCGCCTGATGTTTACGCTGTTCAAGCACATCTTTGTAACGGTGCAAAAACGTATCCGCTTCAACGGGAAGCGGCGCATTGGAAATACGCTCAAAGGGCGGTTTTATACTTTTGCTCAATCTACCACCAGCGGACGGGATAACATTGATTCATAGATTTTGATGTATTCCTGCGCAGTGACATCGTGGTTGAAGCGTTTGCGCGCTTCGACCATGATCCGGGAGATAACGCCGTTTTTCCACTCTGCCGGACGGCGGTAAAATCTCATGGCTTCATCGACCGCCCAGCGCAACGCATAACTGTCGTAGTTGCAGAAAACAATACCGTTGCCCTGCGTACCGTCATCATTGAACATATTCACGGTATCATGCAGACCGCCGGTATCATGCACCACCGGGATCGCGCCGTAATACTGACAGGTCATCTGCGGCAGACCGCAAGGTTCAAAGCGCGAAGGCATCAGCATGAAGTCAGCGGCGGCAAAGCCCAGACGGGAAAGCTGTTCATCGAAGTCGCAAACCGTCACCCGGTCGTAGAAGTTGTGGAACGCAATAATGTCTTTAAAAACCTGCTGATATTGCCCGTTGGCAACGATGGCTATTTGCAGATTGCTCTCCCAGTGGCGGTGAACGATTTCATAGAGGGTATCGGCAAGAAGCGTACACCCTTTCTGTACCGGATCGAGCCGGTGGGGCCAGAAAAAGAGCGGAGCATTCTGGTCGACATGCAATCCGGTACGCGCCTGAAACGCGATCTTGTTTACCGCTTTACCGGCGGCATGATTGGTACTGTTGTAACGGCATTCCAGAAACTCATCGGTTTCGGGGTCGCACTCCTCGTCCGGAGAATTCAATATACCGCTGGCACAACCGGCATAGAATTTACCGGATATCTCTTTTCTCACGCTTTCCGGCACAAAGTCATGGTAATTTTCCACGATTTCTTTGAGAAAAGTTGGACTGACCGTATTGATGAAGTGCGAAGCAAAAATGCCGCTGGCGAGGAAATCGACCGGATTATTGTTCCGGCTCTCTTCATAATTGAACGGCTGACGTTCAAAGAAGAGGTTCTGCCAGAATGGGGCGGCATCAATGCCCCGGTCTTCGATTTCAGCGAGTGTCCGTTTGTGGGTATGGATGTTGTGAACGGTAAAAAGACAGGGTATCCCCATACGGCGCGCCGCCGCCGGAATGAGTCCGGTCATCCAGTCGTTACAGTGGATAAGATCGGGTTTGACCACCGGGATGATATTGTTGATAACTTCACGCTGAAACGCCAGCGCCTGCAGAAAACTGTCGCTGTCGTAACTGCTGTAAACAGTATCCCGATAGTAGAAAATACGGTCTTCGGCAAGGTGGATGCGGCTGTTGTGCAGATTGCTCATGTAAACACGAAGCTCATTGCTGATAAGTTTGCCGACATCGATATGAAACATTCTCCGGTAGTGCGGCAGAGCGACATGGACATCCGCTCCCTGCCGGTAGAGCGCACTTACCAGCGATGCCGAAACATCGGCCAACCCTCCGGCTTTCGCCCGGAGACAACCGCCCATATTGTTCATCCCCGCAGGAAGTGAAGTGATTTCCGGTGTAACGACCAGGATCCTCGGATTGGCTTTTTTATTATGTTTCATACCAGTTCCCCTTTTATTGATATTACTTCGGCCAGCACATGAAACCCGGCACACTGTTATCCCAGAGGTTGCCCGCCGCTTTTATACGGGCTGTAAGTCCGAAACGTCCGGAACCGCTGCAGATGATCTCACCGGCATAGAGATAGTTGCCGTTGCCGCGGTCTTCGATCATATTCAACGGCGTTGCCGTTCCGGAGACGATCTCGTTATGAGCGTTGGCAGTACCGCTGTAAGCGTCGACTTCGACTTCACCGGGGAGCATTCCGGCGAGATAAACTTCAACTTTGACCTTGATTTTATCGCCGACATGGAGCTTATCCAGAGAACCTTCGACGACCGGATTGGAAATATAGAGTTTGCCGCCGTCGAAATTTTCGACCAGTTTGCGTTTTTCGATAACGAGCTGGCGCGCCGGAGCGGCATTGTCAACGATGAGTGAAGCGTAAGCTTGTGCCGCCGGGGTGTAATATTTACGGTTGTAATCTCCGACCATTCTGGCGCTGGAAAACTCTCCGAGACCGGTAGCGATAGATGCTTTCATCCGGGCGATCCAGCGGGTGGGAAGTTCGCCGCCGATACGCTCGTAGAAACAGGGAATGATCTCGTTTTCCAGAACGTTAAAAAGCTGCTGGCTTTCAAAATTGTCCCGGTCTTCATCCTCGGTGTAGTAATCATTTCCTTCGATCGCCCAGCCGTTTACGCCGTCATAGGCTTCCGCCCACCATCCGTCTAAAATACTGCAGTTGATAACACCGTTTATGGCGGCTTTCATACCGGAAGTACCGCTTGCCTCCTGCGGGCGGCGCGGATTGTTGAGCCAGACATCGACCCCCTGAACCAGATAGCGCGCCATACCGATATCGTAGTTTTCAAGGAAAAGCAGTTTGTCCTGAACATTTTCCTGCCGGGCAAATTCGATAAGCTCTTTGATAAGCTGTTTGCCGCCGTTGTCAGCAGGGTGGGCTTTACCGGCAAAGATGAACTGTACCGGATGGCTCTTGTCCCGGAGCAGAGCGAGCAGACGCTCTTTGTTGCGCAAAAGCAGTGTTCCGCGCTTGTAAGTGGCGAACCGTCGTGCAAAACCGATGGTCAATGTATCCGGCTGCAGAACGCCGCCGGGGACATAACCGCCCTCAAGGGTGTGGCGGCTGCGCTGCAAATGGCGGCGGACATAGCGGATGAGCGACTGGCGGCAGAGTTCATGCGCGCCCCAGAGTTCATCATCCGGCAGTGCGGCAAGATCGGATTCGAGCTGTTCCACCGATGGATTGTTGAGCCATTTGGCAGAAAGGTAACGGTTGTACAACCGGCTGTGGCGCGGGGAGACCCAGGAACCGATGTGGACGCCGTTGGTGATATGCCCGATGGGGATTTCCGAAGCGGAACGTTCCGGCCAGAGATGTTTCCACATCTGGCGGGCGACTTCACCGTGAAGCGCGCTCACACCATTGCTGTAATTTGCCGCCATACGCAAACCGAAAACGGTCATGGACATTTCATTTGCACGGCCGCGCTCGGTGATGGGAATACCCCAGCGGATGACCCGTTCGATATCGAATCCGGCTTCGCGGGCGTATGGTTCAAGATAGGGGCGCACCAGATTGATATCGAAAACCTCGTTCCCGGCGGGGACAGGAGTATGGGTGGTGAAAATATTGGAACGCCAGACCACTTCCAATGCGACATCCGGCTCGAGGTGGCAATCATTTACCAGGTGGTTCAAACGGGCAAGGGAGAGAAATCCGGCGTGGCCCTCATTCATGTGGCAGACCTGCGGATCAAACCCCATGGCAAGGAGGGCTTTCACGCCGCCGATACCCAGAAGCAGTTCCTGATGCAAGCGCATGCGTTTATCTCCGCCGTAGAGCCGCCAGGTGACTTCGCGCAGATCGGGCGGATTCTGGGGAAGTTCCGTATCCAGCAGCACCAGCGGCACGTTGCCGACCCACAACACCCAGACGGCGGCGGCGAGTTCGCGCTCGGCAAGTTTCATAGTGATAGTCACCGGATTACCGTTGACATCACAGCCGCGGACGATGGGAAGCTCGTGCAGCTCGGAAACCGGATAGTGTTCGGTCTGAAATCCGGTGCGGTCAAGCACCTGCCGGAAATATCCCTGCCGGTAAAGAAGTCCCACGGCGACCAGCGGCAAATCCATATCGCTGGCAGCTTTGAGGTGATCTCCGGCGAGAACGCCCAGACCGCCGGAAAAGATGGGAATACTTTCATGGATGCCGTATTCCAGAGAAAAGTAGGCGATACTGCGTTTTTCCGGGGGGATCGGTTTGCCGGTTTCCGCTTCAAAAACTTTTTTCACATTTTCGATCTGGCGCAGATAACCGGAATCTTTGGCAAGCTCCTCCAGACTGCCGGGAGAAACTTTGCGCAAAAAGGCTTTGGCATTGCCGCCGACTTCGCGCCACAGATTGTGATCGATGCGGGTAAAGAGGTCAACGGCATCGGGATGCCAGCACCACCAGATGTTATCGGCAAGTTTTTCCAGAAAAGACAATTCCCCCGGCAACGCGGGCGAAACATTGTAAAGCTGAAGTCCCATAGTTTAATATATCCCACACATTGAGTTATTTGCTTTCTACAACCAATACGCTGTTGAGCGAACCGAATTCATTGGGCTGAAAATTGGGGTTGCCCGGATCGATCCGCCATTCACCGTCAATTACAAATTTATATTGATAAACTCCCGGAACGAGCATCATCCGGCAGCGGTAGACACCGTCACCGTTTTTATCTTCCAGTTTTTTGACCGGTTTCCATTCATTGAATGATCCGGCGATAAAAACTTCTTTCCCGGGAAGTTCCCGGAATTCAAAATTTACAGTACGGCGCGGTACATTTTTTTTGGTTTCAGCCATGATATTTTCTCCTTAAATTAAAGTACAGTAACTGGAAGTCAATATAAAACACTTGCCGGAAAATTCAATATCACCTTATAAACAAGCCGCCGGTCCATTCGCCGTCGGTCTCTCTTTCGACCTCATAAAATCCGAGTTCGACAAAACTCTGCGAAACTTTATCAAAATCGCGGTTCAATATCCCCGCCAGCACCAAAGTCCCGCCCGGTTTGACCCAGGAGGCGATGTTGAAACGGAACGTTATCAATAAATGTCCGAGGATATTGGCACAGACCAGATCATACTTCTCCTCCCGACCGGGATAGTTCCCGGCATCGGCGCAGTGAAGCACCATCGAATCTGAAGCAAAACCATTCAGCGCGAGGTTTTCAGAGGTCATTTTCACCGCATCGGGATCAAAGTCAAATCCTTCGACATACTCCACCCCTTTGAGCAGTGCTGCAACCGAAAGAATACCTGAACCGCAGCCGGCATCGAGCATAGAGGATATGCGGTCTGCCATATCATCGATTTTTTTCAGACAGTAAAAGGTGGTAGGGTGCTGTCCGGTACCGAAACTCATACCGGTATCGATTTTCAACACCTTCTGGTATTTTTTGGCTTCCGGAGTGATCCACGCCGGAGTCACCAGCAAGCCGGAAGAGATTTCCACCGGCTTGAAATATTTTTTCCACGCATCCGCCCAGTCGCTTTTTTTCAATTCAAAAATATTGCCCGGTATCAATTCCACATCCATATCGCGCTTCCAATCTGGAAGCATGGTGCTGATTTTATCCAGAGCCGCTTGAGCATCTGCTTCAGTTTCAGAGTAAACGGTGTGGACGACCGTCATATTGCCGCGCTCAAAGTAACTGGAATATTGCAGTTCCAGAGCATCAAGCAGACTGGATGCCGGTTCAAATTCTCCGGAAACATCTTCCAAACGGAAACAGTACAATATATCGTTTTCAGCCATGAAAGGATTTCCTTTGTTCAGTAAACAAAAAGCATTTCGCGATACTTTGGCAGCGGCCACAGGCGGTCATCGACCAGATATTCCAGCGTGTCTGCCGCCTTGCGGACTTCGGTCAATGCTTCAAGTATGCCGTCATCGCCCTGCTCCATCGCCGTTTCCAGAGCGTTGTTGGCATTTTCCAGAGCATCGATGGCATTGCCGAGCTTTTCCATGCAGGCACAGAGGGCACTTCTGCCGCCGGAAATACCGCTTGCAGATGCCTGATTGAGGGCATCGCCCAGACGGCGGTATTCATCGACCGCAGCGCCGCAGATCATCGTACGGGAAAGCTCCAGCGCGACACCGCCTTCGATGCGTATTTTGCGGTAGTATTCTTCCAGATTGACCTCGTAGCGGGAAAGCATTTCCGTTGCCGAAAGCACACCGTAACGGCTGAAAAGCTGATGATTGGCGGGATCTTTGAGCGGCATGATCGCTTCAAGGGTCGTCCGCAGATTGGGAAGCCCGCGTTTTTCCGCCTCTTTCACCCAGTTGTCGCTGTAATTGTCGCCGTTGAAAACCACCCGCTTGTGGTTGCGGATTATTTTCTGAAGCACCGACTGCAAGTTGGCATTGAAATCGCCGCCGTCGAATTTTTCCAGTTCATCGGAAATATAATCGATCGATTCGGCAACGATGGTGTTGAGCATCATTATCGCCGTTGAAGCACTCTGGCTCGAACCGGGGGCGCGGAATTCAAATTTATTACCGGTAAAGGCAAAGGGGCTGGTGCGGTTGCGGTCGGTGGCATCGCGGGGCAGCGGCGGGAGCATATCGGCTCCGACCCGCATGGCTCCGGCTTTGCGGCGGCTGCCGGTAACAGAACCGGCTTCGATCTGTTCAATCACCTCCGTCAACTGATCTCCAAGGAAAATGGAGATGATGGCAGGCGGGGCTTCACTTGCCCCAAGACGGTGGTCATTGCCCGGTCCGGCGGTGGCGCAGCGCAACATATCACTGTGCAGATCGACCGCCCGGATAACCGCACACAAGGTGGTGAGAAAAATAGCGTTGCGGTGCGGGTCGCTGCCGGGTTTGAGCATGCTCAAAGCACCGTAGTCGATCGACCAGTTGCAGTGTTTACCTGAACCGTTGATCCCGGCGAAAGGTTTCTCATGCATCAGACAGACCAGACCGTAGCGGTCGGCGACCTGGCGCAGCACCTCCATTACCATCATATTGTGGTCGACTGCCAGATTGAGTTCTTCAAAAAACGGAGCGATTTCAAACTGCGCCGGAGCCGCTTCATTGTGGCGGGTCTTGGCGGGGATGCCGAGCTTCCATAATTCGCGCTCGACTTCGTTCATAAAGTTCAATATCCGGGGCTTGATCGCACCGAAATAGTGATCTTCAAGCTGCTGATGCCGCGGCGGCGGCGCGCCGAAAAGGGTGCGTCCGGTCTGAAGCAGATCGGGCCGCTGCAAGTAAAACTGCTTGTCGATAAGGAAGTATTCCTGTTCCGCTCCCAGAGTCACTTTGACCCGTTCTTCGGGAAGCCCGAAAAACTTCATCAACCGCACCACCGAACGTGACAACGCCTGAATGGAACGCAAAAGCGGAGTCTTTTTATCCAATGCCTCTCCGGTGTAACTGCAAAATGCGGTCGGAATACAAAGTGTTGCACCATTACTGTGCCGTTTGATGAATGCCGGACTGGTCGGGTCCCAGGCGGTGTACCCGCGCGCTTCAAAGGTGCAGCGCAGACCGCCGGAGGGGAAACTGGATGCATCGGTTTCGCCGCCGATCAGATTTTTCCCGGAAAAAACCATGATCGCCTTGCCGTCGCCGTCGGGTTCCAGAAAAGCATCATGCTTTTCGGCGGTCCCGCCGTTGAGCGGCTGGAACCAGTGGGTGAAATGAGTTGCTCCGCGTTCGATCGCCCAGCACTTCATTGCTTCGGCGACACTTCCGGCGATCTGCGGATCAAGCGGGCGGCAGAACTCCACCGTTGCCTGGAGCGCATCGGTTATCTCCTGCGGCAGATAACGGCGCATTTCTTCAAGGGTAAAGACATCACAGCCGAAATCATCGACTGAAGCATCACAGCATGCAACCGGCACCGGCCCGGGACGGGCGGCGATATATTCGACAGCGTTTCCACGCCGGACATTGTTACTCATATAAAAATATCTCCATAAGAAAATCATTATTCGATATATAATATACTTCACCATTGTCACAAACGCAAGTTTTTATTAAAAAAAACACTGATAAGTTATCCGCTCTTCAACGCTGTAAATTCCGTTTTTTTTGCATTCAATACTGGAAAAATCGCGTTTCTGTGGTAAAGTATATAAAAACAGATAAATTTTTATTTCAGGAGCTGTTTCACATGAAACCCAAAGCGATCATCGTCTGCGAAAGTACCCGCCAAATCGAATATGTCTACACAAAAAAACAGCTGGATGAACTGGCAACATTGACCGTTCTTCATCCCGGGATCGTAAACGATCTTTCGCAGGGGGATTTCTCGGAAGTGGAATATCTCTTTTCCACCTGGGGGATGCTCCGCCCCTCCGAAGAGGAGATCGCAAAATATCTGCCGAACTTGAAAGCAGTCTTTTACAGTGCCGGAGCGACCGACCACTTTGTGCGCCCCTTTTTCGCCCGCAACGTCCGCGTTTTCAGCGCATGGAACGCAAACGCAGTTCCGGTGTCGGAATTCAGCCTCGCCCAGATACTGCTCGCACTCAAGGGCTACTATCTCAACAGCCGGGAAGTCCATTCCAAAGGATGGAAAGGCGCCTTCCGCGGCCCCGGTATCTATAACGAAACCGTTGCACTGATCGGTGACGGAGCCATTGCCAACCGGCTTGCCGGAATGTTGAAAAACTTCAACCTCAACGTCATCATGATCCCCTCCCGCCCGGAATGGCGCACCGTTTCTCTGGAAGAGGCGTTCAAAACCGCTTTCGTCATCAGCAACCATTTGCCGAATCGCGACGACAACATCGGTGTCATCAACCGCACCCACTTTGAATCCATGCGTTACGGCGCAACTTTCATCAACACCGGTCGCGGCGCGCAGGTCAATGAAGCGGACATGATCGAAGTCTTCAAAGCGCGTCCCGATTTGACGGCACTGCTGGATGTGACCTTCCCCGAACCGCCGGTCGAAGGTTCTGAACTTTACACCCTGCCCAACATCCGTCTTTCCAGCCACATCGCCGGTTCACTCAACAATGAAGTCGTCCGCATGAGCGAGTACATGCTCGATGAATTCAAACGCTTTATCTCCGGAAAAGAACTCCGCTACGAAGTAAAAGAGGAAATGCTGATAACAAGCAAGTCTTAAAAAACAATGTACGGATCAGAGCGGTTCAGAAAACTGAGCCGCTTTTTTTGCGCCTTTCGTCGGACTGTTCGCCTGACGGCGTTTTTTATTTGGTTTGACAATACCGGGAAGTGTGTTATATTAACAGCAGTAAACTATTTAAACAGTGGAGCTTCGTGAAATCATGAGCCGTTTTATTTCAGCTGTCAAAAAGTTTTTTACCGATTACTCGCCGGGTAAACGCTGTTTCAGTTCCTTGTGTTTGCTGATTACCGGAACTTATCTGATTGCCACGCTCTACTGGTTCTGCGGCGGCGACCGATTCACGCAGATCATCGGCCATGCGCTTTACTTTAACCGTAAAGATGCTTTTCCCTGGCAAGTTTTTTTATTGCTATTGTTTCCCCTTTTACTGCTCAACTACCTCTGGCATCTTGCCAAACTCTTTGTCCGCGCCTCATGGTTTAAATTTATCCTTCTGCTGGCAGCCTGGGGCGCTGCATCCACCATCTGCGTTATCTTCCAATGGTGGCAAATGTGGCTGCTCGTTACCCTTTTGATGTGGGCGTGGACTCCTCTGCTCTACGGGCGGCAGGTTCGCCGAGCCGCCATTTTGCACGGTGCGATCTTCACGGCGTGCGCCGGATGCGGCTGCGGGATCGCAGTTTTACTGCAAAAACACGCCGTCAGCGATTGCTGTTCCGGATATTTTGCCATCCATACTTCCGGCTGGCATCTCGTTTATCTCGTCTGGATCCAACTCATTTTGCTGGCGGCAACGGTCATTGCGGCAGGATTTTTGTACAGCAAACTTGACAACTGTCCATTCAAAACGATTTTTTCCCTGCCGGTAAAAATTCTTGCTTTTCTCGTTCTTTTAACTCACCTTGCAATGATTCCCTGCGCCTTGTACTGCAACGCACAGAGCCGCAAAGTCAAATCTGAACTTGAAGCCCACTTCAACTCCCCTCTGACTGCGGAAGCCGCCCTGCAAAAATTCATCAGCGGCCGCAAAGTCGATGGTGATTTCTGGAAACGCGTTAACGTGTTGTATGAAAAAACTTGGTGTGACCGCGCAGGAGACTATCCGCTGGCGGAGTTCAAGCCCGAAGTAGTTGCGGCTTGGAAAAAGAAATTTTCCAGCTCCACCGACTACGCCGAACTTGACCGGATGTTCTCTGCGCCGATCCCGTGTCCTCCTTTGGAGCACGCTTGGGAATGCGGATCGCTGATGGGGGCTGTAACTTCAAATTTTTCTTCACTGCGCCAAGTTGTCCGTTTGCAAATGTGGCGCATCCGTTTCGCCCTTGAAACGCACGATAAAGCCGCCGTTTTGCAAGCTCTGAAACGCATCAACTATATTGACGAATATCTGGAAAATGAACCGTTCCTGATTGGTCAATTGGTAAAGATTCATATAAACCGTGAAAAAATTGAAATTTTATCCCAAGTCCTTGCCGCAAAAATTCTTGACGGATCCGACCTGCTCGAACTTAAAGCCGCCAGCCGCCGTACCCGTGCCAAACTTCCTGAACTGGAACGTATTGCCGTTTTCGGCGAAGCATTGTTCGGGATAAACTACTACTACGCCATTTTGCAGTCCACCAAAGCTTTTGACGGCACTCCGGTCATCCCCGTATCAACTTTCCGCTTTCTCGTGCCGCAGCTGTGGTTCACTGCGGAAGCGAACTACCTTGCCTACCTGAAATCGTTCCGCAACGCCAATCGTTTTCACGACATAAAAGCTCTCGGAGATGATTCCGTATTCACCCGTCTGGCAGCCTCTCTCCATCCCTCATTTGATGCTGCCGGCAACCGCTTCGCTCTCCATGAGCTGCAACTGCGTTGTCTGGAATTTTTCCTCGATCAGGAACTCTATTATCTCGAACACAAAAAATATCCGACCGATCTGCCCTTCCCCGTGTGTTCCATTTCCAAACAGCCCATGCTCTACCAGACCGGCTCTTTCCAAGTCGACCAGGAAGTTTATGAAGGCGAAACCCGCCAAATCACCGTCCACGGCCGCCAGCTCATCGCTCCCCAAAAATCTTTCGGCAAACAACTCCGCGTGCTGATCCCGCAGAAATAGTTTGCGACCTTGCCCCACAATGCGCCGCCGTCTCGTCACGGCGTAGTGTAACGAAGACGGAAGGTTATATTTTTCATAAAAAATAAGATATGGAGGTTGAAAAATGGATGACGGAAGGCTGAAAACTTTTTTCCGGAAATTGTTTTTACTTGATACTCCCGCTGCCGGAACATTCTGGAGCTTGTGCCTGATGCTCTGCGGCTGCGGTATCTGCGCCACGCTCTACTGGTTCACCGATGGTATAGTTGCTTACAATCTGTATAATTTACGCAGCCGTTATACGCAGGCGTATATCCCGTGGCAGCTTATTTTTCCGGCACTGGGAATCAGCTTCATTCTCCATTTTATCTTCCAATATTTCCGTTTGTTTCTCAAGCTCTCCATCAGCAGATTTGCAATTATAGCAAGCTTGCTGTGCGCTGTTGCAGTGTTTTCCAAAGCCTTGGGCTTATGGTGGTGCGGACTTATCGTATTTATTCTGCTGTACGGCTTCGGCGCACTGTTTTTTGACCGGAGCGCGTGGAAAAGTATCGTGCTTCACGGCATATTATTCAGTGCGCTTGCCTATTGCGTATACTGCATACTGTATTGTCTTGACCGCGCCAATTGGGATTGCAACGGAATATTGTTGATGCAGCAGTATGCGGCGGTATGGTTTCAGGTTTTATCGTGGGCATTTATTCTGCTGCTCGTTGGTACAGTCATTGCCGCAGGAAAGATGTACAGCGCACTATGCAAAAGCTGTTTCAAGGCAATTTTCACTTGGCGGGTGAAAATTCTTTTTGCTCTGACGGTACTTTTCCATATTGCCCTGATCGTTGCCGGAATGATTGCCGGAAACGTTGCCGACAAAGAGTATGAAAATCTCTCCGCCAATCAAAAAACGCCGTTGACCGTTGAAGCGTTGAAGGAAAAATATCTCCGAACCAATGCCGATACCGGATTCTGGGAAAAGATCAATAAACTCTCTGAACAGAAAAAAGGCGAACCTATCGAACCATATTACCACACCGCCGGATTTCCCGAAGATAAAGTGAAAGCCTGGCAGAAATTTTTCTCCGCATCTGAAAATCACGCCGAAATCGACCGGATGATCTCGCGCCCGCTGCCCGGACATGAACGGAATATCAAAAAAGGCAGTCTTGCCGCTGTTCCGCTGCCGGATTATCAAAGACTGCGTGCCATGGCGTGCTGGCAATTCTGGCGCATCCGTGCCGCTCTGAAAAAAGGTGATAAAGCCGCCATCCTTGCCGCGCTCCAACGGCTGGATAATTTAAGCGCTTATTTTGCCCATGAACCATACTATATCGGGATGATGGTAAAACTTCATATAGATGAGATAAAAATTCAAGCTCTGGAACTTATTCTCGGAGCAAAGCTCCTTAACGAAGCTGAACTCATTGAGCTTAAAAATTCCTGCCGTCGTGTCCGTGACATCCTGCCGGAAATCGAATATGAAGCATTGTGGAGTGAAATGATGCTGACCGCAGATACATTTTACGCTTTTATCAACGGTTGGGAATTTGACGGCAAGCAGATTGCCGGTTTAAAAATGTTCCGCTTTATCCTGCCGCAACTGCCGCTGACTTTGGAAATAAACCGCTTCAATGCGTTGAAAATGTACCGCAATGTCAGTAAATTTTCGGATATACCCCAAAGACCGCACTTGGCTTCCGGAAGTGTTTACCGTTACTACGCAGATACTTATACGAGAGTATCACACAGCATCGTCCATCATCTCAAACGTGCCGTTTTGCAACAGCAGTGTATGGAATTTTTCCTCGAGCAGGAACTTTATTTTCTGAAATACGGCAAATATCAGGAAAATCCGGTTCTGCCCCTTGACCCGTTTTCCGGTAAGCCGATGACGCTGGTCACTGGTGAACTCACCGTCACAGTCCCCCATTTCGACGGTTACGGCAAAGTAAAACAGGTCAGGCGGCGCGGGCGGCGGCTGGTTTCTACAAAAATCCCCATAATAAAAAAGCCGTTGGAAGTCACGGTTTTTGAACCAAGAAAATAGCCGTCAACTGTTTTTATAAGGTTTCTGTAAACTATTTTGCATTTTTTTTCAAATACTACTTGACAAATCCGGGTAATAGCATTACATTATGTAACTGTCACGAGGCGTGATAGCCAAGAGGTTAGGCAGCGGTCTGCAAAATCGCTTAGATCGGTTCGATTCCGATTCACGCCTCCATTTTTTGTGCCTTTTTCCAAAATGCGGTGCGATCTTGCTGTGCCGGAGCGCGCCTTGCAGCACTCGACGCTCGGGTCGAGTACCACAGTACACTCCCCTCGCTTCTCGCTTGCAAAACACGCCCGGCTGTGCGATATCGCACCTTGAGCTGCTGGCATTGCGCCTGTCGTCCGGCAATTTGCCGGACAGGCGTAAGGATGTATTTGTTTTTTTGTATCGATGCTTCGCTGATTGGCTGCGCCAATCGTAATTCTCACTAATGAACGGTTGCCTGACCGTGACGGTCAGGCTCTGCGCCGGACAGGGTCCGGCTGGTCGATTCCGATTCACGCCTCCATTTTTTATGCCTTTTTCCAAAATGCGGTGCGATCTTGTTGTGCCGGAGCGCGCCTTGCAGCACTCGACGCTCGGGTCGAGCACATCAGTACGCCTTGTCACGGCGGAGCTTTAGCCGAAGACGGATCCCCTCGCTTCTCGCTTGCAAAACACGCCCGGCTGTGCGATATCGCACCTTGAATTCATGGCATTGCGCCTGTCGTCCGGCAAGATTGCCGGACAGGCGTGATGCGGGCATAAAAAAGCAGGGAATTTTACTCCCCGCCGTTTATCGCCCGGTCAAGTTGTTTGACCTTTTCCGCCACCAGCAGCGGAACATTCCGCGCCCCGCTACGGTACAGCCGGAGTGTCTGGGGAGTCTTCCCCAACAGCTCCGCCAGCTTTCCCGGCTTCAACCCGGTGCTGTCCGCAACTTTGCTGAATTCTTCGTCGGGTTTGCGCCCTCCTTGTCGAATCCCGATTTGTACCAAATCCGATTAAGCACGACCATCGGGAGTGCGCGACACCTCGCAGCGGCACGTTTGCCGCCAAGAATCGTTACGCAATCCCCGCAAAAAGCAACTCCTGACTTTGGCAAATGTGATTTGCCCGTCCGGAGTGTAAAAATTTTACAGTTCGATGATAGCGCCTTTTTTAAAGGTGGCTTCGAGGCGGATGTTACGGTCATCGATATACCATCCGGAACCGGAGGCACGGTTATTAACTATAGGTATTTCCATGATCTGCTGTCCGTTTTTGTCGAATTCTCGGTAAATCCCGTTGACCTTGCGATTTTTTAAAGAGTATTTTGCCAATATCTTCTGATCTCCGGAAACTGGATGATCAGAAACATCCATATCCGGGATATCTCGGAATCCTTTTGGGCTTACCAAAAAATATATTAACTTTTTTCTATCATAGACTTTATGTACAACGGCTTTGGACATTGATGTCAGGGCGACATCATACATTTTGTTGTTGCGGAAATATTTATATGCCAATTTGCCATATTCATAGAACGAGGCAAGTCCATTCAAAACTCCGTTTTTTACCCCAGCCAACAAAACATCGCGGCCTCTATCGTCGTATTCATAATAGTGACCGTTGAGTTTGCCCTTACGAAAACAGTAGCTTGCCCGCTTTTGCTTGCTGCCCTCAAAGTATTCGACATACTTACCATCAGGAATATCTCCGTCTGTATGGATCGGTACCAATTCAAAATCTATCACTTTACCGGAACTGTTATAGTGTTTTTTGGAAATACATTTACGGTAGCGTGTCTCAACAACAGTCGAGCGCGGCGAAAGATCAAACAGCTCTGCACCAGAACCTACCACTTTTGTGACACGTTTCCCATTTTCTAAAAACCAGCATGTTGTATGATATTTCGGATGACCGTTTTTTACCGTTATTTCCATAATCTGTTGCCCGTCAGGAGCGTATTCCCGGACGATTCCGTTGACACTACCGTCTTTACAGGTGTAGGTCAACCATTTCTTTTGTGTTCCTTCATAAAATTCGGTATAGGAACGATTGGCGTCAATTCCGCTTTTTTTATTCCTTTAAACGACAATGTGTAAAGTCCTGCCAGCGAGTATTTTTTAGTCATAACAGAGCCGGAGGAAGGCATTGAATAATTCCCTTCGTGTTTAAAACCGTTACGTTTCCAGATGATGGTTTGGGGATCCGGTATCTCAAATGGAGGCTCCCTGAAAAAAGAGACCGGTGTGTCAATATCGGTAGCATGAATGAATTTCTTGATGCATTCGTCGATCCCGACATCCTGCATTGAACGTTTTTTACTGGAAAGCATCCCCTCTTCATACCCCCAGCGTGAAAGATCTCTGATGATTATTTGAATATCTTTGTTTCCCACCCGTATGGTTCCGGTGTTATTGCGCCATACTGCTTCCACGTATTTTGTCCGGGCAAAGCGTTCTGCACTTTTTTCATCTGCTCCCATTTTGACCTTGGCATTATACAATTCACCGAAAAATCTTCGATTCCTTTTTTTCTGTAACAGTGATTTCTGGTTGTACGCGATTTCCTGCATCAGCGTTGAATGCAATTCATTGAGCGAAGAGCTCATGAGTTTTTCTTTAACAGATTTGTCCGGTTTGTGAAATACTCTGTTTACGTCAATGACTGAATGTGCAGCTTCATGAATCAGGGTTCCTTCAATGTCGCCGCTGGCATAGATGAAATTGTCGACCTCCAACGTTATCCGTTTGTTTCCGCTTGAAAACACGCCTGCCATACATTTCAGTTCTTTTGCCGCAAATGAAATATCCGGGTGTGCTTTTTCGAAGACATAACGGCCGATTCGGGTTTTTACCAGGTTGTCAAAAGCTTCTAAATATTGAGGCTTGTATATTCCGGGGATCAGTTCTTCCGGTGCATCGGCAATGCGGCTGCGGAAAGTGGCGATTTTCTGATCGACTTGTTCCGGCGTGAGATGTTCTTTGAAAGTCGGGATTATTCTTTTACCGATTTTACCATTGCTGAAACTTTTCAAAGTGCGTTTCCGGTTTTTCAATATCCAACCGTCTCCACTAACCCGGTTGTCTTTGAGCGGAATTTCCATGATTTGCTGCCCGTTCCGGTCATATTCCCGGTATACTCCGTTGAGCTTGCCGTTTTTAAAAGAGTAGTTGGACCGAATACGCCGATT
The DNA here is from genome assembly GCA_015061605.1 of Lentisphaerota bacterium. Lineage (GTDB taxonomy): Bacteria > Verrucomicrobiota > Lentisphaeria > Victivallales > Victivallaceae > UBA1784. The sequence continues at coordinate 4,033 of SUWH01000002.1, read as the reverse complement.
TCCCGGATAATATTCGGTTTGATCACCTGTCAAGATGCCTTTTCTGGATTTTACAGGCTTGATGTAGATGAAACGCAGTTCGTTTGCTTCAAAGAGTTTTTCTACGATGATTTTTGACATCTTTTCCCGGGTCATTTTATTCATCTTACCGCCACGGAAACCCTTCAATGCCCGCTCACCGTCTTCAAGGAACCAGGCGTTGCCGTCAGGTCTGTCATTGCGGACCGGTACTCCCAATATCTGGCGCCCGTAACGGTCAAATTCCCGGTAAACGCCATTGAGTTTTCCGTTTTTATAATTGTAGGTTGCCCGCTTTACTCTGCTGCCCGCATGGTACTCTGTGTAAGGACCGTTCGGAACTTTCTCGCCTGGGACGGCTGGCAGCAGATTGAATTTTATCACTTTGCCGGATTTGTCGTAATGTATTTCGGCAATGCATTTACTGTTACGCGTTCTGACGACAGTCGATCGCGGAGATTTGCCAAATGGCGGCAGAGTTTTTGTTTGGACTTTTGCCGTTCGTTTTTTGGGGGAGCAGTTGTTCGCGGACGCCGTCGGAATACCAATAAGCAGGCATAGCATAAAAAGTGAAAGCAGACAAGTTAAAACACTCTTATTCAATCGCATAAACAACCTTTTCGTTTTATGAAAGACGCACTTTTACTGTCAATTTGGTAAATAATATATCATTGATTTAGATAAAAACAAGCCGTTTTTTGGAAAATCTGCAAAACATGATTTGACATTTGTAAAAGGTTGTGATATATTATATAACTTTCATTTTGAAAGAGGCTTGTTTGTGTTTGTGCGCCCCCGATCATCGCGCCGGATGCAAATGAACCTTCCGGATAGATAAAAGTACAGTCCGCAGGAGTCCGGTTCCGGTGCGAAGTAGGAGCTCGGATGAAGCGGGAAGTTTGGAATTGAAAGTAACATTTATTCAATTGGAAAAAGAAAAATGAAAACTTATCTGGCAAAAGTCGGCGAGATCAAGCGTGAATATCTGCTGTTCGACGCCTCCGAAATGCCGGTCGGCCGTCTCGCTGTCCGCATCGCCAACGCTCTGCGCGGCAAAGACAAACCGACCTATACTCCGCACATCGATACCGGTGCTTTCGTTATCGTGATCAACGCTGAAAAGGCTGTTTTCACCGGTCACAAGGAAGAACGCAAGATCTATTCCGATTACACCGGTTACAGCAGCGGTCTCAAAACCTACACCGCCGCTGAAGTCCGCGCTGCCCATCCGGAACGTCTTATTAAAGATGCCGTCTGGGGTATGATGCCGCACGGTCGCCTCGGCCGCGCCCAGTTCGCTAAACTCAAAGTCTATGCCGGTGCCGAACATCCGCACACTGCGCAGCAGCCGGTCAAAGTCAATTTGGAGAAGTAAGCTATGGCTAAGAAAAATGATTTTGTGTTGGCTACCGGTCGCCGTAAATGCGCTGTCGCCCGCGTCCGTTTGATTCCCGGTGCCGGAAATGTTGTGGTCAACGGCAAGCCGATGGCTGAATATTTCACCGGTGATGCCCTCTGCGGTTATGTCAATCAGGTTTTCGCCGCTTCTGACACCGTCGGTAAATTTGACATCTATGCCAATCTGGATGGCGGCGGTGTCGCCGGTCAGGCCGGTGCTCTCCGTCACGGTATCGCCCGTGCCCTGATGGCTTACGATGAAACCCTCCGTCCGGCGTTGAAAGCTGCCGGTATGGTTACCCGCGATGCGCGCGTCAAAGAACGTAAGAAATCCGGTCAGCCGGGTGCCCGTCGCCGGTTCCAGTTCAGTAAGCGATAATTTTTGTGATATTTTTCAGATTGCCGCTTGACAAATGCGGCATCTGTGATATATTATAGAAGTTGCAGGAAACAGATGCACCCATAGCTCAATTGGATAGAGCGTCTGGCTACGGACCAGAAGGTTAGGGGTTCAAATCCCTTTGGGTGTACCAAATATTAGCCCTCTTGAGAGCAATCTCAAGAGGGTTTTCTTATGCCTTTTTTCGGGGAGAAAAGGGGGGGCAGCCTATTCTTGGAGTTGGTGTCTGAAATGGCGTCTGATAACCTCGAAGTACCACCGAGTACCATTTGAAATATCTTCAATATACCTTGACAGCTCTCTTTGGCTACGGAAGATACCTGAATATATTTACCGGAAACGTTTTCAATTTATTTTATGTCATGGAAACAATCAACCAAGGTGTTATCTATGGCAAGCAAAACTATTCGTTTGAATATCGGATCGATTTTCCCTAAAGGTCCGGGCAAAATATATTTTTACCGTTATCAAGTTGACGGACACCGCAAAACCGTCAGTCTGCAAACCGCCAATCGTGCTGAAGCATTACGCAAGGCGGAAGAATTCATCCCGATCATCAAGGCTACTTCCGCTGAAGTTGTAGCCGCCCACGTTCAGCAAGCCAAAGGTTTTGCCACCGCCAAACGGGATTTGCCCTTAAGCGGTGTCTGGGATTATTACTCCATGCACCCGGACAGAGCCAATCCGGCAACAATCCATGAGCAGCTGCAATATAAGACTTCACTGTTGGAGTTTATCCATTTTCTCAATAATCCTGCTGTGCCGGTTCGCAATATTACTTTTCAGGACACGGAAAACTTTGCCAAACATCTCCGCAAAACCGATATTGCGGTTTCCACCCATAACCGGAAAATCAAACGTCTCCGCAAAATCTTTTCCACCTTGTCCGACTTCCGGGATGATGAAAACCCTTTCCGGACAATTCTCTTTCGCCGTGAACGTGAAGAGCAGGATATCGGTGTCCGTCGTCTGGCATTTAGCCGTGAACAGGAACAGCAGTTGCGGGAAGTTTTGGCAGATGATATACATCAGGTGATCAATAAGCCGGAAATCCGGGTGGTCTATTATCTGGGAATGTATACCGGACAACGGTTGAAAGATTGTGTATTGTTGCAATGGCACAGTGTCGATATGGAACGGCGGCGGATTTGGGTCAAGCAGTTCAAAACCGGCAAAGAGGTAACTATCCCCATCGCCGATGAGCTTTTCGAAGTGCTTCAGCTCGCCAAAGCGTGGCGGTGTGATAATTATGTCTGCCCCAAAACTGCTGAGCGTTACAATCGGCTTGACGCTGACGGTAAAAATATCGGCAACAATCTGGTTAATCTGGATGTACTGCGGGTTATCCGGTGGATCGGCGTTGAACCATCTCTGCCGGTTCCCGGACGCAAACGGCGGGTTACTCAATATGGTTTTCACTCTCTGCGGCATACCTTTGCCAGTCATTGTGCCGAAGCGGGAGTGCCTAAAGCGGTATTGCTCTCCATTCTTGGTACAGATTCAGAAATCGCCGACAAATACTATACCCATATCGGCGAAGAAGCCCAGTTGAGGGCAATTGAAGCTGTTTGCGGCAATATGGTCATCTCTGCCAGTGAGAGAATCCGGGAGGCTCTGAAATACCTTGCCACTCTGCCGGATTCAGAAATCCGTCAAACGTTGGAAAATATCCTGAAAACGGCATAAAAGCTCCATTTTTAAGAAAAATCGTAACTTTTTTGAAAAGTGCCCGTTGACCGTGCCCTGTTTCTCTGTATATATAATATAGGACAAATTATATATTTTTATCAGAGGGCTCTTCAGAGAGTATGAATTTTATTATATCTGTGTTGCGGTATCGGACAGAAGTGCCGACCATCCGGCGTTTGAATGGGAATGCGTTGGATTTTTCCAGTTTCTTGAAGTTGGAAAATCCGATGCCGAGCATTTCAGCAGCTTCTTTCTGGTCGATAAGTTTCGGCATAATTACCGGCAGTTCTTCGCCCTTTTGGGCAAGATATGTTAAATGGGCGATAATTTCCCTTTCTTCCGGAATGGTCAATACTCCATTTTCTGCCAGTGGATGTAGTATCTTTGCGATCAATTTTACCGTATTGGGGCGGATTTGGGTTGCCATATTGAAATTCCTCCAATTTGTTGTACTTCTGTCGAAAAATTTTTACGCTCAATTCTCCCTGAAAATGCCGGGGGTTTTTAGATTTTGCTATTATATAAAAT
>SUWH01000030.1 GCA_015061605.1 Lentisphaerota bacterium | reverse complement strand
ACAAAAACAAATTCCGTTCCAATAGCAGCATTTATGTAGATACTGGTCTTTTTTACAACAGTCGCAAAAATACTGACTGTGGAGATTTTGTTGTTTACGACAGAAAAAATAAACGTCTTTATTTTCATGCAACTTTACGTTGATATTCATTAATTCTGAGTTTTTCTGAATGAAAGTGAAGCGATTTTCAGAATTTCATTTCACAGCCAAATTCTGAAGTTTCTTCCTCAAAAAGCCTTTCAGAATGGCGGGGGAAGATAAAAATTTCCAACCGCCATTTTTTTGCTCAAGTTCCGAGTATTTTCCCCGCTTCTTCCCCATTGAGTTGGTAAAACAGTCTTTTGAGTGCTATATTGTGCCATAATCTGTAAAAACAGACTTATGAGATGTCTGACTGTTTCTGTCATAAACCGTTGATGAACCGTAATTCTCTTACTGCGGAAACTGATTGTCCTTGCGGATACGCTCACCCTCGGCTGCTTTGCGGGCGGTCTCCTGCGAGAATTTTTTCTCAGATATTTTGCGCTCTTTTTCCGCAGTTTGAGCTTTAAGAGCCTCCTCTTTTGCGGCAAGCTCTTTTGCGGCAGCTTCCGCTTTCTCCTTTGCGGCAAGCTTTGTTCCGCGCACTTCGTAATCAGCGAGAAACTTTTCCAATTCCGGAGTGATATTCATGGAAAGTCCCGCTTTGGCGGCGATCCGCGCACTGCGCATTGCTGAAGCATTCTTTGCCCGCGCCAAAGCCCGGAAAAGTTTCTGCGCATTGCGGAGCTGGGATATTTTCGGATAAACCTCACTGAATGTCCGGTTATTTGAATGCTTGCGCCGTCCGGCACGGATTATCTCCACCGCCCGGTTGACATCCTGACGGTTCAAAGCCTTTTGAGCAGCGGCAATAGTGTCGTTTGCCTCCTGGAGCGAAATCAAACTGGTGATATAAGAAGCATCCGGATCCAGAGCGAGCAACTTATCCGCCTGCCGGATAGCGGCTTCCGGACGGCTGCTTTTGATGCTCCTGAAAAAACGGGCAGTCAACTCCATTTGCTCCAACGGAGGTGCTTGATGCTCTTTTTTGCATGAGCAGAACAGCAGTGCTGCCAACAGCAGAACAATTATATTAAAATTCAAATACTTCACAATAAACTTCCTTGTCTTCCCTATAAAATATCTCCATCAGCAGACTTTTTCAAGGTGTGGAAACATTTATGCCGCAGATATTTTCCTTTGAAACTTGAATTTCAACGATTTGCCGCAACGGTATCCCGCCCGGTTCAACGGCGATCTCCAGATAATTGTCGCTCCATCCGACCGCTTTACCTTTGACTACCCGCTCAAATATCACCGGCAGGACGTTGCCGCATTGAGACATGGCAAAATTGCAACTTGAAACATCCGCGATCTGCCGCAAACGCTCCATCCGCTCTCGGGCAATCGCATTTGAGACACGATCCGGCATCGCCGCCGCCACCGTTCCCGGGCGCGGCGAATAAATAAAACAATGGATATTGGCAAAACCGATTTCGTCAACCAGTTTCAACGCTTCGGAAAAATCAGCTTCAGTTTCTCCGGGAAAACCGACGATGAAATCGGTTCCGATATGGATATCCGGCACCAGACGGCGGGCGTTTGCAACAAATTCCGCAAATTGCATTGCACTGTAACGGCGGTTCATCAGCTTCAATATCCGGTCACTGCCGTGCTGCATGGAAACATGGAGAAAACGGCAGATTTTGGGATTATCCGCCATCAGTTCCAACAGCGAAAGATCTTCCGGATGCGGTTCAGTCGAACTCAAACGGATCCGGAAATCCCCCGGTATGGCAGAAATCTCCTTTATCAATCCGGCAAGATCGCAGCCACTGTCAAAATAGTTGCAGGTATTGACTCCGGTCAGAATTATTTCAGGAAAACCGGCTTCGATATTTTTGCGGCAGTCAGCAACAACTTCTGCAAAGTTCCGCGACCGCGATGCTCCGCGCACCACCGGCACGATGCAGTAGGAACAGAAATTATCGCACCCCTCCTGCACCTTGATAAAAGCGCGCGAACGGAAAGGAAAATCAGAGAGCGAATTTTCGCAGAAATTTTCCACCGGAATTTCCCGGCTTTTCAATCCGGAAGTTTGAGCAAAGATCAGCTTTTTATCCGGATTGGTCAAAACCTGATCGGCTCCGGCATTGAGTAAAGCATCCTTATTCAGTTCCACGGCGCATCCGGCGGCAAGGATTTGCGCACCGGGATTTTCCCGGCGCAAACGCAATATCTGACGGCGGCTCTTGGCTTCAGCTTCAGCAGTTACCGCACAGGTATTGACCACGATAAGATCGACCAGGGCGCGCGGATCATCGCACAATGAATATCCGGCCGCTTCCAACCGTGCGGTAAGCAATGCTGTATCCGCATGATTGAGGCGGCATCCAAGAGTAACGATCCGTGCAGATTTTTTCATAAGTGTTTAATCGACTGTAATCAAACCAGTCTGCCGCGACAACGGAGCGGCAAAATACTTCGCTTTTCCCCTCCCCGCAATTCCGTCCTCTTCTTATCTCTTTTTTCTCCAATCAAGTGCGCCGGTGGGGCAGCTTTCGATACACTTGCCGCAGTCGCGGCAGGAAAGCGGCAGACCGGCGTTGAATGCCGTACCGATGCATGCCTGGAAACCGCGTTTCTGCAAGGAGAGCAGAGATTTGTCAACCACCTCTTTACAGACTTTCACGCAGACGGCGCATTTGATACATTTACCGCGATCCTGAATGATTTCCGGATGGCGGACATCGTAGCTGGCGACCTGACGGGCACCGGGATAGGCATCCTTGCGGCATCCGGCTTCATCAGCGAATTTACGCAGTTTGCAATCGCTCTTGTCGGAACAGCTGCATTCGATACAGCGTTTACCTTCGGCGGCGAGTTCTTCCGGGGTGGCGGTGAAAGTGACTTCCTTGAAAGTCGAACAGCGTTCAGCCAGCGGGATGAACTTCAATTCAACGCGCGGATCATTGGAAAGATCATCGCGCAGGACGACCACATCATCTTTGCTCATATTCTGCCAACTGCCGCGGGAGATAAACACATTGTTCTCTTCGGGCATCGGGATGGAAAGGATATCTTCCAGAACTTCCAGAGCCGCGAGACGACCGGAAGCAACCGCTTCGACCACGGTAGCCGCACCGTAGGCGCAGTCACCGGCGGCATAGATTTTGCCTTTGACGCGGGTGGAGTTTTCTTTGACTGCCAGATTGCCGTAACGGTCAGTAGGCAGTCCGGCGGGGGCGGCAGTTCCCTGACCGATGGCACCGATAACGGTGTCGGCTTCGATCTCAAATTCACTTCCGGGAACGGCGACCGGTTTGCGCCGTCCGGAAGCATCGGGTTCGCCGAGTTCCATTTTCAAGCAGGTGAGGACCAACTTTCCGCCGCGTTTTTCCAACTTCACAGGAGCGGTGAGGAACTGGAACTTGACCCCCTCTTCTTTGGCTTCGGCGATTTCGATTTTTTCGGCGGGCATTTCCGCTTCAGTACGGCGGTAGATGCAAGTGACATCACGGCTTCCGAGGCGGACGCTGCTGCGGACGCAGTCCATCGCGGTGTTGCCGCCGCCGATAACGAGAGTGCGTCCGGGATTATTTCCGGTATTATTGTTGACAGCGATATTGTGCAGGAATTCGATACCGGGAGTGGCGAGTTCTTCGCCTTCGCAGCGCAAACTGGAAGCTTTCCAGCAGCCGATGGCGATGATGACGGCATCAAATTTTGCTTCAAGTTCGGCAAGTTCCAGATTGCCGCCGAGCTTTTTGCCGGGAACAAGTTCAATGCCCATTTTGGCAAAGTGAGCGATTTCGCGGTCGAGAACAGCTTTGGGCAGACGGTATTCGGGGATACCGTAGCGGGTCATGCCGCCGAATTTTTCTTCGGCATCAAAAACGGTGGAAGCTACCCCCTGCAAACGCAGATAGTACGCTGCCGAAAGTCCGGCAGGTCCGCCGCCGACGACGGCGACTTTTTTACCGGTCAATTCCGGAAGAGTTTCCATATAGCTGTCAAAGCACATATCGGCGGCGAGGCGTTTGAATTCATTGATCGCCACCGGTTTGCCGTCGATGTTGCGGCGGCACTGTTTTTCGCAGAAACGGGGACAGACGCGGCCGATACTCATCGGCATCGGGATGCGTTCTTTGATGATGGCAAGACCTTTTTCAAATTCACCGTTGGCGATGGCGCGGACATATTCCTCCACCTGCGCATGAGCGGGACAGGCGACGGTACAGGGGGCTTCGCAGTCGCCGTTGTGTTCGCTCAAAAGCAGTTCCAGCGCGGTGCGGCGCATATCCAGCACTTCGGGTGTGGTGACTTCGATCTCCTGACCGGGCGTGGGCCGGGCGGAACAGGAGGGCAGAAATTTGCCGGTCTTTTTATCTTTGACCACGCAGACAAAACAGCTGGTGGTTTTGGAAATACGCGGGTCGCCGCACAAGCCGGGGATATTGATCCCATTGGCTTTGGCGGCATCCATTACAGTTTGTCCGGCTTCGGCGAAAACCTTCTTGCCGTCAAGAAAAAATTCAATACTCATTACCGGTTTTCTCCTTTTGCAATACGGCGGATGGCGTGTTTGGGACAGATATCGACACAGCTGTTGCAGCGGGTGCATTTGTCGGGATCGATAACGAAATCAGTTGAGATCGCTTCGACCGGACAGCTGCGCAGACAGAGTTTGCATTTGACGCACTTGGACTGATCGAGGACGATGTCGGACAGGGCATTGCACTGGGCGGCACGGCAGCTCTTGTCATTGACATGTTCAAGATATTCGTCGCGGTAGTATCTCAAAGTGGCAAGCACCGGATTGGGAGCGGTCTGACCAAGGCCGCACAGGGAACCGGCTTTGATCTTTTTGCCCAGATCTTCGAGAACATCCAGATCGGCTTCGCAGCCGTTTCCGGCGACGATGCGTTCAAGTATCTCAAACATGCGGGTGGTACCGACGCGGCAGAAGGTGCATTTTCCGCAGCTTTCGCGGTGGGTGAAGTCCAGAAAGTAGCGGGCGGTTTCGACCATACAGCGGTCATTACCGATGACGATCATACCGCCGGAACCCATGATGGCTCCAAGCGAACGCAGTGAATCGTAATCGACCGGGGTATCAAACATATCTTTGGGAATACAGCCGCCGGAAGGTCCGCCGGTCTGGACCGCTTTGACCTTTGCGGGGTCGGCTCCGCCGATATCGAATACGATTTCGGAAATGGTCGTACCCATGGGAACTTCCACCAGACCGGGATATTCAAGGTCTCCGGCGAGAGCGAAAATCTTGGTTCCGCGGCCGCCTTCGGTACCGACTTTGGCAAATTCCGCACCGCCTTCGCGGAGGATGAGCGGAACGTTGCCGAAAGTTTCCACGTTGTTGATCATGGTCGGGTGTCCCATGTAGCCGCTGTCGGTCGGGAACGGCGGACGGAAGCGGGGCATACCGCGCTGACCTTCAAGTGAAGCAATAAGCGCAGTTTCCTCACCGCAGACAAAAGCACCGGCACCCTCTTTGATGTAGATGTCGATCTCACGGCCGCCGATGATATTGAGTTTATTTTCTTTGATTTGTGCAATGGCGATATTGAGGTGTTCGATCGCCATCGGGTATTCGGCGCGGCAGTAGATGATGAGTTTGGCGGCGCGGGTGGCATGGGCGGCGATGAGCATACCTTCAAGCACCTGATGCGGAACACTTTCCATAAGGGAGCGATCCATAAAGGCACCCGGGTCGCCTTCGTCGGCGTTACAGACGATCACCTTGTTATCGGAATCCTTGGCGGCGAGGAAGCTCCACTTCATACCGGTGGAAAAACCGCCGCCTCCACGGCCGCGCAGACCGGAAATTTTCACTTCATTGACCACCTCTTCGGGGGGCATGGCAAGGGCTTTTTTCAAACCCTCATAACCACCGCAGCGGACATAGTCTTCAAAGCTCGTCGGATCGATATTGCCCGCCATGGCGAGAACTTTGACCAGCTCTTTGGCTTTACGTTTTCCGGGGATGGTGAAGCGGCCGTTTTCGCCGAGAGCAAAGATGTTGGCGACCGCTTCGGCAGTACCGGGAACATTGTTGTAAAAGATGGAAGTTCCGTCATTGAGAACCGCTTCGACCAGCGGTTCGGCGTAGCAGTGTCCGAGGCAGCCGACTTTGATGACCGGGATATTTCCGGCGGCGGCGGTCAACTCTTTATAAACGGCTTCTCCACCGGCGGCGATACCGCAGCTGACGAGACCGATCTTGATTTGTTTGATGCGCGGGTCGATCATTTTGCAGCGTACTCCTTGAGAATTTTCATCATGGTACGGCGGTCAAGTTTAGCGTGAACTTTACCGTTGACACTCATTACCGGAGCCAGACTGCAGCATCCCAGACAGGCAACAGTTTCCAGAGAGAAAACACCATCCGGAGCTGTTTCGCCGGGGTTGAGTCCGAGTTCCTGATTGAGCCAGGTGTGGATCAACGGAGCACCTTTGAGGTGGCAGGCGGTACCGTCGCACACGGCAATTTTGTATTTTCCCGGTTTGACCCGTTTGAATTGAGCATAGAAACTGATGACACCTTCGACATCGGCTTCCGGGCGGCCGAAGTATTTGGCGGCGGCGCGGATGGCATCATCGGAAACGTAACCGTAAGCGGATTGAATCGCCTGCAATCCCTTGATGAGATTGCCCGGTTCCGCTCCGATTTTGTTCAGAAATGAGAAATCTTCCTGCATATTTAACGTTACCTGACATTGGGGAAGCTCTGCGATGCACAACTTCCAAATTTATAAAAACACAGATGCTCCAAAAAGAAACATCATTAAACTATAATCAATAATAATATATCACAGGAATGAACTTTTTTCAAGTATTTTCAGGCGTTTGCAGCATTCGCGGAAAAAGAGCAGAGCCGGAGTGTAATTTTCGCCGAAGCCGATCGGCTCTCCGGTGACAGGATGGAGTTCCTGGGCAAAAGGATTGTCAAACCGGAGAAATGCTTTCAGTGTCCGGCGCATGATCTCCTCAAGTTCCGCCCCTTTCCCGTAATGATCCATCCATAATATTGCCCTCAGCAAGGTGAGCATCTGGGTGTTGCCGCCCCAGCAGTTTGCCGGGTGTTCAGCATTGAACGAAGGATCAGAAACGGAAACCGACGGAAATGGATACGGAGAAAAAAATTCATTCACATCAGTAAAATAACGAATATATATCCGGTCAAAAAGTTCCTGATCGACCACTCTGTTGAGAAACAGTCTGGTTATGTGTTCAGTGCGGTATTTTCTGAAACCGTCAGGGGCGCGGTCATAAAAAAATTCATCCTCTTTATCGTAAAGATGTTCCATAATGGCATTTTTCAGGTTGTCTGCCTGCTGTTTCAATTTCGCAGCCGCGCGGGATTTATCCAGCATCTCCGCAAGCTCGGCAAGCGCGGTCAAGCCGCCGTAACGGGTCGCGCTCAAATCGGCGGCAATGATCGGCATCGCCGGAATATCCGGCATATTTCCCGCCCACGCCCCCGGACAGGCATTGGGGATGCCGCCGTCTCTGACCCGCTTTGAATCATCGTGTCCGGTATCAAAGGCACAGAACATTTCCACCAGACCGCGCTGATTGCAATTGCGGTAAGTCGTCAACCAGTTGTCGTAGCGGAGTCCGGCATCGTAAATTTTGGCAAATTCCGCTTCCGGAAGCCGGAGTTTACGCGCCGTCTCCAGCGCACAACGGGCAAAGGGCCAAACCGTTTGAAGCTGGGAGACTCCGACTTTGAATGGAGAAAAACGCAGACTGTACGGCAGCAGACCATCATTTTGCTGATAGTCCATGATGATTTTTATGCTTTCCCAGGCGATTTCCGGCATCAGATCGCAGGCAAAAAAGCAATCCTGATTGTGTTCGAGCCACAAACCGTTGTAACATGCCCCGGCGAGCATAACCGGAATGGAACGCTCTCCGGTATTGCGGGTATTGGAGCGCAATTTTTCCGGAATGGCATCAAAAAGAGCCGTAAGTTTGCGTTGTTCAGACGGTATATCCACGATTCAGCCCGGTATAAATCAGTATGTCAAAGCGTTGATACCGTTAATTCAAACGGGGCGGCAGGCAATCCCGCTTTGCTGAAAAGATTACCCAGCGGGAAATTGCTCCAGTTATACCGGACTTTGACCGGATTTTTCACCGCAGAACAGGAAACGATAACCGATTCACCGGAAATCTGCGCCTTGTCCGCCCAGAACCATTTGCCGTCAGCACCGCACAGGGCAAATCCTTCAAGTTGCGCACCGGGGGAACGGCGGATAAGTTTTGTGAAAGTTCCGTTGCTCTTTTTCAACGCGATTTTTTCCGGGATCGCCGCCGCAGTAAGACCGCCTCCGGTATGGATAAAAGAGACCTCGACCTGATTGCCGCGCCGGAGTGCTTTGATCCCATCCGGACTCTGTGCCGTGATGTTTTTGCCGTAAATCTGTTTTAAAGCCAGCAATGCCATGCGTTCTCCGGCAGGACGTTTATTCAAAGGATGGATGTCCCGGCACTCTCCGGCATCGGTCAAAACCGCCATTCCGGTATTTGGAAGTTTCAGGGCTTCACGTTGTTCTTTACGCATACACGCCCAGTTACCGGCCTCGCCGGGATCGGCTGAAGGCATCATGTACGAAGGGAGCTGGCAGAAGTAAAACGGCAGATTTTCATTTCCGAACTTATTTCTCCAATCCTTGATCAATGCGGAAAACACTTTGCCGTAATTGGCAAAACGGGAGGCGTTTCCTTCTGCCTGATACCAGAGTACTCCGGAAAAGCGAAACGGGATGAGCGGGTGGATCATCGCATTGTAAAGGCGTGACCACTGCCGTTCCGGCAGCGGAGCATTGCCCAGCGGTCGCGGACGGGATCTCAACATCTCCCCGGTGCATACGGGAAAACTTTTTTCCCGGTAAATTTCCCAGCCTTTGCCGTTGATGCGGAAATTGCCGAAGCTGAATGGTTGCGGCATGTGCATCTTATCGTGAGGTATCCAGTAACGGATCAGAAGTTCATGAGTCCCGGCGGAAAACCTGCCGGCTGGATACCAAACCAGAAACTGGGCATAACTCCAGGCAGTTGCCGGATCACCTTCGGCTGCCGGCTTACCGTCGATAAAGACTTTCATGGGGGCATAAATACGGCCGAGAAACATACAGAGAGGTTTTTTCACGTCTTTTTCCGAAAGAGTGATGCGGTTACGCAGCCAGCAGATACCGCCGCCACGGACATCCCCGGAATGCGGGGTCCAGTCGGCATCGGCAGGCGGAAGTTTCACCGGGATATCGGAACGGCCGTATTTCTTTTCCCATGCGGTTTGTTTGCGGAGGAACTCTTTCAGGCGTTCCGGGTGTGAATTGAGGGCATCGATCCGTTTCTGACCGAGCTTTACGGTTTCCGGGAACGGAGCGAGGCTTTCTTTGCTCATCCAGCATTCCAATGAAGTTCCCGCCCAGCTTGCATCGACGATACCGACGGGTATCCCGAGTGTATCATGCAGTTTTTTGGCGAAAAAATATCCGACAGCGCAGAATTCACAGAGAGTTGAACTGTCGGCAGAGACCCACTTGCCGCGCAGTTCATGAACCGGTGCGGAAGCATAGGAATTCTCCACTTCAAAGTAGCGGATATTGCGATTGGAAGGAAGTTTGCATATTTCGCTGAATCCTTCTGCCCGCTTCAGCCGGAACTCCATATTGCTCTGCCCGGAAGTAAGAAAAACTTCGCCGACGATGACATCTTTTATAACTGTGTCATTGATATGCAGTTCAAACGGTCCGGCAGGTGAATTTCCGAGGTTCAGAACAACCTTCCAATTGCCATCCGGCGCGACCGCAGTTGAACAGGTTTGAGCAGCGAATCTGACCGTGACCTTTTCGCCCGGAGTGCCTCTGCCGAAAATGGGAACATTCTCCCGTTTCGCCAGAACCGCGCCGTTTGAAAAAATATCCGGTACAGTTACTGCCGCCATGGAAATGATACTTCCGAAAAGAATTGCCGCTGCGATCAAAATATTTTTTGCCATATTTACCTCTCAAATTTCAAGCTCAGGTTAATATAACACAAGACATCCGTGATTGCAATAAACGGCAGTGGTGATAAAACGGAAATATTTTCCCGGATACAGCTTGTTACCCCCCCGCAGTTACCCTCCGGCGGAACTGGCGGTACCGGGTTTCAGTTTGCAGGTGCGTATCTCAAATGGCCGGAGTTCCACCGGGAAATTTCCATTTGGTGCCACCGGAGAAAATCCATGGTGTTCCCATTCCATCAGATCTGTTTCCGCAATATGATAATTGCCGGAGTTGAAGTGCAGTATCCCTTTGGAATGCTGACCGTGTGCCTCACTGATACGGATGATGTATGCATCTTCTTTTTCCGCAGTTTTCACCGCTTCAAGAACGATCGAACCGTTGTCGGATTCCACGCGGCACAAGGGAGTGATGCTGCTGCTGAAACCATCAAAAACCAGCGGTTCCCGGTTGAGCATCGCCGCCTGGAGCATAACATCGGAATTGACCGTATTCCCGGAGTGCGGACAGAAACTGTAGGTGAATTCATGGTCACCCCGGTCGGCATCAAAATCTGGGAATTTGGGAGCCCGCAGCAGAGCCAGATCCAGAGTTCCATTTTTTACGTTGTAGCCGTATTTACAGTCATTCAACAGGGCAGCTCCGTAATTGTTTTCCGACAGATCGGCGTACCGGTGTCCGGCAGTTTCAAATGCGGACATTTCGATTGTGTTATTGGCAGTTGCCGGACGGCGCAAATAGCCGGACTGGATATCAAATACCGCTTCCCGGGAGACGATATCCACCGGAAACGCCACCCGCAGGAGCTTGAAATCCTCCTGCCAGTTCACCTTTGTAATGAAATCGAGCCTTTTGCTGTGATCGGCAAGTCTGATTTTCTGGCATAAAGTCGAATTGCTGAATTTGGCGGAAAATTCCAACTGGCTGAAAACTTTGCCGGAAACTTTGCCTTTAAACTCCTGCATCTGCAGATCAAAGAGCTTTTCTTCTTTGTAATACGGTTCAATATCCCATGCCTGATAATTCAGCGGACGGTCGCAGTACAGAGAAAGGACATTACCGTTTCCGGAAAGTACTTCCCGCTGTTCTTCCTTGTCAAAAGCAGAAATAAGCTGCCCCTCGGCGGAAAACTGATAACGGATCAACTCATTTTCCAATATCAGTTCCCGGCTTTTCCGGCAGATATTTTCCTGTCCGGTACACACTTTGTGCAAGGTGGTAAAAGAGTTTGCCGCAAGGGTGATGGAGGTATAAACTCTGCCGTCATCGTATTGGAGCGGAAGCGGAACGCCGTTTTCCCCGGTGACATAACTGCAGTTCCGGCATCCCGGAAGTTCGACGACACCGGAAAACTCATGGGCAAGCGAATTGAAAAGCACCAGTGAATCATCATCCCGGATGAATATCTTTTCGGCAACAGATTTGGCATATTCTCCCAGATCACGGAGCAAGGTTGATAATTCCGCCTCTGTCTGGCGGTGGACTTCGCCGATGGCAGACCCGGGGAGAATATCATGGAATTGATTGAGCAGTATTATTTTCCATGATTTTTCAAAAAATTTTCTTCTCTCATTGCAAACCGGCAGCTGACAGCTGAGCATCTCAACGGCACAAATGAGCTGTTCGCATTTGCGGTTGAGATATTTGGTTCTGCCTTGACTGGTGAATGTAGCACGGTGCAGTTCCAGATACAACTCACCGTCATACTCCGGCAGTTCCGGGATAAACTGCTGCTGTTCAGCAAAAAAGTCTTCAGCTTTGCCCGGGATTATTTCCGGAGCGAATTCCCAGTTTTTCAATCGTTTGAGCCGTTCCAGATGGTCGGCATCCGGGCCGCCGCCGCCGTCACCGAAACCGAACAGGGAAAGGAATCCGCCGCATACACATGACTCGTGAAAACGGTTTGCCGCAGCGATATAGTGTTGCGGATGAACGGTTGAACAATAGTTGTTTTCCGGCGGGAAATGGGTCAGGACTTTACTGCCGTCAATGCCTTTCCACAAAAAGGTGTGAAACGGGAAGCGATTGTGTCGATTCCAGGACAATTTCTGGGAGAGAAAGCTGTTGCATCCGGCTTTACGGATGATCTGCGGCAGAGCAGCAGAATATCCGAATGCATCGGGAAGCCAGAGATTTTTCACCTCAACACCGAATTCATCTTTAAAGAAATTTTTTCCGTAAAGGAACTGCCGCACCAGAGATTCACTTCCGGAAAGATTGACATCCGCTTCTACCCACATGCCGCCCAGGAGTTCCCATTTTCCGGCTTTTACCGCCTGTTTTATTCTGCTGTATATTTCCGGATAAAGCTCTTTGACGGCAGAATAAACCGCCGGTTGGGAAGCTCCGAAAATATAATCCGGATAACGCTCCATCAAATGCAGTTGAGTGGCAAAGGTGCGGGCAGCTTTGTGAGTACTCTCTTTTACCTGCCAGAGCCAGCCGATATCGAGGTGGGTGTGTCCGAGCGCCCGGACTTTCAACGCGGATGAAACTGCCGGGAAAGCGAGTATTTTCTGCAAAGATTCCCGGGCAGAACGGGCATTTTCCGGGTTGTCGGAATAGATGTGGGCGGCTTTTATGATCGTGTGGAGCAGAAGTTTGTGCCGGTGATCGTCCTGCGGCAGGCCATTCATTGCGCTGAGCAGTATTTCCACATCGCATTGCAGCTCCCTGACTTCGCGCCGTAACAGTGCAAGTTCGGTTTTTTGAACTGTTCCTTCATAATGACCGTAGGGATGGGGGGTTTTCAACCCCGGATCACGATCCATTACCACGCCGATAAGGCTGTTGGCGGCAGCTTCGGCAATGAATCTTATTTCCTCTCCGCCTTTGGCAGCCGGGGTGACAGGATAGCGCTCTTTAAGGTAGGAGGGGGAATATACTGTTCCGGCACACAATCCGGCAAGGATATTGCCTTTTTCGTCATAGAGCATGACTTCTCCGGAAAGGTTCAGCAGCAGAACCACCTCTTTACCGGCCCAGGATTCCGGAATTACCCCCTGCAGGCGGAACCACGCTCTTTCCCAGCTTTTGCCCCAGAGTTCCCCCCGGGAGATCGGACGGTAGGCAAGGTCGTGATGTTTTTCAAAGGGCAGATAGCTTCCGGTATGGGCGAATTCGGTTTTCATAGTAACCGTTTCGGCATACAGATCCTGCTGGAGTCTTTCCAAAAATTTTCCGGCATAATTCCGGTATTCTGTGGTAAACATTGTGTGATAACATCCCTGTCTGAAAAGATTTATTTTTCGAGTATGATATTGCCGAACCCGGCAGGCTGATGGACCATGCCGCCATTCCAGCTGGAATACTCTGATCTGCCGTTTTTACCTTTATTGGCAGCCTCCCGGACAAACATTGCACTAAATTCACCGGCATCGGATTTGATGCCGACAGCATCGAAGGGAACTTTTGCCAGAACAGTCCAGCGGTCTTTTTTCAATATCACTTTGCATTCCCACGGAATATCGGGCGTGCTGTTGTAAGCCTGACCGTCATAACGCTGATTGTAAATATCTGTTGCCAGATGCCAGTAATCGGATTTGTCCGGGCTGATGAACCATTCCACATGATCTCCTTCGGGAAAAACCTCATTGGCAGTCACCCGTTTTTTGGCAGTAAGTTTTGAGGTGTTATCAGGCATGACAAAACGGAAATAGAGGTTTTTGCCGTCATGCAGTATTTTTATTTCGATTTTGTTTTGTGCCGGAAGTGCTGCTCTGCCCATTACACAAAAGCTGGTAATGCTGCCGGCTTTTTCCCATGCGGTGCAATCCTCTTTCATCGGATCGATGCCGGAAGATATCTTGACGGCAGTACTCTGCGGCGGTAACATCATTGAAGCCTCTTTTATCCAGTTCTCAAACAGGGCACGCTGACGTTTTATAATGTTTTTTATTTTCGGCTGATTTGCGTGTTTCTCCGCTTCGCTCAATGCTTTGCGGCAGCGGTCGGTCAGATTGCGGCGGATGATATATTTTCCTGCCGAGATCGCCGCTTTGTCTGAAAGTGTGGAACTGGATGGATCATTGACAAAACCTGTCCGCAAAAGATCGTAGAACGTTTTCATATAAGGTGCTGATTTCTGATAGCACTTCTGCAAATACTCTTCACGGAGTTTTGTCGCATCCAGATCAGGGTTCCAGTAGAGTTTGGATATGATCCAGAATCCCATTGCTGAAGCATCCCAGCTCCAGTCACAGCGGGATTTGCCGTATTTGAGGTCCGGAGGCAGTTCAGCGAAGAATTTATCACAACCGTTTTTCAGCAGGAAACGGAAATCTGTTCCGGCGATCCGGTCAAGTTCTCTGGGGTACATGGCGGAACAGCCGTAGTATTCCCGCCAGACGAAGTTTCCGGTACGTCCGGTCCATTTTTCCACCCGGCTTTTCCACAATTTGTTTTTCGGGTGAAGCAGAGAGTATTTATCATTTTTCACTGCCGGACAGAATACGAGATAGATATTGTCCATCAGATCGACTTCCGGAGGTTCGACGGTAAAGAAATAGGCAAAGGTGGTTACAGGTACATTCGGCAGCTCCTTTTTGACCAGTTGCGCCACCTTGTTGAGCCAGATAAAAAACTGGGTTGAACGAAATGCTTTGTCGGTGTTTTTCAATACTTTGCCATTGGCAAGTTTCAACGGTTTCAGACAGTCGGTACATTCACAGCTGTTCCAGTTGTCCTGAATGTTGATACCGGCCAAATCGGTTTTGAATTTGCATTTTTTTACCTCTCTGATAAAGTTTGCGGCGACGATCTCCGCACACTTCATATTGGAAAAGCAGAGCTGATTTTTGCCGACATCTTTACGGCGGATGCCATCGATCAGGCAGAAAAATTCCGGATTGGTTTCAAAATATTTTTTCGGCATGAATTTGGCCAGACTGTGGCCTTCGCCGATGGTTTCAATAAGCATTCCGGTATCCAGAGAAAGCTCGTAGGATTTGAGATGACCGCGGGCGGCCCGGGTCGGGTTGCGGTTGAGCCGCATTCTGGCATTCCATAATTCACTGTTGTGATCAAAGGGCATCGTAACCAGAAACCAGCCGCGGTAACTGCTTTTGGGTATATCCAGCACATTGTCAACTTTGGCGGCAAAATCTTCGGACGGGGTGAATATCCGGCCTTCCGGCAGCGGACGCGCCCAGATGAGATCGCTGTTGGTTTCAATAAAGGAGTAGACACCGTTAAGAGTACCTTTGGAAATCGCACCGAAAATACAGATATCATCACCTTTGCGGCGGATGGCATAACCGTCGGTTCTGCCGAGTTTTTTCAAATCTTCCGGAAAGCCGGAAGCGAATTTGCTGCCGAGGAAAATATTTATTTTCCCGTCGGATTTTGCTGAAACGACAACCAGAGTTGCTCCGGTCAGTTCCCGGATATGTTCCTGCAGCTCTTTTGCCGCAAATTTCTCCACCCGGTCCGCATCCGGCGGAATGACGATCACCGCATTGGCTTTACGGTTTTTTACCGGGTAGAGTACTCCGGCACTCAATACTGCAAAAGAGAATATCAGTAAAATCGCAAATATTTTTTTTATCATGGTTTACTCCGAAATTTTTTCCACAGTCACATATTCAACAACCCCCTCTTTGACAAAGGGGAACATATACGATTCATTTTCAGCCGGAGAAAAGCTGATCTCTCCCGGCTTGTCTTTGCCCGGCATGATCCGGACAAACTGTTTACTGGTGCGGGTCTGACGGTAATTCTTATCCATAAATGCCAGACCGCAGTGAACGCGCTTGTTTGAAACGGCGGTTTTGTAAGTGACACGGTATTTTTTTCCCGGCTCGACCGGTACCGGATCGCCGTAAATACCGCCTTTGGGGTTGATGTTCATGGTGAATTTCCCATTGTCAGCGGCTTCTATTCTGGCATTTTTAATATTCTGCCATCCGGAATAATCATAGATACCGGCACTGAAATCGCCGTTAATATTCAAAACTTTGGATTCCGGACGTTTTTCAAATTTCACATTGTCGATAAATATGTCGTTGAGATTGTTGCCGTTGTTGGAAAAGGTTACTTCTGCGAAAGCGGCTTTCCGGTGGGTATAACGGCTTTCGGTATACCGGAAATAGTTGTCATGGAGGATCGCCCGGAAAAATGCCGTTCTCATATTCGGCAGTTTTTTACCGTTGGCATCATATTCAGTAATGCTCCATCCGGGCAGGGGTTTGCCTTTTCTGTTGCGCAGATAATCATAAAAGAATATCATCAGCTGCGGATTGTTTTCCAGAGTATCCGGTCCGCTGACTTTGCCATCGAAACTCAACGTATAACAACAGTTTGGTTCGACCGGAAATCTTTTCAATCCGGCAATGGCATATTTTTTTGAATCTCCGGTTTTAGCTATGACCAGTGCGCGCGAATTGCCGACCCCGGCTTTTTCCTGTAAACTCACATATTTGCCGGAAAACCTGCCACAGTAAGTTGACAGCTCGCCCTTTTCAAAGCCGTCATTCAGGATTTGCACAGAGTTTTCAGCATTTGCACAATATGTTCCGAACACTATTGCCGACATCAGAATAAAACGTTTCACAGTATCTTCTCCTCTTTGATTACTTATTTTGATGCAAAACCAGTTCCGCCACGACCGGACAGTGGTCTGAAGCGGTCAGATCGTTTACCACATAAAATTTTTTCAACTTAAATCTCCCTTTGGGAAAAGTGCATATATAATCGACCTGACATTGACTTTTCAGGGAAGTTATGGGCCGCGGGTCGGTATCGTTCCAGATATCTCCGTATTCTGCCAGATATTTCAGTGCGGCGGTATCGCGGGTGCAATTCAGATCTCCGCCGAGGATCGCCGGATAAAAATTATTTTTATCCAGATAATTCTTTATGGTTTTCACCGATTCCATCCGGACTTTGTCATCCCCCGGGCACTCCCCCCGGTAGCTTAAATGGGTAACGACCAGATAACAGACCGGATCCCCCGGGAGGCGGTAGACGGCAAAGCAGCGCGGTTCTATATTTCCCGGTACCGGCAGGAAAACTTTTTCAATAAATTCCGTCGGTTTTCTGCTCAATATACCGACTCCGTATTCCCAGCGGTCAGGACGGATCTTCGCCGGAGCGAAATGGCAATACATACCGGCAGCTTTACCCAGTTCCAGCGGAAGATCAAGTTCCGGGGTGTCCCGGTGAAATCTGGCGACCTCCTGAAGTGCTGCCACATCCGGTTTTTCCGCACGGATGATCCCGGCCTGCCCCCGGAAATCAGGAACTTTGTCGCTCCTTATACCCGAATGGATATTATAGGTCATCACTTTGATATTTCTTCCGCTGCTGCATCCGGTCATAATACACACCGCCATTGTTGGTATGATAAGATGTTTGAATTTCATAAAAATATAATTTCCTTTCATTTAAAATCCCAGTTTTCATCCCACGGCAGAGTGTTTTTATGTCCGCCGGAAGTGGAACTGATCCCGGCGACTTTGACTATCCGTGCCGAATTGTCACAGAAAAGTATTGAAGTAAATCCGGAATCCTGGACCCCCTCTTTCCCCATGTGACGGCTCCAAACGTTGCCGACATTGATATAGTCATGTGCTTTTTGCGGATTGACCACAGTTCCAGTATAAACCGAATCTCCCAGCAATGCCCGGGAAGAGGCATTTTTGGAGATTTTATTTACCTTCAAAAACACCTTGTTTTTATTGTTGGCAACATAAATCCCCACCGACATGCCGTAGATATGTACTGCATCTTTGTTTTTAGTCGGATCAAGTGCCGGACACCATAAGACGCGGTAGTTTTTTAAATAGGAATATGCCGCCATATATGACTCCTGCGTTCCGTATAAGTAGGTGGAGAGAAAATAGGCGTATGACTTTGTTGCGTTATCATCGCCCAGAGCCGCGTGCTTATGCGGCGCCATCCATCCCTCATTGTCATCGGAATACATCGAAAACGCATTGCCAAGCTGCTTGAAGTTGTTGGTACAGCTGCTTGCCTTGCCCCTTTCCCGTGCGCTCTGCAGAGCGGGCAGCAAAATTGCTGCCAGTATCGCGATGATGGCAATAACCACCAATAGCTCAATCAGCGTGAACGCTGATCGAATGAAGCACGGCTCCGCCGTGTGAAGCGCAGCGTTGCTGCATGAAGCGTTTGCCTGCGGCAAACATGAAGCGCTTGCTTTGCAAGCATTATGGTGTACCCCCAAAGTCGGTTTCTGCGGCGCTTTCCTCCGTACTTTTCCGTACCTATCCGTACACATCCGTACCAACGCGCCGCCCCCTGCGGCTTGCATACCGGTACGGTTATACAGAACTTTTACATGATTACGGCAATATTGTGCAATAACCACCAACAGTTCGATCAGCGTGAACGCTGATCGGGTAAAGTGTTGATCGGGCGTTTTGTCGATAATGTTCCTCATGATCTTTCTCCTTTTTATTTCTCTTTGTTATATGGTGATACTGTATTTCCATTGACGATTTCGCCATTGAGCAATATTTTGGTGTAACAACTGTCCTCATCCGGGTGTTCCAACAGCTCTTTCAACAGCAATGCCCCCTGCAGACCGATACTGAATTTCGGCTGGCGGATCGAGGTTACTTTTATCTGATCTTCCGGGCCGGGGATCAGATCATCTATACCGGTAAGTGAAATATCTTCCGGGACACGGATCTTGGCCTCCTGCAATACCCGGCAGAGATCGTAAGCCATCTTATCGTTGTTGCAAACCAGCGCACTTATCTGGTTCCTGTACTGTTTCTGCCAGTGTGCGACGACTGCTCCGGGGGATTTAAAGAGAAACGGACTTAACTTTTTCTGCTTCATAAAGAGCTGATATGCTTCGTAGCGCATTTTTGCACTGGAATAGGCAAAATAGTGTTCCGGTTCGACACAGTAAAAACCGATCTCCCGGTGACCGGAATCGTAGAGCCGGTTCATAACAGTAAAAATCGCTTCAGTATTGTTCACTCCGACATAATTGCAGCACATATCATCCATGTAGCGGTCAATAAAGACCAGCGGATAACGGTTGTTCAATGCCTGATGGATCATAAAACGCAGCTCTGCCGGATAAGAGGGAATGAGCAGTATGCCGTCCGAAGAAGCGATCGCCTTGCTGAACTCCTCGCCCTCATGGCTTTTATCTACATGGTAATGATGCTTTATTATGGTAAAATCATCCTCCAGTACCGCTGAAGCTCCGTCAAATATATCTTTGACAAATTCTGATTCATGGGGTTCAGGTGAGAAAAAGGTGATGACCTTTTTGCGCCGGGAACGCATTTTTCCCGCAAATGCCGGAGCCGTACTCTGAAAAAGCATGAATTTACCGACAAAAGTACCGCTGCGTTTGCGGCATTCTACAATACCCTCTTTTTCCATCCGGCGCAATGTGCGTAAAACGGTCATCCGGCTTATCTGCAGTTCTGCGGAAATTTCCGTAACTGACGGCAGCAGATCGCCGCACCGCAAACCGTTGTCAATAAGATTGCAAATATATCTTCTTACCAGATTGCTCTTTTTAGACTGCTTTATCATTTGTTATTATCTCATTTTTTGTAAAAATCTTTACTGCGGCGGCGCATTGCGGGCAATCTCGCGCCTTGCTTCGTTCGCCGCGCGGGTCGAGTACAGTCGTACACTCCCCACGCTTCTCACTTGCAAAACACGACCTTGCCTCACACTGCATCCACCGATTGCAGCAGCGTTTCTCATATCAGTTTTGACAAATCATAGCTCGTTCAGTATATTATATCGTTGTAATGGGATTTATCTCAATTAAATTTATCAACTTTTTACAAAATTCGAAACATTACATGCCATTTATCAGCCGAAAGTCAGCAACTCTTTTCTGAATCTTCTGTTATCAATATAAAAAATATCATCGCTAAAAACAAGTCACAGCAGTAAAGCTGCCTGCAAAAATTGTGAAATTTTATTAATTCTGGTCTGATACTGGTAACATTTATCAAAAAGTTACCTGTTTTGAACCAGGGAATGTGATTTTTTTAAATTTCCGGAAATAATTCACCGGAGGGACTTGAATTGGAGCTTTTACTGTATTATTTTAAGTTGCAACAACAAACAACTTGAGGAGTACGGAAAATATGAAGACTTATAAAGTAGCGGTAATGGGACTCGGTATGGGCGGGGATTGGGCAAAAGCGGCAGTTGATCTGCCGGATACTGAACTCTGTATGATTTATGACCCGGCATACGGCAGATACAGCCGGATCGATACCGCATATTATGATTCCCGCAACATTCCGCTTGCCCAAACGGAAGAAGATATTTACAACTCCGATGCAGATATTGTCGTTGTCGCTTCTCCCGACCATCTCCACGCTGAACAGAGCGTGAAAGCGCTGCTGGCGGGCAAACACGTCGCCTGCGAAAAACCGCTGGCTCCCACTCTGGATGACTGCCGCAAAATCATTGCCGCAGTAAAACAGTCCGGTAAAAAATTCATGACCGGTCAGGTCTGCCGTTACGCACCCTGCTTCAAGTTGATGAAACAGCTTATTGAAGACGGCAGAATAGGTGAAATCGTTGCGCTGGAAGGCTCCTATGCCCACGACTATCTGGAAGCCCCCGGCTGGGACGACTGGCGCAAACGCAAGGATATCGGGCGTTACGGTTTCATCGGCGGCGGCTGTCACGCGCTGGATCTGCTGCGTTATCTGGCAGGCAACCCAAGTGAAGTGTGCTGCTACATGAATCAGAAATTTCTTAAAGACTGGTCCAAACCGGATACCGGTGTGGCGATCGCGAAATTCCCCAATGATGTCATCGCCCGGATTTTCGTTTCCACCGGCATCAAAGCACCCTACACCATGGGGACGGTCGTTTACGGTACCAAAGGTACTTTGCGTTATACCAATGAGAAATTTGTGGAGATCGCCGAAGAAAGCGTCTATACCACTGCCAAAGAGCTTTCATTTGCCAAAATCCCGTGTGTGGGAGTGGCGCACCATATCAAATTTGAACTTGAAGCTTTCGTTGACCACCTGAAAAACGGCACCGATTTTCCAAGTGATGTTTTTGAAGGCAGCGGAACCGTGGCATTTGCCGAAGCGGCAATAAAGTCCGCCGAAACCGGAATGCCGTGTAAAGTCGATTATAACTTCTGATATTTTCAGATTGCTGGGCGGATCGTGAAAAATATACTGCACTTCCCGGAAGCCGTTCCGGTCAGGACAGAGACAAATGTATACTTTTATTCCCTTGTACCGCCGGATCCGGTCGCCGGAACCTGCGGCAGCATAAAGCTTCCGGTAATCGAAAAGTTCATGGCGCTCGCCATGACCGGAATGAACTGGATGGCTCCATACTACGGCAGAAAAATCTCTGAAGTCCCCAAGGGGACCCAGTTCCTCATCTCCCGGCTCACTGACGGCACTTATTTGCTGCTTCTGCCGTTGATAAGTGACCGTTACCGGTTCACTTTGCAGGGAGGGAAAGATGCTGAACATGTCGAACTGGTTTACGATGGCGGCATCGAAGGTATTGGAAAAGAGTCCCGTCAGCTCCCGGTACTTGCCGCGGTCTCCGGAAGTGACCCCTACGCACTGGTCCATACTCTTGTAAAAGAAACCGCCGGTAAGTTGAAAACTTTCAAACTCCGTACCGAAAAGAAAAAACCGGATTTCCTTTCCTGTTTCGGCTGGTGTTCGTGGGATGCCTTTTATCAGGAGGTGGATGAAAAAAAGGTGCTGTACGCGCTGGAAAGTTTCAAAAAGAGTAAAATCAAAGTTGAATTTGTCATCCTTGACGACGGTTGGCAGAGTGTCAGTGCCGAAGAGGGAAAGCGGCTTATCTCCTTTGAAGCCGATCGCCGGAAATTTCCCGGCGGATTGAGAAGTCTGATCTCCCGGGCAAAGAAAAATCATCATATAAAATATTTCGGAGTCTGGCACGCGTTGGAAGGTTACTGGAACGGCATCGTCCCCAGCGATCTTCTGCCGTACAAATTTGTTCTCGCCCGGCAGCCCCGGATGGTAAAGCTCCAGCCGGATGGCACGATCCCCGTCCAGTATATCTGCAATTTTGTCTCTCCGGAAGATGCCGGAAAATTTTTCAACGATTACCACCTGGCGCTGAAAAAGGAAGGTGTCGATCTGGTAAAAGTGGATGTTCAGGGACTGCTCCCCTTTTACTTCATCAAAGATTACTGTATCCGGGAAGAGACGGTCAAAGCCTATTCATACGGGATGCAGCACTCTGCTGAAAAATATTTCAACGGCAACCTTATCAACTGCATGTGCAACAGTTCCGATTTTTTCTTTCACTTCAAAACGGCAAATTTATGGCGCAATTCCGATGATTATTTTCCGGCAAAACCGCTGGCAGATCAATATAAGCATCTGCATTGCAATGCAAAAAATGCTTTTTTCAGCTCAACATTCTGCTATCCGGACTGGGATATGTTTCAAAGCGGCAATACCGGAGCGGATCTTCATGCTGCGGCGCGGGCCTTGAGCGGAGGACCGGTCTATGTCTGTGACAAACCGGAAGAACATGACTTTGGCGTTCTGGAAAGTTTTGCCGATATGAACGGCAAACTTCTGCAGCCGGATATGCCGGCACTGCCGTCGCCGGATATTCTGCTGGAGGATGTGGAAAATGATGATAAGGTGCTGAAAATTTTCAACCGGAGCGGCATAAACGGACTTCTGGGGATATTCAACTGCAGCAAAGATGCCGGAAAAACTCTTGAATGTACCGTTTCTCCGCAGGATGTGTATGCGCTGCCGGGAGAAGAATTTGCCGTTTACAGCAGAAAAAATAAAACAGTTTTCACCATGAGCAGAGCTGAAAAACGCTCGCTTGAACTGCCATACGGCAGTTTTGACATACTGACCTTTTCTCCAATTAAAAACGGTATTGCCCCCATCGGAGTGGAGGGAAAATATATTCCGCCTGCCATCTTTCAGGAGATCAGATACCGCAGAAATACTCTGGAAGTCAAAGTGCGCTGCGGCGGAACCATTTTGTTCTATGCCGAAACCAAACCGCTTGCGGTCAGAAAAGATTCGGAAAATATCCCGTTTATATTCCGCGACCATCTGGTCAGAGTCAAAGTACGCAGCAAAGAAGCTTTCACGCTCACATTGAGAACCCGGTGAAAAGCATACGATCGTTTTTCAGCCGTGGTCAATGATTTCAAAACCGTGGATAATGATTGAAAAATCTGCTCACTTATGCTATATTACTGTTTTGAAACCGGTACTTAATAAGTACGAGTGTCTGACATAAGAAATTCAGGGGATATAATGAAAGATTTTGCTACAATGGAAGAGTTCGCTTCTGAACTCGGACTCTCCCGCAGTACCGTAAGTTATATCCTCAACGGTCAGTGGAAGTCCCGCCATATCAGCGAAAAAACTGCGGCAAAAGTCATGGATTATGCCCGTAAAGTCAATTTTACACCGTCGCTTTTCGGCAGGGCATTGAAAGGGAAAATATGTACCGATGCGGCTATTCTGATCCCGCCGAGGATGTATGAACATCACCGCAATACCTTTTTTTCCCTGCTCACGAAACTGGAACAGCAGAAATTAAGCTATCTGGTGCTGCCGCTGCACTCTCGGGAAGACAACCGCCTGACTATCCGGCAGCTTCAGACTTTCCGGGTGTCAAAGGTGATAATTTTTGCTGCTACGTTATCCCCCGATGAATTGTGCCGGTGGGAAAAAAATATGCGTAATATGCCGGAAATAAACTGGTTCTTTTACGATCACCGGCTGGAACACGGCTTGAACCGGGATTTTTTCCCGGTCAATGTTTCTGCTGTCGGTTTTGACCGGGTATCCGCATTCAAGATGCTGATCCGTCATACCGCATCAAAGGGGTATCGCAAACTCTGTTACCGCGCTCCGTTTTATACCGATGAGGAAACCATGACGGTCGCCAGACAGGAAAATATTGAATTGATCAGCATTGAAAGCGGTGATTCTCTGGAAAAATTTGCCGGTCATGTACAAAATATCCTGACCGTTCAAAGCGGAACTGCTGTTTGTATCCCGGATGATCTGCAAAGTATCAGGTTGATAAAACTGTTCCGGGAACGCAATTTAAACATTCCCGACGATGCCGGAATGATCTCCTGGGATGGTCTGCCGGTGAGCAATTATTTTTCACCGGTTCTGGAGACTCTGGAAATTCCGCATGATGAAATGTATTGTGCCGCTGACAGGTTTCTGACCGGCAACGGCGGCGGATTTGTGGAAGTAACTCCGAAGATCCGCCGGGGGGAAACCCTGCCGCTGCGGCGTTGAGATTTGAAGAGAGCTTTTCAGCGGATTTCTTCAAATTTGATATCTTTGAATTCCAGCGTGCCGCTGCCTTCGAGCATCACCACCACCTGAATAAAAGCAGTTCCCTGCCGGAAAGCATTGTGGGAAAATCCCCGCTGTTCACCGGTGAATTCTCCTGAAATATCCTGAAATTCTCCGGTCAGAACCTTATTCAATGCTCCACCGTAAAGAAATGCCGCCAGCCGGTGCTGCATACGCACTTTGGCCCCGGCAGGATAAAATTCACGCAGCGGCTCTTTAAGTTCCAGCACCGCTTTGCCGTCCGGCTGAATCTTGACTGCAGTTATCGCAACGGTGGTACGGTTGGGCAGATCGCTGAAGTCATCTTTGGTATTAAAGGCGATGTAGCTGAAATTGGGAACGATCCGCCAGGTTTTTCCATTGGCAATCGTAACGCTGCGCTGACCGTATTCCGCAGCGGCAGTAAGTACGGTTGCAGTGCGGTTGATCACAGTGGTGTGTTCCGGCTGGATCGGACGTTTGTTCTTGTCATAGGTCTGGATGCCGAATTTCAGTTTACCGGCATTTTCTGCCGGCGGATTGACCAGACGGAATTTACCGCTCAAACGGTATTTTTTTGCAGGATCAACGGGGATGTAGGGAGATGCAATGGAATACAATACGGTTTTGGTGCTGAAAGTCATCGCCGCCGGGTCATTTTTGGACGGACGGGCTTTCTTATCCCACTGTTCTTTGGTCAATTCCTGAGCACCGAGTATACAGGAGAGTACCAACGGCAGAGTAACTAACATTTTTTTCATAATACATTTTTCCTTTCCAATAATTTTGCAGCGTTTTCACTGGCAATCTTGTTAAACTCATCCGGAGAAAATCCGGTATTCATCATTTTGATGACCGACGGCAGCACCTCTTTGAAAGGCGCTCCGGAACCGAAAATCACCCGTTCAGCACCGATGGTGTCCACGATACGGCGGAATATTCCGGTAAAACAGGTCAATTGACGGGAGGTTTCCACATAAAGATTTTTCAATGGTTCGATTACCGGCAGATCTTCATCAACAATCAAGGTTTCAGTACAGACGATCCGGCATCCCGGATGCCGCCGGGCGATAGCAAACACCGTTTGCGGCAAAACGATATCTCCCACATCCATATGATGTCTCTGGCGCACATCCATGATCCGCTGGGGGATAAGAACAGCTATGCCCAACGCTTCAGCGGCACCGACTGCTTCATCCATCAACTCTCCATCGGGATCGTAATTGTGGTACAGAGGGGTGAGTCTGACCGCACGGAAGCCGAATTGTTCCACACAGATACGCAGATCTTTTTCCCATTGCGGATAGGCGGGATTTATCGAAGCGCATCCGATGAAAAATTTATTCCCGGATATCCACTGTGCCAATTCGATATTTGCATTGTGCACATCCCGGTAAAATAATCCGTGAGTATTGACCGCCAAAGCGCCGGTAACACCATATTTTTTCAAACGTTCTTCGAGTGCATCAACTGTTTCATACGGGAGTTGTTGAAACGGCCAATGGCCCAATGCAGTGTTTATATCAAAGAAATTCATATTACCGGAGCCTTCCTGCCAAAAGTTTTTTCACATTTTCACAGCATACTTTTTTCATCGTCTCATCGTCAAAATCCGCAGCAAGCAGTTTTCCCACTCCCTCCGGGATGAACATATCGGTTGCAAAAAGTACCCGGTCACTGCCCATGACCTCCACTGTCCGGCGGATCATTCCGGAATCGATCACGCTGCCGCTGGTGTCAATATAGTGGTTGGGGGTGCTTTTTTCAAGTACCCGCAAGGTCCATTCCCAATCTCCGCCGCCGCCGATATGTCCCTGAAGAAAACGGACACCCGGGAAACGGCGGCAGGCTGTCAGAAAGTGTGATGCATTGCTTAAATTTTCCGGATGTTCTCCCTTGACCGCGTGCATCAGCACCGGACAATCCAGCTCTTCACACAATTTGAATATCGGATCGAAAACCGGATCATCAATACGGAACTGGTGATAAAGTTTTATTCCTGCCATACCTCCATCCCGGACACAGCGGCGGATCTCATCACAGGACTCTTTCTGAAATGCCGGATCGATAAAACAGAATCCGGTATAACGCGGCGAAAGTTTCAATGCATCAAAAACAATATCATTGCCTCTGCGGAATTCTTCCGGGGTGACTCGCGGTGTTATATACGGCAGAGAGATGCAGAATTTTTCTATCCCGAGCCGGTCTCCGTCAGCGAGCATGGCAAGTGCCGCTTCGGTGCGTAATGCGTTGTAATCTTTGCCCGGCATCATATTTAAATGGGTATGGGCATCGACCGCATGAAATTTTTCAGGTATGCGCCAGATCATATTTCACTTCTCCTCAATGATCGCGATTTCCAACTGGTCTCCGACACCGGCTTGCCAGATGGAAACTTCTTTATTCACATAAAGTTCCGGTTTACTTAATTTTTTCACCGGAGTGACCAGACCGTTTTCAGTCGCCGCTGCCAATTGCTGCGGCGCAGTTCCGCTGGCAGTAAACCACGCTCCCACATAGTGAGTACCGCGTCTGCCGCCACCCATGTAACGGGCAAATACCAGATCGGCATCCAACTGCAATTGACCGTCGGCATTGACTTGTGAACATACTGCTCTGGCAAGAAGCGGATATTCAGCGATGGTGATCAAATTTCCTCCGGCAGTTTTTTCCACCTTTTCAATGGTGAACATATTGCTTCTCATACGGTTGAATACCCGGATCTTTCTTCCCGGCAGCAGTACTGCACTGCTGTTTTTGAAATCTCCGATGAGCAGGGTGCGTTTTTCACCGTCAAACTTTTTCACTGTGGTGCGGCACACCTTTTCTCCGACACTGACACTGCGGGAACTGTCGCCGCGTTTTGCTGTTCGGCAAATGGAAACGGATGGACTTTTCACCGGAGAAACCGTAAAACGGTCACTGCCGTCTTTGTGCATCACTTCCACAATGAGCGGTGAATAATTTATCACTTTAATATCCCGGATAAACGATTGAGCTTTAAACGGTTCAAGGATCGTAAGGAAACGGGTCGGTTCACGGAATTTAGTTTTGCGCCGCAAAAAGAGATAGTCGATCTTTTTACCTTTGGGCCACACCGGTGTACGGCCGGAACCCATGATCGCTTCCAGCGTACCGGATACCGGAACGATATGTATTCTGAACGCTTCGCCTCCGGGCAGTCCGGATTTCCATGTCCACGCCGCAGTTTTATTCAACGGAGCTTTGCTCACATTGGTAATAAATGACGGTACATCGCAACGGGTATCTCCCCATTGATCGACCCAGCTGCCGAATTCCGGAACATTTTCTCCGGCGAGCGTTCCTTTGGATTGTTTTTTCCAATTCAGCTGCGGAGGAACGATTTCCACCGGGAGCGAGTGCCAGCTCTGATCATGCTGTGTACCACCGGCAACATCAAAAATATCAAGTACGTAAAAATCATTACCGGAAAGTTCATTTTTTACCACCGTCCGGCGGAAAATATCTGCCAGACCTTTTCCGTCTTTCGCTTTTTTATATTTGTTGGCAGTGTGCTCGGCACTTATTCCGGAAAATCCCGGCAGATCGAAGTAAAGCAACGCTCTGCCGATACCGCCATCCTGAAATTTTTCATCAATGGTCACTGTATTGTGCGCCAGATTGTGGTAATCGAAGTGACGGCAGAAGTTCCATGAGACCGGATAACCGACATCCCGCAAATGCTCCATGCCGAATGCATGGATATTTATGCTTAAAACATCTGCCTGCCAGTGTTCCCGGATACCGGCATAATTGAGCATGACGGTGCGGCATTCCGGAACCCTGCCGGATTCAAGGATGGCGATACCGGAACTGTCCAGCAGCCGGTTTTGCTTTTCGCCGTCCTTATCGGGAGCTTGAGCTGCGAGTTGGCGTAAATCATCTTCCGGGATATTTTCCCAGAGTTCACCGCCGGACAATCTGCCGTTTTTAAATATCGCAGCAGCAAATGCCGGATTGCGGTAACGTTTGGCGGCAAAAAGGTAAAATTCCGGTTTGAGCGGGATGGGAATGACCGGCATTTTCAAAGTATTCTGAAAAGGATATCTGCCCGCACTGTCTCCGATGGAAGGTGTGGAAACCCCCGAAAGCAGCAGTTTTTCAAAGAGTTCAAAAAACTTTTCTCCCTTTGAAGATGCCCAGATCTCCGGATACCTTTTTAACGGGTATTTATCCGGATGCGCTTTGCGGATGGCTTCCATCATCCGTTCAACTTTGATGTATTCAAGGCGCAAACCATTATATCCGGGGCTTTCGTGACCGCCGCCGTCCGGCAGAATGAGATTGTTGATGGCATTGGCGACGTGTCCGTCCCAGTGGTAGACGAAATCGACCAGATCTTTTGAATTGGGACGGCGGTCGGGAGAGTGATCGTTCAACGCCAGAGCTATTGCCAATGAAGCCGCCTGATGCATGCCGTCATTGCCTTTGATCATTTTCCGGAAGATCGCTTTGGCCGCCGGACGGAAAATCGAACGGCGGATGAATTCCCGCCATTGGGCAGTATCATTGACATCGATCCCTTTGCTCCGGAAGTATTTGACAAGTTCCGGATCGTTTTCCGGATAATTTTTCACTGCATCAAAAGCAAGGGCAAAACGGGTCAGAGCAAAACATTCCCAGATCCGGTCGGAAATAAGTCCGCCTTTATGTTGAGGTTTGCGGGGATCCTGACCGCCGTATTCACCGTACCAGGTCAAAGCGAAACGGTCATCGTAATTGGGATAGACCGCTGCCACACGGGTGAGCAGAATACACGCTTTGCGGGCGTATTCCCGGTTACCGGTGAGCAAATAAGCCTGTGACAGAGCTGCCGCGCCGGGACCAACATATGACATATAGACAAAGTGGGCATATTCCCGCAACATATAGTAGCACTTGCCATTGATTTTAACACCGCTGCCGTCATCCGGATATTTTTCATCAGGAAACCAGTACTTGCAGTTGCGGCACTGGATCTTGTACGGTTTATTCAGCGGGTCGATCGCCCACGGACAGTAATAATTGACGTCACGGGCTTTCGGTCCGCATTGGGGACACAGGGCTTTGGTCTCTTCCGGAATAAATCTGCCGATGGTGGTATCCGGCTGAAGTTCCCAGATGAAATCATCACTTTTCTTGACAAGTTCCCGGGCGGAAGTGTATTCCGCGCCGATATAATATCCGTGGACATCTCCATTCATTATCCGGTCACGGATTTTCTGCGCCCACGGATATTTGTTTATATTTTCCTTTGCCGCCGCGATCCTGTCAGGAGTATAAAAGAGAGAATTTTCTGCAAAGATCGTCAGCGGCAGCAGGAATATCAGGAAAGTCCGTTTCATCAAAACGCCCCCAGTACCGTTCCGTATTTATAGCGGTTGGTGTAGGCATCAAAAATAGAGATATTTTCTACATGACCGTCCAGGAAAGATACGTTACTGTTGCCATTGTGATGAGTACCGAGCGGATATGTACTTCCGCTGTTACCGGACATGGTGCGAACAGTTTCCGGAGTATAGTGGAAATAAACTTTCGGGAAGTTTGCGCTATTATCATACTTCCAGCGGTCGGCGAAGATCACACTTCCTTTGGGAATCCGGCTCACTTTGGTCATAATGGCATTTGTACCGCTTTTGTATTGAGTAGTTTCAGAATTCAGACCATAGTCGGAGCGTTTTTCATCTTTGTTCACCGGATCCGGCAGACTCGGACACATCAGCAAAGATGAATTGTAGTAATAATTCTGATTGAGATTTTTTGCCCGGTCACTGGGCAGATAGCCATTGGCAACCAGAGCCGATTCCCAGAAACCGTTACCTCTGTATCCGGGAGCATAGTAGTGATAAGCTCCATAATCATCATTATCATTGGCATAATTGTTATATGCCATCATGGTATTTTTAAGATTATTGATGCAGCTTGAAGTACGGCCGCGTTCACGCGCCTGCTGCAGAGCAGGGAGCAGTATCGCGGCAAGGATGGCGATGATAGCGATAACGACGAGAAGTTCTATAAGGGTAAAGCCCAAGTGCTTTACCCCGGTATACCGGTGCATCTGATGTTTCATTGTAAATCTCCTTTTGTAAAAACGGTTTAAATTTTTTCCGGATCGATATTCAATAATTCCCGGTAATTGGTCAACACTTTGCGGTAGATGGCAATGTATTGATCGATTTCTTCAGGAATATATTTTTTGAACCAGGGCACAGTAAAGCAGAATTCTTCACAATGCGCGGCATTAGGCAAAGTGGAATCATCCTGCCGCACATCGCGTTCAGCAAAAGCTGTCACTGACGGTTTACCGTGACCGTAAACATCAAAATCGTGGAACCAGCGGTGCCGGTGAAGCGCGGTATTTGCTCCCGGACGGCAGGGTAATCCTTCGGCGGTAAGTGCGGCACAGAAAACTTTGCAGGACACTCCTTCAAGTTCTTCACTGCAAAAGATACCTTTGGGCAGATACCAGCCGCCCATGGTACTGCCGCTGTCAGAAGCCGTACGATGAGCTTTTATTCCCGGCAGATCGGAGAGATTGTCCCAGAGATAATTCATCGCTTTCTGGATTTCGGCACAGCGTTCCGGGTAGTTCCGCAGCTGGACTCTGCCCATAGCAGAACAGGTTTGATTCATCCGGTGCTTCACGCCGCCGAGCGGCAGACCGACATAGGGGATCAGTTCCGGAGAGCTGAGACTCATGCTGGCAGTTGAATAGTTGGAAGCAACCAGTCTTTCATAGTGTCCGAATGCAACACAACGGTCAAACAGCCGCTGATCGTTGGTGGTTACCATGCCGCCCTCTCCGGCGACAAGAGCCTTGCCTGCCATCAGACTGGTTCCGGCGATATGGCCGATAGAACCGAGTTTTCTGCCCTTATAAAGACCTCCCTGAGCATGGGAAACATCTTCAACCACCTTGAGATCATGGCGTGCAGCAATGTCCATGATCGCATCCATATTGCAGGGATAACCGGCATAATGAACGACCACTATCGCTTTGGTACGCGGTCCGATGCGGTGTTCGATGTCAGTTGGATCGATGCAGAGGGTATTGCGGTCAATATCGGCAAAATTGACTGTACCGCCGAGAGCAACGACCGGAGCTGCACTTGCCCAGTAGGTCATGGATGGACAGATGACTTCATCACCGGCACCGACTCCGCATGCCCAGAGGGCTTCGGTAAGAGCGGCAGTGCCGTTGCAGCATCCGAGAGCGTATTTGACACCGTTCCATTGAGCATATTCTTTTTCAAATATCTGGGTAATATCGGTTCCGCTCATCGAACCGGCGCGGAGAACTTCGATCACCGCATTTTCATCTTCTGCGGTGACAATCGGCCACTTGAAAAGTTTTGCTGACACGTTGCAGCCGGCTTTCTTTCCGCCGGTCAATGCTAACACTCCCATTTGTTAAAACTCCTTAATTATCAATTACACACTCGTGTAGAGCAAAAGATGATATAATATATCAGCATTTTATTGATTTTGCAAGTATGTAACGGTAACTTATCTTATAAAAAAGCTGAGCGGCGCTTCCTGCAAGTGTCAGGAATGCGCCGCCGACTGCAATCAAACCGTTTTTATGGTTGACAAATCACTGCGGTATTTTCGCATAGCAACGTTTTTTGTTGCAAGTCAAAATAAACGTTTCACAAAATTTGGGACATTAACAAAAAATGAGACAATAGCATTTCTTTACACCGGCTGATATTGTCCGGCAATTTCTAAAAAACGTTGGAAAGTTGTCAAAAAAATATTTACAAAGGCTTGAAAAAGCTCAGAACTGGATGTATATTATGCAAAGTAACCCGAAAACGTTGCGGGGTGGAGCAGTGGTAGCTCGTCAGGCTCATAACCTGAAGGCCGTTGGTTCGATTCCAGCCCCCGCTACCATGATCTAACAGGAACTTACAATTCGTAAGTTCCTTTTTTTACGCTCAAATTAAGGAAGTTGCAGCAGAAACGCCTTGGTTTTCCACGCTGCCTTTGTTGTTTTGAATGATCCTCTGTTAATGTCGAAAACCGGGAACTCTACCGCCTTTTGTGTTCAATCTGTGTGCAAAATTCCCGCCTTGACATTAAAATAACACCTCTTGAAGAAAAGTCAAGCAACTTTATTCACCTGACTCGCTACAACTGCTCCACCCGCAACATCTCACAATATATCAAAAGGTATTCTATGCAGGGGAACGCAACAACGGTTCCCCTGCATTTAATCATATATTTACCCACTATGACTTCTCCGGCTCTGATTGCAGCCGGGGAAGTCTCTTTATTTCATAACGGGCGCAACAACGGCTCCCCGTTATACCTTTTGACTAATCTCATGGATTAAATGGAACTATTATGGAATTTTTAATTGAAATTCATCATTCAAGGTGTATATTACAGAAGGTTCCGGATGGTCCGGTACCGTTAAACAGGAGAAGCAGATTATTGACAGAATAGAGAAGCTGCATTAAAAATAAAATTAAAGATCGATTGATTCGTGTCTTTTAGTTTGTGGGTAAGGAAACGCCAAATCATTATTACAACACAGAAACGAAAAGGATGCGTCCGATATTATTCGGGCGTATTTTCATTGTTTGTGTTGTCGGTATTGGCGTACCTCTTACCCGAGCTTTGATGTACGCCCTCTTTATTGGTCCGGATCTGTGTTGAAACGGAGAAACGAGATGAAGAGTTTTTTTGACAAAGCTGTTGCGAAAATAAAGAAGG
>SUWH01000029.1 GCA_015061605.1 Lentisphaerota bacterium | reverse complement strand
GCCTGCCGGCACGCACGTTTTGCCTGCGCAAAACAAATCTGACAAAATCACTTTTTCAAAATTCAATTTTCTTCCGCAGAAAAACTTGAAAAAACAGATGTTTTTCTGATTTTATGGGATAACTGTGTACAAGTTCAGAAAATCAAAGTGAACTTCACACGTCCTGCCGCGACAATCCGCCGTCGCTCTGCGGACTGTGCCGCGACAATCCGCCGTCGCTCTGCGAGCTATGGCGGGACAGGCGGAGCGGCAAAATACCCCGCTTTTTTTGAAAAGGGATGGGGGTATGGGGGAAGGGAAAAACTTTTTTTCACGTGAAAAAAAGTTTTTCCCTTCCCCCATAAGCCAATCACCCTTGCAGCAAATTTTTGACAAAATTGGGCTGGGCGAAGGCGGCGCGGTGGATGGTGCTGTTATAGTAGCGCAGTTGAGAAGCGATTTCCGGTTCGACTTCGCGGGCAGGGGAGGTGATGTTTTTGTCATCGGAGGCGGCGCAGACGGCGATCATGCCGGTTGGATAGGTCGGGACGCTGATTGCGCCGTATCCGGTGAATTTGAAGTTTGCGTTGGCTGCGGAAAAGAGTTGCTTTACCACACCGGGGAGCAGCCACGGGGATTCGGCTTGAGTGGCGACAACGCCGCCGGGGCGCAGGGAGCGTTTCAAATCGGCGTAAAATTCAGCGGTAAAGAGCGGCGCGCCGGGACCGCCGGGGTCGGTGGAATCGACGATGATCAAATCATAGTATTCCGGTTTATCCTGAATGAATCTGCTTCCGTCTGCGATGTTGATTTTCACTCTGGGGTCGTCGTAACCGCAGGCAAGTTCGGGAAGATATTTCCGGGCAGCTTTGATAACTTCTTCGTCGATTTCGCAGATGTCGAGCGAGATTATCTCTTGGTGGCGGGCAAGTTCGCGCAGAACGCCGCCGTCGCCGCCGCCGATAACGAGGACTCTTTCAGGATTGCCGTGGGCGTAGTAGGGCAGTTGTGCCATCATCTCCTGATAGGCGAATTCATCGAAAGAGGTAAGCTGGATGATGCCGTCAAGCATCAGCAGTTTGCCCATTTCGCAGGTGTCGAAAATCTCTATTTTCTGGAACGGGGTTTGTTTTTCAAAGAGTTTTTCTTTAACCTTGATGCACTGACCGTAGGCGGGACCGGCTTCAATTGCCCAATGACCTTCAAGACAGGTGTTCATTGTTCAAATTCCGGGGCTTCGTCGTTGATATCTTTGCCGTTCCAGCAGTAGGTGCAGACCTTGTCCGGATTGAGTCCCATGGATTTGATCAGCGATTCGAGTTTCTGGAACTTGAGCGAAGAGAGATTGAGTTCCTTGCGGATCTCATCGACCATGGCGAGATATTTGGGCGAACCGTATTCGAGATACTGCTTGATGGTTTCATCAGATGTGTCGCCGTTTTCAAGCCGTGCGATGGCGCGGCGGGCGGCGAGATCGAGTTCGCTGCGGGAACGGGAGAAGTTCAAAAAGCGGCATCCGAAAAGCAGCGGAGGACAGCTTGAACGCATATGGATCTCTTTGGCACCGCGGCGGTAAAGCCGTCCGACGGTGTCGCGCAGCTGGGTTCCGCGTACGATGGAGTCATCGCAGAAAAGCAGCCGTTTGCCCTGAATTTGTTCCATGACCGGGATGAGTTTCATCCGCGCCACCTGTTCCCGGAGCTTCTGGCTGGGCGGGGTGAAACTGCGCGGCCAGGTCGGAGTGTATTTGACAAAGGCGCGGCGGTAGGGTTTGCCGGCGGCATGGGCGTAGCCGACGGCGTGGGCGATACCGGAATCGGGAATGCCGCTCACAGTATCGATGTTTTCCAGAATATCTTTGTCCTGTTCCGCCATATCTTCGCCGTTGCGGTAACGGGCGCTTTCGGTGTTGACTCCTTCATAACTGCTGGAGGGATAACCGTAGTAGACCCAGAAGAAACTGCACATTTTCATCGCCCGTCCCGGGGCGCGGAGCTGACAGACTCCATCGGCAGTGATTTCAACGATCTCACCGGGGCCGAGTTCGCGGAAAAGTTCATAATCCAGCGTCGGGAACGCTGTGGTTTCCATTGTGACTGCATAAGAACCGGGTTTTCTGCCCAGAATGACCGGAGTGCGTCCGTACCGGTCGCGCGCGGCGTAGATCCTGTTTCCGGAAAGCACCAGTATGGAGCAGGAGCCGTCGATCACTTTTTGGGCGTATTCGATACCGGCGACCATGGAGTTGCTGCGGGAAATGAGCATGGCAACGACTTCGGTCGGGTTGGGTTCGCCGTTACTGGATTCTGACAGATGTGAACATCCGGAAGCAAAAGCAAGATCGAGAATTTCATCGACGTTGTTGATCTTTCCCACGGTGACGATGGC
Organism: Lentisphaerota bacterium; assembly: GCA_015061605.1. Classification (GTDB taxonomy): domain Bacteria; phylum Verrucomicrobiota; class Lentisphaeria; order Victivallales; family Victivallaceae; genus UBA1784. The sequence goes on along the minus strand of SUWH01000029.1, from coordinate 31,347 downwards.
GAAAGTTCCCAGTTGGCTGGAAATGACCAGCGGCTGATCTTCCGTGTCGCTGATGATGCCGAAGCCGGTATTGCCGCTGAATAAAGCTATTTCACCGTCAAATTTGGAGCGGAACTGCGCATTACTGATGTCGTGGATGCGCCGGTCGATGCGTCCGGCGGGATTGGTCACAGCCAGACCGCCGCGCTTGGTGCCGAGGTGTGAATGATAGTCTGTACCGAAATAAATGTCGCTTACGCAATCCGTTTTGGATGCAACTCCGAAAAATCCGCCCATAAGAAAACCTTTGAGTCCTTTTATAAATTTAGAAGTTATTGTCTCTTTCTTGTGAAAATCTCCACTGCGGCGGCGCATTGCGGACAATCCCGCGCCTTGCTGCGCTCGCCCCGCCGGTCATATACGTAAGTATACTCCCTGCGCTTCTCGCTTGCAAAACACGACCTTGCCTCGCACTGCATCCGCCGATTGCTGCAACGTCTATCATAGCAGTTCAGTATTTTACTGATAAAATCTCAATTACAGCAGCAGTTATCAACTTTTTACAAAATTCGGGACATTACCACTTGGGAAACATTTGCCGCTGCTTAAATTAATCTGTGAAGAGTGATTTTTCAAGCGCGCAAGAATATTTTTGATAAAAAAAGCGTTCCGGACTTGAAAAATTTGCATTGAGGGTTTATTTTATATGACAGGCATCGGGAAATGCAGTTCCGGTTGCGGTCAAATTATTCCACCGCCCGCGCCGGAGAAACGGTTTTTCAGTGTCAGTGCTGCGGGCAACGGAAAAAGCGCGCAGTACGGTGAACAGCATCAAGCTTAGTTTGGATGGCGTCACAAACCAATTCCGGAAAACGGATGTTTTCGGGAAGGGGTTGGTGTACGTTTCTTGTGTCGTGTTTGGATGATGTGCGGCAGTAAATGCAGGCGGAACAAATGAGAAAAACGGTTCCGCAGTCGTGCAGAAAACGGCGCAGGGCGAAAGGATGAACGAGTTTTTTAAACAAAACCAGTAAAATTTGGGAGTAGAAAAATGAAAGTTAGAGCGTCGGTGAAGCGCAGATGTGAATTCTGCCAGATCATCAAACGTCACGGCAAGATCCGGGTCATCTGTTCGCGTAATGCGCGTCACAAACAGTGCCAGGGCTGACCGCAGGTCAGGAAAAAGTAATTGAAGTTTTCAATATTAACAATTAAAAAACAGGACAAATTGAATCATGCCTCGAATCATCGGTGTTGACATTCCTGGAAACAAGCGCGTTGAATATTCTCTGCGCTATCTCTATGGTATCGGCCCGGCCAAGGCGCTGGAAATCATCGCCAAAGTCGGAATCGACCGCAATCTCATGGCCCGCGATCTCACCCCCGATCAGATCGCCCAGATCACCAAGATCCTTCAGGACGATCTGCTCGTCGAAGGTGATCTGCGCCGTACTGTCGCCGCTGACATCCGCCGTCTGCAGCAGATCAACTGCTACCGCGGCATCCGTCATCGCCGCAATCTGCCGGTTCGCGGACAGCGCACCAAAACCAATGCCCGTACCCGCAAGGGTAAAAAAGTTACAATCGGTGCTATCCGTGACAAAACTCAGCGCCGCTTGGCCAGCAAGTAATGCTGCGTAAACGATTTTGATTGATAATAACCATTATAAAGAAAGAGATTTCAATATGGCTGACGAAGATTTGAAAATCGCGGAAAACGCGGCTGAAACTGCCGCCGAGAGCACTGCTGCTCCCGCGGTCAAGCAGCGTGGCAAAAGCGGACGCTATATCCCCAGCGGTATCGCTTATGTGCTTGCCACTTTTAACAATACCAAAGTTACCATCACCGACTTGCACGGCAATGTGATCAGTTGGTCCACCGGCGGTAAAAACGGTTTCAAAGGCTCCCGCAAGAGCACCGCTTATGCTGCCCAGTTGATCGCTGGCGATGCTGCCAAAAAAGCTCAGCTCCTCGGCATGAAAGAGGTCGAAGTCCGGATCAAAGGACCCGGCGCCGGTCGTGAATCTGCGGTTCGCGGAATCGCTGCCGCCGGTATGGAGATCAGCGTGATCAAAGATATCACCCCGGTTCCCCATAACGGTTGCCGCCCCCCGAAACGCCGCCGCGTCTGATGACGTGTGCTGTTTCGTGCCGCAGTCAACGGTGACTGCGGCAGTTGGATGCCAATGAGTTGAAAAAGTGTTCAGTAATGTTTTGTGAACACAGTAAGTTTGGAGGAAAGAGTTATGAATTCGTCAATCGGTTTCCCGATGCCCAAGTCGATCGTGGTCGATGAAGCAACCGAGACCCCGACTTATGCGAAGTTTACCGCTCAGCCGTTTCAGCGCGGCTACGGTCATACTTTGGGTAATGCCTTGCGTCGGGTGTTGCTGTCAAGCCTTGATGGAGCTGCGATTTGCTCTGTCCGCATTGATGATGCAAAACATGAATTCGATTCCCTTGAGAACGTGGTCGAAGATGTCACCGAAATCGTGCTTAACTTGAAGTGCGTCAAGCTGAATCTTTATGCCGCCGGTCCCAAGACTCTGGAAATCACCAAGGATAAAGCGGGCCCTGTCACCGCCGGTGACATCGTCTGCGACAGCACCGTCGAAGTGCTCAATCCCGAGCAGATCATCTGTACTCTGGATAAAGATAAAAAATTCCATGCCGTCATCGAAGTCATCTCCGGACGCGGCTATCTTCCTGCCGAAGAAAGCACCCAGTCCCGGACTATCGGTACTATTCCCGTTGACTGCATTTTCAGCCCTGTGACCCATGTCAATTATCAGGTCGGCGCCGCCCGTGTCGGTGAAGAAACTGAAATGGACAGTCTGGAACTGGAAATCCATACCGACGGCCGTATCACTCCGCGCAATGCTCTTGAAGAAGCTGCCCGCATCCTCCGGGATCACCTGCAGCCCTTCATGGATTCCCAGATGCCGGAAAAGAATGTCGTGCTCAACGATGAAGAAGAAAAGATGTTCAAACTGCTCTCCCAGGATGTCGAGGTCCTCGATCTCTCCGTCCGCGCCATGAACTGCTTGAACAGTGCCAATATCAAGTTGGTCTTCGAGTTGTGCAATAAGACCGAAAGCCGTATGCTCAAATACCGTAACTTCGGTAAAAAATCACTGGATGAAATCAAAGAAAAAATCGAAAAGCTCGGTTTGGAACTGGGTATGACCCTCAGCGACCGTTTGCTCTCCGCTCTGGAAGCAGAAGCCGCCCGCGTCCGTGCCGATGCAGAGGAGAGTAATTAATCATGCGTCATAAAGTTGCTACTTTCAAGATCGGCCGTTCCGGAGCTCACCGCCGGGCGATGCTGGCCAACATGGTCAGCAGCCTTTTCTTCCATGGTGAGATCGAGACCACTCTGGTCAAGGCCAAAGAAGCACGCCGTTTTGCCGAACGTCTGATCACCATCGGCAAAAAAGGTGATGTTCACAACCGTCGTCTGGCTTTCTCCAAGCTCCGCAACAAAGATGCTGTCAAACAGCTCTTTGACGTGGTCGCTCCGGAATATGCCGAACGCAAAGGCGGTTACACCCGCATCTACAAGCTGGGCTGCCGCCGCGGTGACGCCGCCGAAATGTGCTTGCTGCAGCTGGTCAAGTAATTGACCGGAGCAAAGCAGTTCAAGAGTCAAAAACGCTGATGGAAGAATTCTCCATTCAGCGTTTTTTTATCCGGATGATTTTTTTATCCGGACAGGGCGTATTTGCTGAAAAAATTTATTATATAACTTGCAAAAACAGTTTGGCGGGTATATATTATAAAAATTGTTGATTTCAGTGGATTTAAAACTATAATATATTTAGATTACAGGAGAATGAAAATGTACGCGATTATTCAGACTGGCGGAAAACAGTACAAAGTTCAGGTCGGTGACATCATCGAAGTCGAAAAACTCGGTGTCGAGCCGGGCAATGAAGTCGTTTTTGATCAGGTTCTCGCCGTCGCCGGCGATGACGGCAAACTCAATGTCGGTACCCCGATCGTCGAAGGTGCCAAGGTTACTGCGACCGTCAAAGATCTCTTCCGCGCCAAAAAGATCGTCGTTTTCAAGATGAAACGCCGCAAAAGCTATCGCCGCACCCACGGCCACCGTCAGGATCTCAACCGTATCGAAATCACCGCTATCGCGTAAGGATTTTGGTAAATGCAGTACGGTGCAAACGGTGCGTTGCTCGGAACTGAGCTTCCGGGTATCAAATTGGTGAATCGCGGCAAAGTCCGTGATGTCTATGACCTGGGCGATGCCTTGCTTTTTGTTGCCACCGACCGCTTGAGTGCGTTCGATGTGGTGATGACGACCGGTATTCCGCGCAAAGGTGAAGTACTGACCCAGATTTCGCTCTTCTGGTTCGATCTGCTCAAGGATATTCCCAATCACTTGATTTCTGCGGATGTTTCCACCCGGCCGGAACTGGCTCCTTATGTCAAGGATCTTCAGGGCCGCTCACTTATCGTCCGCAAGGCGAAAGTGCTTCCCATCGAATGTATCGTGCGCGGTTATCTGGTCGGCAGCGGCTGGAAAGATTACTGCAAGACCGGCAAGGTTTCCGGTCTTGAACTGCGCGCCGGTTACAAACAGGCTTCAAAGCTGGATGAACCGCTTTTCACCCCCTCCACCAAAGCGGAGCAGGGCGAACATGACGAAGCGATCAGCTTTGAAGGCGTAGCCGAACGCATCGGCGCCGAAAAGGCCGCCGCAATCAAAGAGCTTTCACTCAAGATCTACACTGCCGCCCGCGATTATGCCGCTGAAAAGGGCATCATCGTTGCCGATACCAAGTTTGAGTTCGGTGAAATCGACGGAAAAATCATTCTGGTCGATGAGGTGCTCACTCCCGATTCCAGCCGTTTCTGGCCCGCCGATCAGTATGTCGAGGGTACCAGTCCGGTCAGTCTGGATAAACAGTTTGTCCGTGACTATCTGGAATCTCTGGATTGGGATAAAAATCCGCCTGCTCCGGAGCTCCCGGCAAGCGTGGTCGAAAAAACCGCCGAAAAGTATCTGGATGCATACCGGATGCTGACCGGTAAAGAACTTTAAGTTATTGTTAAAAGCGGCAGAAATGCCGCTTTTAATTTTTTTTTACCCTGTTTGCAATTTATTCTGGTAAAAACTTTATTTTTTATGATGATGGTTCGGAGGAAAGATAAAAATATCTTTTTTCCGGTTTATTGGAGCTGATATTATGTTTGATGTGATTTCTGCGTTGGAGCCGGTTCAGTTGACGGTGTTGATCATCGGCGCGATATTGATCGGTATCAATAAAACTGCCATTCCCGGACTCGGGGTGCTGCCGGTGGTCATGCTGACGATGACTTTTGAAACCAGAATGTCCACCGGACTGCAGCTTGGGATGCTGGCAATGGCGGACATTATCGCGGTCGTTTATTACCGGAGAAATGCGGATTGGAAGATCGTTCTCCGGCTGCTGCCGTGGGCATTGGTCGGTTTGGGCATCGGTTCATTGCTGTTGAATTTTGTCATTCCGGAAAGCGGCAGCGTCATGCGCCGGGTCATCGGCGGAATAGTGCTTGCTTTGATGGTCGTAAGTTTCATCCACAAACGGTTGAAGCCGGATCAAATCCCCTCCGGGCGCGGATTCGCGGCATTTTTCGGTATCCTTATGGGTACGACCACCCAGCTTGCCAATGCGGCAGGCCCCATATCTTCCATCTATTTATTGGCGATGCGGCTGCCGAAAGAGAAATATCTGGGCTGCTGTGCGTGGTATTTCCTGATATTGAACTGGATCAAACTGCCGATATTTGTCGCTGAAGGGCGCATTACCTGGAGCTCGTTTCAGCTTGATTTGTGCATGATACCGTTCATCATCGCCGGTGGCGCGCTGGGAATTTTCCTGTTGCGTAAACTGCCGCAGAAAATTTTTGAAGTCATTATCCAGACATTGGTCGTGGTCGCGGCATTGCGGCTGCTGTGGTAAAATATGCGGCTGGATAAGTTTCTTTCCGATACGACTGCGCACAGCCGCAAGGAGTTGAAGTCATTCATCCGGCGCGGTTCAGTGACGGTCGATGGTGAAACGGTCAGAGTTCCGGAGTTTCAGGTCGCGGAAAATTCAACAGTCACCCTCAACGGCAGGGTTGAACACTACCGGAAGTTCGTTTATCTCATGATGAATAAACCTGCCGGTTTTATCAGTGCCACCGAAGACGGCAATGCGCTGGTGGTGACGGAATTGCTTCCTGAAGAATACCGCCACTTTGACGTTTTTCCTGCCGGACGCTTGGATAAAGATACTGAAGGATTGCTGATATTGACCAATGACGGCGATTTCGGACACCGGATCACTTCGCCGCGCAAAGAGGTGTGGAAACGTTATTTGGTTCAGGTCGATCTCCCGATGAGTGAAGCTGATGCGGCGGCGTTTGAAAACGGCATGGATCTGGGGGATTTTATTGCCGCCCCGGGCAGATTGCTTCTGACTGCCGATCCGCAGGAGGTCTATGTTGAGATCCGGGAAGGAAAATTTCATCAGGTAAAAAGGATGTGTGCCAGATGCGGCAAAAATGTTTTGTACCTCAAGCGGTGTGCCATCGGCGGATTGCTTCTGGATGAAACACTTGTCCCCGGCGCGTGCCGCGAACTTACCGATGCTGAAAAGGAGTTGATTTTGCAGGGCTCACTTCCTGAACTTGCATGATTTCATTATATGTGATATATTAACAGAGCAACCAAATAATTTCGATAGGGTAAAGTATATATGAAAAGTCTGATCGTTATTCCGGCACGTTACGGTTCCAGCCGTTTTCCCGGTAAGCCGCTGGCGGAACTGGCGGGTAAGAAAATTTTGCAGCGGGTCTGGGACATTGCGGCAAGTGTGGCAGCATCCCGTCCGGATTGTTCGGCGGTGGTGGCAACGGAAAATCCCATCGCTCCCGGGGAAGGCAGTGCCAAAATTATTGAATTCTGCGAATCACAGGGAATTCCGGTGGTGGTTACTCCGGACAGCTGCCGTTCCGGCAGTGACCGGGTGTGGGCGGTGGCTTCTGCGCTTCCGGAAGATGAGCGTCCGGAAGTTCTGCTCAATTTGCAGGGCGATAATCCGCTCTGTCCGCCGCAGTTCATTTCTGCGCTGCTCGATGCCTTTGAAGAACACCCCGAAACGCAGGTCGCCACCCCCTGTACCCGCTTGAGCTGGCAGGCATTGGATGAGTTGCGCGAAGCGAAAAAGAGTTCGCCTTTTTCCGGGACTACCGTGATCACCGGAGCCGACGGCAATGCGTTGTGGTTTTCAAAAAATATCATCCCGGGCATCCGTAAAGAGAAAGATCTGCGGGAAAAGATGGCAATGAGTCCGGTGAAACGCCACATTGGGTTGTATGCCTATAAATTTGCCGCGCTGGCATTTTTCTCCCACTCCAATCTGGGGTATTATGAGGGCTTTGAACAGCTTGAACAGCTGCGCTTTATCGAAAACGGCATTCCCGTGCGGATGGTCGATGTTGAATACCCCGCCGGTTACGATGCTTCCACCAGCGGCGTGGACAGCCCTGAAGACCTCGCCCGCGCTGAAAAACTTATTGCACAGGCAGGAGAGTTGTTGAAATGAGTGAAGTTACCCGTTTGATCGTTGTCCGTCACGGAAATACCTTTAATTCCGGAGATGTGATTTTGCGTGTCGGCAGTGCCACCGATATTCCGTTGACTGAAAAAGGGGTGGCGCAGGGAAATGCGGTCGGTCGTGACCTTGCCGCTTCCGGAATAAAAGTCGATGCGATATTTGCCGCACCGCTGCTTCGGACGATGCGCAGTGCAGAGGAGATCGCTTCTCATTATGGTAATATGCAGGTCGAAGTGGAAAAGTTTCTCACCGAACTTGATTACGGAATGGATGACGGACAGCCGGAAGAAGATATAGTTCTCCGAGTCGGAATAGTTGAAAGCGACGGCAGTATTTCAGCACAGACTTCGCTTGACGAACTTCGCGAGGCCGGTAAAGCCGCGTTGAAAAAGTGGGACAGCGAAGCGGTTCTGCCCCGGGCATGGGAACATCTCGCTCCGCGCGCGGCGCAGCTGGAAAAGGATTGGGCGGAATTCGGTAAAAAAATCGCTTCAGATTTTGCCGGTAAAACGGTAGTCGCCGTGACCAGTAACGGCATTGCCCGTTTTTCCAAAGTTCTGCTTGATGGCGATGAGGCTTTGGGCGGCAATCTGAAGCTCGCCACCGGAGCGTACGGCATCTATATTTATGAAAATGGTGCGTGGCGCAGTGAAAAGTGGAACGTCCGTCCTGAATTGTGATCACTTATCAATGATTCCGGCGCGATAACGTGCCGGAGTTGTATTATTGATCTTGGTAAACGCTTTGGAAAAAGCAAAACGGTCAGCATATCCCAGTTGTATTGCTATTTCGGCAATGGGGATGTCACTGTACTGCAGCAGTGCGCGGGCTCGTGCCATTTTGGTTTCTATGACCAGCTGGGCAGGAGATTTGTTGAAGCACTGATGACAGAACAGACGGAATGCTGATACGCTCATATGAAAACGTTTCGCAGCACTGCTGACCGACAGCATATTGCCGTGAGCATTCTGCAGGAAGTGCATCAGTTCATCTCCGCGGTTATGGATGGTTTGGCTGATATTTGAACGCAGTTCTCTTTCAAAAAGTATTGCCAGACACTCCAGCAGCGATGAACGGTAAACGATATTGTCCACAGTAAAGGAATGGGTGGTCAGCAGTTGCGAGGTGTAAAAATCTACCGCTTCGACCTCCGGGCAATCCCGGATTGAGATAGCCTGGATATGCGGAAACAGTTCCGGAGCTTTAAAGTAAGCGTAGGTGTGGCGGCAGAAACTTTTCACCAGATGACGCCGCGGCAGCCAGGACGGCAGCAGTATCCGCTGCCCCGCATTGACTTCATAGTTGCTGCCGGGAACTGAAATGATAATGGTTCCGCTTTGGATGAACATCAGATCTATATGCGGATTTTCATTTTTTCCGGTACGCCGGATTTCCGAACCGGCAGGTGCATCAACGGTAACGAGCCGCTGACATCCGAGCTGCTGCAAATGCGGCGATTTGTCCTGGGAAAGATCAAGTTCATAGCAGCGGTGATCTGCCGGTATGAAAGTTTCATTTTTCAGAATATTGAGTTTTTGAGCGGTATCCATATTTTCTCCCGGTTCTCCAGTATAAGATATTGCCGATCCTGCTTGGATTCAACCTCTGAAACAATAAAAAATCTGATTTTTTTGGCGATTTTGACATAGTGACTTACTTTTATGACATAGTATTTTCGGCAGTTGTCAATATATTATTCCCAGATACAAGATTTTTACCGCTGAAAAATACAGGAAATATTATGGATGCCCAAGTACACACCGATACGTTCAACTGTTGGAAAAACGCAGAACCTTTTTTTCGTGAAAAAAAGTTTTCTTTGTTATCCGTACACTCATTTACTTTGATCGAACTGCTTGTTGTGATTGCGATAATTGCGATATTGGCGGCAATACTGCTTCCGGCTCTGCAGCAGGCGCGGGCACGCGGTCAGGCGACCGGATGTCTCGGCAATCTGCGGCAGCTCGGAGTTGCAACGCAGAATTACGTCAGCGATTATGACAGCTGGCTGCCCAGTAACGGCGGCGGCGGTAAACCGACCTATCACGACTGTATTTCAATATATCTGCTTCCCAAAAGCACTGTCGGGGATACCTCTATACCCCAGCCGATATGGTGGTGCAGTACTACCGCAAAGCCCAATCCGCACAATTCCAGTTACGGATTTCCCAATCGTAATGGAGGCAGTTACGGTATGTCGATGGTATTGTATGCCGGTGTGAGCTGGTTTTGGGGTTCAACTGCGGCAAAAAAGGCCACGGATCAAACTAAAACAAGTACCCTGCGGGCATCGCTTTCAAAACTGCTGCTTTACAGTGAAGGCGCTGACAGCAATGATGAAACCAAGATCCACTGGGGAGGACGTTTGATCTACTGGAGTACGGTGCGCGGGCGTCATTTCAATAATACCACGATCCGCACCAAGGGTATGAGCAGTACGGCATTTGTTGACGGCAGTGCACAGCTGGTCAAAACAGCTGATCTGGTCAACAGCGGCAATCCGCTGCCGTGGGATAAAAACAATGATGGTAAGTGATCACATTTTAAATTTTTGGAGGTGAAAGATGAAAAAAACAGTTTTAGCCGTTATTATGGCTGCGGCGGCATTGGGGGCAGCTGAAGTGCCGACTTTGTGGAACGAGACATTCAAAAGCGGTAAACTTAATGATTCTTTGAAGTGGCGCACCAGAGGTGTGACCGTTGAAAAGGTTGACGGGGTCAATGTTATTTCGATGGCAAAAAGTGATGCGGTCAAAATCAAAGATATGGGCTTCAATCTGAAAAACGTCAAGGTCGAACCTGGCAAAATGTATAAATTGACCATCACAGCCTCTGTTGAAGGCCCGGATAATTTGGAAGATATGCCGATGCTGGGGCGTTTGCTGCAGATCAGCAATAAGGCTAAAGCCGGTAAGACACTCGCCGGATGGCGGATGCTTTTTATCAATAACAGCGGGAAACATTTGGCTACAGATTCGCGTCCGTGGTGCTGTTTCGTGCGCAAAGGGAAAGCTGATTATGTTCAGATTTTTTATACTCCGCCGCAGACCGGAGAGATCGTGCTTCAGATCAAAAATCACGGAAATGTCAGCAATGTGCTGAAGTTTTACAAATTTTCGCTTGAAGAGATCAACGGAGATGTGCGTAATGTGAATCCTGATTTTTCGCTCGGTGTCAACAACTGTTCCGGGTACAGCTACGGCGGTGCCAAGTGGAAGCTGATCGAAGAAAACGGTAAAGTCGTTATGCAGTGCAACGGTTCCTGGGTGATGGGAGATCCGATCCCGGTAAAACCCGGAGAAAAATATATCCTTACGGCGACCGGAGCCAAGGCCGAAAATGATACCGGTGCGGTATCGATATGGAATCTGTCCGGCAAAAACAGTATAAGCGGGAAACGTTCAAAGAGTATTCTGGTTTTCCGCAAAGACAGTTACGAAACGCTGTCGATGGAGTTCATTGTTCCGGAAAATGTTACCCGCATCCGTACCTATTTGTCTCGGGGTAAATTCAGTGAAGTCAAGCTCATTCGGGCAAAATAAGGGGTGGAAACAATGAGAAATTTGTGTTTGTTCCTGGCTGCGGCGGTTGTCTCATTCAGTGCAGCTGCGGCGCCGCTGTTTGTTTTGGAAAAGGGAAAAGCTTCCGGAATGGTCATCGTACCGGGGAAACATATCACTGAAAAATTTGCCGCTGAAGAATTGCAGCTGTTTCTGCAGCGTTTTTCCGGCGTGAAAGTGCCGATCTCCGCCAAGCGCGGCAAAAAAAATATCTATGTCGGCAAAGAATTCGCCGGAAGTTTTACCGCTGATCTCAAAGCGTTGAAAGGTACTGACGGTTTTGCGATCCGGAATAAAAAAGGCGATATGTATATTTTCAGCGACCGTCCCCGGGCGACACTTTACGGTGTTTATGCCTTTCTGGAGCGGAATTCTGATTTGATCTTTGCCCGTGGAAATGATAAAATGGGGACGATCTATACTCCGGGTAAAAGGTTTGCTCCGGAAAAATACAACTGGCGGGATATTCCGGTATTCAAAGTGCGCGGCTGGTGGATCTGCGGGACTCAGCGGCATGCCGATACTGAATTGTGGAATGCCCGGATGCGCTGCAATTTTGCTCCGGCACGAATCACCCCGCTGCAGCAGCTGCGGCGCGCTCAAAAGCTGGATTTCTGGATCCGCGGCGTCGGTGCGCACAACGTCCACCGTTTTATGCCGAAATCATATTTCAAGACCCATCCGGAATATTTTTCCGAGATCGACGGTGCACGTCGGGAGGATGTTTATAACAATCAGCTCTGCTACGGCAACCTTGAAGGAGCCAAAGTTTTCGCCGGAGAATTGGAGAAGTATCTGCGCGGTCAGCTGAAAGAATTCAATTTTGAAGTCGCGCAAATCATTATTTCTGACAACTGGCGTTCCTGTGAATGCAAAAAATGCAAGACCGAACCGATAAAATTGCCGGGAAACAAAATTATTCCTGCAACTGCCGAAAGCTACCGTTCAACGCAGTATTATCTCTATTTGAATTTGATCACCGACCATATCACCAAAGCATTTCCGGAAATGGATATGTTCACCAGTGCATACAACTTTACTGCTCCGCCGCCGGATATAAAACTTCATCCCCGCCTGTGGCTCGCCTTTTGTCCCTATGTGAAAAACGATAAATATTCAATTCTCGATCCGCAGAATAAAAAGTGGAAAGACCGTATCGATCAGTGGAGCAAATACTGCAGCCGTATCATCTGGCGCGAATACTGGGGCGATGCGGCGACATTCCCCCGTCCGCACGCTGAAATGGCGGTTCGGGATCTCCAGTATATCAGCAAGGAGCTGGGAGTCGCCGGAGTATATGCTGAATACTTCCCCGATCAGGATACTGCCCAAAGAAAATATTCCCGCTTCTGGGATGCTTCGGCTATGGAATTCTGGGTGCTGAGCCGCCTGCAGTGGAATCCGTTTCAGGATGTGGCAAAACTGCGGGACGAATATATCTGCCGCACCTACCGCAAAGCCGCTGCTCCTATGGCACGTTATTGGAAAATCATCCGCGATGCGTGGTACAGTGATCCGGCAGGTTCTGTATGGAACGACAACGAATTCAAGTCTGCCGCCCACTATATTTACGGCAAGAAGCTGATTGCCCCCTGCCGCGCAGCGTTGATCGAAGCGGAAAAACTTGCTGCCGGGGAGCTGCCGCAGGTGCAGGAGATCGTCAAACGGCATCGCAAGCAGTTTGAAGAATGGGTGAAGCTGGCTCCGACGTTTTTGAAGCCGGAAATCGTTGTTCCGTACAGTAAAGATGCCGCGAAGGCGTTTGACTTCAATTCGGCAGAGTGGAAAAAGGCCGCTGTTATTCCGGCACTCAGTTTGCTGGATTTCCCGCGCAAGAAACCTTCACAGCATACTGAAGTCAGGCTTATCCACGACCGCAAAAATCTCTATATCCGTATGGACTGCTACACCACCAAAGCTGATAAACTGTATGCGCAGAAATACCGCAAAGCTGAAGTCTGGCCCCGCGGTGACCATGTTGAAATATTTTTCAACGGCGGTCTGGGAGTGAATGGCTATTATCACTTTGCAGTGGATTGCCACGGAAATATGTATGATGCTATGAACTTTGACAACAGTTTCAATTCCGGATGGCGCGCTATTGCCAAACGCTCCGGTAAAGGGTATGTGACCATCTCCGCGCTGCCGCTGGATAAGCTTGGGGTCGAATTGTCGCAGAACAACCGTCTCGCCGGAATGTTCCACCGCGGTATCCTTCAGGACAAAAAACACGCTGAAGACTGCACCTGGAATGGCGGCACCGTCCACCAGCACGCAAGTTTCGGTGATATCGTGCTGAGTATGGAGTAATTGATGCCGTTGGATTTTATTGTTGATACGGCGGAGAAATTCTGCCGCAGCGACCGTTTTTTCAACAGCCGCAGCGCGGAGGAAACCTGCCGTACCGCCGAACACATTATGCGTGAAATCGGTATGGAAAAAGTGGAGACGCTCCATTTTGTTTCCGATGGCAAAATCAGTCACGGCGGCTGGGTGATGCCGCTGGCGTGGTTCCCCGAAACTGCGGTGTTGAGTGAAGTTTCAGCGGACGGCAGCGAAACGCAGATATGTTCTTACTGCCAGCAGCCGTGTTCGCTGATGATGTACAGTCAGAGTGCCGATCTTACTGCTGAATTGACCGATGCTGACGCTGCCGATGTTTCAGGTAAAATAGTGCTGGTAACGGATCATTTTATTTCGATCCCGGAGAGCGAAAGAGTGTTGAAACGGGGCGCAGTCGGCATAATTTCTTCATTCCTTGACGGAAATTATATCGGAAAACCCGGCTGGGAATATCTGGATGATGTCTGCCAGTGGTGCAACTATCAGCTGCCGTTTCATCAGGGCGGCGCAAAAGGTTTTGGTTTTTCGATCTCACCGCGTCAGGGCAGGGCGCTGCAGAAACGGCTTGAAGCCGGAGAAAAAATCCGTTTGCACGCTGCCGTAAAGGCGGAACTGCGCCCCGGAACACTGCCGCTGGTAACCGGGGTGCTTCCCGGTGAATCTGATGAAGAGATATTGCTCGCCGCCCATTTGTTTGAACAGGGTGCCAATGACAATGCCGCAGGAGCCGCTGCCGCACTGGCAGTTGTCCGTGCATTCGCCGGGACAAAGCATCGCCGATCGATCCGGGTGATGTTGACCAATGAAATAAAATCACTTCAGGCATACGTCAATACAGTAAATCATTTGCCGGATATCAAAGGCGGCATAAATCTGGATATGATAGGAGTATCATCATCGTTTTGTGCTGTTCTCGGACCGTCTGCGCCGGGATTTCCGCACTTTGCCGTGCCGTTTCTGGCAAGTTTGTTCCAAAAACGGGGCTGTTCGCTGAAAATAAATCCGACTGCCGGTATGGATACGGTATTCTGTGATCCGTTTCTGAAAGTACCGATGAGCTTCGTTGAATTTATGGATGATCCGGATTATCACCACTCCAGCGATACACCGGATAAGTTGAACCGGGATGTGTTGAAACTTTCCTTTGAAACTGCATTGGAATTTACCGCTTTTCTCGCCGATGCCGGAGCCGCTGAAGCATTGGAACTCGCTGAAACCGCCGGACGAATGGATCGGTTTATGCCGCATTTGCCGGATGAAAATCCGGCATTCGCCAGAGAGGTGCTGACCAAAACTATTTTATCGGTGCTGACACTGACTGATGAACAGGAAAAAACGGAAGTGCAAAAAAGTCTTGAAACGGTTATTGCACATTACAGTTGCGGATATGATGGTGAAAAAAACAGCGGTTATGCAGAATTGCCCGCAAAATGGGCAGATGTGTATCCGTGTAAAAATTTTCAGGGGCTGTTTTCTTTTGAAAAATACTGGCTTAGCGGTACGTTGCCGGAAAATATCGCTGCTGCCGCCGGCGGCTGGCACGCGGCAGCGTGGATCGAACTCTGTTTTATGTGGGCGGACGGCACCCGCACAGTTGCTGAAATTTATAAAAAACTGATTGATTGCGGTATGAAAATCGGCATTACGCTTTTTTGCGATATGACCGCATTTCTGCTTGAGGAAAATTTTCTTGTAAACCGTAAGCTGTAATATTCTGCTGCGGTATTGATGAAAGCTGTTTTTGGGGCTTCCTGCAATTTGAAAACAGATTTTTCCGTAGACAGCAGAATAAATAGTGGTAATATGATAAATATTATTCTAAAAGGACTTGAAAAAACTGCAAAGTGGAGTTATCTTAAGAAATCGACACATATAATGTCGCCAAATGTCTGCCTGCAGGATGTCGGCAGGACGTAAAAATACAGTGTAAAACAAGTAAAACAGGACGAACAGAAAATGAAAAGAACTTTCCAGCCTTCCAACCGCCGCCGTAAACGCCGGCTCGGATTCTTTGCCCGTATGGCCACTGCCGCCGGACGCAACATCATCAAGCGCCGCCGTCAGAAGGGACGCGCCCGTCTTACCGCCTGATTTGTCAGGAGGAGCTACTCTTGGCCACACAGCCGCCTCCGGGTGAGGCAACAGTACGTTTGCGTTTGTGCAAACGGGATAAGATTCACCTGAAGAGTCAATTTGACCAGATCCGGCGCGACGGAAAAAAATTCCTCGCTCCCGGAGTGGTGGCAGTGGTTGCTCCATCGCCGGCAGGACGTTTGGAGTGCGGTGTTATATGCAGCAAAAAATACAGTCTGTTATCGGTGACAAGAAACCGGGCGCGCCGGTTGCTCTGGGAGAGCTTCCGGATGTTGAAGCCCGATCTTGCGGTCTGCCGGATTCTGCTGATACCCCGCAAGAGAATGCTGAAGTACAACCGGGTTCAGACGACCAGGGAAATTGCGGAAATGCTTGCCGAAGCGGGAGTTCTTCCTCCGGAAGCTGCAGTTTCGCCGCGCGGGTGCTGATCGGAGCGGTAAATTTTTACCGCAGATTCATCTCTCCATGGTTTCCTCCGTGCTGCCGGTTTACTCCCAGCTGTTCTGCCTACGCCATAGAAGCTTTAAAAAAGCATGGGTTCCGGACAGGGAGTTGTTTGACCGTATGGCGGCTGTTGCGCTGTCATCCGTTTTGCCGGGGTGGATATGATCCGGTCCCGGATAAAAAGATAAAATCAGCTTCCTCCGGAAACGCTGTCAACGTTAACGAGGAAAAATGAAATTCGATAAAGAAACACTGATCGCCTTGATCATTTGTGTTGCCGTGCTTATCGCATGGCCGTTTGCTGCAAAGTTTTTCAGTTCCAAAGACCAAAAGGCTCCGGAAGCCGGGATTGAAGAAACTGTAAAAAAGGAGCAGACAAATGAAGTCAAAGCAGTTGAAAAAGCTGCTGTTGCCCCGGCTCCCAAGGCAAAATTGTCAACCGTGCTGCTTGCCAATGCCGATTTGAAGCTGGAAATTTCTCCGCTTCTGGCATCCATTATCAAAGTTACCTATTTGAACCACAACGCCGCCAAAGGCGATGCCAAAGTCGCGACCGTTTACGGTGATCGCGGTGCGTTCCAGCTTCTGTCCAATCAGTGGACGATCGTTGCTGAACCGGTGGTCAAACTGGATAAACTCAGCTGTACCATCACCCGTAAAATCAGTTCTCCGCAGGGATTGCTTGATGTGGTACAAACTTTTTCTCTCAAAGAAAAAGGTTATGAAATCAACTGTTCCTACAATATTTCCGCTCCGCAAGCCAAGACGGAAGTCGTGTTGACCGATGTGGTCATTTACGGCGCCGAAATCGCTCCGTGGCACACTGTTTCCGGTGACAAACAGCGCGCACTTTCCCACCGCATCGACTACCGCACCAACTATGGGGAAAACGATGATATCAGTGCGGATGAAGATGATGAAGATTTCTTTTTCTCCCGTCCTCCGGCTGTGCTGTGGGCGGCGGTGAGCAACAAATATTTTTGTTCGGTTTTCAAACAATTGGATAACCGTTTCGGTTTTCAGATCTGGCAGGATCGCCGTTTCATCACCGAAAAAGAACCTGTCATCGCTGTCGGCGCTGTTTTGCAGCCGTTGAAAATCGCTCCGGGACAGAGCGCCAAGTTCGATTTCGCTCTCTATGACGGACCTAAAGATATCGATGCTCTGGGTAATTTCGCCGAAGGCGGTGCCGGTGTGATGCATCTTGCCTGGGGCCCGCTGAACTATCTTGCCAGATTGCTGCTGTGGATATTGACCACTTTCCATGCGTTGTGCAAGAGCTGGGGAGTGAGCATTATTCTGCTGACCATTCTGGTGCGTGCGGTCTTCTATCCGATCACCGCGCGCGGCAATGAGTCCATGAAAAAGATGCAGAGTGTTCAGCCCAAGTTCAAAGAACTCCGGGAAAAATACAAGGACAATCCCCAGCTGCTCAATCAGAAAATGACCGAACTTTACCGTGCTGAAGGAGTCAATCCTTTTGCCGGATGTTTGCCGATTCTGTTGCAGATCCCGATTTTCTTCGCCCTTTATGCGATGCTTGATAATGCGATCGAATTGCGCCATGTTTCTTTCCTCTGGTGCAAAAATCTCGCGGCGGCGGATACCGTTTTCTCCATCCCTGTTTTTATCAACAACTGGAGCATTCCGGTCAATCCGCTGGTGCTGGCGATGACTGTACTCATGGTCATCCAGCAGCGCATGACACCGATGAGCATGGATCCGGCGCAGAAAAAGATGATGGCTATGATGCCGGTCGTCATGTTGTTCTTCCTCTACGATCTGCCGTCGGGGTTGACACTCTACTGGACGGTCAGCAATCTCTTCAGTATTTTACAGTTGTGGCTCCAGAAAAGACGCGGACAGAAATCCGGAGCCGCCAATACCCAAACTCAAGGAAATTGAAAAATGTCTGAAATCCAGAAATTCGATGAGTACAAAAGTCAGATCACCCATATTCTGACGACGATGTTTGATTACCTTTCTCTGGAAGGAACTTTCACCGTTGAGGAGCGCGGTCAGAAGATCGGTGTGAAAATCGCCAGCGAAGATGCCGGACGCATCATCGGCCGCAAAGGTCAGACTCTTGACAGTTTGCAGCTTATCCTCAACCGCATCCTTTTCAAGCAGGATGAAGAGTGCCCCCATGTAATGCTCGATATCGATGGTTATGCCAATGGTGAACGCGACCGCCACTCCAACGGTGAAGAAGGTTCTTCCCGGGGCGATCGTCAGCGCCGTCCCCGCCGTGAGCATGGCGGAGCTTCCCATGCCAGCAGTGAACAGCTCGAACAGCAGGCACGCGATGCGGCTATGGAGGTCAAACGCTGGGGCGAACCGGTGAAACTGCCGGAAATGAATGCCCGCGACCGCCGTATCATCCATGTTACTTTGAAAGATGATCCGGAAGTCACTACCGAATCCATCGGTGAAGGCGCGATGAAAAAAGTTGTAGTCTCCCTCGCTCAAAAAGAGACTGCTGCTGATGTGCAGTAAACTGCCATGAATACCATGCCCGGAGAAATATTTTGCTCCGGGCATTTTTTATTGGTTTTGTCTCATTTTTTGTGAAAAATATAACCTGCGGCGGCGCATTGCGCGCAATCTCTTGGCAAATCTTCGGACTCCGGTTCGGTCGAGTACCTGAGTACACTCCCTCTCCATCGCCTTGATTTACCATCGACCTTGCATCACACTGCATCCGCCGACTGCAATCAAACCGTTTTGTTGTTTGATAAATTACTGTTTTTGCAGTATATTTTTTGTACAATAACGATTATCATTACAAATTAACATAAAAGTTTCACAAAATTTGGGACAATAACTTTTTATTATGAAAAAATATGACACGATCATTATCGGTTCCGGCCCCGCCGGATTGGCGGCGGCGTTTGCCGCGCAAAGTTCCGGAAATCAGGTGATGATTTTGGAACAGATGCCATCTGCCGGACGGAAACTTTTGGCTTCCGGCGGCGGCAGGTGCAATGTTTCCAATATTCTTGCGCCGCGCGAAATGGCAAATGCTTTCGGCCGCGCCGCCCGCTTTGCCCGCCATGCGCTGTACACTTATTCCAATGAAAAATTGTGCCGCTTTTTTGAAAATCATGGCGTGCCGCTGGAGCTGACCGACGGTTTTCACTGGTTTCCTGCTTCCGGCAAAGCGCAGGACATTCTCAACGCGCTTACCTCATGTGAAATTGTGACCTCATGCCGCGCGGAAAAGCTCCTGATCGAAAATGAACAACTTTGCGGCGTGGAAACTTCCTGCGGAAATTTTTATGCAAAAAAGATCGTGCTTGCCGGCGGCGGCAGATCGTATCCGGCATTGGGCGGCAACGGCGGATGTTATGCACTTGCCCGGCAGGCGGGACACTCGGTAACTGAAACCTTTCCGGCAATGGTCGGCTTGCAGTGTGAGGAAAAATGGGTGCATGAGTGTGCCGGGATCTCACTTCCGGATGCCGAAAGCCGCATCGCATTGCCCGGAGAAAAGTTCCGCTGCCGCGGCGAACTGCTTTTTACCCATACCGGGGTTTCTGCTTTTGCCGTACTGGATATTTCAGGAAGAGTGAGTGAACTGCTCAAATCCGGAAATCCGGTTCCGTTGGAAATCAATCTTTTTGCGGAACACGATTTTGATTTCTGGATGAAAACATTTGCCGACTGGCAGAAAAGTTTTCCAACTCAATATGTGGCAAAGCTTCTTTCACAATATATGCCGAAAAAACTTGCCGCATTTCTGGTCGGCGATCCGGATTTGAAAGTTTCCGGATTTTCCACCGTTGTCCGCCGGGAACTTGCGGCGAAACTTTCTGCATTGAAGCTGAATATTTCCGGCACGGACGGCTGGCTCAAGGCCATGGTCACCCGGGGCGGCGCGGCACTGGATGAGATCGACTCCAAAACACTGGAAAGCAAACTGGTTTCCGGACTGTTTTTTGCCGGAGAAGTTCTGGATGTGGACGGTCCCTGCGGCGGATACAATATCTCGTGGGCGCTTGCTTCCGGATTTCTTACCGGCAATATGGTGCTTTAACGCGCTTGAAAAAACTGTAATTGTCTGCTATATTAAGCAAATACAAATTTAACTCAAAGGAGAATTTATTATGGCAAAATTGACCCCGTTTCATGGTTTGCTGCCGCTTCCGGAGCGCGCGGCAGAAGTTTCTGCAGTTCCCTACGATGTGGTGAATTCCGAGGAGGCCGCCGTGCTTGCCGAAGGCAATCCGTTCTCATTTTTGCATGTTTCCCGTCCGGAAATCGATATGGAACCGGGCATCGATCTGCATGATGACCGCGTTTATGCCCAGGCCAAAGCCGCATTTGACAAACTCTGCGCCGAAGCTCCGTTGACCCTCGATGCCGGTGAACACCTTTATATCTACCGCCTGATCATGAACGGCCGCGCCCAGACCGGTGTCATCGGTGCCGCCAGTGCCGAAGAATACAAATCCGGCATCATCAAAAAACATGAAAAGACCCGCAAAGATAAAGAAGATGACCGCACCCGCCACGTTATGACTCTGCGTTCCCATACCGGCCCTGCCTTCTTTACCTACCGTGATGTTGCGGAAATCAGCGCCCTCATCGCCGCTGAAATGACCGCTGCTCCGCTCTTTGATTTTGTCAGTTGTGACGGTATCCAGCACACCTTGTGGCGCGTCGATGAAGCCAAAAGCGCGATCCTTGCCGGACTTTTTGAAACCAAAGTCCCCGTCTTCTACATCGCTGACGGTCATCACCGCAGTGCCGCCGCCGCCCGCACCCAGGCGGAATGCGCTCCCGCCAACCCCAACCACACCGGAAAAGAGGATTACAACTTCTTCCTCGCGGTTGCATTCCCCGACAGCCAGCTTGCCATCATGCCCTACAACCGCGCGGTGAAAACCCTTAACGGCCTCGATGAAGCCGGTTTCCTCGCCGCTGTGGAAAAAGAGTTCGTCATCACCGAATGTGCCGATGGTGAAGTCGCCGCCAACGGTGAATTCAAATTCTACATGAACGGCGTCTGGCGTCATGCCGCTCCCAAGTTCGACATTTCCAAATTCGATGTCATCGGACAGCTCGATGCCAGCTGGCTTCAGGAAAAGATACTCGCCCCCATCCTCGGCATCGATGATCCGCGTACCAGTACCGGTATCGACTTCATCGGCGGTATCCGCGGAACTGCTGAACTGGAAAAACTGGTCAATCAGGGTTCTCATGCCGTCACCTTCTCTCTCCATGCCGTTACTCTCGATCAACTGATGGCGATCGCCGATGCAGGAGAGATCATGCCGCCCAAATCCACCTGGTTTGAACCGAAGTTGCGCGACGGTCTCGTTTCGCATAATTTCTGACGCGGTATTCGCGATCGGATGGGCGGCGCGCCCTCGTGCGCGCTGACTTGAAAAGCCGGGGAAGCTCGTGAACGCAAATAATTTCTGACGCGGTATTCGCGATCGGATGGGCGGCGCGCCCTCGTGCGCGCTGACTTGAAAAGCCGGGGAAGCTCGTGAACGCAAGTTCACGTCGCCCCGGCTTTTCAAGTCAGCGCGCACGAGGGCGCGCCGGTTGCAGCGGGGGAGGTTGGAGGAACTGCGCTGCGGGCGTTGCGCCTGTCGCCGGGCTTTTGCCCGGCAGGCGAGAGGTGGTATTTGAATAGCGCCGTTTGCGCGGCTTATGTTATGGAAACGGAGTTTGTTCAGTATCAGCGTTTCCGGAGGTTGCGCCTGTCGCCGGACTTTTGCCCGGCAGGCGGGAGGCAGGGTTTGAATAGTGCCGCAGTGCGTTGTTTTTTATGAGATGTTTGTGATTTTTTTATCTCTTTTTTACTGCAGCAGTTGAATTGAATGGAAAATGAGGTTATATTTTCAGGAAAGCATTTTTGTTGTATTAAAATTTACCGAAAGTGAATGAAAATGGCTATCGTGAAAAATTTGATTCCGGAAATCGACTGGAAGCGCGCCGATTTGCTTATCGATCTGGCTTTGGAAGAGGATTTGGGGGATGCCAAAGATACCACAACATTGTCTGTGGTTCCCGAATCTGCGGTCAGCCGCGCCGTGTTGCTGTGCAAAGAAGACAGTATGGTCCTCGCCGGACTGGATATCGCCCGCCGGGTCTTTGAAAAGGTCGAACCGTCATTGAAATTTACCGCCTTGAAAAAGGATGGCGATGTTTGCGTTCGCGGCGAATTTCTCGCCGAAATTTCCGGTTCTGCCCGCGGTATCATCACCGCTGAACGTACCGCGCTCAACTTCCTGCAGCGGATGTGCGGAGTTGCCACCATGTCCCGCCGCTATGCCGATGCCCTCAAAGATACCGATTGTGTGGTGCTGGATACCCGTAAGACTACTCCCGGTTTCCGTAATCTGGAAAAATATGCCGTTGCCGTCGGCGGTGCCACCAACCACCGCATCGGACTTTTTGACCGTATCATGATCAAAGACAATCACCGTGAACTTGCCGCTCTGGAAGGCGATGGAGCAATCACCCGCGCCGTTGCCCGCGCCCGTAAAGCGTATCCGGAACTGGAGATCGAAGTCGAAACCGATACCCTCGATGAAGTCCGCGAAGCTGCTGCCAGCGGTGCCGAATACATCATGCTGGACAATATGTCCGATGAGATGATGCGCGAAGCGGTCGCCATCGTCGCCGGACGCGCCAAACTGGAGGCTTCCGGCGGCATAACTTTGGAACGGTTGCCGCGTATCGGTAAAATCGGTGTCGATTTTGTCTCCTCCGGTGCATTGACCCATTCTGTCAAATCCATGGATATTTCCCTGGATATCGAGGTGGTCAAATGATCGGACGGCTGTCCGGAACTTTGCTTGAACGCGACTTCAGTTCCTGTTTGCTGGATGTCAACGGGGTCGGTTACGAAGTTGCTATACCGTTGTCAACTTTTGACAAACTGCCGTTGGAAAACCGGGAAATTACTCTTTATATCCACACGCAGGTGCGGGAAGATGCGATAACTCTTTTCGGTTTTGCAACATTGGAAGAGCGGAAACTCTTCCGCAAGTTGATCGATGTTTCAGGTGTCGGAGGTAAGCTTGCACTCAATGTGTTGAGTTCCATGCCGGTGGCGAATTTCTGCGCCGCAGTTTCCGCCGGAGATGTCAAGGCGTTGAGCCGCATCAGCGGAGTCGGTAAACGTACCGCTGAACGGCTGGTCGTCGAACTCAAAGGCCGTCTGGAAGGTGCTGATCCAGCCGCCGCCGCTCCGGTCGGCAACAGCGCTGCCGCCGATGCCTGCGCCGCATTGGAACAGCTCGGATTCAAGCGTGATGCGGTCAACAAGGTGGTCAATGCGCTGTTGGGCGAGTTGACCGATGAAGAGAAAACAACCGAAAATCTGCTGCGCAAAGCTATCGGCAGATTGAATTCAGGAAAATAACAACTTTGGAGAATAATTGATGAGAGAACAATGGGGAAGCCGTTGGGGCTTCATATTTGCTGTTGCCGGTTCAGCTGTCGGTCTGGGGAACATTTGGAAGTTTCCGTACATTTGCGGTATGAATGGCGGCGGCGCGTTCGTGCTGCTCTATTTAGTCTGTGTCGTATTGGTCGGTTTTCCGCTGCTGCTGGCGGAGCTTGCCATGGGACGTGCTGCTCAAAGCAGTACCGTCGGTGCGTTTCTGTTAAAGAATAAATCGCGCACCACTTTTTCCGATTTGATCGGTTCGCTGTTGGTCATAATCGGGGTCATTCTGCTGTTTCTCAATCATTACGGTTACGGGACAGCGGTCACTGTTGCCGGTATAGTTTTTCTGGTTTTCGGATGGAAGACGGTTGGTTTTATCAGCGGCGTGATCATCCCAATCATCATAACCGGTTACTACGGAGTCATCGGCGGTTGGACTTTGCTTTACATGGGTAAATCATTTTTGCGGCAGTTGAATTTCGGTGATCCGAATGGTGCCGCAGCTGTAATGGAACCGATCGCAGCCGCATCGGGAGATATGATGATCCCGGTTCTCGGTTGTACGGTGCTGTTTATGTCCCTGTGTGCACTGGTTTGTTTCTCCGGTGTGCGCAAAGGTATTGAACGGTGGTCAAAGGTGTTGATGCCGCTGCTTTTCGTTTTGCTTATCGTGCTTATCGTGCGCGGATTGACTCTGCCGGGGGCGGAAAATGGGTTGAAATTTTTCCTGTCACCGGATTTTTCAAAACTCTCTGCCAACAGCGTTATTGCGGCGATGGGACACTCCTTTTTCTCTTTGAGTCTGGGTATGGGTATCGTGCTTACTTACGGCAGTTATCTTGGCAAGAAAGAAAATATTGTCAATTCTGCGGTGAGTGTACTGGTGCTGGATACAATGGCTGCGATGATGGCGGGATTGGCGATTTTCCCTGCGGTATTTGCCATGGGCTTCAAAGAAACCAGCGGTCCGGTTCTTATTTATGAAGTGCTGCCGGCTTCATTCAACCACATCCCCGGCGGCTGGTTGTGGAACGGTATGTTTTTCATGATGATCGCGATCGCCGCATTCACCAGTGAAATGAGTCTGTTTGAACCGCCGGTTCGGGTATTTGTCGATGAATTCAAAATGAAGCGGCGCAGTGCGGTCGCTCTGGTCGCGGTGATCTGTATTGCGCTGGGGGTGGTTTGCGCCTTTTCGATGAGCGATTGGAGCCGCTTCTCCGGATTGCAGAACTTCCTGATCAAGGTGTGGGGCGAAGATCTTTCACCGTCACTCTTCCTCGTTTTGGACAGCTTTGCCTGCAACTGGCTGCTGCCTTTGTGCGGATTCATCCTGTCACTCTATGTCGGCTGGGGTTGGGGGGTGCGCCGCGCCGCCAAAGAACTTCGTAAAGGTACTGACAGCAATATCGTCAATGGCAATTTATGGCTGCTGTTTGCCGGATTTAAAGACAACTCCGGTGATGAAGACCGCAAAATAAGTTTGTTCTCACTTGCGGTGCTGTGGGGATTCTTTGTCCGCTTCATCACTCCGGTAGTGGTCTTTATTGCATTCCTTAACGCGGTAGGAGCAGTGAAATTTTAAGGAAACGGTCATGAAGTATATCGGCGCACACGTTTCGATTTCCGGCGGAGTGGAAAACGCTCCGTTGAATGCCGCACAGCTCGGTGCAACGGCATTCGCCCTTTTTACCAAAAATCAACGGCAATGGAGCGCTCCGGGATATACCGCTGAACAGATCGCCGCATTCAAGGAGAATTGCCGGAAATACAACTACACTCCGGCGCAGATACTGCCTCATGACAGCTATCTTATCAACCTTGGGCAGCCGGATAAAGAGAAGCGTTCGCGGGCATTGAAAGCATTTATTGACGAATTGCAGCGGTGCGCTCTGCTCGGACTTGACCGGTTGAATTTTCACCCCGGCAGTACCTTGAAAGCCGTCGATGATGAAACCGGATGCCGCATTATCGGTGAAACGGTGCGGCTCGCTCTGGAAGAGGTTCCCGGAGTTACCGCAGTTTTTGAAAATACCGCAGGTCAGGGAAGCAATCTGGGGTTCACCTTTGAGCAATTGGCATTGATGATGGAAACGGTAAACTTGCCGGATCGGGTCGGAGTATGCATCGACACCTGCCATGCTTTTGCTGCCGGATATGATATTTCAACTGCCGAAGGGTTTGAAAAGGTTTTTGACCGGTTTGAGAAATTGATCGGTTTCAAATATCTGCGCGGAATGCACCTCAACGATGCCAAAGGGGT
Organism: Lentisphaerota bacterium; assembly: GCA_015061605.1. GTDB lineage: Bacteria > Verrucomicrobiota > Lentisphaeria > Victivallales > Victivallaceae > UBA1784. Next base: position 5,654 of record SUWH01000029.1, on the reverse strand, counting down.
GCTGGGGCAGAAACTTGACCGGCATGACTCTCTGGGTAAAGGCAATCTCGGATTTCTGCCTTTTGAAAAGATCGTCAGCGATCCGCGATTTGATAATATTCCGCTTATATTGGAAACGCCGGATGAATCCGTCTGGCAGGAGGAGATCGCTGCGCTGCAGAAACTTGCCCGCTGAAAATAAAAGGGAAAACTGATCACTTATGTCCGGTTTTGAACAAAATCTGCAAACAGGAACGATTCAGCAGCAGACAGTTGTACTGAATGCTCAACAACAGCTCGGACTTGAACTGCTGGCGCTGCCGCTGGCTGGACTTGAACAGACGCTGAAAGCTGAATTGCTCAATAATCCGGCTTTGGAAGAAAACAGTGTAAATTTGAATTCCAATACTGCCGGAGATCAGCTCCCGGATAATACTTCATCCCGCCGGGATGAGGATGACTACGGCTATGAGTCTGAACTTGCCAGTCAGGAGGAGTGGTCAAATGAACTGCCGCTGCCGGTTGAAATTTCTTCCGATGACCGGAAAGCGGAATTTATCAGTAATTCTCCGGCATCTGCTCCGACTTTGCGCGATATGTTGATGATTGAAGCGGAAGTTGCCGATATTCCGGAAAAATTGAAACTTCCTGTATCCGAAATCATTTCCTCTATCGACCCGGACGGTTTTCTCACGGTACCGCTTGCCGATCTGGTAATGAGCAGTATGCTTGAGGAGAATTCCCAGGAAATCACCATTGAAGATGTTGAAAACGCGTTGAAAATCGTCCGCAGTATCGCGCCGGAAGGAGTTTGGATCGGTCGGCGCAGCGATTTTTTCAAACAGCAGTTGCACCTTTCCGGCAAGTTGTCTCCTGAAATGGTTTTGTTGTGCGATGAATTGGAAAATATGCCCGATTTTACCGGACCCGGCAGGGATTGGCTCGTTCAATTGGCGGCGAAATTGAATACTTCTGAAGTCGAAGTGGAAAAGATGCTCGCCACTTTAAGTGAGGTCAAAATTTCTGCCCCGGCAGTTGGCAGCGAGCGTCCAACAGAATATATTCAGCCGGATTTTGAGATCGTAGAGCTTCCGGACGGTACTTTGTCAGTAAATATGTTCAATGATTTTCAACAGCGGTTTACTGTTTCCAAACTTTATGAAAAAATGCTTGAAGACAAGTCACTTACCGCAGATGACCGCAAATATCTTGTTGAAAAAATTTCCCGCGCCCGCAATCTGGTCAAAGCTCTGGATATGCGCGGATCAACGTTGAAACGGCTGGCGGAACTGGTGGTAAAACATCAGCGGGAATTTTTCCGCTCCGGAGTGGACGGATTGAAAAGTTTCACCATGAGTGAAGCCGCCGGAATCCTCGGCCACGATGCCAGTACCATCACCCGCGCGGTGCAGAATAAATTTGTCCGTACTCCGCAGGGGGTACTGCCGTTGCGCTTCTTTTTTCCGTCCGGCGGCAAGCGCAATTCCGGACAGCTGTCGCAAACGGCGGTAAAAGAAAAAATCCGCCGGTTGATCGACAATGAAAATCCCGCATTGCCGCTTTCGGATGAGGAAATCGCCCGGATGCTGAATAAAGAAAATATCCGGATCGAACGGCGTACCGTTGCCAAATACCGCACCATGCTGAATATTCCCGGTGCGTCAAAGCGCAAGAATTTCTGACTTGCGGAATACCGCCGCCTTTGCTGTATCACAGCTTGATGGCGTTATTCATCACCATGAATATCCCGGAGAGGACTAATATGGCGTAAGCTCCGATTTTAAAATTCCGTTCACTTACTTTATTGTGCAGATGATCACCCAGAACAACTCCGGCGAGCATCACCGGAAACGCCCATAATAACGCTTTCCCGGTCACTGGATCATTCAGTTTCCCGCTGAAAAGCCAGAAGATCAGACGGCAGCTGTTGATACTCAGCCACAATAAACTCAATGTGACCCGGAATACCCGTTTTTCCGGAAGCGCCCGTGCGGAATAGATGACAATAAACGGGCCGCCGGTACCGAATGCCCCCTGAATTATGCCTCCGGCAAAGAGCAGTATTTTCATTAAAAGAGTCCGTTTTGCAGGAATTTGAGGAGCGGTGGTCGACTTGCAGCTTGATTTTACCCCTCTGACACCGACAAAGACCATGAATACCCCCAGTATCACACACAGGATCCCCGCCGGCATACGGTCGAACATCCAGATGCCGACCGGCATCCCCAGTCCAGCCCACAGCACGATAAAAAGGAATTCTCTCCATTTGATCTCTTTCCACGAACGGATGATGATGTAAAGTGCCATGCTCCAGCTTAAAATACAGAGCAGTTTAACCGTGAGATCAAGTCCCAGCGAGGGCTCCAGAAAGGGCAGGGCAAGAACGGAACTGCCGAAACCGGTGATCCCTTCGAGGGTATGGGTGGCAAAAATTACCAGAGCCGATAAAATTTCTTTCATAGTATTTCCGTTATATGATTGAGTGTCGGATTTGCAAGTTGCATAATATACTGCGGCAAATATTTTATGTCAAGATTTTTATTTTGCGGTTTGCATTTAAAGAATGATGGTTTATATTAGGTAGTGCAACAGAAAAGTTGCACGATGAAAACAATGGAGGTTTATCATGAAAATTTTTATGATGAGTATCATGGCGTCTCTGCTGGTTTTTGCTGTCAGCGGGTGCTGTTCTGCCGGGAGCTGCCCGAAAGCTGAAAAGAGCTGTAAAAAGGCTTGTCCGAAGGCTGAAAAGAGCAAAAAAAATTGCCCCAATGACAAAAAATGCACCATGCCCTGTGCCAAAGCAAAAAAGTGTCCGTTTATGGGCAAGTGGGAATTCTTTGTCAGTCAGAATGGCAAGCTTACCGCTCTTCCGGTCGATCACAGCCCCAAACTTGAGCTGTGCAAAAAAGGTGTGGTCAAATTTCACTATGAAAAAGACGGTAAAGCCGCCGTTGTCGAAGGCAAATGGAAAGTCGCGGACGGTAAACTGGTCATAAGTGATGCCGCCGGTAAATCCAATCAGTATTACACCATTCAAAAAGACGGCAGTGCGGAATTCACCGTCGGTAAAAATGACCGGCTTCCGGAAAATACCAAAGTCATTATCCGCAAAGTAAAATAATTGCCGGAAAAGTATTTTTTACACCGGGTATCCGCCCGGTGTTTTTTTGTGTAAAGACTTGATTTTGACTGCTTGACGGTGTATGTTAGATATGTGTATATATTTTTTAACAGCACAGGACATAAAATCATATGGATATTGAAGAGTCTGGATGCAGTGACACTCATCCTCCGGCGCGGTGCGGGAAAGCAGCGGTTTCCATTTACCGTTATTTTCCCCACGGCGGTTTGCAGAAGAGTATGATGGATATTGTATTGGAACTGCAGCGCCGTAATTTTGATGTAACCATATTCTGTATGTCCTGGGAATCGGAAAAAATTCCGGAAAAAGTGACGGTCCGCCGTTTGCGGATCTCCGGAAGCAGCAGTTCCGCCAAAGCTCATAAGTTTGACCTCGCGTTGGCACGGGTGTTGAAAAAACGGGATTTTGATTTTCATTTGAGTTTCAATAAAGTTTCTTCTGCGGACGGATATTTTGTCGATGATCTGCCTTTTGTCCGGACATCCGGGCAGATCCCGTTGTGGAGAAGGATTTTTTCCCGCCGGTGGCGGATATATTCATCAATGGAACATCAGGTATTCGGTAAGGGTAATCCCGGTTTGATCTTCTGTCAGAGCGAGCTGCAGAAACGCGCCTATCAGAATATTTACGGTACTGCAGATGAACGGTTCAGGATTCTGCCGCCGGGAGTTGAAGATATTTACCGCAACGTTGCCCCGGAGCGTAGAGAACGGCGGGAGCGTACCCGCAATGACTTGAATATCAAAGATGATGAAAAAGCATTGTTTTTTGTCGCTTCTGCCTTTTATGCCAAAGGTGCCGATCGCGCCATTGCTGCGCTTGCCGCTTTGCCGCTGGATCAGGAGGTCAATGCCAAACTGTTTATCGTCGGACGTAATGACGAAACTAAACTGCGCCGTTTCGCCGGACGGCTCGGCGTGGATGACCGGGTGTTTTTTCTGGGGGCAAGGATGGATGTGCCGGATCTGCTCTGTGCTGCCGATCTGCTTATCCACCCGGCACGCAATGAGGCGGCAGGGATCGTGCTTCTGGAGGCGATCTGCTGCGGTACGCCGGTGCTGTGTACCGGAAACTGCGGATATGCCGGGCAGATAATTGAATCCGGCGCGGCGGTGGTATTGAAGCGCCCGTTCAGCCAGAGACATTTGAACCGGGCTTTGCGGCTGCTGTTGACCGTACCGGGAAGTCTGGATGAACTTCAGCAGTCGGCGGCAGTAACTTTGATAAAAGATGAATTTTTCCGCGGCAGCAAGCTGGCGGCAGATATTATTGAGGAGAGAATAAATCGTGCATCTGGAATTGAATGAACCGTTTGCCCGGTTGTGGGCGGATCGTGATCCGTTTGATGCGGTTTTTGAGTTGGAAGGGGAGGTATTCCGCAACGTCAAAAACCGTAAGACTTTCCGCATCGAAGTTGAAGGAAAAGGCTTTTTTGTCAAAATCCACCGGGGTGTCGGCTGGAAAGAGATATTCAAAAATCTGATGCAATTCAAACTGCCGGTCACGGGAGCTCGTAATGAGTTTCAGGCTCTGGCAAAACTGGCACAATTGGGTATAGCCACTATGAAAAGTGCCGCTTTTGCAGAGAGATTTTTCAATCCGGCCAGACGGGAATCATTCCTTATCACAGAAGAGTTGACCGGTGTAATCACTCTGGAAGAGTGGGGCGCTGAAAATCCGGTTTCCCCTTTGCGGAACCGCCTGATTTGTGCCGTCGCCCGCAGTGCCGGAACGATGCACCGTGCCGGTATCAATCACCGGGATTGCTATATCTGCCACTATATGCTCCATCTGCCGACCGCAGAAAACCGGAATCCGACAGTTTATGTCATTGATCTGCACCGGGCGCAAATCCGGAAAAAAGTTCCGTACCGTTACCATGTGAAAGATGTTGCCGGTTTGCTGTTTTCAGCGTGGTCGGCAAGTTTGACCCGCCGTGAAGCGTTGCGTTTCATCCGGGAATATTCCGGGTATCCGCTCAAAAAAGAGTTGCGCGAAAACCGGAAATTCTGGTTGGATGTGGAAAAAACGGCAACCAAACTGTACCATAAGGAACACGGCAAAGCTCCGCAGTTTTCCTGAAAAACTCTCTGCCGCGACATCGGAGCGGCAAAATACTCCGCTTTTTTTGAAAAAGGGGGAGGGAGAGGATGTGAAGAGACGGATTGCATCCGTCGTGAAGATATTATGAGAGACACAAGAGGTCTCTCATTTTTTTGCGCCGAAAATAAAAAGTGGTTTGCCTCTTGATAAAAACGGATTTATGTTAATCCAAGAACAACGAAGTCGCATAGTGCGCTTCAAAAATCAGGAGGACAAACCATGGATAATGTATCACCCAATCAGGAAAAAATCTACTTCGGATTGGACATTTCTCAAAAAACTATTGAAATTTTTGCTTTGAAAGGTGAAAAAGGTGTCTCTTTTGGCAAAATTTCAAACACCCAAAAAAGTTTGAATGAATTTTTTGATAAAGTACCTGTTCCGTCTGAATCAATAGTTGTTGCCCTTGAAACCGGCACGCACTCTG
>SUWH01000028.1 GCA_015061605.1 Lentisphaerota bacterium | reverse complement strand
AAGGTCGGGTTTTGCAAGCGAGAAGCGAGGGGAGTGTACGATTGTACTCGACCCGAGCGGCGAGCGAAGCAAGGCGCGAGATTGCCCGCAATGCGCCGCCGTCGGTTGTTTTTTATGAGACAGCTGTTATTATAAATTGAGATTTTCCCAATCGGCAAAGGAGAGCGTCCGGAACGCAGTCGTCATGGTCCACTGCATAATGTTTCCGGCTTTGACCGGGGTCCGGTGCAAGGGGCGGAAATAGAGTTTACGGTCATTCTCTCCCCGGTTCCAGAAAAGCCATGAACCGAGCGGAGAATTATTTGCAGTTACTTTGGAAATCAACGCAGTTTCAAGCTCTTTTGAATAAAAAGAGGCAGCATGCGGTTCATCGAAAATGTACATTTTGCCGTTTTCTTTGTCAGGCATGATGCCGGAAACCGCCTGTCCTGAAGCGGAAACCGCCCGGTAATTTTCAAACGAGCTGTGCCACGGATGCATGAAATTATAACCGACCTTGATCTTTTCATCCTTTAAAAAGTGCAATTTTGCGGTTTCAGTAAGCAGATCATCTTCCACAGTCAATGTGTAATCCAGCTTGGCGTGATGGAGCAAAGAATTTTTTTTCATCACGAATTTGCGGCAGGAGATTTTCTTTCCATCCGGGATGAATTCTTTATCATCGCAGAAAAATTTTACCTGTACATCTTTTTCACCGATTTTGTTTTCCAGGTGTCCGGTACCGACCCAGCCGACATCGTAACGGATAACAGTTCCGTAAAAACCGCGATCCTGTCTGCCGATCATCACATTGTTTCGTTTGATACCGTTCAGATTCCAGAAAAAACTGGATTCCAAAAATATTTCAAGCTTACCGCACTGTACCTGAAGCACCGGAGGAATTGCTGCAAATGCAGTGGAAGAAATCAGCATAAAAACAAGAATAAGCAGTTTCATCAAGATACTCCATCCCTTTTTGAAAAAAGGGAGAGGTAAAACCTCTCCCATGATCTATCAACCGAAAATGACTTTTTTGAAGTTCTTTTTACCGGTTTGCAGTAACAGCTCTCTTTCCGGGAGATCAGCCGCTTTGAACGAAAGATTCATGTCGGTGACCTTTTCGCCGTTTACTTTCACCGCGTTGCCCTGAATGAGGCGGCGGGCATCGCCGTTGCTCTTTGCCATTCCGGCGCTGACGATGAGTTTGACGATCCACAGACCGTCACCGTCAAGTTCGCTTGCAGGGATGGTAACTTCGGGGTAGACCGCTTCACAGTTGCATTCGATATTGGCGATGGCACTGGTGGTAAAGACTTTGCGTTCCGGATCGGCAAATCCGAACTGGCTTCCGGCGGTGAGGAACGCCTCTTTTGCGGCGGCTTCACCGTGTGCCATTTTGGTTGCTTCAAAAGCGAGGATCTCTTTGACGCGGTTGATGTTTTCACATTCCGCCAGAGCGATGCACTCTTCGACCGGAAGTTCAATGGCAAACTTTTTGAGCAGGTCGCCGACCATGGCATCATCGGTGTTGCGCCAGAACTGGTAGTAATCAAAGACGCTGGTCCGGTCAACATCGAGCCAGACGCTGGTACCGCCGACCGATTTGCCGAACTTCTGTCCGGTTGCCGGATTCATCAGCAGCGGAATGGTCAGTACGTGGACTTCGCGTTCTTCCTCATACATTCTCCGGATAAGTTCAGTACCTGCGACCATATTACCCCACTGATCCTGTCCGCCGATCTCCAGCGTGCAGTTGTACTCTTTGTTGAGGTGGTAGAAGTCGTAACCCTGAAGAAGTGAGTAGCTGAATTCAAGGAAAGAAAGTCCGTTTTCCAAACGGCTTTCGACCGATTTCTGCGCCAACATTCTATTGACCGAGAAACGGCTGCCGATGTCGCGGAGGAAATCGAGCAGTTTCAGATTGCCGAACCAGTCGTGGTTGTTGACAAAGTTGGCTTCGCCGTTTTCCAGCGTGATAAAGCGGGAAAGCTGTTTTTTCAGACATTCAACGTTGTGTCCGACCTCTTCCATGGAGATCATATTGCGCGCCGTGGAACGGCCGGAGGGATCGCCGATGGCACCGGTGGCACCACCGACCAGCACGGTCGGAACGTGTCCGGCTTTCTGCAATAAGCGCATCGCCATCACCGGGAGCAGATGTCCGACATGCAAACTGGAACCGGTGGGGTCAAATCCGCAATAAAATACCACTTTTTCGGTGGCAAGTTTCTTTTCGATAGCAGCTTCGTCGGTCATCTGGTAGACGAAACCGCGTGCTTTGAGTTCCTGAAAAATATTCATGATAAATTCTCCTTTATCAGTGTCCGATGGTAACTTCCGGCAGAGCGAGTGTCCGCCACGCCCGGTGGTGGACCGGCTTGCCTTCAGAAAGCCAGCGGTTTTCAAAATCACTTCTTATGTGACTGACATCGCTCAATGCATCCATATCCGGAGCGAAAAGTCCGGAATTTTCCATAACGCGGTTGACCGCCTCACAGTAATTCTCATCATCGCTGGAAAAGTGGAATACCGCTCCTTTTTTCAACACCCGGTGCAGTTGGGTGGTAAAATCACAGCACAGCAGCCGGTGTCCCCGGTGGCGGTTTTTGGGCCACGGATCGGGACAGAGCAGATGGATGCGGTCGAGCGAAGCATCAGGGAGCATAAGTCCGATCAGATGGCGGGCCTCGACGCGCAGTACTTCCAGATTTTCCACATTGCTGTGATTGCTTCTCCGGACGACTTTACGCAATCTGCCGAGCATCACATCGGCACAGAGGATGTGCCGCTCCGGATAGTTTGCCGCCAGCGCGACGGAAAAACTGCCGGTCCCGCAGCCCAGATCAAGTTCACAAACTTTATCCGGCGGCAGAACGAGCCGTTCATACGCTCCGGTAAGGATCCGGATCTTTGCATCCTCTTTATGGGGCATCAGATCGCCTCCCGGCTGCTTATCCATTCACGCATGGCACCTTCGACCGCATCGCGGTCCGCGAGCATTGCCGAAGCATAAAGTTTGAAGTATTCGATCAAAACCTGGCGGAAGGTCGCCAGCGCGCGCACGCGGTCGGCAAAAATTTCATCCGGATTCATCTCTTCGCCCTCGGGGAGCTTGAAAGAACCGAACACAAAGTTGTCGGCATCAAAAGTTCCGCACCAGACTGAATTATCATCGCGGGTCAGGGTGAATTTCGCTTTTTTCAGCTTTTTACCGACTTCCAGAGCCGCTTTCACTTCTGCTCCGCGCAGGGGGCTGTCGCCTTTTTTGACGGTGGTTTCACCGGCACCGCGGGCTTCATTTTCATCCAGCAGCACCAGCGGAGCTTCGAGCATGATGTCGAACTCATTGTTTTCAAAGGTGAGTTTACCGACACTTTCGCTGTAATAGAGCAGCCAGGTGAGGAAGTCGCGGCCGACCTGCGGATCAGCGGGGATGACCGGAGAATCATTGAGCTTCAACGCCGGAAACGCCGCACAGGTGGTCTGGAACTCCCGTTCCAATATCAGAGCCGGAGTGAGCTGAAGCGGTTCCATTTTGGTCACCTTGTAGAAGTTTTCGATAAAAAGGTCGATCTGACTCTGACTTCCGGTTCCGAGATAAAGGAATTTGTCATGCGGTTCCAGCACCATGGAAACCCCCGACAACGCGGGCGGCATCTTGTTGATGTGCCGTTCGATGACATCTTCTTTTATCCGCTTTTTGTCTTTGCCGGAAACATAATCCCGTCCGGGATTGGCGGCGAGAAAAGATTGTTCCTCCCGGCGGCAGAGCGCATTGAGCAATGAAGCCGGGATCTTTCTTACCGCCTGACGCAGAGTAAGATAATAGCTGCCGCCGCACTGGGCGGAACCCTCATCGATATTGGTATCCAGCAGATGATGTCCGGTGACCCAGCCGATCTGCGGTTCGGCAGTTACCGAATCGAGCGTACCGGCTTTTGATGCGGCAAACATCTCTGCAAAGTTTTCCGGAATATCTCCGGAAAGCTCAAACATCGAAAAGGTTATTGAACCACGGTCAAAAGGCATGATCTTTCTCCCTTAAAAGCATGGTTCATCAGAAACCGATCTTGTTTTCCAGATAGTCACGCAGCTGGGTGATGTTTACCCGATCCTGCTGCATGGTATCGCGGTTGCGGACGGTAACGGCATTGTCGTTGACTGAATCAAAGTCAAAGGTGATGCAGTACGGGGTACCGATCTCGTCCTGACGGCGGTAACGTTTACCGATGCTTCCGGTTTCGTCATATTCACTGCGGAAGTAGCGGTTGATGTCTTTGTAAAGTTCGTAGGCGTTCTCTTTGAGCTTCTTGGACTGCGGCAGCACGGCGACCTGGATCGGGGCGACGCGGGCGGGCAGATGGAGAACGATACGGGTATCTTCGTCCATACCTTCTTTGGCGGTGGCGGCCTTTTCTTCATCGTAGGCGCGGCAGAGCAATGCGAGCATGGTACGGTCGAGACCGACGCTGGTTTCGATAACGGTCGGCATCAGAGTACGGCGGTTGTCGTGGTCGACATACTGGAGATTTTCGCCGGAGAATTCGCTGTGACGGCTCAAATCCCAGGTGCCGCGGTGGTGGACGCCTTCCAGTTCGCCCCAGCCGAAGGGGAATTTGACTTCGATATCGATAGCGGCTTTAGCGTAGTGAGCGAGTTTTTCATGTTCATAAATGCGCATGAAGTCGTCGGAGAATTCCAGTTTGTCGCGATAGTATTTGATGCGCTGTTCTTTCCAGTACTCGAACCATTCCATGCCCTCTTCGCCATCGCAGAAGAATTCCATTTCCATCTGGGTGAATTCGCGGCTGCGGAAGGTGAAGTTGCGCGGGTTGATCTCGTTGCGGAACGCTTTACCGATCTGCGCCACACCAAAGGGAAGTTTCTGGCGGGCAGCGATACGGACGCTGTGGAAGTCAACGAAGATCGGCTGGCAGGATTCGGCGCGCAGATAGGCGACGTGTTCATCGTCAAAGACCGGACCGACAAAGGTTTTCATCATCAGATTGAATTCCTTGGGTTCGGTAAGATTTTTGGAACCGCAGTTGGGGCAGGTGGTCTGATCGGGCATCTGATCGACGCGGTGACGGGCTTTGCAGTCTTTGCAGTCGGTCATGAGGTCGCTGAACTGGTCGATGTGACCGGAAGCTTTCCAGATGGTCGGATTGGCGATGATGGTGGAATCAAGACCTTCGACATTGTCGCGGGTTTCGACCATTTCGTGCCACCAGAGGTTTTCGATGGCGCGTTTCATACGGGAACCGTAGGGGCCGTAATCCCAGAAACCGTTGAAGCCTCCGTAAATTTCAGAGCTGGGGAAGACAAATCCCCGGCGTTTGCACAAACTTACGATCTTATCCATCAACTCCTGGCTCTTGAATTCTTCCGACATAATCATATCCTTTCATTAAAATTAATGTAAACAACAAATTACCAAAAAGATAATATAACCCCGGAATCGACTTTTTACAAGTGAAACCGGGGGAAAGTACAGTTATAAATCACCTGCTGGCAGATCCAGCCATTCCAGAGAGCGGAGTTCATCGATTTTACCGGCGTACTTTCCGGCGGTTTTTTCCCGTTTTTCCTCGATGATCAGCATACAGTTGCGCAGAATATCGTGATGTGATTCACAGTTGAGAAGATTACGGAAAGGCATCATCTGCTTATGGACAGCTCCGAAATCCCAGTTGTTTTCCGGCTTGGCAATCTCATACATACATTGGAAATAGTAGTTGGGATCATCGCGCCAGCACCATGAATCAAAAAGTTTTTCACAATATTCCATATCTTCAAAGGGGCGGCAGAGTTCAGCAAAATATGTTTTGAAATCCGCTTCTGCTTTTTCATTGAGCAGTTCAATACTGTGCGGCATATTGAGGTAAGGAGTCAATTCCAGCTGCCACGCTCCCTGTGCATCAAAACTGTAAACCGGCAGATAGCCCAGATGCCAGGGCTTAAAATCAGCAATACTGTAATCTTTGGTCGGGAAATAGAAATTTCCGCAGCTGCCGACCACCGGAACGCCGTTGTGGATCTCGCACCCCAGCGGACAATGGGTGTGGGTGTTGAAAACCGCATCGGCTCCGCCATCTGCCAGTGCCCGGAAAAGTTTCACCATCCGCGGCGATGGGGCGGGAAAGTTTTCATGGCCGCCATGAAGCGTGACCATGACCAGATATTTCTGTTTTTTGAGTTCCCGGATATGTTCGAGCAGCAGCGGCAGATCCATTCCGCAGGTTCCCGCAGTATGCCGCCGGGCGAAACCGAACTCATGTTCACAGGCGTTGAGGATGGCAAGTTTGATACCTTTTGCTTCCACGATCAATGCTTCAGCGGCAGCTTCGGCATCAGCACCGGCACCGACGGTGACAAAACCGGCTTTTTCGCACGCGTCAATGGTTTTGAGCAGAGCCTCACCGCCGTAATCGCCGGTGTGATTGTTGGCGAGCATCAGCACTTGAGCATTCAATGCCCGGGCAAATTCGAGAGCTTCCGCGCCGCAGCGCAGATTGGGACCGCTCTTGTCGATCGGAGCTGAATCAGTATCAATAGCAGTTTCCCAGTTGAGCAGACGGATATCTGCCGCCCCGTAAACGGGAAGAATATTTTTAACTATATCAGCAGCTTCGGCGGCACAAATCGAACTGTTGTTTTCCCGGGGACAGAAATCTCCGGCGACGGCAACGGTAAAGGTTTCTCCGACCGGCTCGCGGAATTTAATCACAATGCTCATGAGTGTATCTCCATCATTTGATCAAAAGGTATCAAAAGCCCAGACAGTGCTGCTGGTGTAAGGATTTTCCGGGGTGATGACCGCAGAGGGAAATCCCGGCTGATTTACGGCATCGGGCCAGTTCTGGGTTTCAAGGCAAAATCCGCCGAACTTCACATAATTGCCGCTGCGTCCGGGTTTATCTTTCAGACAGTTTGCCATGTAGAACTGGATACCCGGACGGTCGGTGCTCAATGTGAGACGGATACCGGATTTTTCAGCTTTGACCACTGCGGCAGCTTCGGTACGGATGCCGCATTTATCCTGAATTATGTAATTGTCGTCCAGACCGTTGGGAATATCTTTAAGGATGTCGGCAAAGTTGCGTTCTTTCTGCAGATCATAGATGGTTCCGGCAACTTCGGGAGTTCTGCCGGTGGGAATGAGTTTTTCATCAACTTCGGTGCGGCGGGGGGCTTTCATCACGATAGAATGGTCAGAACAATCCCCGCTGCCCTCGCCATTCAAATTCAAATAGACGTGACTGGTGAAGTCGGCAACTGTTTTGCGGTCGGGACAGGCGATGATGTCCAGAGTAAGTTTGTGATCATCGCTGATGGAATAACGCGCAGTGATGTCAAGCTGTCCGGGGAAACCGCCATCGCCGTGAAGACTTTTCAAGGTGAGAATGAGTTCTTTACCGGTGTGTTTATCCACCTGCCACAATCTGCCGGAGATACCGAATCCGCCGTGGAGAGAATTGGTTTTGCGGTCGTTGGGCAGAAGCTGATAAACTTTGTCATCCAGCACGAAACGGGCATTGCTCACCCGGTTGGCAAGACGGCCGACCAGCGCTCCGAGATAGATGGGATGGGTATTATAACGTGCCGGATCCGCCCATGAAAGAGCCACATTGCGGATCTTTCCGTTGCGGTCGGGGGTGTAAAGAGCGATGATGGTCGCGCCATGGTCGCTGATATCGACACCGAAACCGTCGGCACAGCGCAGTTGATAAAGTCTGGCGGTCTGACCGTCCGGACGCTTGAAAAATTCTGATGACATACTCTTATTCTCCTTGTTTCCAATTATATGCGTGCAGGATGAAAATAACAGACCGACTGCGGCAAACGCCGGTAGTACAGCTTTTTTAAACATAGCCAAATCCTTTATCTTAACGGTTTTCACTGTTTATACGGTCATTTTCCATTTTAAGTGCTTCAAGTTCAGTTGAAAACTTCTCCCACTCCTCTTCAGTTTTGGCGATCTCCTTATCCAGTGCGGCAAGTTCGCTGTTGAGTTTGCCGAAATCGACCTTTTCTCCGGAAGAAAGTTTTGCCACCAGAATGGTTTTCTGTTCGGATTGTTTATCCAGAAGTGCTTCAAGTTCTTCGACCTTCTTTTTGGCGGCACGCAGTTCTCCGGCGATGGCGTTGCGCGCCTGTGCCCGGGCGCGGCGGCGGTCTTTGGCGGTTTCACCTGCCATGGGAGCGATGGATGAAGCAAGTGCGGCGGCGGCACTTCCTCCGGCCAATGCGGCGGATTTTTCCAGATAGTAGTCGTAGTTACCGAAATATTTTTTCACTCCATCAGGAGAAACTGCCCAGATGGTGGTCGCCACATTGCGGACAAATTCGATATCGTGACTGACCATGACCACGGTACCCTGATAACTGCGCAATGCTTCCTGAAGCAGTTCGCGCGCGGAAATATCCAAATGGGTGGTCGGTTCGTCAAGGATGAGCAAGTTGGGCGGATTGATGAAAATACGCGCCATCTGAAGCCGGATCTTTTCGCCGCCGGAAAGCACTCCGCACGGTTTTTTCATCGCATCACCGGAAAAGCCGAATGAACCCAGCACATTGGCGACACTTGCCAGACTTGCCGCCGGAGGCAGCATCTGCCGAACCGCATCGTAAACTGACAATTCATCATTGAGCAGATCGGAAAACTCCTGCGCCTGATAACCGATGATGATCCGGTGTCCGATGACTACACGCCCAGCTTGCGGAGTCAGGTGTCCGGAAAGCAGTTTCAGCAAGGTGGTTTTACCCATACCGTTGTAACCGATGACTGCCAGTTTATCTCCGGCGGCGATCTCCATGCTCAAATTTTCAAAAAGTTTGTCTCCGCCGGGATAGCCGAAAGTGAGATTTTCAAAACGCGCCGCTTCCACGCCGCAGCCGGGCGGTTCGGGGAAACGGATCACGCCCCGGTAGTCCATTGCTTCCGGAAGTTCGATATCCTCCATGCGGTCAAGTTTCTTTTGTGCGCTTTTAGCGGCGGCGGCTTTGGTGCTTTTGGCGCGGAAACGGTCGATCATCCGTTCGAGCTGTTCTTTTTTGTGGTCGCTGTTGCGCTTGGCGGCTTCGAGGGCGATTTTGCGCTGTTCTTTTTCGGTACGGTAAAAGTCGTAGTTGCCGGGGTAGCGGGTAACTTTGGCGTTGTTCAACTCCAGAGTGATACTGCAAAGTTTGCGCAAAAGGAAGCGGTCGTGCGAAATCAGAAGCAATGTACCTTTGAAATTGGCAAGATAGCGGCAGAGCCACTCCACAGCCGGAATATCCAGATAGTTGGACGGTTCGTCCAGCAGCAGTATGTCCGGGTGGGAAATCAGCACCCGCGCCAGCGCGGCACGCATCTGCCATCCACCGGAAAAGGCGGTCAGAGGTTCATTCAGCCGTTCCACCGGAAAACCGAGACTGGTCAATGCTTCCTTTGCCTCCTGTTCGAGGTGGTAAACGCCCAGATGTTCGATGGTGGTCTGCAAAAAGCCGTGGCGTTTGAGCAGGGAATCCAGTTCATCATCGGAAGCGTTGTCAAGTTTGGCTTCGAGAGCTTCCAATTCTGCGGAATAGCTTTTCAGCTCCGGAATGGCATCGGCAGTAAAATCAAGAAGTGTGCGTTCTTTTTCAGTATCAGCGATATGCTGACGCATGATGCCGAGCCGGAAATCTTTGGGTATGACCACTTCTCCGGAATCGGGGAGCATTTCTCCTGTGACAATGGAAAAAAGCGTACTTTTACCCGCGCCGTTGGGACCGACCACGCCGACCCGTTCTCCGGTATTGATGCGGCAGTTCACATCTTTAAAAACATATGTCCCGCCGAAACTTTTGGAAAGGTTTTTGAAATCTATCATATTTTGATAACTGCTTTCAGTTTGTATTTGTCAACAACAATCTAACTTCATCTGCACTCAATTCGCGGTACTTGCCGCATGGAAGTTTTCCGAGTTCCACTTTGCCGATACTCTTTCTTATCAGCCGTCTGGTCGGGGCACCTGCGGCGGCGGTCAGGCGGCGGATCTCCCGCTTTTTTCCCTCATTGAGTGTGATTTCATACCGGCACGGCTCAAGTTCTTTTATCGCAATGACCTTAAGATTTTCCCCCTCATCGGTGATACCTGAAACCATTTTTTTCTGCCACGCAAGAGTTATCGGGCGCACGGTGAATACCTCATACCGCTTCAGCACTCCGTAACGCGGATGCGCGAGAAAATTGATAAATTCTCCGTCATCGGAAAAGATTATCGCCCCTTCGCTCTCCTTATCCAGTCTGCCTGCCGAAACCAGCCGTACTCCGGGAATATCGATCAATTCAACCGCCAGTTTTTCGGCGTGGGCATCAGCGTTGCTGCAGACATATCCCCGGGGTTTATGCAGCAGGATATAGTGATGCATTTCCGGTAAAGAAAGCTGCACCCCATCCAGCATTACCGCCATATTTTCCGCAACTTTGAATGCCGGATCGCACTCGATATTCCCGTCCACGGCAACGTGTCCGGAACGGATCAACTCTTCTGATTTGCGCCGCGAAGCCGCACCGCAATTGCTTAAATATTTGACCAAATTCATCATAATTTATAATTTATCACCGTAACAGCCGCTTTGCAAGGTTGCCAAAATCCATTTTGACATATATATTAAAAAAAACATCTATATGGAGATTTCTTATGCCCGGACAATTATATGTAGTCAGTACCCCGATCGGCAATCTGGAAGATATCACGCTCCGCGCCCTGCGGATACTCAAAGAGGTGGATATCATCGCCGCCGAAGACACCCGCCATACCCGGCAGCTTTTGAGCCATTTTGAGATCCATTGCCGCCGCTTGGAAAGCTGCCACTCATTCAATGAGCACGACAAGGTGGATAAATTGCTTGATGAAGTGGAAAACGGCCTTTCACTTGCCCTTGTTTCCGATGCCGGTACCCCGTCGGTAGCTGATCCCGGATTTCTGCTGGTGCGTTCTGCGTTGGAACGCGGTCTGGAACCGGTCGTAATTCCGGGAGTTTCGGCGGTGACCTTTTCGGTGACAGCTTCGGGGCTGCCGGTAGATACATTCACTTTCCGCAATTTTGCACCGGTCAAGCCGGGGAAAAAGGGTAAATTTCTGGAATCCATCCTCGCCGACACCAGAACCAGTTTCTTTTTTGAATCCCCTTTCCGCATTGGACGGACATTGAAAGAACTTGCGGAAATTTCACCTGAAGCAAAAGTCGCCGTCATCCGCGAAGCGACCAAGCTCCATGAAGAGATCCTCCGCGGTACTGCCGCTGAACTTGCCGCACTCGACCGCCAGTGGAAAGGTGAGATCGTTGTCGGTGTATATCCGGCAGAGGAATGACATCCCACCATTCCGGTTCACATCCGGTCACACAAAAAATGTTTTGGTGACAATGGATGCTTCGGGCAGATCATAAAGTTCCGGGACTTTGCCCACCGCTTCAGACGGCGGCAGGTCGAAAAAGATTTTCCGGTCTTTCAATCCGATGATCCGTTCGCCGTAAACCAGCGCCCGGTTGATGTCGTGCAGAGTGACAATGACCGAAAGTTTCCGGTTTTCTTTCAATTTTATCAACAGGAAAAAAAGTTCTCTGAATGCGGCAGGGTCAAGTGCGGAAAACGGTTCATCAAGCAGCAATACTTCCGTTTCCCGTGCCAGAACAAAGGCGAGGAACACCCGCTGTTTTTCTCCGCCGGATAAAAGTGCAAGTTGATTATTCAGCAAATGAGTGATACCGGTCTCCTCTGCGGCGCGCGAAACTGCCGCCTTTGAAACCGGCAGATTATATCTGACACAATCCAGAAATTCTGAAACAGTGAAACTTTCCGGAACAACCGGGTTCTGGGGCAGATATGCCACCTTTTTTGCCAGTTCCCGGCGCGGAATATTTTTCAGCGGCACGCCGTCAAGCAGAACTTCACCATCAACCGGAGTCAACAATCCGGCAAGCAGTTTCAACAAGGTGCTTTTACCGCAGCCGTTGACTCCGGCAAGAATTGAGATCACATTACTTTGCGAACGGTAATCAAGCTTTTCAAGCACCAGCGTTTCCGGAGTATAACCGAAACTTGCTCCACGCACTTCAAAAATCATAATTCATCCCCCCGTGAAGCCGACAGCAAAAAGATAAAGAACAACGCTCCACAGCCGGAAAGAAACACCCCCGCCGGAATGCTGTGTATTTCAGGAGCCGCTATCTGCCCGAGCCAGTCACCAAGCACCACCAGCAGCGCTCCGGCAAGTGCCCCCGCCGGGATGATAAATGAATTGGTTCCGCTTTTTCCCAACAGCCGCACCGTATGCGGCGCGATCAATCCGGCAAAGCCCAGCATTCCCGCCGCTCCGGCAACGCTTGCCGCGCCCAGAGCCGCGACGGTCAATGCCAGCATACGCATTTTTACCACATTTATTCCCAGATTGACGGCGGTATCTCCGCCCAGAGCAAGAATATCCAGTTTCTTTGCCGACATCATTGCCGCAATGATACACAACACCGCGCCCGGAGCAAAATACTTTATCTGCATCCACGAAGCATTGGCAAAGCCTCCGGCAAGAAAGTCGAAAATGGCACTGTATTTCTCTGAAGCCATGATCAGCATGATACTGGAAAAAGTTCCAAAGAGCGCACTTAAAGCCACTCCGGTCAAAATCAGCTGCAACGGAGAATACCGTTTTTTCCACGCGGCAAGACAGATGAATAAAGTCACCAGCAGCGCGCCGCAGAATACTGCAACTCCCGCGAACGGCATCAACGCCGGAAACCACAGCAGTATACATAATCCGGCACAGCCGCCCCCGGCACTTATACCCAGAAGATCAGGAGATGCCAGCGGATTACGCAAGACACTCTGCAACACCGCGCCCGCCGCGCCCAAGGCTCCGCCGCAGAGCATCGCCAGAATTACTCTGGGCAGCCGGAGTTCCCGGATGATGAAACTTTCAGCACAATCACCGGAATAAAACAGCAGCTTCATTACTCTTGCAAAAGGAATGCTGCCGTTGCCGCTCATGGCGGCAAAAGCGGTAACTGTCAGCAGTATTGCCAAAATTGCAATGATCGTCACTTTACGTTTCATAATTTTCTCAACTTTGATATCCGGTACGCATTATTATCAATTCGCGGCGGCAGTTTATCCGCCACGGGAAAGAAAGTTCATTCACTCCGGCACTGACGATCATGGTGCTGTTCCGGTTCCGGTGGCGGAATATCCCGTGAGCGAAAAAGTTTCCGTACCGGCTGTGGATGTGGATCGGAATATTCAGCAGCGGAATATTCACCTGTCCTCCGTGATTGTGTCCGGCAAGAATAAGCTGCGGGTATTCCGGAACTTTATGGCGGTCAACAGCAACAGCGGCATCGGGATTATGCGCCAGCATGATATTCAGCTTGCCCATATCCAGTGCCGGAAGTTTTGTCCATCCGGAAGCAAGATCGGCAAGACCGCAGAAATCGATCCCGTCACCAGAGTATATCTCATTTTTCAGATAAGTTATCCCGGCATCAGCATAGAATCTTTGCCAGAAATCTTTTTCGAGCCAGAATTTTCCGTATTCCCAGTTGCCTCCGACGGCAAGCACAGTTCCGGCACATGCTGCCAGTTTTTTCAACACTCCGGCAAGTTGCGGCATATCATCGGCATCGCCGGTCATATCACCGCCCAGAAGCAGATAATCGACCTTGTACTGTGTTAAAAGTTCCAGCAAATGATGCAGTATAAGGTCACTTTTTTTTGAATCATGAAAATGCAGATCACTCAAATATGCGATAACTTTTCCGGGGGTCACACCGGGAAAGTCCGGCAGGGTACACTCCAGCACCGAAACCGGTTTGCCCGGAACAAGCAGATATCCGGGCAATTTTTCCGGTTTCAAACGCTCCCAGCGTGCCACCCGGTGTTCAAAAGAGCGCAAACTGGGAAAATAGTGTTCCTTTTTGAAAATCACACATCCAGTTCCGCAATAATCTCTGCCGGCAGCGGGCGTACCGCGATCAGTTTGGCACTCTTGCCGTCCGGTCCGTCAAAATTATCTCCGGCGCGGCAGTTGAGGACCGCTTTGCCCAGACGGGTACGGTAGGAGAGGAAACGGCGGTCGGGATCTCCGTCCCAGGCGCCGAGCAGATAGTAGACTTCATTATTGTTTCCGGCAAGACAGATCTCGATTTCAGAACCGATGACCGCCATATTATCGACAGCGACCTGTGCCATGACCACCGGCTGGATATTGGCAAGTTCACGTTCCAGTTCAGAACGTCTTCGGCTGAGGTAGTTACGCCGTTCTTTAGCGGCATCGAATTCGGAGTTTTCGCGGAAGTCACCGTGAGCGCGGGCTGTTTTGAGTGCTTCGCGGTTTTCCGGCACGTGGATATTGATGATATCATCCAGCTCTTTTATAAGTACTTTATGGGATTTCACGCTGGTATAAGTGGGTTCATGTACCGGCACAGCGGCGACCGCTTCGGTCTTACCGATACCGGCATTGAGGATCTTCTGTCCGGCACCGCTTTCCAGATATTCCTGAAGCTCTTTGGACTGGCGGGCAAGTTTCACCATCAGGCTCTGGCGTTCACCGGAGCTGAGGAAAAGCGCACTCTGAAGCAGGGAGCCGAACATGATGGTGTCACCGCCGAGCATATCGATCAAATGAGACTGGAACGCTTTATCATCCATGAGCATCGACCGCATTTCACGGCGGGCGGCACCCCAGGCTTTGGGCGGCTCTTCGCTGCTCAAAATGCGGGAAACATTGTCCAGATTGACCAGCTGAAGCAGTTCGGCACCGGAACGTTTTTTGCGGTTCTTCCAGATCCAGAGGAGCAGATCCGCTCCGCAGCGGCGGGAACGCACCATGTCACAGATCGCTTCATCGGAAATATGACTGCACAGGCAGTTCAACGCTTTGAGCGGCAGTTTGGTCGCACAGGCGGCGAGGTAATCTTCATCAAAGATCTGCGCGGCAACATCGGAAAGTTTCTCCAGAAGTTTACTGGCAAGTTCACCCCAGACGGCGAAATCAGCGAGCCGGGATTCTGCGGGGTTGGCGGGGAAAAATTCCGTTTTTCCGGTCAGGGGACGGAGGATCTGCGCCAGTTTTTCGCCACGGGCGCGGTCGGAAATTTTGGCGACGATGGTCGCCAGAAGTTTGCTTTCGCGTTTGGCGGTGTCGGCTTTGAGCCGTTCAAAGAAGCCGTGGAACGCCACGATCTCATCATCGGCAAAAGCTCCGCAGCTGGCGGCACTTTCGGCATCCAGCAGCATATCGACTTCTTTCAGACTTCTGCCGTCGCAGGCGCGGCGGGTGCCGGGGCGCGCGGTGGAAGCAGCTGCCGCCGGAGCAGAAGATGATGCGGCAGCCGGAGCGGAAGCTGCCGGAGCCGATGCCGCGGTCCAGTATTTTTCAAAGGCGGCAGGATCAAGATTTTTGGCACAGCCGCACTGTGCCATAAGTTTCATTTTGGCATCAGTTACAGGAACTTGGGCGCGCTTTGCCATAATGGCGCGGAAGCGGTCACTGGAAACGGGGGCGGTACGGCTTTCAGCAAGCTGGATGACCTCCGGACCGGAAGCCAGAACCACTGCATCCTGCAGCACGATATCCAGCGGAGTAACGCTGTTGCTTCCGGAGAAACCGAAAGGCATCAAAGGTAAAGTTGCATTGATGCTGTCCATCGTTCCGGCGATTGCCCAGCGGCGGGAAGCGGTAAGAAAGATCACACTGCCGTTTTTGATTGCAGTCAACCGGGCGAAACGCATGGCGATCTCTGACGGCTGGGCGTTTTCATTGCGGACACCGAGAGCTTTCACTACCGGAGCATGGTTCAAATAAGGCGGAAGCAGGACTTTCACCGCCTGAATGATGACTTTACGGAAAAAGGTACGCCCCGGAACTCCAAGCAGAGCAATATCCATGACAAACCGGGCGGAAACGGCATTGAGAGCGTGGTTGTTCCACTCCTCCCACAAGGTTTCCATGCGGTCGGCGATCTCTTCGGGAACCGGTTTACCGGCGGCGGCGATAAAGGTTTTCAATGCTTCCAGCTGATCCTGTTTGGCTGATTCCATAACAGCGAGCATCAGCTCTTCCAGACGGGCAATATCCATATAAATACTCCTTGAGTGTTTTGATTCAGATTTATCCGGTATAATATACAGTTTCGGAACCGATTTTACAAGTTCAAAGCTCCGGCAATCGCAAAAAACTGCAATGCCGCGCCCGTCAGAACAAAAAGATGCCAGACAGCGTGGCTGAATTCCCGGCGGTTGACGTAGGCGGCGATACCGGAAGTGTAGGCAATGCCGCCGGATAAGAGCAGCCAGAGCAGGGTTGACGGCAGTTGACGGATGAGTTTTCCGGCGATCGCCACACAGCACCATCCCATGATAACGTAAAGGATGATTTCGATTTTGCGGAAACTCTGCCAGTTGAAAAATCTTCCGGCAGTTCCGAGAATACTCAATAATACCAACAGAGCAAATATCACTGCTCCGGTCAAATCACGGGAAACGACATAGAGCAGTCCGGCATAACTTCCCGTAATGAGAAAATAGATGGCACTGTGATCCAGCTGCCGCAGTTTTTTACGCAGTTCCGGACGGGTGCAGGAGTGATAGAGTGCAGAACAGCCGAACATGAAAATCAGACTTGCACCATAAAACAGCCCCGCCGCCATGCCCAAAGCATCACCTTTTACCATGCGGCATTGCAAAAGATAAAACGATCCGGCAACCGAAGCGAGAACTCCGGCAAGATGAGTGAAAGTATTGAGAAACTCTTCTTTCGGAGTGTAGCTTTTTTCAACTTCCGCCATAAAAGATCACCACCGGAGAAGCAACGCGCCCCAGGTGAGCCCCGCACCGAAGCTCACGATCAAAACATAATCATCCTTTTCCAGTTGTCCGGAACGGTTGAGTTCATCCAGGCAAAGACCGATCGAAGCACTGGAAGTATTGCCGTAACGCTGGACATTCTGGTAGACCTTTTCCGGCATATCCAGCCGGGCGGCGACTGCTGAAATAATGCGCCAGTTAGCCTGATGGGGGATCACCCAGCGGATCTTTTCGCGGGGGATGGAAGCGCGTTCAACGAGCGTACGGCAGGCATCGACCATGGAATGCACCGCCAGCTGAAAAGTTTTCGGACCGCCCATTTTGATAAAGTGCATGTGCTGATCCACCGTTTCATGGCTGGCAGGATTGGCGGAACCTCCGCCAGGCATCAAAAGAATATCACCGAAGTTGCCATCGGCACTTACCAGACCGTCGGCGTAAAAGTCAGGGGTATCGGGGTTTCCGTCATTTTCCAAAAGCACTGCCGCAGCAGCATCGCCGAAAAGAACGCAGGTCGAACGGTCGCTCCAATCGGTAATGCAGGAGAGCTTTTCGGAACCGATGACCAACGCACGTTTATACTTCAAAGGTGAAGCCATCATACCGTAAGCGGTGTTGAGCCCGTAAATCAAGCCGGAACATGCCGCGGCAAGATCAAAACAGACACAGGGAGCTGCTCCGATCTTTTTCTGGACGATGCTTGCCGTATTGGGGAACATCATATCCGGGGTCGTCGTTGAAACGATGATCAAATCAATATCTTTGGCATCGACTCCGCCCATTTCCAACGCAGCATTGGCGGCGGCGGCGGCCATATCGCTGGTAGTTTCGGTCGCAGTTGCGATGTGCCGTTCTTTGATCCCGGTTCTGGTGACGATCCACTCATCGGAGGTGTCGACCATCTTTTCCAGATCGGCGTTGGTCAGAATTTTTTCCGGCACGTAGCGGCCGGTACCTTTTATGCGTATTCCCATAATCAATCCCCTGCAATTTTGGTATGTATTCTTTTATCGTTGAGTTCCGGTCCGGCTGAACCGGCTTCAGTTTGAAGCCCGAGTCCGTACAAAGCAACGTTGATGCTCCATTTTTTCAACTCATCGTAAAAATGGTCATCGGCACGTTTGCCCGGACAGGTTTGATCAATAACCCCCGGAGTTGTGGCATAAATAAATGCCGGTGAAAATACCGACATCGCCCAGCAGCGGGCGCGGCGGTAGTTGGTGCTTCCGGTGATTCTGGCATACGTTTTGGTATAGCGGATACACCCCGGGACAAAGATACCGTGCAAAATACGCTTGCGGCCGATGTCATTGGATTCGGCACAGCGCATGATGAAGGTGTTTATCCACGGATTTTCCCGGCGCGGCCGGATGAATTCAAACGCCTGATCGACCATGTAGGTAACGATCCTGCGCTGACCGGCGGGGGTGTTCCAGAGTTCCGGATTGTTCCGGATAAATTCGTTGGGCATATAGTGACGGTAAGCATCCAGAACGAAGTCGATCACCGCATTGACCAGACCGTCTTTGTTACCGAAGTGATAGTTGATCAGAGCGACATTTACTCCGGCTTTGGCGGCGATGGAACGGACATTGGTACCGCTCACGCCGTTTTCCGCAAACAGCTCTCCGGCAGCCACAATAAGTGCCTGCCGGCTGTTTTCGCTGTTCTCGCTTTTGCCCATATTTCCGGTTTCCAATCAATATTAAACAAATGTTTAATTATTAAAATACACCAACATTGAACAAATAGCAAACGATATTATCGAAAAATAATCATTTTTTACACAGTGACGATTGTAAAAGTAAACACACGCTCATTTTCAGAGTCGTGTGCGTTTACTTTGTCAATTCACTGCTTGTGCCGGAAATGCCCCCATTACTTTCCGGCGTTGGGGTCCCAGGCGATATCGGTGGTGACGGCGGCGGAAAGAGTGGACTTGCCGCAGAGTTTTTTCAAAGTTTCCGGAGCTGCTGCCGGAGCCGGGACGAAATTGCCGCAGCTCAAATAGTTCAGCAGTTGTGCCTTGAGGAACTTTGCCGCCGGATCGTCAATATCCAAATTCAGCGTACAGAGAACCAGCCTGCCTTTGCCGACCGCATATTCGGCGATCAGAGCCTTTTGCTGATGGAGCTTGTAAGGGGGAATGAGTCCGACTGCGGGGGCAAAGGGCAAGGGGGAATCTGCTTTGAACAGCAGCGCTTTTCCGGAGCTCATCATATTGAAAATCTGAAATTCCAGAAAGTTCTCGTGGGGGAAGTTATCCAGCACCGGATGACTGTTGACATAAAATCCGTAGTGACCGTTGCTTCTGCCGGTGGAGCATGGGCGGTAAAATTCTTCAGAAACGTCGCAGGGGAAATCATCCAGCAGCAGCAGATTACCGCCATTGGCAACAAAGTCGATCTCTTTTTCCGTAAAATTGTAAGCGATGGCGGAATTTTCCGGAATTTCAGAAGAAACTTCCGGATAGCACCAGAAATTCCAGTCATTTGCCACTTTGAATCCTTCATGGAGCAAAGTGCAGGACAAGACCGCTTTTACGGCACTGGCAAAAGCGGGAAGTTCAAATTTTACCTTGCCGAGAGGCAGCACTTTTCCGGGGATGAGTTCAGCGATAGGTATCTCTCCGGAAACAGCAAAATCTCCGGCATTGAAATTCCATGTTACAACTGCATTTTTCCGTACGGTTTCGCCGAAGTAAGATATTGATATCTCCTGTTCAAAGGTATTCCCGGCTCGGTAATTGCGTTGAAATCCGGCATCGCAGAGCAGGACGCTTTCCCCGTTGCAGCGGCGGAAAGTTTCTGCGGTTTCGCCGGGTTTGGCTTCGTAGAACTCATTGAATACCCCGCAGGGATAGCCGCAGCGGTGCCAGTGGCAGTCCACGCCGCCGAGAAAATCGTAGCCGCGCAAGGTGGGACAGCTGCGGAGATTTTCCAACAGCTGTTTACGCAATGAAGCAATATAGCGGGAATTAAGTTCATAAAAATATTGGGACTTTTCAAAGGAAACACCGTTTTTCTGCTGATATTCGCGGATTTTGGTATAAAGTTCCGGTGTTATGTAAGTGTTTTCATATCGGGATTCCAGCGCAAGGTCGATGTAGCCGCCCAGAATGCCCGCCTCATGGGAAAGGCACGGCTTATTGTAGACGGCAAGCCGTTTTTCCATCTCTTCCACACCGGGAAATTCATCCGGAAAATAGCTGGCAAATCCCCAGTTGAATCCGCCGTACAAATCGGAAAATTCTGCGATTTCAGCAAGTTTGCGTTTGTTGTGCGGATATGGAGTATCAACGATATCCCCGTCGTGCAGTTCTTCCTGTGGAGTTGCTTCCAGCCGGTATTCGACCAGCGGCAATGCTTCCTGCGGATTGAAAAGCATCCACGGAGCGATGAGTTTCATATTCTGCTGAAGTTTACGCAGTTTTCCGATATGGTTTGCTGTGAGATTTTCCTCATTGCCGCCGCAGAGGATGCGCGCTGAAACATGTCTGGAAATCATCCTGATGATGCTCTGCCACTCTTCAACACTGCTGTTGGGCGGAACTTCGGTCTGGACGATCATACCGAGGCGGTCGCAGGCGGTGAAAAACTCTTCCGGCGGGCACCAGGTGTGACAGCGCATAAAGTTGAATCCGGCAGCTTTGAGTACAGACAGATCGCGGAAATATTTTTCTGCATCACAATGGGGATTGCAGGTTTCCGGATAGTAACAGTGTTCGGTTGAGCCGCGCAGAAACTTCGGAACACCGTTGAGCAGGATATCAAATCCGTCCACTTGCATTTCCGCAAAACCGCATTCGGTATCCCGGGTGTCAAGGATATCATTTCCGGAGAGCAGTTCCACATTCAAACGGCAGAGTTCCGGAGAACAATCGCTCCAGCGCGGAAGATTTCCCGCATCGGCACTGTCGCAGACTGTACTGTTCCCGGAGAGGGCAAGGGTATTGCCCAGAAGCGTTTTCCCCTGATAAGAAACAGTGTAGCGCAGAGCAAATTCACCTTTGCCGGAAATGTCGGCTGTGAAGTAAAAATTACCATCTTTCAATGCGGCACAGCAACCGGTTATCACAGCTTTTGAAGAGAGTTTCAAACTCACTCCCCGGCTGATACCGCCCCGGGTCGATTTGAAACCGCGTACCGCACAACCCCGGTGCTGACCGTTGGCAGAATCCCGGGCACCGCCCCGGTTGCAGTTGGAAACCGCGATGACGATCTCGTTTTCTCCGGATTTGAGCAAACCGGTAAGGTCGTATTCGTAACCGGTTGAATATCCGCTGTTGTATCCGGCACTTCTGCCGTTGCAGAATACTTCACTGCCCCAGACCGCCGGTCCGACGGATAAAACTGCACAGCAATCATCGATATTGGCAATGGTGATTTTTTTGCGGTAATATGCCGTGCCGGTGATGAAAGGTTTGGAAGCATCCGGTGTGACCTGACCCATCGGAAAGTGTATCGGGCGGTACTCCGGATTGAAACGGGCATTGCGGTCAAAGTCGTCAGTATAATCAAAAAGTTCATAATGGTCGTCCCAAAATCCGGGAATCAGCATGAAACCGGGAAAGTTTTCCGGACATTTTTCACCGGGAGTACGGGATTCCGGGCGGCAGGTGAATTCCCATTTGCCGGACAAGTTGATAATTTTGCTCATAGTTTTACCTGTTGAATGCAGTTGAAGTTTCACGCATAATATATCCCGCTCCACAGTGATTTTCAAGCAGATATTTTATGTCCGCTCACTTGACAATGACTCTGTTATGTGCTAATTTAATGTCATCGTCAAGTTTGGAATAAAATATATTCCGTAAACCAGAAAAAAAGGGATAAAAAATGAAACATCTCAATTTGTTCTCTATGATGCTCGCCGCAATGGTCGGTGTTTCCGGCTGCTGCATTACCGGAGATGCTCCGGAAACCAAAGCTCCGGAAACCAAAGCTCCGGAAACCAAAGCTCCGGAAACCAAAGCTCCGGAAACCAAAGCCCCGGCGAAGAAAGCTCCCGCCAGGAAAGCCGCCAAAAAGGCTCCCGCCAAGAAATCTGCGGTGAAGAAAGCTCCCAAAAAACTCACTCTTGAAAAGGAAATCAAACAGACCACCACTCCCGTTCAGTACAAACGTCATGCCAAACGCCATGCCGCCAAAAAGGCTTTTGCCGAAGCCAACAAAGATAAAATCAAGATCCTGATGCTCGGCGACTCCATCACCCACCAGTGGGAATATCCCGCCGCCAAAGCTGCCAAGGCAAAATATCTCGATCCTTACAGCATCCTCAACCTCGGATGCGGCGGCGACCGTACCCAGCACACCCTCTGGATCATCGAAAAGAGCGGTATCTTGGAACTCATCAAACCGCAGCTTGTTACCATCATGATCGGTACCAACAACCACCGCAATTCCCCCGAAGCCACCATCGCCGGTATCAAGCTTATCGTCGAAAAGGTCCGCGCCCGCTATCCGGAAGCCAAGATCCTGCTCTATGCCATCTTCCCGCGCGGAGCTGACAACAAAGACTGGAGACGTATTGTCAATGAAAAAGTCAACGCCGAAATCGTTAAATTCTGCGACGGCGACAAGGTCGAATGGGTCGATATCCGCAAAAACTTCCTCACCGCTGACGGCATCCTGGAAAAAGCGATGATGCCCGACTTGCTCCATCCCCGCAATGTCAAAGGCTACTCCATCTGGGGCGAATCTCTCAAACCCTACTTTGAAAAGTACGGTAAATAAGTTGTAATAGACTTGATTTATTACTCCGGCTGTGCGCGGGAATTCCCATGCACAGCCTTTTTTTTTGCAAGAGTTGCAACTTCTTCTGGAATTTTATCTTATCACGTTGTATATTATAGTTGAATATTATTGTAATAATCAACAGGAGAGAAGAAAATGACACCTGAAGAACTCAAAAACAAAGCCCTTGAATATCACGCTTCCGGCCGTCCCGGCAAAATCACTGTACTGCCCACCAAGTCCTGTGCCAGTGCCGATGACTTGAGTCTGGCTTATACCCCCGGTGTCGCCCAGCCCTGTCTGGAAATCAAGGAAAATAAAGAAGATGTCTGGAAATATACCGCCCGCGGTAATATGGTCGCCGTCATAAGCGATGGAACTGCGGTGCTGGGACTGGGCAATATCGGGGCCGAAGCGGGACTTCCGGTGATGGAGGGTAAAGCGGTACTTTTCAAACACTTTGCCGACATTGATGCTGTTCCCATTTGCCTCAACCGCGTTGCCAATGCCGAAGGCCGCACCGATACGGACAAACTGATCGCCGCCGCCGCCACGCTCGAACCCTCTTTCGGCGGATTCAATCTGGAAGATATCGCTTCTCCTGCCTGCTTCAAAGTTGAACGCGAACTTAAAAAGATGCTTTCCATCCCGGTTTTCCACGATGACCAGCACGGTACGGCGATTATTTCGCTTGCCGCAATTCTGAATGGACTTAAAGCGGTCGGCAAGAAGATCGGAGAGTGCCGTTTCGTGGTCAACGGTGCCGGTGCCGCCGGGCTGGCGTGCAGTAAGTTCTACCTCACTGCCGGAGCGAAACTGGAAAATATGATCCTCTGCGACATCAATGGTGTGCTTCACACCGGTCGTACCGATTTGAGTGAAGAACAGCAGATGTTCGCCAGAGACACCCCCTTCCGCACCCTCGCCGAAGCGATCAAAGGTGCAGATATTTTCCTCGGATTTTCCGCTCCCAACTGCGTTACCGCCGATATGGTCAGATCCATGAACCGCGATGCCATCGTTTTTGCCATGGCGAACCCCACTCCGGAAATTTTCCCCGATGTGGCGATCGCCGCCGGAGCTAAACTCGCCGGTACCGGAAGAAGCGATTATCCCAATCAGATCAACAATGTTCTCGGTTTCCCCGGTATTTTCCGCGGTGCGCTGGACGTGAGAGCCAAAGATATCAATGAAGAGATGAAACTTGCCGCTTCCGCCGCTCTGGCTGAATTGGCAACTTCCCCCATCCCCGAAGATGTCAGAGCCATGCTCAAACAGGCTTATCCCGCTGATGCCGCCAAAGGCATGTTTGACCGCGCTCCGGGGCTCTATGCCGATATGGTCATTCCCAAACCGTTTGACCCCCGGGTGGTGCCGCACGTTGCCCGCATGGTCGCCGAAGCCGCAATGAAAAGCGGCGTGGCACAGATCATGATCGACGATCTGGATGCCTATGAAGCTGAAGTCGCCCGGAGGATCAGCAGAAACCGCTGAAACAGATCATGGATTTTGATTTGAATGCCGCCAATATCGTCCGTACACTGATTTACATTGTGTTATCGGTGGCGGCATTCGCCATTTTGATCCGGATATTGAAATTTTTTGCCGGAATGATCTTCGGTTTTGTGGTAACACTGCTTCTGGCATATTTATACTTCAGACAGTAAAGGCCGCAATTTTCAAGTATGTCAAATTATATGGCAAGTCGCATTTAAAAGGAGATTCTTATGAACGATTACAAAAAACTTTGTGAAAATCTGGTGCAGCGCAAGATCGAAAAAACCTACCCCCGCCCCGATTGGTGGCGCGTCCGGGTCCCGGAAATAATCGATGATGTCAATGCGATCAAAAAAGGACATGTCGAAACAGCCACTCATACCCCCGGCGGATTTCCGGTCTATGTCGTCACTTACGGCGAAAAGCTTCCCCAGCGCAAAGTCAACTGGCCCAGTCTCACCGGCAGCAAACATCCGGAATATTACACCAATACCAAACAGCAGACCTTGATGTTCATCGCCGGTATCCACGCCGAAGAGACTGAAGGTATTGCCACTTTGAGCAACTTTATCCGCCTTCTGGAAACCGGAGTCGACCACCGCGGTGTTCCCCGCCCCTATCTGGTCGATCTTGCCAAAAATTACCGTATCGTCCTGATGCCCTGTGTCAATATGGATGCCCGCAGTTTTGCCCCGGACTGTCTGATGGGGTGTATGCCCGAAGACTACGGCCCGATCCAGACCCGGCTCAAAAACGGCGAATATCTGGTCTGGCCGGATTTGAAAGAATATTTCCCGCTCCCGATGGAAGAGGTCGATCAGCTTGGCACTTACTACAATTTTGACGGTGTGAACATCCAGCTCGATTCTGCTCCGGGAAATATCATTTCCAATGAAGCTAAAGCCATTTTGCGCATTGCCCATGAAGAGCGTATCGACTGTATGGTAAATCTCCATTCAGCGCAGATGAGCCCCCACTTCGTCCATCCGACCATCATCAATTATCCCGGAAACTACAAAACGGTCCACACCCTCAACCGCCTCTGGTCGGATAAGATCGGCAGAGTGCTGGATTATGGTGAAGAAGCATACAGTGTCCAGTGTGACATCAACGATGCCGTCAGCATGGCTACCGGCGCCGTCACCATGACCTTTGAA
Organism: Lentisphaerota bacterium; assembly: GCA_015061605.1. Taxonomy (GTDB): domain Bacteria; phylum Verrucomicrobiota; class Lentisphaeria; order Victivallales; family Victivallaceae; genus UBA1784. The sequence goes on along the minus strand of SUWH01000028.1, from coordinate 8,740 downwards.
GCCGCCGCCCTCAAAGTCGAACCGTTTGAAAACAAACTGGAAGTGGCATACAAGATGTTGGAAACTGTCATGGAATACGGTATGGAACGCCGTCTTTCCCCGCGGGATACGATGATGCGCCGTCCGGTTGAAAACAAGTAAAGGTAAATGGCATTATGAAAAAGTTCTTTTTGCTCCCGTTGTTGGCATTCTGCGCCATCCTCTGCGGAGCCGAACCGGTCGTTCTGCAGAAAGTTTTGAGCTGCTATGTGCCGAACCCCGGAAAAGCTTCGACGGTTCTGGATGGTAATGGCAACGTGAAATTTACCGGTGAGGTGAAGTTCTCCGGTAAATTCGGCTATCTGATCTCCAGAATACAGGTCAAACCGTTTTCACTTGCCGGTAAAAGTCTGGCTTTTTCGATCGTTTCCCCCTACCATGAACGGGATGCGTTTTACGTCAAAGCCACTGATGCTTCCGGCAAAATCGTGGCTTCATTTGCCACCACCAAACCGCTTACCGACTCCAACGCCATGATTTGCACCCCCGGCAGCAGTGCCGGCGGTGTGACCTTTATTGCCAAAGATGTCAAAAGTGATCCCGATGCCGAAATAACTGCACTGACCTTTTACCTCTGCCGCCGCGGACCGGCTCCAAATTACAATACTGAAGTGAGTAATTTGCGCCTGATCGACCGGGTCGGAAAATCTTCGGTTTCGCCTGAAGCTCAAACTGCCCCCGGAGCGGTGAAACTCTACCGGGTCTCCAGAGCGACTGTCCCCAAAGGTAAAGCGGAGGCAGTCATCGCTCCGGATCAGACGATCACTCTTAAGAGCGAAACCAAATATCAAAAGTACGATTATCTTATTGCAGATGTGGAGGTCCGTCCCTTTGTTATCGCCGGAAACTCTCTTTCTCTGGATGTTAAAACTCTTAATTACGCCGGAAGTGACGGATTTTATGTCAAGTGCCGCGATGCAGAAGGCAGGATCGTTGCTTCATTTGCCTGCCGTAAGGATATCACCAAAGGCGTGACACTGGTCTGTACGCCCGGCCGCAACGGCGGTAATGTCATCAATATACCAAAAGATATCAAATCTCCGGAAACTTCGCCCATTGTAAAACTGCAATTTTATTCCGGCAGGCGGGGGCCGGGAAAACCAACAGAAACAATCATCAAAAACATCAAGCTGATAAAGCGTCCAACAGAGCCGGTTTCGACCGGCTTTGTCAAATATGGAGTCGGAGTCGCCTCTGCCGAAGTGCGTAATTTTATTGCGTTCAACGATGAGGCCGGCCGCCGCTTCATCCTCTGCAATCCCGGAGACGAAGGCAATGTATACATTTTGCTTACCGATGTCGGATCAGGAAAGACAGAACAGCATTTCACCAATACGCGTGGTTCGGTTTTCGGCGGAGTTCTCACCCGTTCCGGAAAATATGTTTACGGCATCGGCGGTCAGGTCCATATTTTTGACCTGAAAACCCGGAAGTTCAAAGTCGCCGGCAAATGTGCTTCATCCAATTTGTGCGCCACCGAAGGACCGGACGGCAAAGTTTATATGGGCGGCGCATACTCCAGCAATTTTGCGGTCGTCGATCCGGAAAAAGGCACTTCAGAATTTCTCGGCCGCATGGATGATAAGGAAGATTACTGTTCATATCTTGCGGTGGATAAAGAGGGCATCGTCTATGCCGGTATCGGTACTGCCAGAGCCAATATCATCGCTTATGATCCCAAAACCGGCAAACGCACTCAACTGCTTCCGGAAAATCTCCGCAAACTGGGTACTGCCAGCGTGGCTGCCGGTAAAGACGGTTATGTTTATGTCTCCTTTATGTCCTTCCGTGCCAAATGTCTGGGCGGCAAAATCGTGGAAAAAGGCGTCCGCTGTCCGGATCCGCAGCCCATTAAAAGTGTCAAATATCAGCACAGTTTGAATAAATTTGCTGACGGTTCCATGGTTCAGTATTATGATATGGATAAACGGGAGATCGGCATCCGGGAAGTTGACGGCAGTTTGAAAAAAATCAAGTTTGATTACGTTTCCGGCGGTTTGAATCTGACTTCACTTGCTTCCGGTCCGGACGGCAATATCTATGTCAGCAGTTCCCATCCGCATCATCTGGGAAAACTGGATGTATCTACCGGTAAAATAACCGATCTGGGGATGAATCCCCGTGTCGGCGGCGGCAACTTCTGCAACATGGTGAGTTTCAACGGCAAACTTTATGCCTGTGAATATGCCGGAGGCAGACTCTGGAGTTATGATCCGTCACTCCCGGTGCATTATGTCAGCAACCGTCCGGTAAACTTCGGTATTCCATTTAAAAAATTGCAGGAAACCTCCAATGTGCGCAATGGAGAATTCCGCGTCCTGCCGGTCATGGGAATTCTTTTTGGTACAGCCGCAAGCGATGACAATGAATTTATTCTCAATCTGCCGGTCACTTCTGCCGGAAAATATTTCCTCAATCTGCAATTTCTGGAATCCGGCTCCTATGGCGATGTCACGGTCAAAGCCGGTGATCAGCAATTCACTGTCAATACCCAGAATCCCATCCGGCAGAGCGGAAAAATCTTTAATGCCGGTCCGTTTGAGTTGTCGAAGGGAAATTTTCAGGTCGCATTCAACTTGAAAAAACGGCCCAAAGGCAATCATTATTTCGGTATCGTCGGTATTGAATTGTCCCCGACTGCCCGCGAAGTACAGAAAGTTGCCGCTTCAGCAGTAAAAAACCCCGATATCCTCGCGGCGTGGCCGGATCTCATCACCCGTCCCCGTACCATCGCAGTCAATCCGGTTACTCTGGAGGTGGTCATCGCCGGTTTTGCCAATTACGGCCTTACCGGAGGCGGTTTCGGCATCTGGAACAGCAGAAACGGACAGATAAGTGAAGTTTCCGACTGGCTTCCCGGCGAAAGCTGTATTGATATGTATTTCACCTCAAAAGGGGATCTGGTCGGCGGAACCAGTATTGAAGCTCCCGGCGGCGGAAAAGAAAAAGCGACTGCCGCAACTTTGTTTATGATGGATTGGAAAAGCAAAAAAGTCGTTAAAAGTTTGAAGTTCCCCGGTGTCCGGCACATTTTCGGTGTCCGGGAGTTCGGCAAATGGATCTATGTTGCCGCCAATGATGGTATTCTCTATCAGGTGGACAAAAAAAGTTGGAATCTTACCGGAAGTTTTGAGATGGAGGGCAGAGCGATTTCCCGTAATCCGCTGTTGAAAACTCCCGATGGCAAACGGATGTTCCTGCTTCAGGGGCGCACCATTTCGGAAATCGATCCCAAATCCGGTAAATTGATCCCGGTCGCCCGTACTCCCTGGCATCTTACCGCCGGAAGTGCTGTTCTGAACGGCAGGATATATTTTATTCAGCGCGAAAATGTCGGCAGTTGGAAAATCGGAGGTAAATAACAATGATTTACGACATTCATACCCATAATTTTCAAAACAATACGATAGACATTTACACTGAAGCCCGCCGTTGCGGCATTGACCGTATCCTTTTACTGGGCGATGTGCTGCGCCACGGCGAAACCCCTGATGCCGCCCAGGTGCAGGAGATAAACGATGATACCATTGCCGAAGTGGCAAAGCACCGCGATATGGCAGACGGTTTCTGTTTTATGAATCCGGCATTGGATCCGGACTTCATCCGTTCCGAAGTTGCCCGCTGTTTTGCTCACGAAGGTATAAAAGGGGTCAAGCTGGAAATATCCCTGTGCTGTCAGAGTCCGTTGATGAAAACTCTGATGGAGGAGCTGGAAAAATATGACCGTCCGCTGCTGCAGCACTGCTGGTTCAAAACCGTAATGAAGTACCCGTATGAATCTGATCCCATTGATGTCGCGGTACTTGCCAGACGTTATCCCAAAGTGAAAATCGTTATGGCACACCTCTGCGGATGCGGTTATCGCGGCGTGGAATATATAGCTGACTGTCCCAATGTCTATGTCGATACCTCCGGCGGGCAGCCGGAAGACGGTTTCCTCCAGTATGCGGTCAAACGTATCGGAGCAGAACGGCTGCTGTACGGTTCAGATGCGCCGTGCCGGGATTTCGATTGTCAGAAATACAAGGTTCTGGATGCGGGACTTTCTTCAAGTGACTTGGAAAAGATCCTGTACACCAACGCAATGGAGTTGTTGAAATGATGAAAATATTTGACGTGAATCTCTCCACCGGGCACTGGCCCTTCCGCGATCTGCCGCTGGAAAAATCAGCTGATTTGAAAGTCAAACTGACAGTCTCCGGTATTTCCGGCGGCGTGGTGCGTTCTCTGGAAGCGCCTTTTGCCATGAATATTTATGAAGCCAATGAAAAACTTTTTGCCGCCTGCAAAAATTTTCCGGAATTTTTTCCGGCTCCCGCCGTCCGTCCGGATTTCGGCTTGTGGCGCGATATTGAAAGTGAATTTGTTGTACTTTATCCCAATTATCACCAGTATTCTTTGCTTTCAAGTGAATGTATGGAGATGGTGGGCTCTCTTCTGGCAAAGAATATCGTGCCGGTCATCCCGGTGCGCGAAGAGGATGAACGCGGTCAGCATCCGTTGTGCAAAGTTTCGCCGGTCGCCGTTGGCGAAATAAATGAACTTGCCAAAAGTTTTCCGGGAAAACCGTTTATTGTCCTTAATGCATATTCCGGCGAACTTCAGGGACTTACCGCAGAAAATATCTATGCCGACATCGCTTTTGCCGACGGTTTCCCCGCTTTGCGTAAAGCGGTGGAGTTTTTTCCCGCCAGCCGGATGCTTTTCGGTTCGCACGCCCCGTTTTTCTGTGTAAATGCTGCTTTGAGCAAGCTGCAATATGAAAAATTGACCCCGGAAATCATCGACAGAATGGTTTCCGGAAATATTGAAAGGATCCTCGATGAAAGATAAACTTGCACTCTTTGGCGGAACTCCGGTGAAGACCACCCCGCTTGGCAGCGGTAAACGCTATGATGATGCCGAATTGAATGAGATCAAAGATTGTTTCGACCACGGCAGTATCATCTACTGGGGCGGCTATAAAGTCGGCCAGTTCTGCAATACGGTAAAAGATTATTTCAAGGTGAAATACTGCGCCGGATGCAGCTCCGGTTCGGCGGCACTTCACGCCGCTGTCGGTGCCGGATTGATCGAACCGGGATATGAGGTAATCACCTCTCCCATCACTGATATAGGTTCACTTATCGGCGTACTGTATCAGAATCTCATCCCGGTTTTTGCGGATGTCGATCCCCATACCTACAATATTACCGCCCAATCCATTGAAAAGGTACTCACCAGTCGTACCCGTGCCATCATCGTCGTCCATCTGGCGGGTAACCCATGTGATATGGATCCCATCGTCGAACTGGCACGCAAACACAGCCTTTTGCTTATTGAGGACTGCGCACAGGCTTACGGAGCGATGTACAAGGGCCGCCCGGTCGGCACTATCGGTGATATCGGAGCATTTTCTCTCAATGAATCCAAACACTTGAGTTCCGGTGACGGCGGCTTTATCATCACCGATAATGAAGATTTCTACGGCCGCTGCCATAATTATATGGACAAATATTATGACCGGCTCCGGCGCGGCGACCGGTTGGAACATCTCGCTCCGTGTTACCGTGCCAGCGAACTGCAGTATGCGGTCGCCAGGGCTCAATTCGGGAAACTTGATGACATACTTGCCAAACGGCGCCGGTTTGCGGCAATACTTTCAGAGGAGTTATCCGGCATACCCGATATAATTTTGCCTGCGGTTCAGGAAAACTGTGAAAGTTCGTGGTGGTTCTATATGTTCCGCCTCACTCCCGGTGTATTTGACGGTGACGGCGCGCGTTTTGCCGAAGCGGTTCGCGCCGAAGGCTGTTTTGCTCTTGCCGGTTACATCTCCCGTCCCATCTACCGGGAGAAACTGTTTGAACAAAAGAGCTTCTTCCCCGGCAATGTCTGGCCCGCTGAAGTGATTTCCGGCCGCAGTTATGATTATCCGGCGGGACTTTGCCCGGTCGCCGAAGAGGTTCTTTCAACCGCCATCCGGCTGCCGGTGAGTGAATTTTACACCGAAACCGATGCTCTGGAAATGGCACAGGCGGTACGCAAAGTCGCTGCCGGTCTGCGCAAGTGAATCGCTCTGTTACAATGTAAACGGTTTACCCGGAATCATTGCGGCAGATTTTATCCCGAGTTTGGTACAACCGGCAATAAAATCTGCCGGATCGGCGCTGTTTTCGGCAAATAAGCCGATGTGCATCGGCAATGCCGCTGCCGGACGGGTGCGTTTTACATATTCCAGAGCTTCGACATCGTTCATATTGCCCAGTTTGCCGTTGATACAGATCAGCAGCAGATCGGCGTTGTTGAGTTCCGGTACAAAGAGGGCGTCATCAAAAACGGTGTCGCCGGTGATGATGATGCGTTTGTTTTCCGCTTCGATCAGAAATCCGCATGCCTCCGGATCGCTGTGAAATGCCGGTATCCGGCTTATGATAAAGTCATTGTACCGGAATTTGTCTCCGGGGGAGAATAGAGTGCTCAAATTCTCCGGTATCCCGAGTTCTGCCAGATGTCTGTATGCCCGCGCGGTGGCAAGATAACGGCAGGAGGGATACATTTCAAATATCTGCGGCACACCTTCCGGATCGAGGTGATCCATGTGATCGTGGCTGATCAGCAGTATATCCGGTTTCAACTCATCAAGAGCGACCGGAAACGGATGCAGTCGCGCCAGCTGCTGTTTTTTAAACACACAATCGCTTAAATAGGGATCGACGACCACCCGGCTTTCGGGGGTTGCAATCAGAAAACCGCCCTGTCCGAGCCAGCAGATTTCAACCATTTTCCTTCATCCTATAACAAGTTTCATTTCTGAATAATGCGATATTTCCTCTGCCGCAGCTTCCAGAGTCCGGCATATTTTCTGATGCAGTTCCGGAGTGTGACGGCTTTTCAATATGCTCATTCCGACGGCAGTATTGACCTGATTGCCGGTTTTGACCGGGTAGGCATAGACCCACTGGTAACCGCGATCCATCTTCACACAGCCTTGTTTGCGGATATTGTCCAGTTTATCGTGTATCGCTTCCGCATTTGAAAATTCCTCCGGAAATGCTCCGTTGTGCAGCTTCTGTATTTTGAAACAGTTCACTCTTTCACTTTTACTGCAATATGCCGCCAGCAGCAGTCCGGTCGCCGTAACAAATATATCGTCATAACAGGGGCGGTTGATATTCACGTGCAGTGCCGGATCGCAGTTGCGGTGGTGGAGTATGTACCGTCTGCCGTTGCAAAGTTGAGAGAGCAGTACGGAACCCTGCAATTCGGATGCGCAGCGGTCAATGACCGGAATTGCGCATTGCAGCAGCAATTTACTGTAGTGGCAGATGTTTCCGACGGTATGCAGTCTGGGGCCGGCGGCATAGCCCTGCTGCCGGGAGATCTTTATCACATACCCCATCCCCAGAAGTTGTTTCAATATCCGCGAACAGGTTGCCCGGTTCAATTTCAATTCGTCTGCGAGCTGTGCCGGTGTCAATGCCGCAAGTTCACTGGATGCGATCTTTTCCAGAATAAGAAAGGATTTTTCTATTGCATTCACCATTTTTTCACCCGGATTAAATTCATATTATGAACTTATAATTTTATTTTCAAATATATTACGATTATAATGTAACACAAATATTTTAAAATTCAACAAAAAAGCGTTGATTTTTCTTGATTTTTTGCGATTGCCATGTTATATTTCACCTTAAATCCGCAATTTTAACATGAAAGGGAATTGAAAAAATGCAGAAATTTGATTATCAGGATCATCAGTACAGCTTTCTCCCCGAAGGGAAGAAATGGAAACTGGTCTGGAACGATGAATTTGACGGTACCGAACTTGACCGTACCAAATGGACATTCCGGCTCAACTTCTGGGGCAAACCTTTTCCGGCATTCACCACCGAAGGTGTGGAACTGGACGGCAACAGCCACTTGAAGCTCCACGTGGTCAAAAAAGGCGATCAGTACTGCTCTCCGCATCTGCAGACGGCTTCACTTACTTACGATATTCCCAAAGATACTGAAAATTTCTGGAACTTCGGTGAACATGTCAAGCCGCTTTTTCTCCACAAATACGGCTATTATGAGATCTGCTGCCGTCTGAACCGTCAGCCCGGATGGTGGACGGCTTTCTGGCTTCAGTCTCCATCCATCGGTGCCCACCCCGACCCGAAGCAGTGCGGTGTCGAATGCGACATTATGGAGTCCCAGGACTATCCTGATAAAAAACTCATCCGCTGCGGTACCATCTGGGGCGGCTACGGTAAAAATCTTGCCACCTGGGGACATCGTAAATTTGTATTGGAAGATACTCCTGACAACTGGCACCGTTTCGGCGTGGACTGGAGTCCGGATGGGTATGTTTTCTACACCGACGGTGTGGAGGTCAACCGCATTGAAGGACCGGTTTCCGATGTGGAACAGTTCATTCTGGTTTCGACCGAATGCATGGGCTACCGCAGTGATCCTCCTGTTCCCCATGAGCAGTTGAAAAAGATGGAACTCCCGGAATATTTTGAAGTCGACTATGTCCGTGTCTTTGATCAGGTGGATTGACAATAAAAGTACTCATACCTGTAAAATTGATCCAAGAATAGAGGAGAAAAAATGCAGCAATTCGACTATAAAGATCATCATCCCAGTTTTCTGCCCGACGGGAAAAAGTGGAAACTGGTCTGGAACGATGAATTTGACGGCACCGAACTTGATCGGACCAAATGGGATTACCGTT
>SUWH01000027.1:1715-34611 GCA_015061605.1 Lentisphaerota bacterium | reverse complement strand
GGCACGCACGTTTTGCCCGTGCAAAACAAAATCTGCCAAAATCACTTTTTCAAAATTCAATTTTCTTTCGCTGAAAAACTTGAGAGAGCAGATGTTTTTCTTATTTTATGGGACAGCTGTGAAAAAATTCTGATTTTTTCTTTAAAACCCCTTGACAAATTTCCGGCAAGGGGTTAACTTATTATAGAAATCGCACCGGTGCGATTGATATTTCAACTGAAATTCCGGAGAAAACCATGGTCAAAAAAGCAGTTACAGTTCAACAGATAGCTGACCGTTGCGGATTATCCAAAAGCACGGTTGCCTACATTCTGCGGGAACCGGAAAGCTGTTCTGCCAGAAAAAGTACCAAAGAGCTGGTTTTTGAAACCGCCCGCAAGATGGGCTATGTAGTCAATACCGCCGCCCGCGCCTTGAGTACCGGGAGCTACAAAACCATCGGATTGCTATTCCCTCACACCGACGGTCACTACGGCGAATTGATCATGGCACTTGACCGGGAGTTGAAAATAAATGAGTTCCACGGCATTTTTTCTTTCTGGGAAAATGACGGTTTTCCGGCAGCGGTAAAGAAACTCTGCAGTCAGGGCATCGACGGCATAATCTCTCTTGAAATCGATCCGGTTTTGAAAAACAGCGGCAAACCGGTGGTAATTTATGGCAATCCGTGGGAGGGATACGACTGTGTTTATCCGGACAAAGTCGAATATGCCCACCGGATTTTTGATTACATCACCAAACGCGGTTATAAAAAAATCGGCTACTTCGGCATCATCACGGAACTTCGCGGCAGAACGCTTAAAGAGTTGATCATCAAAGCCGGATTGCCGTTCCATAATGAGTGGTTCATCCAATTTCCCGGTTCCAGAAAATATGGGGAAGCGGCGATGGAACAACTGCTCAAAGCCCCGGAACTTCCGGAAGTTATCATCCTGCACAGCGACCTTATGCTCGGCGGAGTACTGAAGACCGCCCGCCGGCACAATATCCGTATTCCGGAAGATATTGCATTGATAAGTTATGACAATCTGCCGGAAAGCGCCCAATTTTATCCGGAAATAACCACATTTGACCCGCAGATCTCGCTTCAGGCGGAGATGCTTCTGGAAACTCTGATCAAGCGGATGAACGATCCGCAGCTGCCAATTCAGCATATTGCGATACCGACCCTGCTTATTGAACGTGATTCTTTACCGTTAACCAACAATTTCAACGGAGGTATTTTATGACTCGTAAAGATCCTTATTCTGTCCATGGACATGGACAGAAGCTGTACAGCTTCTGTCCATGGACATGGACAGAAGCTGTACAGCTTCACCTTGATCGAGCTTCTGGTAGTCATTGCCATCATCGCCATTCTGGCGGCGATTTTACTCCCGGCGCTGCAAAGTGCGCGCGACCGCGGCATGACCACCGGCTGTACCAACAATCTGAAAAACTTCACTCTCGGCTGTCTGAATTATACCAGTGATTACGACGGCTGGAAACCTACTTACGGCAATTATCCCTGGCTCGCACTGAGAGATTACGGAATGTTCAAATCGCTGAAAATCGTCACCGGTTCGCCGCCGAGACTGTACAATTCTGTATTGTTCTGTCCCAAGACCTACAAACGCCCGACTCACAGCTTCCCTGCCGGACACACCTATTTTGTCTGGCCGAAGTGGTCACATTATGTCAAAGGTGAATTTGGTTCAGGCAATATACGGAGAGTCCGGAAACCATCAGCCAAATTCTTTCTGGTTGAATCTGCCATGCGTTACCGTTCAGCGACTTCAAGTGAATTAACAGGCGGCAGTTCGATCCGGTATTTTGACCAGGGCATGCTGACCTTCCCGCACAAAAAAATGATGAATATCGCTCACTGGGACGGACATGTTTCCCCTTATCTCAATGAAGGTCCGCAATTTTTCCCCAGCAATACCGTCGCCAACAACAAAACCACCAAATTGAACTGGGACTACACCTACTGACAAGGAGAGTAACCATGTTGAAAAAATCCATTCTTTTTTCAACAGCATTGCTGTTGTTTCCGTTTCTGCTGGCAGGAGCGGAAGTGGAAATTTCCAATTTGACCACTATTTATTATGCTGATAACGGCTCTGCCGGAGCGGCAAAAGAGCTTGCCGGATACCTGAGCAAAGTTTTCGGAAAAAAATTCAGCCTGAAAAAAGCCGAAACTGCGGAAAAATCCGGTTTCTACATCGGCAAAAGCTTTGCTCCCGGAGATGTAAAAGTTGAACACCGCGAACAGATATTTCAAAGCACCGATGCTTCCGGCAAAATTTTCCTCTGGGGTGCGGAAAACAGCAGAAAGATCCCCGGCGATTCCCGTGCCGTCACCACCTTTCTGGAAAATGAGTGCGGCGTCCGCTGGCTTTGGCCGACCGCTTCCGGCGAAGTAGTCCCCCGCAAAAAATCCATCACCGTCAAAACCGGATTGAAAAGCGAAAAGCCCGCATTCGCCGTCCGTATCCTCAAATACGGCAGCGAAGCCGACTGGAACCGCCGGATGAAACTCGGTCAATCGATGGATTACCGGGTCGGTCACGCCTTCAACAGCTTTATCCATCCGGACAAATATTTCAAAACCAATCCGGAATATTTCGGTCTGGTTTCCCCCATAAACTGGGTTGGTTCCAGCGATAAACCCGCCGTTCCCACCCGCAATCCCCGCCAGCTCTGCACCACCAATCCCGATGTCCGCCGTATCATTGCCGAAAAGGTCGCCGCAAAAAATCTCGATGTGATGCAGTCGATTTCCCCCAATGACGGCTACGGTTTCTGCGAATGCGCCAACTGCCGTGCGCAAGATGCCGATCCCAACTGGGTGAGCATCCACGATTATCCCAATCTTTCCGACCGGATGTACGATTTTGTTAAAGATGTGGCACTTCAGGCAAAGAAACTCAATCCCAAAAGCAAAGTTCTGCTCAATGCCTACGGGTTCTATGCGCCGCTGCCCAAAAAGCAATACAAAATGCCGGACAATGTATTCGTCCTGCTCTGCATCAATGCCGCTTCGGTGAAAGACCGCAAAGAAACCGAAAAAATGTTCCGGCATTACAAAGAGTCCGGTATCGGACTCTGGCTCTATGAATATTGGGGCACCTACAATCAGGGGATGCCGTGGAGTGTGATAAATTCGCTTGCCTGGGAATGCAAACTGCTCAAAAGCATCAACGGTTTCGGTATGCGCGTGGAAAATGCAACAGCATTCGCCACTGCCGGCTTGACCAACTATGTCGGCGCCAAAATGCTCTGGAACCCGGATGCCGATCCCAATGAAATCATCGACGATTATTGTCGCTCCGGTTTCGGCAAAGGAGCAAAATATCTGCGGGAGTACTTCGATATGGTCGAGGACCGTACCACAAAGATTTTCCGTTACGGCAGTCAGGGCTATCTGATGAAATTCCGCAGTATCGGCACCTTTTTTGACGATGAATTTTTCAAAAAAGGCGATAAACTGTTTGCTCAAGCTCTGAAATCCGGTCTTTCCGCCGCCGAACGCGCCCGCGTGCTCTATATCAAGTCCGGCTTTGATTTTGCCAAAACCACCGCAGCGTGGAGCAGGATCCTTACTCAGGTCAATTCTCACGGCGGCAGTCTGCCGCTGGTCTATCCGGACTTCAATGAACCGGCTGAACTCAATGATGATGCCCTGCTCGCTCTCTACAAAAAAGCGGACAATATCTGCAACACCCGCCACCAACAATCGCTTGCCGGCGCGATGAAAAAGGATCACTCCATCACCTACAATCCCCGTTTGGAACGCACATTGATCCACATGCCCTACCACTTCATGGTTCAACATCTCCTCCAGGGTGTCCGGCTCGGATTCACCAACTATTTTGTCAACAACGCCTTTGAACTGCGCACCCCGCCGGAATTCAAATTCCCGGTCTACGGCTGGCGCATCAAAGGCGGCAAAGCTGAAGTAACTCTAACTGAATGCCGTGATGACATCCACGACATCACCGCGATGTATCACGGTAAACAGGGGCAATCTCTTTGCGTCACGCTCCCCCCCGGTGAAAGCGCAAAGATCACTTCTGCTGTCAAAGTGGTATTGAAATCCGGTACTGACATGGTCGTTTCCGGCTGTTTCAAGAACATTGTGCCTGAGGCAAAGGTCACCTTTGATGCTGACGGTAAAAACATCACTCAGGAACTCCCCGTCGCCGCGACCGGGCTGAAAGAAAAAACCAACTGGCAGCAGATAACCTTTGCGCCTTTCACTTTCCCGCAAGGAAAAAAGGTTTCCGCAGTGATAACTTTCACGGTCAAAAATGAGGGTAAAACTGAACAGAAATATTTCTTTGACAATATGCAGTTCACCCGGGCAAAATAACTGTTTAAAGCAGAAAATAATAAAATGTAAAGGAGAAAAATGAAAAAATTATTATCCGTAACAGTGGCACTTTGCGCCTTGCTTTTACAGGCGGCAAATGTCGAAATTTCCAAATTGACGCAGGTTTTTTACGCCGATAATGCGTCTGCTCCGGCGGCGAAGGAACTTGCTTTGTATCTGGGCAGAGTTTTCGGCAAACATTTTACCGTCAAAAAGGTGAAAACTGCTGAAAAATCCGGCTTTTATGTCGGCAAAACCTTTGCCCCCGGAGATGTAAAAGTCGAACACCGCGAACAGATCTTCCGCAATGTCACTGCTGACGGAAAAATTTTCCTCTGGGGTGCGGAAAATTCCCGGAAGATCCCCGGAGATTCCCGCGCCGTCACCACCTTTCTCGAAGATGTGTGCGGCGTCCGCTGGCTCTGGCCCGCCCCCTCCGGCGAAGTCGTTCCCAGCAAAAAATCCATCAAAGTTGCAAGCGGATTTTCCACCGAAAAACCCGCGTTCGCCGTCCGTGTCCTCAAATATGGCAGCAATCCGGATTGGAACCGCCGGATGAAACTCGGACAATCCATGGATTACAAAGTCGGTCACGCTTTTGACAGCTTCATCCCTGCGGAAAAATATTTCAAAACCAATCCGGAATACTTCGGTTTAGTTTCCGCTATCAACTGGGTCGGTTCCAGCGACAAACCCGCCACTGCCGCCCGCAATCCCCGCCAGCTCTGCACCAGCAATCCCGACGTCCGCCGCATCATTGCCGAAAAAGTTGCCGCCAAAAATCTGGATGTAATGCAGTCGATTTCTCCCAACGACGGTTACGGCTTCTGCGAATGTGCCAACTGTCGCGCGCAGGACTCCGATCCCAACTGGGTGAGCATCCACGATTATCCCAATCTCTCCGACCGGATGTATGATTTCGTCCGGGATGTGGCACTTCAGGCGAAAAAGCTCAACCCCAAAAGCAAAGTTCTGCTCAATGCCTACACCTTCTGCGCCAAACCGCCGAAAAAACTTTTCAAAATGCCGGACAATGTTTTCGTGCTGCGCTGTTTTTTCGGTGCTGCGACCAAAGACCGCAAGGAAATTGAAGAAGAGTTTGAATACTACAAAAAATCCGGTATCGGCCTCTGGCTCTACGAATACTGGGGTACCTACAATCAGGGAATGCCGTGGAATGTAGTTCACATGATCTCATGGGAAGCCAAACTGCTCAAAAGCGTCAACGGCTTCGGTATGCGCGTGGAAAACGCCACGCAGTTTTCCAACTCCGGCTTGACCAACTACGTCGGCGCCAAACTGCTGTGGAATCCGGACGCTGATGTGGACGCCATTATTGATGACTACTGCAAAAACGGTTTCGGCAAGGCGGCTGAACCGATGCGGAAATATTTCGATCTGGTCGAGGAGTTCACCACCCGGCTGTTCCAAACCTCATGGGGCGGTTATACGCTGGTATTCCGCAACATCGGACAAATTTTCAACGATGAATTTTTCAAGCGGGGTGATGCGTTCTTCAAACAGGCACTGAGAGCCAAAGTCACTCCGGAAGAACGCGCCCGCATCCTCTATGTCAAATCCGGTTTCGACTTCGGCAAAACCGTCGCCGCCAGAAGCACTATCCTTCCTCAAATCAACTCGCTCGGCGGCAGCCTGCCGCTGATACTGCCTTCCGTTGAAGAACCTGCGGAAATAAGTGACAAACTTCTGCTTGACATTTACAGCAAAGCTGAAAAAATTTGTGAACTCCATCACAAACAATCCCTTGCCGGAGGCATGAGAAAAGATCATTCCATTACCTACAATCCCAGATTGGAACGTACCTTGTGGCACATGCCCTATCAGTTCATGATACAGCATTTGCTTAAAGGCGTGCAGCTCGGATTCACCAACTATTTTGTCAACAACGCCTTTGAACTGCGCAACCCGCCGGAATTCAAACGTCCGGTCTACGGCTGGCACGTTTCCGGCGGCAAAGCGGAAATAACTCTTGCCGAATGCCACGATGACATCCACGATATTACCGCGATGTACCACGGCAGACAAGCTCAATCTCTCGGACTGACTCTGGCTCCGGGAGAAACGGCGACTGTGACGTCAGCGGTCAAAGTTTCTCTTGCTTCCGGCACCCGGATGCTGATTTCAGGGTTCTTCAAGAATGCCATTCCGGAAGTTACGGTCAACTTCGATGTTGACGGCAAAAAAGTCACTGAAAAATGTCCCGTCGCCGCGACCGGATTGAAAGAGTTGTCAAACTGGCAGCAGATCACCTTTGCCCCCTTTGTTTTCCCGCAGGGCAAAAAGGTCTCCGCCACCATCACTTTCACCGTAAAAAACAACGGCAAAGCGGAAGAAAAAGTCTTCTTTGATGATTTGAAGTTCCAACGCGCCAAATAAGGAGTTTCCCGTATGAAGAAAGTTTTATCCCACCTCATGCTCATGGTACTGACACTCACCGTCAGTGCCAAACCGGCGGCACTGGTCAATGTGGACAGTTACGGCAAAAGCGATTCCGCATTTATCATCAACCGGGTACTGCATCCGGAGCGGATCGCCTACAAGCTCTTTGACAGATTTCCGTCAAAAGAGCTGGATAAATTTGCTTCGGTATGGGTGTTTTCGACCTGCAATGCTTTGAGCAATGAGGAGATAAAACTTCTTAATGAATATGTCAGCAACGGCGGCTTGCTCGTCCTGACCGGCGGTGCGGTGCGCGGACTTACCGGCGCAAAGTTTGCCAAGTCTGATTTCAAATACTATAAGATAGTGAAAATGAACCGGCAGCCGGAACTTACTCTCGGCGTAATGCAGAAAGATCATCCGCTCTTTGCCGGGATCGACACCGATAAACCGGTACATTTTTTCAATAAAAGCCGCTTTTTTGTCGAACCGCTGGAACCGGCCACGCTTCTTGCCGGAATCGGCAAACTCGGTACCGTCACCGAAACCAAAGTCGGCAAAGGTGCGATCTACTATCTCTGGGATGCTCATTTCTTTACCGGACGGTTGGCACAGGAGAACTTTCCCGTCATGGATAAATTGTTCAGCAATCTGCTGAAAATGCGCAAGCACTCCAGTTTTGCCGATGACCTCAAAGCCAACTGCCCCGGCAAAAAACTGCTCATCTGGCAGCGCAAATGGAGCCGCTGGCCGCAGGAACGCCCCCACTTCGACCCCAATTATCCGCTGCCGGGCGAAGAGATAAAGAAACTTGAATTTTTCAGCGCCATTGATGAGCGCGACACCCGCTTTTTTGCCGTCCAAAGTCCGGAAACTCTGGAAATCGACATTTCGCTTTCCGGTAAAAACTTCACTTTGCTCCGCATGTCCAAAGCAGCTCCATTGCCCAAACGGCTGCGCAAAGGTCAGCCCGCAGAGTACGCCGATGCCGAAGGCAACTATTTTCTCCGGGAATTTTCCGGCAAACTCACCCTTTCTCCGGGAATGACTGAAGTATTTGCCATCCGCGCCGACAGCAACAACCTCGCTCCGGGAAAATATGAAGCCACCCTGCGCTGCAATGAGTTGAAAATTCCCGTTTCCATGACCGTTTATCCGGTAATGCTGGGCAGAATGCGCCCCATATCCTACCGGGTCTGGGGTTCGACTCTGCCGCTTACAGAATACGGCAGTGCCATGCTCAAACTGCACAACATCCGGCAGGCGGGGATACCTTTCACCCGCACGACCAATATCAAACTCAAAGGAACCCAGACCACTTTACACGTTGCGATGTGGAAAAACCGCAAACTGCTCGACAGCGGCGTTTTCCCGGAGATCGACTTCCCGGAAAGTTATCAGCAATACGCCCGCAGCATGGCGGAAAACGGCATCAACTGTCTGCAATTTACTGAAGTCAACAGTGTAAATTCCACCATTGCCGGTGCGCTGAAAGAAAAAGGGCTTCCGGTAAGCAGGTGGTCGGAAAAGCACAAACAGCTCTACTACGGATTCTACCGCCGGATCGTGGAATATTTCTATGACCGCGGCATAAAAGATATCATTATGATGGGTTACAACGAACCCGACCGTAAAACGATCCGGGAACGCTTCCTCCCTGAAGCGGAATTTTTGAGCAGACTCAAAGTCAAACTCGGCGCTTCGTGGACCTTCGGAACTTTCAACGAACCCGACCTCGTAAAAGCGATCGCCCCCTACGCCTACTGGAGCTGTTACACCGTCGTTGCTCCGGAACTCAAACGGTTGATCGATTCCGGAAAAATCGAACTTGCGCCCGATACCGGCTGCGGATTTTATATCGGTTCCACACCGGAGACCCGCCGCCCCGCCGAATACGGCCGCAGTTACGGCAGATATTTTTTCAATCTGGGACAGAACTTCACCTATGCCCATATCGGGCCATTCTGGAAAGATTGGCTTTATTACGGTCACAGCCCCCTTTTCGGAGTCTGGGGACAGCGGCTCTTTGCCTTTGGCGACAGTGAAGAAAAAACTCTGCTCAACTGCGCCTTTGTCGAAGGTGTCCGGGACGGTCTGGACGATGCCAACTTATTCTACATATTGGAATACTGCCGCAATAAACTTGCTTCAGTCAAAGCTGCCGCACCGGCAGTTAAACGCATCGATGCCGCAAAAGCGCGCTGGATAAAGGAGCTTGCCTTTATCAATCACAGGCGCCGGAGCGGTGATAAACCTTATGAATATGTCAAAGTCGGCAGAGACCTCGCTCCGGAACGGGCGGAGTACTTCAAAAAAGAGATTCTGGATGAATTGATGGCAATTGCGCCGCTGGTCAAAAAATATATCAAACCGCAAATCACCTTCCGGGGTATTGATTTGAGTAACGGTGCTGAAATTTCAGGCGGTACTCTTCCCGGCATTGCCAATGTAAAAGGAGCAAAGGCAAAAATCATCATGCGCATCGATCCGTCAATGGTCAAAGGTGATTTCACAGTAAAATCATCCGGCAATACCATCACCATCTCCGGTTTTGATGCCGAAGCCCTCGCCATCGCCGTCAAAGCATTTTACAATGTCGTCGACATCAAAGGCGCCTGGCTCAACTGACCGCAACCAACGGCAACTGACGGTGGATAACGGTAACTGACAGGAGCGCGCTCCGGTTTGCAGTACAGTGATCGCCGGCAAAACAGAGCGGTCTGTCGTCCGTTGATGGTTTGGCTCGTTGAGGTCGGACAAGTCGGACTGGTCGGACGTGTCGGACGCGCGGCAAAACATACCATGCGGCACTCGCCGACATAAAGACAATGGGCGATCTGTTGTCCGTTATCGTCCGTTATCGTCCGTATTTGTCCGTATTTGTCCGTTAGACGACATCGCTCCATGAGGCTCTCCGCACGTGCGCCAGCCCACAGCAGACAGGTGCAAAAAAAAAGCGCGGTGCTTTCGCATCGCGCTTTTTCGATTCTCAACAATACCGATTAGTTTTCGAGCGTGTTGAAGGGGATCGTGCCAGCAGTAGTAACAAAACCGGTGTTGGGTTTGGTGAACCACTTCTGACCGTTGAAACCACGGCTGGATCCGTCGGCGAAGAGGATGTTACCATAGTTGGTGTGGCTGGTCTTGGCATCACCACAGTTGGTTCCGTCGAAGTCGGCGGCGATAGCGGATTCAGAACCGTTGTTACCGGCGATGTAGCCCGGGATGTAACCATAGGAAACGTTGACAGTACCGCCAGTGACAGTCAGAGAACCTTCGGCACCGGTACCGGTAGTGGCGGTGCTGCTCGGGCAGACATAAACACCGTAATCGGAGAGGTATTCATGACCGATCAGGACGTTGAAACCTTCGATGCATTTGGCGGTAGCGAGTTCGACGTTGCGCGCGGTAGCGGTGGTGCTGCTCTGACGGCAGTTGCCAGCAGGCATTTTTTCACGGTTGTCCTGAGCATACTGAATCAGGGCGGTACCGATCTGTTTCAGGTTGCTGATGCAGCTTCCGCGACGGCCGCGTTCACGGGCAGTCTGAAGGGCGGGGAGCAGCATGGCGGCGAGGATAGCGATGATCGCGATCACGACCAGCAGCTCGATGAGGGTAAAACCACGGGTTTTTTTCATTTTTTTATTCCTTTCTTTATATTACGCACACAACCCATGTGCATTTACATTGTCAAAATCATCTTTGACACGGCTCTATTATACATATAAAGCGGTAAACTCTGAACACCTTTTTTGAAAATTAAAATACTTTTTCTAAAACTTTTTACAATGTGAAATATTTAACAGTACCAATTGTCTCTATCACGCCGGGTGGGGGCTGGCGCACGTGCAATGTGCCACATGGAGCGATGTCGTCTAACGGACAAATACGGACAGATACGGACTTAAACGGACGATAACGGACAGCAGATCGCCCATTGTCTTTATGTCGGCGGATGCCGCATAGTCAGTTTTGCCGCGCGTCCGACAAGTCTGACCAGTCCGACACGTCCGACTCAACGTGCCAAATCAGCGACGGACGATAACGGACAGCAGATCGCCAATTGTCTTTGGGCTGGCGAGTGCCGCATGGTGTGTATTGCCGCTCGTCCGACACGTCCGACCAGTGGGCTGGCGCACGGGCAATGTGCCACATGGAGCGATGTCGTCTAACGGACAGATACGGACTTAAACGGACGATAACGGACAGCAGATCGCCCATTGTCTTTATGTCGGCGAGTGCCGCATGGTGTGTATTGCCGCTCGTCCGACAAGTCCGACCAGTCCGACTTGTCCGACCTCAACGAGCCAAATCCCCCCTGCCCTGCCGTACATTACAACTGCGAAAGATCTGCGGCGATATTGACCGCTTCGGCAAGCACCGGATCAGAGGATCTCTTATCTTTACCGGACACGGAAGTGCCGGATTCCTCCATGATTTTTTCGGTCTCTTCAATAAGCTGCTTTTCGGCGGCGTACTCTTTCCGGCGCTGTGTTTCGTTGAGTGAAACACTCTTGCGGTTGCGTATTTTGCGGTACAATTCAATTTGCCGGAGCAGTTTGCCGTATTCCGGGGAAGCGGCGATGCGTTTGGCAGAATTTGTTTTCAATACAGCGATCTTGTTCTTCATTCCGGGATCAAATGCCTTGTACGAAGCCGGCGTTGTCTGATCCCACGGCAGATGGTTGTCATAATACATTTCGCCGACTTCCATCTCTTCGGTAAGTGACGGCAGCAGAATATCCGGCTGGACCCCGAGCTGCTGAACCGAACAACCGGTGATGCGGTAGAACATCGCCGACTCAAAAATGACCGTCCCGGCATTGATCCTGCGGAAAAGTGAATTATACGGAGTCAGATCTTCCACATTCAGCACGGTACTTTTGCCGAATGTCCGGCTGTCTCCGACCATTACCGCCCGTCCGGAATCCCGCAGCGCCGCCGAAAATATCTCCGCCGCCGAAGCAGAGAGTTTACTGGTCAGAACCACCAGCGGCCCGGAATAGACGATCTTCTTATCATCATCGCCATACAAATTTGAGCTCTCTTTTCCTTTGACTCTGACCACCGGCCCGCCTTTCATAAACAATCCAGCCATAATGATCGCATCGGGCAGACTGCCGCCGCCGTTGCGCCGCAAATCAAAAAGAACGGAATCAACTTTCGCCTTATTGAAGCGTTCCAGAATATTTCTCACATCGGTACTGGCGCGGCGGGCGGCAGAGTTTCCGCTGGCAGCTTCACTGAAATTCATATAGAACCCCGGCAGAGTTATGACCCCGACTTTAAGCACTTTGCCGTTGCTGTGACGGATCTCCCGGATATCGCCTTTAGCGGCACTTTCCTCCAGATTGATCTTCTCACGCACCAGCGTTACCTTTGAAACATTTCCCGCTTCTCCGGAAAGTACATCGATGGTGACTTTCGACCCCTTCTCTCCCCGGATAAAGGTGACTGCCTGCGAAACCGGCATATCGATAAGGTCGGTACTTTCTCCGTTTTCCTGGGTGACCCGGATCAGACGGTCATTTACTTTGAGTTTACCGCTGCGGGCGGCGGGACCGCCGGGGACGAGTTCGACTATCTTGATGTAACCGTTTTCGCTGGTGAGGGTCGCTCCGATACCGATGAGCGAAAGCGACATGTGGATATCAAAATCTTCGCTCGCTTTGGGCGGCTGGTAACTGGAATGCGCGCCGTAAGTGGTCGCCATGGCATTGAGCAATATACCGAGGATATCGATTTTTTCGCGCTTTTCGATCGCATTGCCGAAGTCGCGCTGCCGCTGAAGGATGCGTTTTTCCGGAGCGGGAACAGTAACTTTTTTATTTCCCGCATCCGCATTTCCCTTTTTTTCCGGTGTATCATTGAGTTCCATAAGCTTATATATCAGCAGCTGATGCTTGAGGTACTTGCTCCAGAGGGAGGTCAATTCCTGACGATTCCGGCTTCTGGGTTCCCGGCGGCGGTTGACTGAATAACTCTCATTTTGGGAAAAATCTATCTTACCGGCAAGAAATTTCCCGGAAAATTCCCGGTATTCGGCATAACGTTTGCGGAAAAGTTCATAGACCCGGAACGCCAGAGAATATTCTCCCTGCTGCAAACGGTAACCGGTCAGCAGCCGTTCATGGGCAAGCGGCTTGAGATCATCCTCACAGAAAAATATCCGTTCCGGATCAAGGTCATCGATGAAGTTGTCAAATATCCGGCAGGATAATTCATCGGACATACGGACATCGGAATAGTGATTTTTATCCAGAACCTGCGCCAGCATGGCACTGATCCGGCGGAAATCATCAGAAGTATATTGAGCCTGCGGCGCACCGTGAAGCCATAATGCGGCAAAAAACAGTAAAAAAAGTAATTTTTTCATCGTAAAATTCCTCTTGTAGAATTATTTGACCGTCAAATTTCTGCCCTGTATCTGCAATGAACCGAAGCTGACACCAAGATACTCCTGGATCACCGGACACTTTGCCCGGAAAAGAAAATATACCGGTCTTGCAGTAAAGAAACCTTCCAGAGATTCAAAATTCCCCTGCCCTTTGGCAATCACCAGATCGACACTCTCCATCTTGTGCCGGAACTCCGGAGAGATCAGCCGCAACGGCGCCCCCGGCGCATTGCACCCGGTATCGATCACCGGAAAATCATCCAATGCCGAAGCGGCAAGCTCTTTACGGGTCATATCGTTGAGTATGGGTTTGCCGCGGACACCGATGGTGACCTTGTCTTTCATCGTTTCCAGCAGCAGCCGGTCAAGGACAGCTTCGCCGCAATTGTCCAGAATATAAAGAATGCTTTCCGCCTTTCCGATACGGCATTTCAAATCATCCAGAGCCGCGGTGTCACAGGGAAGTTCAAGCACTTCCCGGATATGTTTTTCGGCACAGGCAAGGTCGAAATCCGGATTCACCCCGTAATCGATCATATTGCCGCTGACGGCAAGTTTGACCCGGTTGATGAATGCATCGTTTCCGGAAGCAAGACAGAGAGTTTCCAATTCATCATAGAGCGCGCGCCCCAATTCGGTGGAACGGCGTTTGATCACCTCAAAACCGTCTTCAATGCCGCTCATTTTCTTATAGAGTTCAAAATATTCCGCCGCCAGCTCCGGAGGCGAAGCAATACCGTGAAGTTTCTGAAAAATTTTCAGAAATTCCCCGAAAAACTCCCACCGCTTCTCCGGAAGCGGACTCAAATCCCGCGCCATTTGAAGCGTCTGTTTCATTATGCAGTCACAGCAGTCAAACTGAATAAGCATTTAAGATGATATTCTCCATATAGTGTGTGTTGTCATGACAATTTACATCTTAATCCGGATATTTCAAGAAAAAAATCAAATTATTTGTTGAAAAAATCAGTTTAAAGGGTTAAATTATCAGGATGTAAGGAGCGTTGACCATGAATAATCAGTTGCTGTGTGCATTCATTTTGTCCGGATTGGCAGGACTTGCCACCGGGATCGGCAGTTGTATTGCCTTTTTTTTCAAACATTCAAACAAACGGATACTTTCGCTTTCGCTGGGATTTTCCGGAGGGGTGATGATTTACATCTCCTTTATCGAACTCTTTTCCGATGCCAGGTTGAAACTTATAGAAAACAATGGCAAAATCGGCGGCTTATGGGCTATCGGTGCCTTTTTCGGCGGGATGTTCCTGGCGCTGCTCATCGACCGGCTGATCCCCGAATCACGGAACCCGCACGAAATGCGCCCCATCGAAGCGATGAGCCGCCGGGCGCAAAGACGGAAAATTTTCCGCAGCGGTATGATTTTTGCGCTTGCCATCGCCATACACAACTTCCCCGAAGGCATGGCGGTATTCATGACCGGCATGATGACTCCGGAAACCGGAATCTTTACAGCGCTGGCTGTGGCGATCCACAATATCCCGGAGGGCATAACCGTTTCGGTACCGATCTACCATGCCACCGGAAGCAAACGCAAGGCTTTTTTCTGGTCGTTCGTTTCCGGATTGTCCGAACCGCTGGGGGCATTGTTCGCCTATTTCCTCTTTCTGCCGTTCCTCACGCAGACCTTGCTGATGCTGATTTTTGCCGCCGTCGCCGGGATCATGGTCTTTATCACCTTTGATGAACTGCTCCCGCTGGCACGCGAATACGGTGAACACCACCTTGCCATTTACG
This sequence comes from Lentisphaerota bacterium, assembly GCA_015061605.1. Classification (GTDB taxonomy): domain Bacteria; phylum Verrucomicrobiota; class Lentisphaeria; order Victivallales; family Victivallaceae; genus UBA1784. Next base: position 19,705 of record SUWH01000027.1, on the reverse strand, counting down.
GATTGATCTCCGGAATGATACTGATGTCGGTGGTGCTGCTGTGACAGGGAAATCTTTTCTGCCACTGTTTATTATCGGAATCATCATGCTTTCCGGTTGTAAGCCTGCCGCCCCATCAACCTTGGACCGCATCGGCAAAGCGGCAATGGGCGAAGTACACACCCCGCGCAACGGCGAGGGAGAACTCTTTACCATTGACACCGAACTGCCGGAGGGCTTTGACCGTTTGTCGGTGGAGGTCACTCCGTTTGACCACAAAATTTTCCGCATGGTGCTTGACATGGAAAACATCCCGGGGTCAACAGATGCCTTGGAGTCCGCACGCAAGCAGACAGAAAAAATTTTCCATATCCCGGAGGGAAAATTTCAAAATTCCGGCGATACTCTTACTGCTGCTCTCCGGGGAACAGTACTGAAACTTTACCGCGCATTTCATCTGGGACCGCAGGCCGTTTCACTGGAAATAATCAATTGCAAACTGGCAGAACAAGCCGGAAAGATCAAACAGACTGCGAAGTTTGAAGCCGTACGCAAACAGCAGAATACCAAACAGAATATCCTGCTGATCGCACAGGCTCTGGAAGAACACAAACTGGATACCGGAATATACCCTGAAAAACTGGAACATTTACAGAAAAATTCTGCCAACACTCCAAAGTGGAACGGCTCTTATCTTCAGGATGCCCCGGATTTTCCGATATGCTACCGCAGGATTTGTGACACAAAATATGAACTTTACGCCGATGTCAACGGCAGAAAAATCAAAGAGGACACCGATCTATGAATTTGCTTGAACTGTCAAAAACCATCCGGGAACTGCGAAAAAAACAGGGCATGACCGTGGAAACACTCGCCCGGCAGAGCGGATTCAGCAAGGGCTTCATCTCCCAGATCGAAAACTTCCGCATCACTCCGTCACTTAAAGCGTTAATGAAAATCTCCTCTGCTCTGGGGGTTTCACTGGAAGAGATATTCAGCGGCAATCTTCAGCCCGGTCGTCCCTACTCTTTCGGCAATCTTTCCGAGGGTGAACCTTTTGACCGCGATGCCGGGGAAAATTACGGCATCCACTACCTTGCCCTCGCCCACCGGCAGATCGGGCGGAAAATGGATCCGTTTATGATCGAATACACCCCCGGACCGGAACGGGATTTTCTTATGCACGATACCGAAGAATTTTTCATCCTCCTCGATGGAGAACTTGATTATTGCATCTACGATGACAACACCCGCAAACATCTGGTTCCGGGCGACACGGTCTATATGCAAGCCAATGTGCCGCACCGGGTAAAACTTCCGGAAAACTGCCCCCGCGCCCGCGCGCTGGTCATCTACTCCGATTTGCCGGAACTTTGACCTCCTCAAGGATGACTGACCGGGAACGCTATTCTTCAAAAGAGGGAGTGATTTTTATGTCACCGCAATCGAAACGGTGAAGAGTATTGTCATATTCCATAAGCATCGCACCGTCCGGGGCAATATCCCGGAAAATGCCCCGCAACACGCTGCCATCCGGACGGACTGCTTCAAGAAGTCTGCCCCGCAGACGGTTGGCTTCTTTCCAGCGGGAAATGATTTCATCCGGCGCAGCAAAGTATTGTTTGTAAATGCCGGAGGCGGCGGAAAAAAGTTTGGAATACAAGGTTTCAAGGTCGTATGGATGCCCGCATTGACAGTAAATGGAAGTCGCACGGTTATCCAGTTGCGCAAGCGTATCAGCATCCTGATTGATATTGATACCGACTCCGGAAATGACGGCCGCAAAACGTCCGTTTTCAATTACGCCTTCAGAAAGTATCCCCGCAAGTTTGTCGGAGTTGATATAAATATCATTCGGCCACTTGAAAAACGCTTTTTCATTGCCCAGACAATCATTGATGACCTCCAATGCCGCCAGAGCAATGATCGCCCCGGCATGGTAGGGTTCAGCAACACTTTTAAAGAGCATACTGCAGCAGAGCGCACTGTTTGGAGGTGTAACCCAGCGGCGGTTCAGTCTGCCGCGTCCGGCAGTCTGGTTCAAAGCGCAGTAAAGCGTTCCATCCGGCAAATCACGATGTTCCCGGCGCAATGCCAGATTGGTGGAATCGGTTTCTTTGACGATTATCAGCCGGGATCTCATCTCGTCAGTCACGGGCTCCGGCGGCCGCTTCCCGATCCTGGAACAACACTATCGCCCAGATACAGGCAACCGCGAAGTAGATCGCGCCGTAGATACAACCGTCAATGACGTATGCCCTGGGAATCGTCCTGCCGACAGCGATCGCATCCGCCAGCCAGAAAAACTGCCAGTTGGGGATCACTGCATAGCAGAAATCGCAGATCAGATTAAGCAGCTCTGAATCGGTCGTCCGCAAAAAAAGGTGACTGGACATCAAACCGACAAAGAAGAATACCGAACACAGACACATCGTCGGCACCACATCCATTCTGGTTGCAGCTCCGACAGCGATGGTCGCCATGATGATCACACCGATGTTGAGCATAAACAGTGCTTTACCCAGATCAGCCATGGAAAGTGCCGGTTCCGGACGGAACTTGAGGCAGTAACAGAACATTCCGGCAACCAGAAGTCCGGTCATATAGGTGGCAAATTCCGCAAATGAACTGCCTTTGAGGAAGTTCATCACCATTCCGGCGGCACATCCGCAAGCCAGCAATCCGACAAAAGCACCGTACAAATGCATTTCCATACGGAACTGGTCAACTGCAACATAAACCGAAATAACTGAAGCAAAACAGCAGATGATACAGAAAAGCAGCGATGCAAACACGATCCCGGAAATTTTGCCGAGTACAAAACTCCAGCGCGGCACCGGCTTGCTCAACAACAGTAGAACCGTTCCATTGCGCATTTCCCGCGAAACAGTGTAACTTGCGCAAAGCACCGCGATCGCCAGACTGAAGATCATCGTGGTCGCCATGGAACTGTCCACGACCAGTTTGAGCTGTTCAAAAAAGACGAAAATCGTCATCCACGGATAGTGACCGATCAGCAGCAGAGCTGACAGCAGCATCAGAAAATATACCGGTTCACGGATGGATTCCCGGAAAGTATTGGCGGCAATACGATAAAGGTGTGACATAGGCAAAACCCGTGCAATTACCTGGCAGGAGCCGGATCGACAGGAACCGGAACGGCGGCCGGTTCAGCAGGAACCGGTTTCACTTCAGGAGCGGGTCCTTCAGCCGCAGCAGGTTGTTCAGCAGCCTTCTTTTCCGGAGCAGTCTGCCGCTGACGGACCTGAAGCTGGGTGGGCTGGGTACGGGTCATGGCATCCTGCAGATTTTCGCGGAAGTTGCGGGAAAGATGTCCGACATTGAGCAGATGATCCAGCTCTTCAGCGACCCGGAGCCAGTTGTCGCCGTAGACACGGACGATCGGAGTCTTTCTGATATTGGTCTGACGGAGCTGTTTTTCAAAATCGGCGGAGACATAACGTTCATCACCGATGATGACGATGCGTTTCAGATTGAAGTTGTCGATAACGCCGCACAGCTCACGGGGCGCGACGCCGCGCACCAGTTTGGGCATGACCATGTACAGACGGCCATCTTCCATGATCCGCAGATAAGGCTGATTGGTCAACCCCTGATAGGTCTCGGCAAGCATATACGGTGAAAGATAGTTTCCGGTAACAAGCAATGTCTCCGGACGGCGGCGGGAACTGTGAGTAAACCACGGCGCGGCAAAAAGCGCACAGCAGCAGCAGAATACGGCAATGACAGCGATACGTTTGAACATGACTGTTTTCTCCTTTTTTGTCAATGGTTTGAGCTTATTGTAGAATATAACCGCTTACGATGAAAAAAGCAACCTTTTTTATAAAAAAAATGCATTTTTCATCATTGTACAGAATAATTTTTTCAAAAATAGTGCATTTTTTTCAAAACAACGCTTGACATTTACCGGATTCAGTGCAATTGTAAAAACGTGGAAGGTTTCCAAACACAACAACGGAATGAGATATTCCGGAAAGGAGCTGAAAAATGTCCGATGCCGCAAAATGCCGCAACTTCGTCGTAGCCGGTCACTCCGGGAGTGGTAAAACAACGCTCTGTGAACAACTTCTTTTTACCGCCGGAGCAATTCCGAGAGCAGGTTCTGTGGAAGCCAAAAACACCGTCAGCGACTTCATGGCGGAAGAGCTCGAAAAACAATCAAGTATTTATGCAAGCGCGATGAACTGTTCATGGAAAGATCATCGCTTCTTTTTTGTCGATACCCCGGGATACGGTGAATTCGTAGGTCAGGTCGTCGGAGCCATCCGCGCCGCCGATGCTGCTGTCGTCGTCATCGATGCCATCGACGGTCCGCAGGTCGGTACCGCCCGCGCCTGGAAGGTTTCCAAAGCGCGCAAGATCCCCCGCTTCGGTTTCGTCAACCGGCTGGACAAGGAGCGTGCCGATTTCAAAGCTACTCTGGAAGTCATGCGCAAAAACCACGGAAAGAACGTGATCATCCCGCTCTACTGGCCGGTCGGCAAATCCGCAGAATTTTCCAAAGTGGTCAATGTCCTCTTTGACACCGACATCCCCGCTGATATTGCCGATGATGTCGCCGAATGCAAAGCCCTCTGGCTCGATGCCATCGCCGAAACCGACGAAGCATTGATGGAACGCTACCTCGCCGGAGAAGAACTCACCCCCGACGAACTGCACGCCGGATTGCGTGCCAGCGTCCGCGCCGGAAGCACCATCCCGGTATTTGCCGGAAGTTCCAGCAAAGGTATCGGTATCACCGAACTTATGGATGCCATCATCGAAATTTTCCCCACCCCGCTGGAATATGTTCCGCTCCCCGGCGGTCCGGAAACCATCTCTGCCGATGGCGAAGCCTACGGCGTGGTATTCCGCAGCGTAAACGACCAGTTCAGCGGACAGTTGGCATTCATCCGTACCGTTACCGGAACATTCAAGGCCGACAGTGAAGTTTACAACATCACCACCGGACAGAAAGAGCGTTTCGGTAATTTGCTGGCAATGAACGGTAAAACCCAGACCCAGACCGCCGATGCCGGTCCCGGAACTATTTTCGCCGTCGCCAAACTCAAAAACACCAATATCGGTGACACCGTTGCCGCCAACGCTTCCTGCAAAGCGTTGCCGGGTATCGAATTCCCGGGAGCGGTGATGTCCTATGCCGTCACCGCCGCCAAAAACGGTGAAGATGAAAAAATCGCCGCAGGTCTGCAGAAGATCGCCGAATGCGATCCCACCGTCCGGCTTTCCCGTCAGGATGAAACTCATGAATTTCTCCTCTCCGGCATGGGCGATCAGCATCTGGGCATCGTCGCCAAACGATTGAAAGAACAGTTCAAGGTCGAAGCGGTTTTGACCACGCCGAAAGTCCCCTACCGCGAAACCATCACCGCTTCCGGAGAGGGACACTACCGCCACAAAAAACAGACCGGCGGTGCCGGACAGTTTGCTGAAGTTTATCTGCGCATTGCCTACAATGAAGCCGGATATGAATTTTCCAACGATGTGGTCGGCGGCGCAATTCCCAAGAACTTCATCCCCGCCATCGAAAAGGGTGTTCAGGAGGTGATGACCCGCGGACCGCTGGTCGGCTGCAACATGGAACGGATCAAAGTTTCCGTCTATGACGGCAAATACCACCCGGTGGACTCCAATGAAATGGCATTCAAGATCGCCGGACGCATGGCGTTCCGCGAAGCGATCTCCCAGGCGAAACCGGTTCTGCTCGAACCCATCATGAAAATTGAGATCCACATCCCCGACTCCTACATGGGCGATATCACCGGCGACTTGAACCACAAACGCGGCCGCGTTCTGGGTATGTCGGTAGATGAAGGTCTGCAGGTTGTCCACGCCGAAGCGCCGATGGCGGAAATGTTCAAATACGCCACCGAACTGCGGAGCATGACCCAGGGACGCGGATTTTTCCAGATGAGCTTTGAACGCTACGAACAGGTTCCCGGTAACGTGGCGAACGAAATCATCGCAAAATATCAGCCCGAAGCGGATAAGGATTGAAATTCTTCCTTTTCCGAGCTATATTATAATTGAGTTACAATGTACCAAACGGAACCGGGTGGCAACACCCGGTTCTGTTGTCGCGTAAAAAAATCAATATCTTACCAAGCAGGAAAATATCATGAAAACTTACCGGCTCAACCTCATCCCCGGTGACGGAATCGGCGTTGATGTCATCAACGAGGGCGTACGCGTCCTCAATGCCATCTCCGGGAAACACGGCGGCATAAAATTTGAATACAACACCCTCCCCTGGAGCTGCGCCTACTATCTCGAACACGGCAGAATGATGCCCGCTGACGGCATGGAAATTTTGCGGGATTGCGATTCCATATTGCTGGGAGCAGTCGGCTTCCCCGGTGTGCCGGATCATGTTTCGCTGCGCGATCTGCTGCTGCCGATAAGAACCGGGTTCGATCAGTACGTCAATATGCGCCCGATCAAACTTCTGCCGGGGTTGAACTCCCCTCTGAAAAATGACAACATCGACTTTGTCGTTATCCGCGAAAATTCCGAAGGCGAATACTGCGGTCAGGGCGAAACTACGGAAGACAAGTCCATTCAGAATGCCATTTTCACCCGCAAAGGCACCGAACGCATCATCCGTTACGCCTTTGAATACGCCAAAAACAACAATATGACCAAAGTTTTGAGCGCAACCAAATCCAACGCCCTCAACCACTCCATGGTCTTCTGGGACAAAATTTTTGATGAAGTACGCAAGCAATACGGCGATATGGAATCCAGCCAGATGCACATCGACGCTCTGGCAGGTTACTTCATCATGCACCCCGAACGGCTCGAAGTGGTGGTCGCCAGCAACCTTTTCGGCGACATCCTGACCGATCTTGGTTCAGCGATGCTGGGCAGTATCGGTATTTCCCCCTCCGGCAACATCAATCCCGAAGGCAAATATCCCAGTATGTTTGAACCCATCCACGGTTCCGCTCCTGACATTGCGGGCAAAGGTATTGCCAACCCGACAGGAACTTTCTGGGCGATCGCCATGATGCTCGAACAGCTCAAGGAAAAATCTTCCGCAGATTTGCTCATGGATGCCATCTGCGATGTGTTGAAAGAGGGCAGATCTGTCACTCCGGATATCGGCGGCAAAGCCTCGACCACCGAAATGACCGATGCCGTCATCGCTCAAATCAAAAAGTGAACCAAATGAAAATTTCCATTGCCGCACTCTGGAAAAAATTTTATTTCCGCATCCCCGTTTATGCGTGTGTCGCAGTGGTGTTTTCATACACTGCCGGGGTACTGGCAATGGATAAACTGCTCTTCCCGGGCGCGGCGGATCAAACCGCCCGCCCGCCAAAAAGCGGCAATATCACCTTGAAATCCGGCAACGCCGAACTCGATGCTCTTTATCACCTCCCCGCCCCCGGTATGCCGGTGATCTTATACAGCCACGGCAACGGGGAAACATTATCCAGTATCAAGCCGCTGCTGAATATATTCATCCGTCAGGGATATGGCGTTATAGCGTATGATTACGCCGGATACGGCAATTCGACCGGGTATCCAAGCGAAAAACAAGCCTGTATGGATATTGAAGCGGCATACTCATATCTGGCAGAAAAACATAAATTCACCCCCAAAGATATTGTCATCATGGGTTACTCGGTCGGCAGCGGCCCCTCCTGTTATCTTGCAGAAAAGATCGATGCCAAGGCGTTGATCATCATTTCCGGCTTTGCTTCAGCGGCGCAGGTACTGTTACCATTTCCCGTACCGTTTGATAAATTTCCCAATGCTGAACGGTTGAAAAATTGCAAAGTTCCGCTGTTGATAATCCACGGCAGAAATGATAAAATCGTTCCGGTACGCAACGGAGAAAAGCTTTTTTCCTCCTCGATTGCCCCCGCCAGAGAGATCTATTATTCCGATGCCGGACACAATGATATTTTTTATAAGACACCGGGATTTTTCCATAAAATAAAAAATTTTCTGGAAAAATGCAGCGGCACGGAGATAAAGTAGACCTGTCTTCTCCTTTATTATCGCCAGATGCAAAAAAACGTAAAAAAGACACAGATGTCTCATAAAAAGCAACGGATGGCGGCGTCCCGCCGGCACGCACGTTTTGCCTGCGCAAAACAAATCTGACAAAATCACTTTTTCAAAATCCAATTTCCTTCCGCAGAAAAAACTTGAAAGAACAGATGTTTTTCCGGTTTTATGGGATATCCGTGAAAAAAAAACGGTTTTTTTTGCAAAAAGACTTGCAATTATCAAAATGTGTGGTATTTTAAGTACACGTCAACCGATAACACGGTTGCTCTGGTGGGTTGGTAGCTCAGTCGGTAGAGCATCGCCCTTTTAAGGCGGTGGTCCCGGGTTCGAGCCCCGGCCAACTCACCATTTTTTTGTATGAAAATAACATTAACTTATATTTGAGGAACTAACAATGAGCAAGGTCTGCGCACTCTGCGGCAAAACCCGCGGCAATGGCGGTTGCATCACCCGTAAGGGTCTTGCCAAAAAAGCCGGCGGTATCGGTATGCACGTTGTCAAAAACGTCAAACGTACTTTTGAAGTCAATCTTCAGAATGTCAAAATCAATGAAGGCGGCACCGTCAAAACTGTCAAGATGTGCACTGCCTGTATCCGTACCGGTAACTACACCAAAGCGTAATGCCGCGTTCGGTTAAACAAGTCTGGTTGTAACGGACGGAGTTCAAAACTTCGTCCGTTTTTTATTTCTAAGGGGATGAAAATGTTTGGTTTGGGTGATTGGTATATCGTCTGTGCGGTCATCGGTTGTCTGTCGGCATCACTTTTCGGAGTGGTGTACGGCGCGTTGAACTGGAATAAATCCGGAGAAGAAAAATGATGCCGTTGAATTTTATTTTCGGGGCAGTTTATAATTTGAATGCAACCATTCTTGGAGTGCTCATCGCGCTTTATGCAATAATTATCGGTTATCTCGGTATCCGGGGTTTTCGCAAGACTAAAAACAGTCAGGATTATCTGCTTGCCGGTCGTTCGGTCAATCCTTTTGTCATGGCGATGAGCTACGGCGCGGCATTTATCAGTACTTCAGCTCTGGTCGGATTCGGCGGCATTGCCGGTCAGTTCGGCATGGGATTGATGTGGCTGGTATTTATGAATATCGCTTTCGGGATCGTGCTGGCATTTATCGTTTTCGGACACCGTACCCGCAGTATCGGAGTTGAACTGGATGCCAAAACCTTTCCGGAATTTATCGGCCGCCGGTTTCAGAGTTCCACGATGAAATATTTTATTGCCGCAGTGATTTTCATTTTCATACCGCTCTATTCCAGCGTGGTACTTATCAGCGGAGCGCGTTTTCTGCAGGAGGTGATGGGAGTACCTTATTCGTGGGCGTTGGGGATTTTTGCTGCCGTAGTCGCCATTTACGTTATATTCGGCGGTTTGAAAGGTGTGATGTATGTTGATGCCCTGATGGGAACTGTGATGATCTGTGGAATGCTGCTGTTGATCATTATGTGTTATGTCCGTCTGGGAGGGGTGGTTCCGGCGCATGAAAAACTTACTGAAATGTCTTCGCTTGTCGCTCAACGGCTGCCGCAGGAATATGCTCTCGGTCATCGCGGCTGGACGGTGATGCCGGAGTTCAATTCGGTCTGGTGGTGGACATTGGTTTCAAGTTTGATGCTCGGGGTCGGAGTCGGTGCTTTGGCGCAGCCGCAGCTGGCGGTGCGTTTTATGACGGTCAAAAGCGGCAGGGAACTCAACCGTGCGGTGCTGGTCGGTTCGATTTTTATTTTGTGTACTGCCGGTTCGGCATACATGACCGGAGCTTTGTCCAATGTGTTCTTCATGCATCCGGAGATCGGCTTGAGCAGCCGTGCGCCGCAGTTGGCCATTGAAGCTGCCGGGGGCAATCCGGACTTGATCATTCCGATGTTTATCAAAGAAGCTCTGCCGCCGGTGGTGCTGTATATCTTTTCGTTGACGATGCTTTCGGCGGCGATGTCGACATTATCCAGCTTGTTCCATGTCGCCGGAACTTCACTCGGACATGATCTGTGCGGCAGATTGAGCTGCAAATCGTTGAACAGTATGAATATTTCACGTATCGGAGTTTGTATCGGCATCGTTTTGAGCGTAGTGTTTGCGATGATCCTGCCGCCCGGAGTGGTGGCGCGCGGTACTGCGATCTTTTTCGGGATATGTGCAGCGGCATTTCTTCCGGCGTATGTTGCGGCATTGTACTGGAAGCGGGCGACCAGAGCCGGCATCTGGGCGGGGGTGGTCAGCGGAAGTTTTGTGACTGTTTTCGGACTGCTTTTTCTGCACCGCAAAGAAGCGGCATGGCTGGGGATCTGCAAATATCTTACCGGACGGGAAGTACTTGTTGACATTCATCCTTTCCCGGTGGTGGATCCATTTGTTTATGCGTTGCCGATTTCTGTTATCGCATTGATTGCGGTGACTTTGCTGACAACGCCTCCGGATAAAGAGCATATCGACCGTCTTTTCAAATGATCCGGAACTTATGGAAAATTTGAAAAAAAACGGCTTTTGACTTGCATAATTGCAAAAAAGTGTCTATATTATAACGGAATACTGCAGACGCGGGCAATCGCGGCATGGGAATTTTTTCTGTGTTGAGGAAAGTCCGGACTGCACAGAGCAGGGAGCCCCTTTGAAAAGAGGGGTGCCGCAGACTATATTCTGCGGCAAGACCAGTGCAACAGAGAGCAGACCGCCGGTTGTTTTCGGCCGGTAAGGGTGAAAGGGTGGGGTAAGAGCCCACCGGGCGGTAATGAGAGTTCCGCCGCATGGTAAACTCCTCCCGCAGCAAGACCAAATAGGGGACGAGCCGTGGCTCGCGGCGTTACAAGTCCCGGGTTCTGGTCGCATGAGACAGATGATTGCCGCCGTCGAAAGACGGTACAGAATCCGGCTTACAGTGTCTGCGGTGTTCCTTTTCGCAGCAAGTGTGTGAAAACATACTTACTGCGGATGGATCGATTATAAAAAATTTTTGTTGTAAATAATATTTGGAGTAAGTTAAGATGCCGAAGTATGCGGTACTGAGCGATATTCACGGCAACCTTGAAGCGCTGGAAGCGGTGCTTAAAGTTTGTTCTGCGATGGGAGTTGACAGATTCATTGTACTCGGGGATATCGTCGGTTATAACGCAGATCCTGCCAGATGCATTGAGATCATCCGCAATCTTAATCCGGCAGCCGTGGTGCGCGGCAATCATGATGACTATGCCATCAGCAGCAACATGGAAAACTCCGGCTTCAATATCAATGCACAGATCGCGATCCAATGGACCCACGACCATCTGAATGAAGATGATCGCGCATGGCTTTCCGAACTGCCGTACAAGGCGGTCATCCCGGAATGCAATGCAACCGCGGTCCACGCGACACTGGATTCTCCGGAGGGGTGGGGTTATATTTTTGATGTCCAGCATGCGGCGGCTCATTTTACCTATCAAATCAATCAGGTCTGTTTTTGCGGACATTCCCATGTACCGGTGGCTTTTGACAAGATCCCGTTTGCCAGCAGTGAACGCCGTGCGGTCGAAAGCATTCCGGAGTGGGAAGGCGATCCGGAGCAGGATGATGAGGACGATTTTGAAAAAGATTTTTCCGTTGGCGATATGCTTACGGTAAAACTTGAAAAAGGTCACAAATATCTTTTCAATATCGGCAGCATCGGTCAGCCGCGCAATGGTGACCCGCGTGCGAGTTTTGCGATTTACAATCCGGATGAACAGACCGTAAGCCGCTGCCGCGTGCCCTATGATATTGCCTCCGCGCAGCAGAAGGTTTTGGATGCAGGGTTGCCGGAGCGTCTGGCATTGCGGCTTTCTATCGGGCGCTGAATGATATGGCACAGCGCATTCTGGTTATCAAGCCCAGCAGTTTTGGTGACATAATCCATCTGTTTCCGGCGCTGGCGCTGTTGAAGCGGCAATATCCGGAGGCGGTATTGGATTTTGTGGTCAATCCTGAATTTGTTCCCCTGTTGGATTTCTCTCCCTTTCCGGTGGAACGCATCATTTTGTTTGAACGGCGCAAACTGGGTAAAATATCCACCTTTTTTCCGGCATTTTTCCGTTTGATTTCTGCATTGCGCCGGGAAAAGTATGATTTGGTAATAGATTTTCAGGGGCTCTTCCGCAGCGGATTGTGTGCAAAATTGTGCCGGACAAAATGCCGGGCAGGCTTTGCTTCTCCCCGTGAAAAGGCGGCGGCACTCTTTTACGACCGGAAATTTGAAGTGGCACGCACCCATGCGGTACAACGTAACGTAAGACTGGTGGAATCGCTGTGCGGTCTGGAAAAAAATTCCGGAGTTCCGGTGCCTGAACTGCCGGTTTCAGCATCCGGACGGACCGGATTACCGGAATTGCCGCCGCGTTATATGGTGCTTCTGCCGGGGACCCGGTGGGAAAGCAAGCAGTTTCCGCCGGAACTGTTTGCGGCGATCATCCGCCGCTTGAAAGAAAAAATGCCGGATATGGCATTTGTAACTGCCGGAGCGCCGTCGGAAGCGGCGCTGGGGGATGCCATCGGTGAAAATGTGATAAATCTGGCAGGCAAAACCTCACTTGTTTCGCTGTTTGAATTACTGCGTTCATCCTGCGGCGTACTGGGGAACGACTCCGGTCCACTGCATGCGGCGGCGGCATTGAATATTCCGGTTTTCGGTTTTTACGGGCCGACGGTTCCGGGATTGACCGGTCCGTGGGGAAAAAACACCACATTCTTTCAGCGGGATGATTTGAAGTGTGCCGGCTGTCTTAAACGTCATTGTCCATTGAAAAAAACTTTGTGTCATCAACTGGATGTTGATTTGATCGTAAAATCTGTTCTGGATAAACTTGCAGAGTGTGAAAAATAAAAGAGGAGGAACCGGAGTATGAAAATCGGTGCAGTATTGTTGTCATTGTTTGCAAGTACCGTTGTTTTTGCCCAGGTCGGACTTGAAGCATCCTTGAACCGTGACGTGTATATGCAGTATGAACGGATCTATGTGTGTCTTACCATGCGCAACAATTCCGGTCGTCCGCTTTTGTTCGGTAAAGATCCGGCATTGCAGGGATTTCTGATGTTCGATGTCCGGGATGAACGCAACCGTCCGATGCCGAAACGGGGCAATGAGGAGATTTCCGTAACCGGCTTGCTGCTTCAGCCCGGTGAAGTGAGAAAAATGATTTTCCGGTTGGACAACTATTATGACTTCACCCGTTGCGGCCGTTACCGTGTCCATGCTTACATATCGCACAATCTGCTGAAAAATGAGTTTCGCAGCAATGATGTAACACTGAGCGTTGAACGCGGTATAACCGAGTGGTCACACACGGTAGGGTTGCCGGATTTGAGCGGCAAAAAGAATGCGGTGCAGGAAGAAAGAACTTATTCGATCCGGAAACTTAAAACCGGAAATGAATTGGCATATTACCTTTTTGTGGAGAGTGAAAAGAAGATCTACTGTGTCGCCCGGATCGGCAGGGTTTTCGGGATTGAAAAAGTTCAGGCGGAAGTCGATAACTTCAGCCGGCTTCATTTGCTGCTGCCGCTCTCTTCAAGGGTATTCAATTATCAGGCATTCGGGGTCAATGGCGAACGGTTGGAGAATACCTACTGGCGTATTTCTGATTCGATCCCCGGACTGTTCCGGGATGCCAAATCAGGCCGGGTACGCCGGGTCGGCGGAGCTAAAGCCCGCCCGGGATTGGATTTTCAGCTGCCTGCCCCCGCCGGATACAAGACCGGCAGTCAGCTCCTGAATGAAAATGAAAAATCACTGCGCTCCAAACCGACTCCACGGCCTTACAGCGGCATCGTCGATCTGGGTCAGGGCGTAATGGCTGATGCTCCCGGGAGCCGCGATAAGTGAATAAAGCGTTTTTGCACGTTAATTCCATCGCTTACGGCGGAGAAGCGGTCGGACGGCTGGCTTCCGGGAAAGTATGCTTTGTGCCGGGCGGACTGCCGGGGGAAGAGCTGGAAGTCGGGATCATTCAGGATAAAAAGTCCTTTGCCCGCGCAAAAATCGTGAAAATAGTCAAAAATTCTCCGGAACGCATTGAGCCGGAGTGCCGTTTCTTTCAAAATTCCGACTGCCCGGGGTGCGCTTATCTGCATTGCAGTTATCCGTTGGAACTTCAATTCAAACAACAGCAGCTGGCAGATTTTCTCAATCGGGATGGCATTTTAGAGGACGGCATATTATTAGAGCCATTTGCATCTCCCCGGCGGAATTTTTACCGCAACAAACTCAAACTGCACAGCAACGGCAGAAATTTCGCCATGGTATCGCGCGACAACGAAACTTTGATAGAGATCGACCGCTGTCAATTGGCGGAAAATACCATCAACGATCTCCTGTCATCAACTCCGGTCCCCGCTACCGGAGAAACGGTCTGCTGGCGTTGCACGGCTACTGACGGAGTACAGCATTTTACCGGAAAGAGGTGTCCGCGCAATGCGGAGTGGTTGAGTGAAATCCTGCCGGGATACGGGATGTTCAAAGTACCGTTGGACGGATTTTTCCAGACCAATATCGAAGTTGCGGCGGAACTGGTGCGCCGGGTGGTGGAACTTATTTCACAGTCAGGCTTGACGGAACTTGTTGAACTTTACTGCGGCGTGGGAGCATTTTCCATCGCCGCCGCTGAAAAAATCACCGGCTTGACGGCGACCGGAATCGAATTGAATCCCGCCGCGATCAAAGCCGCCCGCTGGAACGCTCACCACCACAAGGTGGATAAACGGTGCAGATTTTTTGCCGGTGATGCCGGTAAAGAGTTGAAAAAAGCCGGAAACATCACCAACAGTTGTCTGCTGGTCGATCCGCCCCGAACCGGCTTGACCGTAGAGACATTGAATAATATTGTCGCCGCAGATCCGGCAAAGATCATTTATATCTCCTGCGCAGCGGATACTTTAAGGCGGGATCTGGTGTTTTTCAAGCGCGCCGGGTGGCAGGTCGAAACGGCTGGATTGCTGGATATGTTTCCGGGAACCAGCCACTTTGAAACGCTGGTCGCGTTACAGAAATAAGCCGCCGGTTCCCGGAAGTATCGGTATTTACTCTCTTGCAAGTACCACGTTGTCGATGAAACCACCCTGCGGTGCATCAGCGATATAGATGTACATCGTCACCTTTTCCGTGCCTTGAGGTACAGTGAATGTACCTGCCGCCTGACTCCATTGGGTCTTATTTGCACTGACGGTGATATTTTTCAATGTCTTTTTACCAGCCACGACCCGCAGACGGAAAGTCGCCTTTGACGGAGCTTTTACATCAAAACTGACAGAGTATTTTGCTCCGGGAGTCACCGCAATACCGGGACGGTACATGACCGTTTCCGCTTTCGCCGCCGGTTTGGCTTCGATGCTGTACCGGTCAAAACTGGCTTCTTTGGTAGTGAGTTCTTTGAAACCCTTTCGCTGCCGCCACTCCTGCATGGCGGGGGCATCAAAGCTGTTGCGCCATCCGGCGGCAAGGTCGACCAGTTTTACTTTATCATTGCCGGTGGCATCGCGGTACGGCTGATATTTGTTCCAAAACTGATTTTCCGTACGGCGGAAGAAATTTCCCCATTTTTCGTTGAGTTCCAAACCTCTGCCGCAGCGGAAATCCAGCAGCGCTTTGGCGGCGGAGTCAAAGTTGTTCTTTTTACCCTCAAGGAAAAGTTTGCCCTCTGCTGCGAACTTTCCGCCGAGAATGCTGTGCTCAACGACCAGTTTGAAGCGGTTGAAACGTTTGGCTTCAGCCGGAGTGAGTTTATTTACCGGGAACGCATTGAGTACGGCAAGCTGCTTTTCCTGGGCGGCGATATATTTGTCATCGGCGGTGTTTTCCAGTTCGGAGTCATCGAGCATGAGGCCGCGGCGGCGTTTGTAGTTGGCAAGGTAAATCGCTTCACCCATCGGGCGCAAAGTTTCATAAACTTTCTGCACCGTTTGGGCAGCGGCACCGAAGGAGGAATAGTATTCTTTTGCCAGTTCATCAAAGCTCTTTTCCGGGAAAGAAAGCATCCGGCAGGCGATGTAGGTTTCCATGTCGATACTGCTTATGCCCATGGTGGCATCGTAGTCGTTGCCCCAGAGCTTGAAGTGCTTCTGCGTTTCATGGAATTTGTCATACATCCGTTTTTCGGTAAAACGCAGTACCGGAGAGTGATAACACAGATCGTTGGGGCGCAGGAAACAGTGTTTCATGCCGACCGCTTTCCACGCTTCAAAGAGGGCACGGGAATCCTCTCCCAACTGCGGGACCAGACCGCAGAGCATATTGTCCGGGTGTTCGATCTTTTCCCGGCGCGGCGGGTGGCGGTAGTAGCTGTACACGTAGGTGGCAACCATGACTTTGGGATTGATCTCTTTGGCACGTTTGATGATCCGGTTCCAGAAGTTGAGATAACGGTCAGTGAGGTGATCATAGAAACCTTCGCCCGGTTTGCGGGTGTCGAGAGCCATGCAGTTTTTGCAGTGGCAGAAACCGGGAGTTCCGTCATTGGGAGAGATATTGAGATATTTTTTATCTCTGGCTTTTTTGTAATCAGCAATGATCTGATCTTCAACTGCCGGATTGGTGAGGCAGAGTTTGGCGTAGCGCGGATTGGCGGGGATCATCGGCTTACCGTAGGGAGAGACGCCGAAGTAATCCATGTGGGTTTTTGCAAATCGTTTGGGCCAGCGGACAAAGGCGTGGGCGTAATTGATCGCAATGGTGCGGCTGTTGCGGTGACGCAGGGCGAACAGACGGTTCTGCTCACCGTTGGCGAGCCATTTTTCTTTGGAAATGCGCAGTGCGGGAGGGGCGGCGTTATTCACATTGTCGAAACCGCGGATGCCCCAACGGTAGGCGCGGACATAGCTCCACATGAAAGGGGGAACGCGCTTGTAGGATTCATTTTCCTTGAAACTTATGCCGGTCTGCGCGGGGACGGCAATACCGTCATCGCCGGGGAAGATCCAGCGGACACCGAATTTTTCCTCCAGCAGTCCGTAGACGGCGAAGAGCGTACCGTGGCGCCCCTGTTTGTCTTCGCCCCAGATGTAGAGCTTGCCGTTTTTGTAGAGCCAGCGGGACTCTTCCGGAGCGAGTTTGCCTGCTACACCTGCTTTACCGATGATGATCTCCAGTGCGCCGTCAGCGGGAGAAAGTTTATTGCCGGTGAGTTCGAGGTGTTTTTTCAACTCATCAAACGCTTCCTGATGAGCTTTTCCGGCAAGGGTCAATTTGATGTTGGAAATTTTGTATTCGGCACCGCACAAACTCAACATCACTGATGCCGACAACAAAAAAAGTAACTTTTTCATATTTTATATACTCCTGTCATTAAGGTTTATCACCGATAAATACATTGTTGGCATGAGGAATGTCAAGGTTCTGCATCCGGAGCAATTCGACACGCATGTCCGCATACAGCATGGTTCCGGATTTGTTCTTGTCATGCCACGGATAAAAACCGTTGGTCTTGGTTCCTTTGGGAGATATTTTGCTGGAAATGTATTCCCCTTCATCGAAGTAATATCCCTTGATCGCATCGGTAATGAGATATTTTTTGCCCGGATTCCGGACTTTGTTTATTTTGAACAGATGTTTGGGCTTTCCGGACGCCGCATCCATCCCGGTAAGGCGGGAATTTATATTGAGCGTATTGGTCTGGGTCGTACCGTTGGCTCCGCCGTCGGGAGCTGCCGGACAGCCGTAATATTTGTCCAGACGGTTCCAGGGAGTGATTTTCGCCAGATACAATGCCGACCACCATTTTTCATCGTTGCCGCGGCCACCCCACTGCCACGGCATAAGCCATCCGTTAAACGTATCGGTATAAATTGAAGTCCACACTCCGACCTGTTTGCGTTTTGCAATGCAGTCAGTCGCGATGCCGCGGGCGCGCGCCTGCTGTAATGCGGGGAGCAGTATCGCCGCCAGAATAGCAATTATTGCGATGACTACGAGCAGTTCTATAAGGGTAAAGCAGTGAACTGCTTTACCCGGCATGCCGGGT
>SUWH01000027.1:0-1615 GCA_015061605.1 Lentisphaerota bacterium | reverse complement strand
GGGTAAAGCAGTGAACTGCTTTACCCGGCATGCCGGGTTGACTGTTTTGTTTTGATGTGATCAAGCGGTGGTGCTTTCCATTCAGAGCTGAACTGGAAATGTTCTTTTGTTGTCTCATACACATACCTCCATGATTTTAAGGTTTAAAAGGTTTCTCTTTCAATAAAGTCTGCTTGTATATCCGCCGTTTGCACGGGGATATCCGGATGGTCCATCCGGCATTTGAGCAGTTCCCAACATTTTTGAGTAAAACTGTCAAAATCCAACTCCACAGAACTTATACCGGGAGCAAAATATCCGCAGTTTTCAGTGTGATCAAAGGCGATCACCGCTGAATCTTCCGGAAACTTACCATGTTTTTTCAGCAATAAAGCGGTAACTTGAATGGCACAAAAACCGGTGTCACATAAATATAATGTGCCGGGAACGATATTCTGCATACTTTTATGCACTTCGCTTAAAATATCCGTTTTATAATCGCTTGCGGAGAGCGGCTGGGACGAGTAAATTGCAATTTCCTGTGAATCTGCGATATTCAGATTTTTTACGATCTGCTGTATCGCGATACCCGCTTCGTAGGTTCCGGCGAAATTTTCCGAACGCCGGATAAAGCTCTTTACACTTTTGAAACTGCTTTTTGCCGCTTTGGTGCAAACTTGTTCAATGACTTTTTCATAATTGAAATACACCGTATCACATTCTGCGCGATGACCGCTGTTGGTGAGCAGCGTGGGAACCATATCCAGTAATCCCTGATTTTTCAGGGTGCTGATGGTATTTCCTTTTTTATCCGGGAAAAGACCATTTATGATAAGCGCATCCACATTTTGCTGGAGCAGACTGCGGATGCCGTTGACGATGCTTGGGCATTCGCTTCTGGTATAGATTATCACCGGCAGAAATCCGGCATCGCGCAACATCTTGTCCATGTTGATTATAAACAATCCGGTGCGTTTGACGTGAAATCCTCCGGAAAGGATACCCACCAGGCCGCTCTTGCCTCTCACCAATGTGCGTGCCGCATTGTTCCGGACATAATTCAACTCTCCGGCAAGTTTAAGGATAAGCTCTTTTTTCTCTTTGGATACCAGACACTTCTCCGCCCCGTTAAGCACCGATGCGGCGGCCTGACGGGAAACTCCTGCCATTTCAGCAATCTGTTTGCAGCTTACTGCCATAAATCCTCCTGACATTGTTTATTGCACGTGCAATAAGATAGCATACAAAAATTTTTTTGTCAAGAAAATTTTGTAAAAAAAATAAAAATAGTTTTTCTGCCGTCATTTTTACCGGCTTGTAAAAACGGCGTTCCGGTGTTATATTGTGAGTATCGTATTTGAACCAACTGGAAAGGCAAAGAAACGAACAGAAAAACACTTGAACTGAAAAATTATATATAAGCACGAAAAGGCTGCCCCTGCAAACTACCACCTTGTATTGAGCCTTTGTAAATCACAGTAAGTGCAATTTTGTGCCATGTATTCGATATGCATGGTGCATTTCTGCATTTGTATTTACTGTGATGCTGTGGTAGGCATGTAGGGGCATATGAATCAGGGATGCACCTTTTTTTGTGGTGTTTCCCATGTCCCAAAGGAAAATACCACAGCATGAA
>SUWH01000026.1 GCA_015061605.1 Lentisphaerota bacterium | reverse complement strand
AGGCAGTTTCGAGTGCAACTGCTTCGGACAGGAAAATCTGCCAAAATCACTTTTTCAAAAATCAAATTTCTCTCGCTTGAATGCAGAGGGAATACCCGCTTTTTGAAAAATTATGGGATATCTGTGGAAAAAATTGTTTTTTTTATAAAAAACAGTTTGAAAAAATTCTGCCGTTACGCTATATTTCATTATGTTCAAAAAAAATACAAATTTTTAACAAAAACTTACAGATAAGGAGAAATTCAAAGTGCGTAAAAGTTCCCTTTTTATCGCAGCCGGTGCCGCTGTATTCCTCTGCGGCTGTCCCACCACCAAAGTAACCGGTACCAAAACGGTGATACCCGCCCCCATGGAAGATCCCGCCCCGATGGTCGAAAACAATTCCACCATGAACAAGGGAACCGGAATCTGGGAAACTCCGCAAGCTGAAAAAAATCAGAAAACAGTAAAAACTCCCGCCTTTGAACCGATGACCGGTGTCGTCTCCTCCGGCGGGATCGATTCTCCTGTTTCCGGAAAAAGAGGAAAAAAGAACGCTGTCAAAGGCGGTAAAACCGCCACTGCCGGCGGTGTCTACATCGTCCAGTCCGGCGACACCCCCGAACGTATCGCCCGCAAACTCCGCGTGCGTCTTTCCGCGTTCATGGCGGTCAACAATCTCGATCAGCAGTCCGCCCGCCGTCTCCAGATCGGTCAGAAACTGGTCATCCCCGGCAAAGATGCCAAAATCGCTCCGGCAAAAGGCAAAAAGTCTTCTTTCGCCAAAGCCGCTGCTGCTGCATCAGTTGATGCCGATGGTAAATACACCGTTCAGTCCGGAGACACCCCCGAACGTATCGCCCGCAAATACCGCGTCCGGTTGAGCGAACTGCTCAAGGTCAACAATCTCGATCAGCAGTCCGCCCGCCGTCTCCAGATCGGTCAGAAACTGGTCATCCCCGGCAAAAGCGCTGCTCCTGCCGCTGAACCGGCAAAAGCACCTGAAGCCGTTATCCCGGTCGCTCCGGCGGTCTCCGATGTTCCGGTCACGTCAACTGACACCCCCGTCTCTGCCGAAACGACTCCGGTTGTCTCTGAATCCACCACCACTGCTGTCACTGAAACAGTCACCACCACTCCGACCGATGGCGGCGATGCTGATTCTGAAATCCAGATGGTAACGATCGATGCTGACACCACTGCGGCTGAACTTGCGGTAAAATACAATGTTTCCGCCGACAGCATCAGTCAGAAAAACAGCGGTAAAACTGAATTTCTCAAAGGCGATATCATCTTCATCCCCAAGAAATAAATCAGCTTCAACCTGAAAAACGGATGTTCCGGAATTTATACTCCGGAACATTTTTGTTGTAAAAAGCTATGCGTATATTGATCACAGCCGGCCCCACCCGGGAAAAAATCGATCCGGTACGGTTTATTTCCAACCGTTCCACCGGAAAGATGGGGTATGCTATCGCCGCCCGTGCCGCCGAAGCCGGTCACGATGTAACTCTGATCTCCGGTCCGGTGGCTCTCGAATGCCCTCCTGATGTAAAAAGGATCTTTGTTGAGTCCGCTTCAGAAATGGCACAGGTCGTTCACGCAAATGCTCCCGCCGCCGATGTGATCATCATGAGTGCAGCAGTCGCCGACTACCGCCCCGCCCATCCGTGGGAAAGTAAAATGAAAAAACAGCCGGGCAATCTGTTTCTGGAGCTGGAACGCACCGAAGATATTCTCGGAACTGCCGGAAAAAACAAACTCCCGCATCAGCTTCTGGTCGGTTTCGCCGCCGAAACAGAGAACCTTGAAGCAAATGCTCTGGATAAATTGCAGCGCAAAAATCTGGACTGGATAATCGCCAATCTGGTCTCCGACGGTTTCGGCAGCGATACCAACCGGGTGATCATATTCAATCGCAGCGGAGAAAAATTTCCGCTCGATCTGGAAGAAAAATCAACCCTCGCCCAAAAGATCGTCGAACTTATTCTCCAAAACAAGTAAGATCAAAATACCGGGGGCAGGAAGTCGGTTTCTGAAACCGGAGGGTTCAGTTCATATTTTATCAATTCGATAATCTGTTTCTGACCATTCTGTACCGTTTCCGTAACTTTCGGGATCATAACGCCGTTGTACAGACCATAGCTTTTGATTCTGGAATCATATTCCAGAGTCCCGCTTCCGACTTTCATGCGGCCTTTCATCCGGCGCAGCAGAAAATCATCAGCATCCACGTAAAACCGGAATGAACTGCCGTTTTTACCGGTACAGTCAAGCACATAGAATTCCCCATCATCATCCGACAAACGGAAAATTTCCACTTTGGCAAAAATCCTGCGGTATCCTCCAGCCGGAGTTCCCAGTTTGGAAAAGGTAAGCAACTGCTGGAGTTTATCCCCGTCAAGCATTTTTATCGCCTTGCCGGAGCGGTCTGCGACCCATCCCCGGTTGCCGTTGGAACAAATTATCTGCATCGGCTCATTATCTTTCAGTGTAGTTATCCGGAATTTGTCCGGCATGACCATTTTGGTCTCGACCACGCTTTCCATATCATCATCCAGAAATTGGGGAATTTTCACCACCTGACGGAATTCAAACCCTTTACTGTTACGGTAAGCTCCCTGCGGGTCCACCCGGGCTGACATTTCAGCTTCCAGCGTTTCGACACTGATATCAGATGCGGTCAAATCCTCATCCACAGAACAGCACCCGGCACAAAAGAATAAAACCAAAAGAATAAATATCTTAAAAAAACTGTACAATGATTTTTTCATAATAATCGACCTTTCTCCCATTATACCTATATAATATAGTACAGGAGAGTGAAAAAACCAGTTAAATCAAAAAAAATTGCAATTTTTTTTATTATAACACTTGCAAGAGAGGCAATCAGGCGTTACAGTAAAATCACGTGTGCATGAGAATGCCGCAAATAACAGTTATATAACAAATTTAATATATGGAACATTTCTGAATTATGCAAAAGTTATTGATCGTCGAATCTCCTACCAAAGCACGTACTATCGGACGGATGCTGGGTAAGGATTATCATATTATCGCTTCCATGGGGCATATCCGTGATCTGCCGGAACACGCTTTCGGAATCGACATTGCCAATGCATTCAAACCGGAATACACTGACACTCCACGCAGTAAAAAGATACTTAAAGATTTGCGGAGTGCAGCCGACAGTGCCGACGAAATATATCTGGCGACAGACCCTGACCGCGAAGGTGAAGCCATCGCGTGGCATTTGAAAAATGCTTTGTCTGAAACGCTGAAACAGCCTAAAGATTTTCATCGTATAACCTTCCACGAGATCACCCGGCAGGCAGTTGAACAGGCCATCGCCAACCGCAGTGATATAAATATCGATCTGGTCGATGCCCAGCAGGCGCGCCGGGTCCTTGACCGTATCGTAGGCTATCAGGTCAGCCCGCTTTTGTGGCGCAAACTGGAAAAAGGCAGCAGTGCCGGTAGGGTGCAATCGGCGGCATTGCGCATGGTCGTGGAACGCGAACGGCAGGTGCAATCGTTTGAACCAGAAGAGTATTGGAGTTTTTCAATTCTGTTTTCCGCGCCGGAGAACATCCTTTTTCGCGGCAGATTGTTCAAGATCGATGCCAAAGATTTTCACATTAAAAACAATGTTGAAGCTCAACAGGCAGAGGCCGCCATCCGCTCCGGTGCCGCGCCGCTGATCACCTGTACCGGAAAACAGGAACGCAAACGCAATCCTTATCCACCTTACACGACCAGTACGCTCCAGCAGGCAGCCAACCAGGTGCTTCGTTTCAGCGCATCCAACACCATGCGCTATGCCCAGCAACTTTACGAAGGCGTGGAAATCGGAACCGGCGAATCGGTCGGTTTGATAACCTATATGCGTACCGACTCGGTAACCATCGCCAAAGAAGCTCAAATCGCGGCAAAAGAGTTTATCATCAGCGAATACGGCCCGGAATTCGCCCCGGAAAAGTTCAATTACTACAAAAATAAAGCTGCCGCGCAGGAGGCGCACGAGGCGATCCGTCCGACCGATGTCCGGCGGACTCCGGAACAGCTTGCACCTTATCTTGATCCGCAGCAGCTCAAACTCTACACCCTGATCTGGAAGCGTTTCGTCGCCAGTCAGATGGTTCCGGCAAAACAGGAACTCATTACAGTCGATGTCAATATAAACGGCAGCGATCAAAAGAATTATACATTCCGCTCAACTGCCACAGCGACAACATTCCCCGGCTTTTTGAAACTTGCCGGAGAGACTGCCAGACAGGATAAAGAAGAGTGTACCCCGGAACTTTTGCGCAAATTGAGATCCGGAACCAATGCCGAAATCAATAAATTTGATAAAGAGCAGAAATTCACCGAACCGCCGCCGCGCTTTACCGAAGCTACTTTGATCAAGCAATTGGAAGAAAACGGCATCGGCCGCCCCTCGACTTATGCCACCATTTTGCGGACCATTCAGGAACGGAATTATGTCAAACGGGAACAGAGCAAACTGGTTCCGACAGAACTCGGCTTTACGGTAAATGATTTTCTGGTGGAGAAACTGCCATCGCTTTTCGACATCGGATTCACCGCCCAGATGGAACAGAAACTTGACGATGTGGAGAGCGGCAGTTTGAACTGGGTCCAGTTGATGACCGACTTTTATGCCAGCTTTGCCACGTGGGTCGAAGATGCTAAAAACAGCGGTGCTCCTCCGGTGGAAAAAGCCAGCGAAATACTCTCCCTCTTTGACCATGTCAAATTTGCTGAACCGCAAAAAATCGGCAACCGCCGCTTCGATGACGGAAAATTTGTCGCTTCGGTAAAAGAAAAGTTTGCCAAAAGCTCCAAACTCAGCGAAAAACAATATCAGGCACTGGTCGCTCTGGCAAACCGTTATGCCGACCAAATCGACATCAGCAATCTTTCTGAAGAATTGAAAAACAATATGACTGAAGCAAAGAATGCCGAAAACGAAAAACAGGAAAAACTCAAATCCCGCCCCCCTGCCCCCGCAGACGGCGGTTACATGCCGGTCTTTGCCGCCTTTGACAAAGTGGAATTTGCTCCGCCGCGGGCAATCGGTAAGCGTACCGCTTTTGATGAAGCGAAATTCTTTAAATCACTGAAAAAACAGGCCGAATCAGGTGCAGCTCTTTCTGAAAAACAGCTTGCCGCACTGAAACGCATGGTGGTAAAATATCAGCAGCAGATCACCGATGTGGAAAAAATATGCAATCTTCTGCAAATCGACCTCACTCCGGCAGAAACTGTCTCTCCGGCAACATCCGGAGAAGATATCAACGCCCTGCTGACCTCGCTCGGTTCCGTAAAAGAGTGGGCGGCTCCGGAAAAAAAAGGACGTTTTGTTTTTGATGATAAAAAGTTTTTCCAGTCTCTGGAAAAGCAGTATAAAGAGAAAAAATCGTTGTCCGACAAACAGACTGCCGCCTTGAAAAAACTGGCGGAGAAATACTTGAATCATTAATTTCAGCAGGAGAAATCATGAGCGACAAAGAAAAAAAGAAAAAACAGAAATCGACCGAACCGGAAACAACTGACACCAAAGGTGAAAAAAAATCAAAATCTCCGTTGGCAAAACGCATTCTGAAAATCACCGCGTGGACTTTCGGCGTAATTTTTGCCATTCTGCTTCTGGCACTGATTTTCCGGGATTCCCTGATCAAAATCGGTGTCACCAAAGTCGGTTCATGGATCGCCGGAGTGGAGATCGCAATGGATTCATTTGATACCTCGCTCTCCGAAGGAACGGTTCACCTCAAAGGTCTGCGGGTCGCCAATCCGGCTGGATTTGAGCGTCCGAATATGGTTGAATTGGAAGAGTTCTTTCTCGATATCGATGTGGCAAGTTTGACCACCAAAGAGATCGTCATCGAAGAGATCCGGGTTGCCGGACTTGATTCAAATGCCGAATTCAACCGCGACGGCAAATTCAATATCACCACCTTGACCAACGATCTCAAACGCCGTTTCCCGCCCAAAGAGGAAACGGAAACAAAGCAGGAAGAAAAACCTGCTGACGATCCGGCTCCTTCTCCGGAAAAAGAAGAAAAAGAGCTTAAACCGGTTCTGCTCATCCGCAACATCGATGCACAAGTCAAACTTTCCATGGTCCACGATTTGAGCGGCGCAAGTTTTGTTCTCCCGGTCAGTTACTCCACAACCGATTTACGCATAGATCCCAACGAACAGAGCATGCCGCTGGTCGATCTGCTCGATGCGGCGGCACAGGCGCTGGAAAACTTCTGTCAGGCGTGCTTCAATGCCGGTTCACTGCTCATCACCGCCGGTCAGGAAGCCGGAGAAACGTTGAAACTCGGTATCGACTCCGGGATCAGTGCCGGTCAGGAAGCGATCAAACAGGGCGGAAAAGTCCTCAAACAAGGTGGAGATGCCCTCTTGCAGGGCGGAGAAGCGATCAAACAGGGCGGCGATGAACTCCTCAAACAGGGCAAAAATCTGTTTGAATCCGCCGGCAGTTTGTTCAAAAGCAAAAAGTAAAACAGGCAAAAAAAAGGATGCACATTTGGTGCGTCCTTTTTTTTTGCCGGGATCAGTCGTTTTTCAAAACCTCTTCCCAGGGTTTGATGCAGCAATCACGCTTTTTGGTCAGACAATTGAAGCGGAATATGTGCCAGAATGCAGCCACTCCGTCTTTCCAGCCGATTTTTTTGCCTTCATCATAGCGGCGCGGACAGTAGGAAATCGGCACTTCCCAGATCCGCAATGCCCGGTGACGGGCGAGTTTGGCGGTCATTTCCGGTTCGATACCGAACCGCTGACTGGTCAGATTCAAATTCTGCACCACTTCGCGCTTAAATGCCTTGTAGCAGGTCTCCATATCCGACAGATGGATGTCCGAAAACCAGTTTGAACAGAATGTCAGCAATTTATTTCCCATTTCGTGCTTGAAGTAACGCACCTGACCGGGCGTACTCATAAAACGCGAACCGTAAACCACATCAGCTTTTTTTGCAACCAGCGGCGCAAGTACGATGGAATAATCTTCCGGATCATATTCAAAGTCCGCGTCCTGAATGATCACATAATCCAGCGTCGCTTCTTTAAATCCCCGGATCAATGCCGCACCTTTGCCGCAGTTGACCTCCTGCTTGAAAAGTTTCACTTTGGAATTACCGGCAAACGTCTGCAATTTTTCCCATGAACGGTCTTTAGAAGCATCATCAACGATGACCAGTTCTCCCACTTCCGGGCGCGCCAACACCATATTCACGATTTCAACAATGGTATTTTCCTCATTATAAACCGGCATCACAACTGAAAGCACTCCGGCAGGGATCGGTGTATTCATGACATTGCTCATTTTGAACCTCCAAGTTCCCGGGAACGTGCCGCAGCCGCCCGGACACTCTGCATCACGATTCCGGCGAATCCCCGGGCAGCCATCACTTCCAACGCGCGGCTGGTCGTTCCCGCCGGACTGGTGACATTGTCTTTCAACAGTTGAGGATGTGCGCCGGTTTTCAACACCATTTCAGCGGCACCGAGAACGGTTTGAGCAGCCAGCTTCAGAGCGATGTCCCGCGGAAGCCCTTCAGCGACACCGCCATCTGCCATCGCCTGAATGAATTCAAACACATAAGCCGGACCGCTCCCGGAAACCGCAGTGACGGCATCCAGATAACTTTCAGACAACTGCAATGCGATACCGACGGATGAAAATATCTTATTGACCAGTTCAATATCGTTTTTCTCCACCCCCGCCGAAGCCGAATATACCGCAGCACCAGCCCCGACCAACGCCGGAGTGTTCGGCATGACCCGGATGATCCGTTTTGAACCGGTAACAGTTTCAAGTTTTTCGATCGGCACACCGGCGGCGATGGAAATTATCACCTTGTTTTTCAGAGAATCGGCATAAGGCGCAAGAGCCTTTTCAACGACCTGCGGTTTGACTGCGATCAAAACCGTTTCAGTTTTTTCAAGATGAAGAGCAAGTTTATTTGAAAAACAATCTCCTCCGGTAGCACCGGTAAACATAGATGCGGCGGCTTCATTGATGTCAAACCCTCCGATCTGCGAGGGTTCAAACAGCTTTGATTTAACGATACCCCCGGCAATAGCCGTCGCCATTTTTCCGGTTCCGATGAAAAATAATTTATACATAGTTCTTATCCCCTGCCCTGAAGTTTAAGCATCTGCCAACCGATAACCGTTATACCGAGAAAGAACAGATACCAGGAAAAATTTGACAATTTACGCTTCTTTACGATCGCAACCAAAAGAGTCAATGCTCCGAAACTGGTCAATGCGGAAACAATAAAACCAACTCCAAGCTGCAACCAGGAAAGCTGTCCGATAACGCCTCCCGACTTGATCAGAGAGATCAGCTCAAGCAAAGTTGCCCCGCCGATTGCCGGGATCGCCAGAAGAAACGAAAAGGCCGCAGCAGATTCAAAATTCAATCCGGCAAAAGTTCCGACTGCAATTGTCGTGCCGGAACGGGAAATCCCCGGAGTTATTGCAAACATCTGGGAAATACCGATTATCAACGTCTGCTTCAACGTGATTTTTTCCAACGGCATCACCGCATTTCTGACCATTTTTTCCTTGCCGGTCAAACGGAGCAGCGATGCCGTAACCAGAAAAGCCATTCCGATGGACAACAGATCCCCGAACATCAACTCATCAAAACCGGTCATTTTGAGAAGCACTCCGGCGATCCCGGCAGGTATGGTTCCGATAATGACCATGCCGATGACCCGCCGGCGTTCACGCTGAAGCAATGAAAGCAATGTTTTAAAATAAAACACCACGATCGCCACCAAAGATCCGGCATGAAGCACGATACTGAATGCTGTGCCTTCATCGCTGTTCAACCCGAATACGGCACTGAGAACCGCCAGATGTCCGGATGAACTCACCGGCAGAAATTCAGTGACCCCCTGAAGAACTGCCAAAATAATTACTGTCAACCAAATACTCATATTCTTAAAAACTCTGTTTGCTGTTTTGTACTCTGTCTTCCGGATGCGGCGGAAGTACCGGCGCCGTCGCCGGAACCTCTCCGGGAGCATCTTCTTTGACCGATTTTTTACCGGTAAAATTTTCTTTTACAAAGTGTAAAGTTTTATCACCGCCGTCTTTTACATTTTCCCAGCCTTTTTCGACCTGCTGAAACTGCTGGTCGGCATCATCCGGATTGTTGCGGCAATAGAAAAAATACCACACCCCTGCTCCGGTTGCGACAGCGAGCAGCACCCCTGCAATAATGCCGCAACCGCATCCCCCTTTGAACATTATTTATTTCCTTTGATTTTAAGCGGCTGCAAAATAACTTCGACAACGGGGATCGACCAAAGTAAAGTACCATGAGTCTCAAAACTCGGAACATCATCTTTATTTTTTACACCGGAGGGCTGCCACAGACGGAATACCCCGCCCTCATAAAGGCGCAATTCCATGGTAGCGTATCCGGCAGGGCGGACTTCAGAAAGCACGATCTGCACCAGGCCTTCATGCAAAAAGCCGACATCTTCACTGAAAGCCTGTGCGATCACCGGCTTGGAAATGCCTCCCAAATTGTATGAGAGAAAATTCCGGATATTGCGCCAGGCGAATTCGTCGATCGCTTCAGAGCGGTCATAATCGAGCAGATCCCGGACCATGATCTGGGGAGCGCCGCTGTTCTGATACTGTCCGATCGCCTGCGGCTCTTCCATATTAAGTTCCGGACTGTCCCAATTGACACTGAAAAGAGTGGAGAGCTTCTTTTTCTCCTCGGCGGTCAATTCCGCATCCCCGTTCTGCTCCAGTTCAAGCAGACGCTCCTGAGGAATATCGGTACGGGCAGAGACCTGAAGCAGCGACAAACCGTGACTGGCACGCAGAGTCAACAGCGAATATCCGGGACCGCCCTCGGTTTTTCGCGGTTCAGCCCGGGCGAGCATCAGCTGATACTGGATCTGCGCTCTGGTACGGGCGGGAATTTTAAGCACATCAAAGATCAACCCCATATGTCGCGGAGTCGGCAGAGTGGTTCCATGCACGAATTGAGATATTGCTGCAGAAGAAACACCTATTTTGGCTGCGAGTTCAATCTGACGCATCCCGGATTTCCGGATAAGCATCAACAATTGCTTGGCAAAAATTTTTCTTTGCATACAGACGATCTCCTTTCGATTTTATATGCAATATTTTGCTGTAATCTTCTTGTTCCGTACTTAAAATAACACCTTAAAAGTTATTTGTCAAATAGTTTTCC
Organism: Lentisphaerota bacterium; assembly: GCA_015061605.1. Taxonomy (GTDB): domain Bacteria; phylum Verrucomicrobiota; class Lentisphaeria; order Victivallales; family Victivallaceae; genus UBA1784. The sequence continues at coordinate 26,104 of SUWH01000026.1, read as the reverse complement.
AAAAAAATCAAGACAATACTTAACCTTTTTCCCAATGTCGCTTTTTCAGATTATTATATTACTAATGCTTATAAATAAAAATTGGCGTCAATTGCATTTATCATCTTGACTTATATCGTAAAATCATATATATTATTTGAAATCAAATCCATAATAAGGAAATAAATATGTTTGCAGCCCCCGATTACGAAATAACCGATGCCCATATCCATCCGTCAATAGAGGTCGATGGAAGTGATTTTTCAGCATTCAACTTTAAAACCCCGCCGGAAGTGCTGGTAAACACGTTGAAACGCGCCGGTATCACGCAAGCCGCCGGATCAGTCATCCGCCGTTTCAAGGATGCAAAGCCGCAATGGGATGAGATCCATCAACTCAATCTCGCCGCATTGGAAATGCAGCGGCGTTTTCCGGACTTTTACATTCCCGGCATCCATGTATATCCGGATCACCTCCAACAGTCCCTTGATGAGGTTGAAACGATGCATAAAAAACACGGCGTAAAACTCATCGGGGAACTGGTGGCATATCTGATGGGGTATGCGGCCTATAACTCTCCTGAACTCAATGAGGTATGGGCATTGGCACGTGATTTGAAAATGGTGGTAAATCTCCATCTGAACAATCTGGAAGAAGCCGCGGATATTTTGAAGAACTTCCCGGATTTGAAACTCATCATCGCCCACCCGACCGGCAGTGCTGCGGAATATACCGCCCGGTTGGAACTCGTCAGCCGTTACTCCAATGCCGCGTTGGATATTTCCGGCAGCGGTCCGAATACCTGGAATATGCTGAAACACGGAATAAAAACCGCAGGACGGGATAAGCTCATTTTCGGAACAGATTTTCCGCTCCGCAATCCGGGAATGTATGTTGCCGGAGTCTGTTTTGAAGATATTTCAGAAGAAGACCGCCGCGCCATATTTGCCGGAAACTTCAAACGCCTGCTCAACGAGTGATCAAGTTATATTGATATGAATTTAAAAATACTCTCTTTTGCTGATGCACTTGCAGGCCGTTCCGGCTTGTTTATTTCCGGCATTTTCTCCGGCAGCAAACGCAGTTGCCCGGAAAATGTTGATAATATCGTTATTATAAAATTCCTCGGATACGGAAGTCTGATACTTGCTGCTCCGGTTATTTTTGCAATAAAGAAGCATTATCCGGGGGCGAAACTGATACTGTATACGACGAAAAATTTACAACCGCATGCGGGAATGTTGAAATTGTTTGATGAAACAGCAGTGCTGACTCCGGAAAAACCGTTACACTCCATTTTTACGCTATTCAAATTGCGTCGTCGCTTATCATCCGGACGGACACTTGTCATAAATTTAGAATTTCTCAGTAAAACAGCCATTTTTCTTGCCGGTTTTCTGCGCGGCAGTTACTGTTTGAGCCTGACGGAGAAAGAATATTCCCCCCTTGATCGCGCGGTGCTCCCGGACCAACAATCAACAACAGCGACCATGTATGACAAGCTGCTCACAGTTTTTAAAATTAAAAACGACACCGGAGAATACGCAGAATATTTAAACAGTCATTATAATGTACAACCTCTGAAGCAAATCATCATCGCGCCATTTTGCAGTAATTTAAGTTTGCGGAGATTATGGAACAATGAAAAATGGAGTTTATTGATTTCTCATATAAGAACCGTTTTCCCCGACTATTCCATATCCATTATCGGAGCCCCCTCTGACCGCAAGAGCGCGCAGAAAATAATTGAAAACTCAAAGGTGAACTGCGGCATCCATAATTATTGCGGAGAGATCAGTTTTGAACAAACTGCAATTCTTATGAAACAGAGCAGTTGTTTTTGCGGCATAGATTCAGCACCATTGCATCTGGCAAGGCTTACCGCCCTTCCGTCGGTAAGTCTCTGGGGAGCGACAGATCCGTTTTTATTGACCAGGGAAATTCCTGATTATCCGGAAATAATAATATTTGCCCGCCAAAAATGTACCCCATGCGTACACAGCAAGCGAAAATGTCCGTTCCCGGAAGGATGCTTGAACCTCATTGATACAAAAATCGTAATGTCAGCTGTTTCAGATTTGATCACCGGAAAAATAAAAGCACGAAAAAATATCATCTGTTGATACAGAAAGGTTATAAAATGTTACAAATACTCGTGGTATTATGGATATTGCTTGGAGTGATTTTCTGGTTAAATCACAAAGCCCCTCAACCATTCTGCGATAAGCGTCTGCGCTTGCCGCAGATAGCAAACTCTATTATATTTGCTTTGGTATCAGGATGCATATCCTGGGAACAGTTACAGAGGAATGCAGAAATTTTTCCGGACTTTATCGGTGGATTTCCGGCAATGTCTGCGATGCCTAAAAGTTTTGAATATTATTCGTTTTATATTGCGATATCGGTATTTTTCATTTCATTTCTGATGTTGATGAAATTATACAATTCATTCCGGAGCGAAGCAGATATCCAGATGGTGCGTAAAACATCGCTTTATGCCTTGATGATCCCGGCACTGCTGATCGGGCAATGCTTTATTTCAAATCAATTTGCGATTATTTTTAAATATTCGGCAATAAGTATCAGCTGCGGACTGCTGGTAATAGTGGCCAAGCTGCGTTTCAGGAAATTGCAGCAGCGTGAAATGTCAGCATTGCTTCTGGGATTGTATTTCGGCATTGCATCCCATTTCTGCCTCAAACTTTTTTGCAACCGGATAACAAGCGATATAAATTTGACAATCGGCTATTGGCTGATTTGGAGTACAGCATTATTCTTTGCTTTCCGCAAAGGTACGTGGAATAAATTTCTGGTACTCTCCCAGTGCGGTTTACCTCTGGCATTCGGGAATCTTCTTTTCCCGACTCAAATATTACGGGATCAGACGATTTTCACTCCCGGCTTCAATAACAATATGAATATTGCCGTGCTGATATTGATTTTGTCCGGCTATTTCAGCTTGTATGCGGCATTCAGGAAAAAGTCAGGCACATTATCTCAATTTATTCCATCCTTACCTCTGACAGCATTGATCTGCCTCTTTTGTGCGGCACCGGAACAATGGCCCGGCATCAGCTTTGACGATTATCACAATGGTGAAATTGTTTTGCCATGGTTTCTGTATCATAAATTCGGTTCACAAATCTATGTCGATTATATTCCGAGCCGCGGTATAGTAAACTATATTCCCGGCTTTCTGCTGTGGCTGTTCAAGGGAGATGATTTTTCTTATCTTAACAGCTTCATCAAGTGGGCAGACCTGCCGTTGTACTTTTCTGCACTGACCATATTACGCAGAAGAAGCGGGCTGCTGATTGCGGCAGCCGGTTGCGCCGGCATGACAATACTGACGCCATATATTGGAGCCGGTGTACTGTTTGGATTACTCTGTCTGATTTTATTTTCATCTCCACTCTGGGTAAAGAAACCATCTTTGCTGCTTGCATTGTTTTTCATTTCCGGAGTTGCGGGAGTATTTTATTCTTTGACCGACACCCTGGCGGTTTTTGTTGCCATGCTGCCGCTGGCACTGTATGCGTTGTACATTGCATGGAAAAAAGAACGGAAAGCTGCAATTGCAATATTGACCGGGGCGGTTGGATTTTTAATATTACTGCTGCTGATACCATTAAGCCGCAATATTTTGTGCGGGATTGCCGAAATACTTTTCCTGCAAACTGATACTTACACGACCTCACACTGCGTTCCATTGTTGGAACGCAATATAAAATATTTCAACATATACTATGTCGCGTTGAATTACAGTTTTCTGTTGTTTACAGTGCTGTTCGGCATCCGACTGTTCGTATCCCCGAAAAATGATCATGCGATGATGCATTATCTGACCAGTGTCTCTCTGGTAATTCTCGGAATCATTATGATCCAACGTGCGGGAGGACGAGCCGGATGTGATGAGATGTCAAGGGTTTTGTTTGTATCATTGCAAATGGTAATTATTGTACTTCCGGTTTGGTACAGAGATTGGGTAAAAAAGAAGCTTAATATATGGCAAGTTCTTATCTTGTGTCTGCTTTTCGGACTGTTTGGCTCTTATACAACATCTATAGCTTCACTTGAATCCAAACACAAGGGGGTTCTGCTGGAACCGGCAAATACCTGCAATCCGGCAGAAGCCGGTCTGCCGCACTTGGGAAGCAATGCGGAACTGCAGGCAGAACATTTTCAGCATCATAAAGATGCGAAAGCATTGATCGACAGTATCCTGCCTGATGTGGAGAATACCGGCGGCTTCTGGGATATGACCAACAACTCTGCCATCTACGCTTACTGCGGAAACGGCATAAAACCACCGATGAGTTATCCGTCTTATTTTTATCTCGGCAGTCCGGAATTGGCAGAAAAAATGAAAAAGGAAATTCAGAAATCAAATCCGGTACTGATATTGATAAAAGGTAAAAATATTGAATTTTATGAAGGAACGATCGCATTACGCTGTTATCCGTTATACCGATATATGTTGGATAACTACCGGGTATTCGGAGATATCAACGGAAAAATCTGGATGATCCGCAAAGGTTGTGAAGAGTTGCTGAAAAGATCTGATTCAGTAAAACAGGATTCATTGGATGACCAGAACCTGTTGAGTAATGCGCTTGATTATAAAAAGATCGACGGTTATCCAATATCATGGGCAAGATCGCTGCCATCTTTGCAGAAACGGATGACAAAATTGGCTTCGCTGCAGTTTCAGCAATTAAATGCCAACACAATATCGTTATACGGAGTATCTTCGCTGGGAGGAGATTTTCTTTATCTGAAGTTCAACCGCCCGGTAGATTCCCGTGGAATAATTGTTTCGTGGCAGGACAGTTTCGCAGGAGCAGGCCAACCGTTTATTGCCTTCTGGGGCGGAAATCATAATTTTCTGATACCGATGTATAATTCGACGAACTGGTATTTGAGCAACTCCCGCTGGAATCTGACCGTACACCACGAAGATAACCGGAATGAGCCGCTGCAGCTTCTGGAAGCAACACTGTTCAAACGCAATTAAAACAGGTCCCCTCGCCTGTCGTGCCGGAGGCATGACAAAAGGCTCCCATAAGCCGCGACAGCGGCGCAACACAAACTACCTCGCCTGTCGTGCCGGAGGCATGACAAAAGGCTATCAGCCGCGACAGCGGCGTTACTCAAAAACTACCTCGCCTGTCATGCCGGAGGCATGACAAAAGGCATAAAAGCCAGTCGCTCCCGCTCCTCCAAACAAGGGGCGCGATGATCGTGCGATGATGACGCAGAAAAGCCGGGGCGACGTGAACTTATGTTCACGAGTTCCCGGCTTTTCAAGTCAGCGCGCGCGAGGGCGCGCCCCCTACTCCATGAAGATGTTGCGGCTGGCAAACACCGGTTCGCTGGTGAGGTTTACACCGATTTTTCGCAGTGCGGCTTCATCCCCCGGCGTAGGAATGTGAGACAAGTGCATTTCACATCCGGCAAGGTGCTTGAGTTGTTTCATTGCCAATGCGGCAGCCGGGTTGGATGGAGTGGAAACGCTCAAGGCAGTGAGAGTTTCGCTTAAAGCAAGCGAAATTTGTTTTTCTTTAAACACATCGTGCTTCAAATTGCCGACCGATTCGATGATTTGCGGTGACACCAGATGCAGATCGCCGGGGAGACCGGCAAGATGTTTTATTGCGTTGATGATGCAGCTGGAGGCGGCATGGAGGAGAGGAGAATTTTTCCCGGTGATAATGGTACCGTCATGGAGCTGGATAGCCGCACCGCAGAAAACATTTTCACTGCCGTGTTTTTCGGGAAGCGAAGCGGCATCTTCGGCAGCCTTGCGGGCGGGGGTGACGACCGTCCGGTCAAGGACGGAAATATTCAGGTCATCCATCAGAAGTTTGACCCGTTCGGAAACACATTTTTCTTCGCGGCCTACGGCGTAATCACACAATGCGCGGAAGTAGCGGCGGATGATCTCCTGCCGGGATGCTTCGCTTACCACTTCGTTGTCGGTAATGGCAAAACCGACCCGGTTGACTCCCATATCGGTGGGGGAAACATAGAGCTGTTCCGGAGGCATGATGCGGGCGCAAATACGCTTGACGACCGGGAAAACATCCACATCGCGATTGTAATTCACCGCGGTTTCGCCGCGTGCTTTCAAGTGGAATGGATCGACCATGTTGACATCGCCGAGATCGGCGGTTGCCGCTTCATAAGCGACGTTGACGGGGTGATCGAGCGTAAGATTCCAGACCGGGAAAGTTTCAAACTTGGCGTAACCGGCTTTGATGCCGCGCTGGTATTCATGATAGACCTGCGAAAGACAGGTCGCCATCTTGCCGGAATTGGGACCGGGCCCGGTAACGACCACGATCGGACGGGTGGTTTCGATGTATTCATTGGCACCGTAGCCGCGTTCACTGACGATGGTATCGAGGTCGGTGGGATAACCTTCGATGGGACGGTGGGTGTAAACGCGGATGCCGCGGCGGGAAAGCCGGTTGATAAATCCTTTTACAGAGGGCTGATCAGTATAACGGGTGACGACGACGGCGGTCACATCCAGTCCCCAGTCGCGCAGATCGTCAATGGTACGCATGGTATCGGCATCGTAGGAAAGTCCGAAGTCTGCCCGAACCTTTTTTTCTTCGATAGCTCCGGCGTGGATACAGATGACGATATCGACCTTGTCTTTAAGGCGCTGAAGCAGTTTTATTTTTGCATCCGGGTCAAAACCGGGCAGCACCCGGGCGGCGTGAAAATCGCAGATGAGCTTGCCGCCGAATTCGATATAGAGTTTGTCGCCGAATTTGCCGGCGCGTTCAAGGATCGCTGCCGACTGTTCCGCCAGATACTTTTCGCTGTCAAAACCGATACTGTTCATAAAAAAATTCCACCAAATTGCACATTTTTATTACAGTTGTTTAACATACCACATAAATGGTGATAATTCAACCCCTGCACAAAAAAACCGGACGGCTTTTTCAACCGTCCGGAGATTTTTCTTTGATCGTGGAAATTATTTATCCGCGACTTTGGCTTCACCGGCATTCTGACCGTCCACGACTGAACCGTCATCCGCCGCATCGCGCTTGATGCTTGCCAATGCCTTGAACAAGCCGACCACGTCAACGATACCGCCGATGATAAACCAGACGGTGACACAGAAACCGAGGATAAGCGTGATATAGATCTTGGCGTGCCACAAGGTCAACCATGCAGATTTGGGTACACCGGAAGCAAAAGCGGTATTTTCAACTTTTTTGACCACGACCTGCGCTTTGGCAGTTTCTGAAACCGCCTTTTTCAAATCAGTTGCGGCAACTTTCGCATCTTTGAGCGCGCGTTTGAGTGCAGCTGCATCCTTTTCAGTATTGTCATCACTTTTGAGCCATTTGATGCGTTCGCTGACTTTCTGAACACGTTCTTCAGCCTTGGTGATGGATTTCTGTGCAGCACTTGCGTGTTTACAACCGGTACGTTCGCAAACTTTGCATTCATAGATGCGGTCTTCAACAGTTATCGACTTCCCGCCGGAGAAGTGCCAGGTGGTGAAAACCACGAAGATAACAAACCAGCCGATGGTCCACAGGATACTTCCGGCGTAGATAAGTTTGTCACCGAGAGTAAATTCTTTGGTGATACCCAGCCGCTGGGCGATGATGTTGACTTTCTCGGAGTTGACGATATGCTCTTTGGCAGTATCGTATTCGCCGCGATGGAGCATCTTGTCCAGATTAAAGTCCGGCTTTTTGAAGAGATAGTGCTGAACCAGTGAAATGATCGCATAGAGCGCAGCACAGCTGAGCATACCGATCAAACCGACATACTGACCGTTAATGGGGAACTTGGCGAGAGTGGCTTCACTCCAGTTGAAGTTGAAGGTTTCATTGAGCCAGGCACCGAACTTGATGCCGTTGGGACGGTTCCAGATCTGCTGCATCACGATACCGGTAGTGGCGATGGTCGCACCGACGATATAGCTGGTCCACGCCGCCGCAGTAGTACCTTTTTTCCAGTACAAACCGCCGATGATGGCGGCACCCGCACCGGAAACGATAGCACCGGTAATGGCAAAGAAAAGGAAGACATATTCAGTCTGACGGTAGAAGTAGCTGAAAAGCCACGCGAAAACCGCGACACCGGCAACCGACAGACGCAACGCCCAGATGTGCTGTTTGGGGCTGAAAGCCTTTTTCTTGAACGGCATGACCACGTCCTGAATGAAGATACTGCCCCAGCTGTGCATGTAGGTATCGTCAGTGGAAAGCATCGCGGCAAACATGACCGCAACGAACAAACCGAGCAGACCGTTGGGCATGATGAGTGAAAGTCCGGTCGGAACCAACCCCTGTTCACGCAGCTGCGCATCTTTGGTCTGGGCGAGAGTATCTTCAATGACCTGCGCCAGATCATAGAAAGCGGGGTGCTTCATAATGACGATCAACGCCAGCGGGAAGAGCATGATCATCAAGCCCTGTGCCAGACCGCGCCAGGTGGCAAGGATACCGGCCATTTTGCTTTCATGCGGATTCTTGGCGGCGGCAGCATATCCCATACCGCCCTGCCATGAACCGCGGGAATAGAGCGTACTGATGATACCGATAAGGAAATAGTAATAGTTGAAGTCTTTGATCTTTCCGGCATTGAAAGGGTTGATCTGGGAAATACCGTTGGTATCAATAAGAGAATCTTCGATCTGGCGCCAGGAAACATAACCGCCGGAAACGTCCCAGTCACCGAGTTTGAAGATAAAGAAAATAAAGATGATAAAACAGATATTACAGAAAATACCCTGCAAAAAGTCAGTGACCATGATGGCGATCTGTCCGCCGCAGGTGGCAAAGAAAAGACCGAGTCCGATAGCAATGGTCAACAGCACCGCATAGACATCCCAGTTGATACCCCACAAGGGATAGTATTCCGGAAGACGGCAGAAGAACATGAAAAAGCGGACACTCACCGCGGGGAAAATACCGTAGTTGACCACACCGGACACCCAGGTGATAACACCGGCGGTAACGCGGAATTTACGGCTGTAACGCACTTCATAGAACTGCGCCAGCGTAAAGCAGCGGGTTTCACGCAGACGGTAGGTCACCCACGCGACCAGCGACAATACCAGACCGATGGGAGCAGTAAGCATTGCCCACCAGGTGGAAGCAAAACCGGCTTTATAGAACATTTCAAAGGTTGCAACAGAGTTCACCACGGCGAACCCGGCGATACCCTGACTGATACTCAGAAGATAACGACCGGCGCAACGGCTCGCAGCCAGAAAGTCTGCCGCGCTGTGCATAAAGCGGTTGCAGTAAAAAAGAATTCCGATCAGGAACAGGATAATTCCTGCGACGATCGACCAGTCAAGCAACGACATACCTTCATTGACGTTGACACTGGCGGCTGCCAAAAGTGAATACATTTTGTTTCCCTCCTTATGTTTTTTGAAAAAAAATGCGTATTACTTTTTAATTATATTGACTATAAAATAGCTCACCAATTATAAATAATCAAGTTTTTTATCCATATTTTGGACAAAAAAACACAAAAAAAAAAGAGCATGACACAAAATCATGCTCTTGAAAATTTTCAGCGAACTGAAAATCAATGCTTATCTTCGGTCGCCTCCGCGATGGCATTGATGGTCAACTCGTGAATGAATTTACCCTCTTCATTCTTTTTGCTGTCGATGATACCGGAAATTTCGACCTGTTTGCCGACGAACTGCACAACATCAGCGAAACTGACATTTTCAGCACATTTGGCAGCGATCCTGCCTTCGCCTTTGGGAGCGGTTATAACAATATTTTTGCCGTCAAGTTTGACCACGCCTTCGAGTTCGACCGCTTTGTTTTTGAACTCCTTACCGGCCTTTTCGCTCAAGTAGGAAAATTTGACCTGGGAAGGACGATCCGGCATCAGATCATTCAAAAGCAGGATACCGGCGATAACGACCGCACCGGAAACGATACTGCACAATGCACCGATCTTGAACCAGCGGAAGAAGGTCATGCGGGTGGAGGATTTCTTTTCCAGCATACCCAGAGCCACGATGTTGGCAGTGGAACCGATCATGGTGATGTTACCGCCGAAACAGGCACCGAAGAGCAACGCCCACCACAGCGGCATATCTTTCAAACTCACACCGAGCTGCTCAATGACCGGACAGAATGCAGCAACGAAAATCACGTTGTCAACAAATGCAGAACCGACAGCGGACACGGAGAAGATAAAGGGAACCAGAGTTTTGACATCAGTTCCGGCAATACCGGCAAAGAATTTCGCCATGACCTGATCCACACCGGTGAATTCCAAAGTTCCGGCGATGGCAAACAGCAGCATGAAGAAGATAAGAGTCCACCAATCGACCTCTTTTTCCACATAGTGGCGGGCGCGGTTGGGTTTGCAGATCATAACGATACCGGAACAGACAAGCGGGGCAACCAGCAGCACGCTGTTGGGGCTGAGGTTGAAAGCGCTTTCCAACTGGTGGTGGGAAGCAATGGCACAGGTGGTCAGAATGAGCAGAGTCAGACCGGCCTTGTAGGGAACTTTGACCGTCGGAGCAAGGGTCAGCCCCTGCGCCAGACGCGCCTGCAGACGTTTGTCAAATTCAGCCAGATCCTTGCGGTAGCAGAACATGGTGAGGGCAGTCACGACTGCCAGAGCGATCAACATCATCGGAAACGCCCAGCACATAAAGTCGCCGAAGCTCAACATCGCTTTGGTACCGATATAGATACCGACCGGATTACCCATCATGGTACCGGCAGAACCGACGTTGGTGCACAACACCGCAATAAGGATATAGGGGGTGGGATCAAGTTTCAGACGGTCGCAGACCTGAAAAATAAGCGTACTGACAAAAATGATACTGGTAACTTCATCCACGGCACAGGCAAGCAGCGAAGAGGCGACCGCCGTTACCGCGATAAACTTTTTACCGGTCAGATTGGGCATGGCAACGATCAACTGCACGACCCAGGTAAAGAAACCGAGGTCACGCAACGCGCCGACAATGATCATCATACCGACCAGGAACATGATAACTTCAAGTGAACTTGATTCGACGAAGCGGGCGATATTCAAACTGTTGCTGAAAATCAACACCGCCAGTCCCAGAAAGGCGATCGCCAGACGGAAGGTCCAGAAGAACAAAGTTCCGAAAATAATAGCAATAAACACCGCACAGGCGATGGACTGCTTCAAATCAAGTGCGCCGCTGGCGACACCACCGAAACCGACACAACAGGCAGCGGCGATCATCACGCCGAAACGCCAAAGCATACCGCAAAGCGGCATTTTCACATATGAGGTTTCACTTTCCATTTTTCAAAAACTCCACAAAAATTATTCCCAGAACAGTCTGGCACAGAAAGATTTCAATTCAACGACACCGGCAAATTTACCATCACGGGTAATGATCAGTTGGGAAACTTTGTCCACCAGGAAAAGTTTTGCCAGCTGAACCGCCGGAACATCGGATTCGACCGTAACGACCTCTTCGCGCATCACATCAGCGACCTTGTTGTCTTCAGCGGTCTTGAGCATTTCAGCAAACGGCTGGAACTGATAGATCGGAGTGAGATTTTCCATCCACAACAGATGCTTGGGCAGACTGTAACGCAAAAGATCGGTCAATGCCAGCACGCCGCGCAAATCACCGGCGTTGTCCAGCACCGGAAGTTCTTCACTCTTGGTGGTGGCAAAAGTACGGATGGCATGGCCGATGGTGTCGGTTTCCAGCAAAGTAGCTGGCGGGATGGACATCACATCGGCAGCTTTCAAATAGGAAGGCATCTCTTCTTCACCATCGTTACCGGTAAGAGCCGCAAAGAATGCATTTGCATCTGCAGCAGCGACCAGTTTTTCCAACCGGTTTCCGTCGGCGAATGCATTGCTCAACGCAGCGAGGATCTGCAAGTGCAGATTCGGCTCATCCTGCGGAGTAAGCACCAGTACGGTCATAACGATCTTGTCATTGCTGTTTTTTACACTCACACCATTGGGAGTACTGGCAACCGCCACCAGCGGGAACGGCAGTCCGGCAATACGGGCGTGGGGGACTGCAAGTCCGGGAGCGATAACCGTGGAAAACATCGATTCACGGGCACGGACTTCATCACCGGCATTTTTGATGTCGAGTTTGGGATAGTGGCGGTTCAGAGCCTCGAGCAGTTTGCAGAGAACCGTTTCCTGATCTGCGGCTTCAACATTGCACAGAATGTTATTAAGCGACAGATAGTCGGAAAACTTCTGTTTGTTTGCATCTTCCATAAAACAACCCTTTCAAAAATTTTTCAGGAAGCATTTTGTGATTTAAATTCGTATAATATAGCACAAAAATGGAAATAAATCAAGCAATAAACATTACCAAAAAGTTATTTTCTGTAAATATTACGAAAAAACAATACATATATCATAATTTTCACAAAACAACTATTTCTGCTCTGTTTGGGCGGGAGAAAATTGATTTTTGAAAAAGTGATTTTGTCAGATTTTCCTGTCTGAAGCAGTTGCACTCGAAACTGCCTGTTTCCAGTCGGTGGATGCATCCGGCTTCGCGCGAGGCTCCGCCGTGACAAGGTGAACTTTGCGCGAACCGCTTGCCACGGCGCAGTGCAACGAAGCCGGGAACCGAAGACCGAAAATTTGCCAGGAAATTGCGCACAATGCGCCGCCGTCGGTTGTTTTTTATGAGACAACTGTGAAAAAAAGAGGTGATTGGGATCATCCGGCGAGTTGAGGTGGACGCGTAGCAAAACAGAGCGGCCTATTGTCCGTTAATGTCCGTATCCGTCCGTAATCGTCCGTTAGACAGCACCGCTCCATGTGGCACTCTGAGCGTGCGCCAGCCACAAAAACGGCAGGTCTCGTGAACTCACGCTCGCGAGACCTGCCGCTGGCATTATTGGCGCACATAAGGGCGCGCCGCCCTCATTATCCGCAGTGGAAGTATTTATTCACCAGCTCAAGGATGCGCTCCTGATCGCCGCCGATATCCTGACGGAGAGTGCGGTCGTCAAAGGCTTTCAAGCCGGCGATGATACCATCGATCATGGCGGGGGCGAAGATACCTTCTGCTTCGTAGATGGCGCGCTGGTCTTCCAGACATTCAGCGGAAGCAACGCAGCTGTCGGGCAGAACGCTCAAGCGTTCAAGGATATCTTTGTTTTCATCTTTGTGGATGTTGACATTGACATAGGTATCGTGGGCAATGCAAAGAGCCTCCGGACGCTCGAAACCGTAGCGGCAGGCGACAGCCAGACCGGCAAGGAGCAAGTAAACGTTGGCGGAACCGTCAGGGGAACGCATTTCAACGGTCTGCTTCTGACTGGTGTCATAGGAAGCGGAAGTTTCGCCGGGGTTCGCCTGACTGCACAGATCTTTTTTGCTGGTCCAGCCGAGCGGCACACGAACCAGCACGGAACGGTTGCGGTCGCCCCAGCAGACGTTGGTCGGAGCTTCCTGATGGGGAACCAGACGAAAATAACTGGTCGGATTGGTATTGCCGAAAGCGGTGATAGAAGGAGCCATGAGCATCAATCCGGCGATGGCACGTTTGGCATCATCGGAAAGCGCACCGTCTTTGAGCATCTGGTTGACACCGTCTTTGACCACGCGGAAGTGGATATGCATACCGGAACCGGCTTTACCGACGGTGATCTTGGGAGCAAAAGTCACATCCAGACCGCTCTGATAAGCGAGGTTGCGGATGATCCACTTGGCGATAACGAGCTGTTCGGCAGCTTCTTCGGCGTTGGTCGGGAGAAATTCGATCTCGTTCTGCTCGTAGATCTTGCCGTCCAGCGTGAAATTGCCGACTTCGGAGTGGCCGTATTTGATAAGACCGCCCGCCTGGGCGATGTAGTTCATGCAGAGCTGACGGAATTCGCCGAATTTGGCGTAGGGGGCGGATTCGTGATAACCTTTCTGGTCGACTGCGGGGAAGCACTCATCATCGGGGGCGATGACATAGTATTCCAATTCGCCCATCGCCTGAAATTCCATGCCGGTTCTTTCGCGGAAAGCCTTGCAGGCTTTGTGCAGGGTGTATTCGGGGGAACTGGCAAGCGGTTCGCCGTCTTTATTGAAGAACGAGCAGAGCAAGTTCAAAGTCGGCAGTTCGCTGAAGGGATCCATGTAGGCAGTGCGAAAACGGGGAACCACATAGAGGTCGCTGTTGTTGGCTTCGATAAAGGGGAACAAACTGGAACCGTCAACGCGTTCGCCGCAGGAGAGGATCTCATCCAGATAATCGGCATCATTGATGACGAAATTCAAAGTTTTGAGCCGTCCGTCACCGGCGGGATACTGGAAGTTGATATGGCGGATATTTTCTGAAATAACCAGATCGATGATGTCTTTTTTGGTGAAATCTTTCGGCATTTTACCGATTTTGTCCACCAGACTGCGGCAGCTGTAGTTGAGCGTATCCATAGAAATCCTTTCATTTATGGTTTCACTGCGAAGTAACAATCTATATAATTTACTGCAATTTTGCCTTTCTGTCAAGTAATTTTCTCCACCATCATTGCAAAAATAGCAATGAGTGCTGATTTTTCCCGGAAATCTGTAAAAAACACTTGCATTTACATCGGTTATGAGGTATATTTATAGCATTATGGATATATATGTTGAAAAGTTTCTGCCGTCAAGCACCGTTATTTGCGGAAGTTTCAAAACTCCCGCAGCTTTGCTGTGCCTTGATGCGCTGCTTCGACTTCGACTGCGCGGTTGCGCCGCGCTATCCACACCACTGTGCTGAAGCCAATCACTCTACACGTATATGAAAATCACAGCTTCAGCATGAAAAAAAAGTGATTTTCGCATCTTGTCAGGAAAAGTAAATTTTAATATATGGAATAATTGAAAATGGAAAAATATCCGAGAATATCCCCGATCGAAGTACCGAACCGCCAATGGCCGGACAAAGTCATAACCGAAGCCCCCGTCTGGGCAAGCGTAGACTTGAGAGACGGTAATCAGGCGTTGCCCGTCCCAATGAATCCGGCACAGAAACTGGAATACTTCAATATGCTGCTCAATGTCGGTTTCAAAGAGATCGAAGTTGCCTTCCCCTCTGCCAGTGAAGACGATTTCCGCTTTGTCCGCAATCTGATCGAAAAAGACCTCGTGCCGGACGATGTCCGCATTTCCGTGCTTACCCAGGCCAGAAAACACCTCATCGACCGTACTATCGAATCATTGAAAGGGGTAAAGTCCGCCATCGCCCACTGCTATGTGGCGACCAGCGACCTTCACGGCAGATTTGTTTTCGGTCACAACCACGATGATGTATTGAAAATGGCTGTCGAAGGTACCCGCATGGTGCGTGATGCCATTGCAGCAAACAATCTGGAAAAGGTGGTGACTTACGAATTTTCACCGGAAGAATTCACCGACAGCGATCTCAATTTCGTCGTCGACCTCTGCTGCGCAGTCAAAGAAGAATGGGGCAAATCCACCCCGGACAGCTTCATTTTGAACCTGCCTGCCACCGTGGAACGGCGTCCACCCAACCAGTACGCCGACATGATCGAACTCTTCTGCCGCCAGTATCCCTTTATGGATGAGACCCGCGTCAGTCTGCACTCCCACAACGATCAGGGCTGTGCCATAGCTTCGACCGAATTGGCGATCCTCGCCGGTGCCACCCGCGTGGAAGGAACGATTTTCGGTCACGGCGAACGCACCGGAAACCTCGACCTCTCCGTGCTGGCGTTGAACTTGATGTCCCGCGGTGTCGACCCGAAACTGAACTTCTCCAATATGCCGGAGATCGTCCGTATCGTTGAACGCAACTCCGGTATCGAGGTCCATCCGCGCCATCCCTACGCCGGTGCGCTGGCATTCACCGCCTTTTCCGGTTCGCATCAGGATGCCATCCGCAAAGGTTTGGAAAAACGCAAAGAGATCGGAGAATTTTTCAATCAGGGATGGAAAGTTCCTTACCTCCACCTCGACCCCGCTGATGTCGGCCGTCAGTATGAACGGCTCATCCGTATCAACAGTCAGTCCGGCAAGGGCGGCGTGGTTTACATCCTCGAAAATGAGTTCGGCATCTATCCGCCCAAAAGTATGCATCCGGAGATCGGCAGAGTCATCCAGCGTTATCTGGATGCCACCGGCGGCGAAATCGATTCAACAAAACTGGAGAGCATTTTCCATGAAAGTTTCGTCAATGTCGATGGACCTTACAAAATGGAGGATTACCACCGCACCAGCAAAGGCGAAGTTTCCGAAGTCACATTCAATTGGTATATCAACGGCGAAAAGCATGAACTCGAAGGCTCCGGCAACGGCCCCTTGAGTGCAGTTGTTCATGCGCTGAAAAATTCCGGTCTGATGCCGTTTTTTAAACTGGAAGACTTCTCCGAGCGCACCCGCGGCACTGATGCCGATGCGCAGGCAATGGCATTCGTCGGTATCCGCTGCAGCGAACGCACCGAACACGGTGAACTTGTCTACGGTGCAGGAGAAAACTCCAATTTGGACAAAGCCGCCATCGCCGCGCTGGTCTGCTCACTCAACCGGGCAGTTGCGCTGGGAGCCCATCCCCGTCCGTAACACCAACATAAAAGCACGGAAATTTTTGAAACGATGAGTAAACAAACCTCACTTTTTCTGAAAATATTTCTTCCGCTGCTTGCGGTTGTTGCCGCCGTCCACATCTGCATTTTTCATGCACTGGGACGGCGGAGTGAGCAACCGTCCAAAATTTCTGAAAAAACGATCCCCAATGCGGATCTTTCAAAACTGCCGGTGCCGGAGAAAAATCCGGCTCCGGCATCGACTCCGGCCGAAGCCGGACCGGTATTCAGAACTCCCGAACTGCCGTATTATGACTTTTCCGGTTTGAAGCGGCTTCCGGCGGATCTGCAGAAACTCAGCCGCCCCGGAAAAAGCGGGATAATCGTCGATCTCTCGACCCGCAAAGTGCTGTGGGCAAAAAATCCGGCATCCCCCGTCCCCATTGCTTCTTTGACCAAACTGATGACCGCTTTACTGCTGATGGAAGATATTTCCTCCGGGCGGCTGGAAATGTCGACCAAACTCCCGGTAACGGCGGCGGCGACTGAAGTCGAACGCAGCTGCGTTCTGGGGATGAAGCGCGGTGAATTTTACACCGTTGAAGAGTTGACAGCGGCAATGATGATAAACAGCCACAACGATGCGGCCGCGCAGATTGCCGCCTGTGTCGCCGGAAATGTCAGAGATTTCGTCGCACGTATGAATACACGCGCAAAGGAACTGGGGCTTTCCAGTGCCGCATTCAACAGTCCCAATGGTTTGCCGCAGGGCAAAAAACGGCAGAATTCCCTTTGCAGTGTCACCGATATAACAAGATTGAGTGAATATCTGATGCGCTACCCGCAACTGTTGAAATTCTGCCAGATGAGAAGCAAAAAGCTTCACACCGGCAAAGTCGTTTATTCACACAACAATCTGCTCCGCCGCCGTCCGGTCAAAGGATTATTCGGTTTCAAAACCGGCTACACCAACCGGGCAGGATTCTGTTTATCATTCGGCGTGACCCGCAAAGGACGTCGCATAATCGGCTGTGTCGCCGGTTTTCCGTCGGCACGCGACCGCGATGAATTCTGCCGCCGCCTTATCGAATGGGCATATTCCACACAAAGGTAAATCAATATGGATGAAAAAAAACTGCGTATCTGTCACGTTATAACCCGCATGATCGTCGGAGGAGCCCAGGAAAACACCCTGCTCACCATCAAAGGTCATCTGGCAAGCGGACATCAGGTTGAACTCGCCACCGGGCCCTCCCCCGGACGGGAGGGCAAACTGCTGGAAAACACCGGGATGCCGGATTTTCCGATCGTGGAATTTCCGGATATGGTGCGTGAAGTTTCCCCCCTGCATGACTTGAAAGCATTTTTTGCCTTGAAAAAATATTTCAAATCCGGCAAGTTTGATGTGGTACACACCCACAGTTCCAAAGCCGGGATCATCGGACGCCTCGCCGCCAGAGCCGCCGGAGTTCCGGTCGTGGTGCATACCGTCCACGGTCAGGCGTTCCACCCCTATCAGAGCAAACTGAAAAACCGCCTGTTCATTTTTCTGGAACGTTTTGCCGCAAAATACTGCGATAAAATTTATGCTGTCGCACAGGCGATGATCGACCAATGCGTTGCGGCAAAAGTTGCGCCGCGCGAAAAATATATGGTCGTTTACAGCGGCATGGATACCACCGCTTTTGACCATGCCGTCCGCGAAGAGGATTTGCGGAATAAACTCGGCATTCCGGAGAATGCCAAAACCATCTGCACCGTTGCAAGACTGTTTCATCAGAAAGGTTATGAGTTCGTCATTCCGGCAGCCGAAAAAGTTTTGGCTTCAATGCCCGATGTCCATTTCCTTTTTGTCGGCGACGGCCCGATGTACGATGATTTGAATAAATATCTGAAATCAAAAAACATTGATAAAAATTTCCACTTTGCCGGACTGGTTCCGCCTTCTGAAGTGTGCCGCTATATCGCGCAAAGCGATCTGTTGTGGCATCTGTCGTTGCACGAGGGGTTGCCCCGTGCGGTGGTTCAGGCTCTGGCAACCGGTATTCCGGCGATCGGTTTTGCGCTGGATGGTACTCCGGAGGTAATCATCAACGGTGAAACCGGCTACACCACTGCCGCCGAAGATGTGAATGCGGTAACTGCCCGCACTCTGGAACTCTTCCAAAATGATGACTTGCGCCGCTCAATGGGAGCAAAAGGCAAGGAAAAGGTTTTGAAACAATTTGACTGGCAGCTCATGGCGGACATTCTGGAAAAAGAATTTATAACTCTTTATAACATAAAAACAAAGGTGACAAAATGAAACATCTCCTCTCCATCGTAACTGCGGCAGCATTCTGTGCTGTGCTCGGTGCCGCTGACATCTATGTTGACTACAATAGAGGCAACCGGAAAAATCCGGGAACCAAAGCAGCTCCGCTGGATATTTTTGCCCGCGCCCTCAACAAAGCAAAACCCGGCGACACGATTTACATATTGCCCAGCGACAAGCCGATCCGCGATGCGATCGTTTTCCGGAACAAAAGCGGAGAACCCGGCAAACCGATCACCGTTGACGGTATGAATAACATCTTTCTCGGAACCATGCCGTTGAATCCCAAAGAATGGAAAGAGTTCCAGCCGGGATATTTCAAGTGTACGCGCCAGATCGGCACCAATATGTCCAACCGCTATTTTATGACTCTTAAAGGAAAAATCCACCGCATGGGCCGCTTCAACAAAGCCAAAGGCAGTGATAAATTCAAAAAACTTGAAGAACTTCTGCCGGGCGAGTGGACCATCATCCGCGGAAAAGTGGCAAAAAATACAAAACACAGACAAATTTTCAATCAGGACTACATCATCCGTCTTCCCGAAGGAGCAAAGACCCCCGCAGAAGCCGGTTTTGAAGAACCCCGGATCAACCGCATTTCCGGTGTTGACATCGCCAAAGACAGCAGTCACATAACCGTGCGCAATGTCATCGTCAAACACTTCCACAATGACGGCTACAATTTCCACGGCAACAGCCGCAACATCATTCTTGAAAACATCGCCGCTGTCGAATGCGGAGACGATGCCATCAGCGCCCACGAAACCTGCCTCATTTACGTCAAAAACTTTGTCGCCATCCGCTGTTCGACCGCCATTTGTCACATCAACAAATCGGAAAACCATCACGAAAACGTCTACGCCGAAGGCATCCTCGGACAGGATATTTTCTGCACCGAAAATACAACCAACACCCTGAAAAACGCCTGGTTCAAATCCGACTCCATCGGCGGCTTCCGCCTGACCACCCGCAAAGACACCAATCAGAAATTTGAAATCCAAAACCTCCGGATGCTCAACAGAAATCCCAAGGCGATCTTCAATATCCAGAGCCCCGGCAAACTGGATGTGAACTTCTCCGATGTAAAAATCGCAAACTTCAACAAGGTGCATGAGTTTTACAATAACAAAGTCACCGTAGTCAAAGCTGAAGAAATCGAAGCTGAAATCAATGAAGCCCGAAAACGGCTCTTCGCCATTTTCGGCGGTCAGTTGGAAAAAGCCCTCGGAGAATAAGACAGGCAGGTGACTTCCGGTGAAGCTCCTTTTTACATCAATAACTATCCTGCTGCTGATCTTTACTGCTGCATTTGAACTTGATGCAGTGGTCGTCTGGCCCGGCAGCGGCAATTCCGGTTCATCCGGCAGCCGCAACCCTGCCCGGGGCAGTTTTCACGCTTCAGAACTTCCCGGCTTGAGTAAAAAGCCGCTGACCAAAGAAAAGGTTTCCATCAACGGACAACCGCTGACTCTGGAAATATATCAACTGAAAACTTCCCGGGAAATGTTGACCGCGATTCTGAAAAACCGGATCAAACCGGAGCAATTGGAGACCGGAGCGGATTATCTGCGCGCGATCATTCCGACCGGCAGACACAGTTCCGACCGCTGGCTGTTCGTATTTGCCGCCCCGGATCAACCGGTGACTGCATTCCGTATCGAACAGGATTCTCCTGTTCCGCCGGTCAACGTATGGCCGCGGGAACTTCCCCCGCTGCCTGCCGGAAGTCAAGCTGACATGATAATGGAAATCCCCCGGATCGATGCGGTCTACGGCTCATTTGACCATGCGGCTGGCGATCCGGTACAGCTTCTGGTCTCCTATTCGGCGCGGCTGGCAAGTGACGGCTGGCACAATGCCGGTGCGGAACACTCTCCGGCAATCAGAGGTACCGGAGAGATCTATTTCCGCAACCATCCGGAACGGCAGATATTATGGGTAAAATTCGGAGAAAACGGCAACGGAGCCTTTTATCTGAAAAAAATAGAATAATCACTTCATTATTGGAGAAATAATTATGAAATACCGTATTTTGATTCTTGCAGCAGTATTGTTCACCGCATCGCTTCTTAAAGCAGAAGCTGTTATCTTCCGTTCCGGCAAGGTGCTGGCGGCGGAATTATCCACTTCCGCCATCAAAGTAACCAAGGTCAATCCGGACGCTCCGCTCTCCATTCCGGAAACTCCGGTATATGCGGTTGTGTCCATAAAACTGGATGCTGAACGTTCCGTTTCGATCTTTGATTATTCTCTGGAAGTATTCGGCAAAGAGATCAATTGTGCCGCCATCCGCACCAAGCGTAATTTTGAATTCACCACCGAAAACATTTCTCAACGCACTCCGCTGCAGCTGCTCTTTATCGCTGACAGCAAGTTTGTCGGCAAACAGGCAACCGAAAAATTGATCCTAAAAAGCCGCCTGACTCCCGCCAATGAAGTATACGCGGTCGAAATTCCTTTCACCGTCATCGGTAAAAAAGCTCCCATGGATATTGAGAATATTCCGCACGAAGGAACTTTCGGCGCAGTTGAGGCAAAAAAATGAACCGTGCCGCCCCCTTTCTGCCAACCTCCCGCGAAGAAATGGAACGCCTGAACTGGGATGAACTTGACATCATCCTTATAACCGGCGACTGCTATGTCGACCACCCATCCTTCGGCAATTCCATCATCGGCAGACATCTGGAAAGTCTCGGCTACAAAGTCGGCATCATCGCCCAACCGGACTGGAAAACCCCCGAAAGTCTGCTCGTCATGGGACAACCCCGCATCGGCGTGGGGGTAACCAGCGGCAATATGGATTCAATGGTCAACATCTACACTGCCGGACGGCGGATGCGCCGGGATGATATGTTCAGTGAAGACGGCAAAACCGGCAACCGTCCTCCGCATTCGCTCCCGGTCTATTCCCAGTTGGCGCGCCGCGCTTTCCCCGGCAAACCGATCCTGATCGGCGGTCTGGAAGCCAGTTTGCGCCGCGTCGCCCACTACGACTACTGGCAGGACAAGATCCGCCCCTCCATGCTTCTGGACACCAAAGCGGATATCATGGTCTACGGTATGGGTGAACGCCCCACTCCGGAAGCTTTCCGCCGCTTTGCCAATGGCGAAGCTCCCGGCGGCATCCGCGGCACAGCCCGGCTGCTGGGCAAAAATGCTGCAATGGAATTTGACACTTCAAACTATGTTGAATTGCCAAGTTACGAGGAAATCCTGCAAAACAAAGATGCCCTTATGGAGCAGACCAAGCTCATCGAAGCCAATATGAACTATTACAGCGCTTCCGGCATGATCCAGCGTTACGGTGACCGGCTGCTGGTCATCGAACCGCCCGCCGAACCGCTGAAACCCGAAGAACTCGATAGAGTTCACGAGCTTCCTTTTGCCCGCAAGCCGCACCCGAAATACAAAGGCAAGATCCCCGCTTACGAAAGCATTATCAACTCCATTCAAGCCGTTCGCGGCTGTCCCGGCGGCTGCGCGTTTTGCGGTCTGGTCGCCCATCAGGGACGTGCCGTGATGAGCCGGAGTACTGAATCCATCCTCCGTGAAGCCGACACCATCAGCAAGCAGCCGAACTTCAAAGGCATCATCAGCGATGTCGGCGGTGCCGCAGGAAACCTTTTCGGCAGCTCTTACGATCTGGAACGGTGCAAAAAATGCAAGCGCGTAAGCTGTATTTTCCCCAATCACTGCCCCGGTTATCACTGTGACGGTCTGGCAGTGCTGCACACCTTGAAAACGCTCCGTAAACACCCGAAAATCCGCAAAGTTTACATCAATTCAGGTATCCGCCTCGACCTCGCTCTGCGCCAGCCGGAGCTCCTCCGCGAAATCATCGCCCATCACGTTTCCGGTCACATGAAAGTCGCCCCGGAACATCTCGACGCCAAGGTGATGAAACTTATGCGCAAAGGCACCCCGGAAGAGTTCTACCGCTTTATGGATGAATTCAACCGCATCACCAAAGAATGCGGTCTGGAACAGTACATCATCCCGCTCTTTATCTCCAACTTCCCCGGCTGCGGCGCCAAAGAGATGAAAACCGTCGATGACTTCCTCAATAAACACCGCTGGAGCTTGCAGCAGGTTCAAGACTACATCCCCCTCCCCATGACCATGGGAGCCGCCATGTACTACACCGGCAAAGCCCCCGACGGCACCCCCATCGAAGTCAACCGCGGCCTCGCCGAACGCCGCCCCCAAATCGAAGTCCTCAAAAAACGCCGTACTCCTTACAAAAAAAAGTGATGCGTGGTATTGTGGGGGAAGGGAAAAACTTCTTTTCACGAGAAAAGAAGTTTTTCCCTTCCCCCACACCCCCATCCTTTTTCAAGAAAAGCGGAGTATTTTGGCTCCCGTTGGTCGCATACTTTATATTCAAATAAATTATCACATCCTTACTCGCGAAGCGAGCGCTTCACGTTTGCCGACAGGCAAACACTTCACATTGCAAAGCAATTCTTCACGACGGATGAAATCCGTCACTTCACATCCCCGCCCCCTCCCTTTTCCAGAGAAAAGCGGAGTATTTTGGCTCCCGTTGGTCGCATACTTTATATTCAAATAAATTATCATATCTTTACTCGCGAAGCGAGCGCTTCACGTTTGCCGACAGGCGAACACTTCACATTGCAAAGCAATTCTTCACGACGGATGAAATCCGTCACTTCACATCCCCAAATAATTTATCACATCCTTACTCGCGAAGCGAGCGCTTCACGTTTGCCGACAGGCGAACACTTCACATTGCAAAGCAATTCTTCACGACGGATGAAATCCGTCACTTCACATCCCCACATATCCCCGGGTTACGGCGGATGGTCGCAAAGTTCAAATTTTTACAATTTTTTTTATCTGTTCTTGACAAATGCATTTTTGTGTGCTAGTATGGGGTGGAGGATATGGTAAAATAACCGTTTGATAATACCAGATAAACAATGCTGCGCAAAGATTTTGCTTACAATCAACTGAAACAGATGATAACTTCCGGGGAATACCCTGCCGGAAGCAAGCTTCCGTCTGAACAGTGTCTTGCTGAAAAACTGCAGATTTCCCGGGTAACTCTCCGTCTGGCACTGGAAAAACTCCGACAGGAAAACATGATTGAAAAAATCGGCAGAAGCGGCAACTATGTTTCCGGCGGCACTGAAGGCAAACGCTTTATCTATCTGACCTTTTCGCCCAACTTTGAAAATCTCGGCATAGTAAACAGTTACAGGGTCAGCGAATTGCAGAACGTTTTCAGCAAATACAACCACTCGCTTATTATCTACTCAGCATTAAACCTCCTGGAACACACTTCCCAAAGTTTCAGCAAACTTTTGAAAGACAACGCTATTAGCGGAATATTTCTCAGTTCGCTCGATTTCAACCACTACCCTGCACTGCTTGATCTGGCAATTTCCTGCAATATTCCGGTGGTAAACTTCGGCAATCAGTTGAGTGCCGACGGCTCTTTTGCCTCGGTATGCGCCGATATCCGTCAGGCATTCGGCGATGGTGTACGCTACCTTGCCATGCTCGGATACAAGCGGATCGCCACGATTTTCAAAAAGGACAGTATGCGCGGCTTCACCCGCAACACCTATGAAGATTTTCTCAACTCACTTGGATTGGCTGAATCGATCCCGCTGATTTTTGACACTTCGATCATCAAAGAAAACAAACTGCCGGATCTGGTCAATTCGCCGGAACGTCCCGAAGCATTCATGTGCTTCTGCGACTGTACCGCTATGAAAGTGATCAATATCCTGCACCAATGCAAAATAAATGTCCCGGATGATGTCGCAGTAATGGGTATTTCCGGCTACCTGGAACGTCTCTTTATCACTCCGCCGTTGTCGATCGTCCACTTTCACTATGACCGCATGGCACAACAAGCGGTAAAATTGATGCTTGACAGTTCCCTCTGGTTCAAAAAAGAACCGGCAGTAATAAGTTACATTTCCCATGAAATCGTTGCCAGAGGTACTACTCCGGCTCTGATAAAAAATAATCCATAAACTCGAAACGAGGAGGTTTTTATGAAACAGTTAAAGGATATTTCCCATTCGGAGAATGGGAAGCGGTACCGCTTCCCATTGATTGAACTGCTGGTTGTGATAGCCATCATCGCTATTCTGGCGGCGATATTGCTTCCGGCATTGCAGCAGGCACGCGAACGCGGCAAGGCGACTCAGTGTATATCCACCAGAAAACAAGTCGGAATGATGGTATTTAATTATACTGAAGCATTCGATGGTATGATGATGAAATGCGGTGATGCCACCGCAAATGCCTGGTACAATTATATGTATGAAGGAAATATTACAAAATACAGACGATTGGATCAATTTTTCGGCTGTCCATCCATGCCCATTCCGGATGACTCGCCCTCTGAATTGATAACAAATGCGATTCAAAGAACTGCCGGGTCATCAATAGCATACAATATGCACATGAGTTTAAAGAAATTCACCATCATCAAGCGTCCTGCAATAAAATATATAATTTCAGATGGCGCATTCGGGGTTTATTTCGGACGCGAAAAAAAATACCGGATTTCCAGTCTGATCAACCCAACTTCGACCAGTCAGCGCGGATTTTATCCGTGGCATAATCAGAAAAAAGCCGGTGTCATGCTTTACGGGGACGGACACGTTGAATTGCTGACAATGGTCAACCTCGATATTCCCGCCGGAATAGAACATTTTACCTATAATGAATTAATACCTTAAGGATATAAAAAAAATGAAACGTAAACTTTTTTTGTTGCTGTTGATCGCAGCAGTCGCCGTATCGGGCGCAGAATACAAGCTCTCCAACATCAAACTCACCCTTGCCAGTAAAAAATTCCAGAGTGCATACGATGAGTTGAAGTATCACCTCGAACTTGCCGCAGGAAAACTTGCTCCGGGCAAAGATGCGCTGGAAATCATCGTCGGCAGAGCCGGAGATAAAGCCGCTCTCCGATCCGGAGAATCCCGCTATCTTTATAAAAACGGCAAACTCTACATCTGGGGACGGGACTCAAAGGATCGTTTGATCGGCACCGCATTCGCAGTTTACGGTTTTCTGGAAAACAAACTCGGCGTGCGCTGGATATATGCCGGCAAAGAGGGTATCCATGTGCCGAAACAAGAGACCATAAGTTTCAAAGAGGGCGAAAATTACAGCCGCGTATCCCAATTCTACTGGGGATTTCTGCGAAAAAGCGACTTCAGCAACATCAATAAAGATGCCCGCAATCCCAAAGCATGGCATTTCTCTGAAGAAGCCGGCAAACTCCTGACCGCCGAAATGGCGAAATTCACCCGCCGCCACCGTC
>SUWH01000025.1:19739-36776 GCA_015061605.1 Lentisphaerota bacterium | reverse complement strand
AACAACCTGATTCCGGAAAAATTGTTATCGGCAACGAAACTGTTTTTAACGATGGATACAAAACCGATATTCGTGCTTTCCGCAGAAATCATATCGGATTTGTTTTTCAGAAAGCCAATCTGCTGCCCTTTTTAAGTGCCGTTGATAATGTGCAACTGGCTATGGAAATCAACGATGTTTCCGGCAAAGCGGCAAAAAAGAAAGCGGAAGAACTTTTGGCAAAGTTTGATTTGAGTGAACGCAAAAACTTTATGCCCAAAGAACTTTCCGGAGGTCAGCAACAGCGGGTAGCGATTGCCAGAGCATTGGCAAACACTCCCGAACTGCTCCTTGCCGATGAACCTACCGCCGCACTGGACAGCCGCATGGGGCGAAAAGTTATGGAACTCTTAAAACAAGTCGCCCACGAACACAATACCGGCGTACTTGTGGTAACGCATGACCACCGTGCAATAGATGTTTTCGACCGGATCTATGTTATGGAAGACGGTAAGATCAAAGAACAGTAAAAGCGATTTTACTTTTGCATGATTTTTTCAAAGCGGAAAAATCCGGAACTGTTTACATCTTTGAATTCGTCAGTCAAATCGTGTTCCTCCCGATGGTGCTCACTGAAAAACTCCACTATCTTAAAGCAGCATTTATGCAAATAAAAGTGGATGTTCCTCCGTTCAAAATAGGGGGTATGGGTTTCCCACATTTGTGCATCGGGATAGTTTGCTTCGATCACCTGCCACGCCGCACTGCCGATTTTTTTATTGAGAAATGCCTTAAATATGAAGAGCAGCTCCAGAGAATATTTTTTATTATTTTCACACTTGATTATCGTGCTGCCTGCCGGGATATTGTCTGCCATGATGATAAAAACATCAAAAGCTGGATCTTTCAATGCTTCATCGATCTCGTTTTCAGGAGGTATCGGAGCGGCAGTAAGGACGCCGAAACGGTCAATGACTCCCTGCTCAAAAGCAGATTTCATCTCCTGCCGGAAAGCTCAACTTCGTGAACTTCAATTTTTTTAAGTGTTACGGATGCCATAAAATTATTCCGTCAGCCGGATGAGCATTGCGATAGGAGATAAATTCACCATAATTTTTCACGCCGCCGGAGATCACCGCCCGGTAGTATTCAATACCCATGATATGTTCGCTTTCCGGAGTCAGGTATTTGAGTTCCAGAATGGTGCGCCGGAGTTCCGGAGTAAGAGCCGCTTTTATTTGTTCTGCGACCCGTTCAAAATAACCGTCAAATCGGGAACCCTTTAAAATCTGGATCATATCGATCTGCCACTCTTCATTTTCCGACATAAACCAGATATGAAATTCCAGACATTTCTCCTCTGTTTCGACGAGATTACGGTATTCCATACGGGTGACAGCGGGATTGGAGCAAATCTTCCGGATCACCTTGAAACTTTCTGCGATATCCAAGGTATCAGTATAGATATGAAAGTCGATGTCCTTATGTTTCATCAGCAACCCCATTGCCAATGAACCTACCGGATTGACGACCGCCCCGATAGCTTTCCACGCCTCACAGACGCCGCTTTTTTCAATAATTTTCTGCGCGTGCCGCTGATTTTGAAGAGCGATAAGTTCAATATCATCCATACGCAAATAAAACTTACTTTTTGGCAAGTGTTATATTGTCCAGCATGATCTCATCATCAGCAGCAAAATTCTGCATGGAGATAAAGAGCTGACATCCGGCAGCTTTTCCGGACAGAGTAATGGCTGCGGCATACTTCTGCCATCCGGATTTGGAAATATCGACCACGGTTCCGGCATAGCGGATCGAGCGTCCTTTTTCATTGACTTCGCGTACGCGGACATAGAACGCTTTGTTTTTAGCCGGAACGGCTTTTGCAGCGGCATCAAAACTCAATGTATATTTTCCGGCAGGCAATTTGCCAAGATCATTGATGACCGTCTTGAAATTGTTGAAGCGGCTGGCAGGATCTCCGGTCAGACGCAAAACTTTACCTTTTTCAGCATCAAAAGCGATCGAGGTACTGGCAGCATCGCGGTCGGTAGCATAAGACCATCCGGCAAGACCGGCTTCAAAATCGCCATTTCCGACCGGATTTTCAGCACCGGCGGCGGGGATTTCAGCTTTGCGGACGAACACATTATCGACTTCGAGAGTATCACCTGCTTCAAAATTGCTCATAACGATATAGAACTGATGGGAAGCGGCATTTTTTCTTGCGGTAAAAGTTTTGGAAACTTCCAGATACTGACCGTTTTTTGTCAACAGCGGAAAAATATTCTGATAACCGACGGTTCTGCCGTTCGCCCCGACCTCGCGGATGGCGATCTGGACTTTTTTCTTTGCTTTCGGGAGAGCATTGATCCGGATTTTTGCGCCGAACACATAAACGGAAGCAACTTCAAGTTTCGGCAAACTGGTGGTTGCGGCGACAAAATCCTTCTGGTTGATCCCATCGGCGAACTCACCATGCAGAACACCATCTTTGACAGAAAAGGTCTTTATTGAGGCCGGACGGCTGTTGATGCTCCATTTTTCAAGAGTATTGAAATCGGCATTGGGAACCAGATTTTCTGCGCCGGAAACGGCAATACAGCTAAAAAGGGTGGCAACTGAAAGAATTTTTCCAAACATATCAATTTCTCCTTGGTTATACTTATATTAAGATAGCCCCGTAAAGCCGTTTTGTCAAGCACAGTTACCGTATCATAAAAAAATAAAGTTGCGGGCAACTTGCCGCGGGTGATAAAATTCCGTACATCTTTGATAAGATAACGTACAAGATTTTCAATTTTCATCTTGTTAAAATCTGTTATTCCGGGTATATTAGAAGCATTACAAACTTTATAAATTTAAGGAGTTTACCGTTATGAATAATTTACCTGTCCGCGGACAGGTAAAGGCACGTGCCTTTACCCTCATCGAGCTATTGGTCGTTATTGCAATCATCGCAATATTGGCAGCGATCCTGCTTCCGGCATTGCAAAACGCCCGCCAGCGCGGAATTTCCTCATCCTGCACCAGCAATTTAAAACAGATCGCCGGAGCAATTCAAGTTTATGCCAATGACCACAACGGCAAATGGGCGATTTACTACGGAGGTAATGATTGGTATTTCATCCTCTTCAGAAACAGATATATCCCATCGTTATCAACCAACAAAACAGATGGGTCACTCCAGGCCCGCCAGATGCTCATCAGTTGTCCGCTCGGACAACGCCACCTTGATGACACTCTGCAGTGGGAAGCCTACGGTGTTCTGCTTACAACTCATATGCCTAACTACTCTAAAAAAAGTGGACTTGATACCATCAGCAATTTCAACTTGACCACCTACGACACGAAGGCCAATACTCTGGATATGGGTAAATTGAATGCTAAAAACCTGTTAGTCATGGATTCCGGCGGTCAGGACGGAAACAGTGTTTTCCGCCAATATTGCAATCTCCGTCCGACCAGATCTGATAAGAAAAGTCGCGGTCACTTCTGGGCAAAACACATGAAGCGCTGCAACTTTGTCTATGCCGACGGTCACGCCAGCAGTGATCCGTTTCACATCGCTGCTTCAAACTATTATCAGCATGTCCTTCAGCAGAAAACAATTACCAATGGTCAGGAAATCGAAGTATACGTTTGGGACAACTTCAGTTCACCGGTATATAAAACAGTAAAAATAAAAGAATAACATTCGGAAATAATCTACCATCGATGCAGGAAATAAAAAAATGAAAAAACTTATCACTCTTCTTGCGGCCCCCCTTTTTCTGACCGTTTACGCAGCTCCGGCAAAGAACGCTGAAGTTCAGAAAACTGCCGCAAAACCGGTAAGTTTCAGTATGATCAGCAACAGTAAGCCTTGCATGGGTGTCAAAGTCGTCGGATTTGATCCGGCACTTATCCATGCAGGAAGAGAATTTATCAAAATCATGCGTGCACTTTCCGGCGATGCGAATTATCAGGGCGGAGGATATTATCAGCTCATCCTCGCCGTCGCCGGTAACGAAAGTTCCGCCGAAGCCGAACAAGCTGTAAAAATGTTGAACCTCTCCCGCGAACAGCTCGGCGATGACGGTTTTGCTCTGTACCAATTGAGCAGCAAAAAATTTGTCCTCACAGCTTTTTCCGGCAAAGGTGTTCTCAACGGCGTATACAAACTTTTTCAGAAAAATCTCGACACCGTTTTCCCCCGTTCCTCCATCGGTCTGGTCTACCCGCCGCGCAAACTGAAAGTAACTCCGATCCCCCTGCCCTACATCGACAAACCGTTCTTTTCGGTGCGCGGCTTATCTGTCAGCAGCAGCATCTGGAAGTATGACAACCCCGCTTTCAACACCTTCCTCGCCCGCAACTTCATCAACGCCCCATCTGCCAGCCCCGCTTCTCTTGAAGCAACGTCCGGCACCCGGATGCAGTACGGCTTTATGCAGAAAGCCGGCGGACACACCTTCCACTACTGGCTGCCCGCTTCCATCTACGCCAAAGATCACCCCGAATATTTCGGCGTGGACCAAAACGGTAAAACCAATAAAAAATTCTACCATGGCGGTCAGATCGCACTCGGTCACCCCGAAGTTACTGATATAATCGTCCGCCGTATGATCGCCTACAAAAAACGTCATCCCAACATCCAATATCTCGCATTCGGCTACAATGACACCGACAGCGGCGGTATCGGTTTCGGTGACGATCCGTGGTCGGTGAAACTCGATTCGCCCAAAGATTACCCCAAACCCGGTTCAAAACGTTACCGCACCTACTCCACGCGCTACATCAAAACCGCCAATGAGATCATCACCCGGGTCAACAAAGTCTATCCGGACTTGAAAATGCACGTTTACGCTTACCACTGGTGGATGATACAAGCTCCGGACTGCGAAGTACATCCCAATTTGCTCGTTGAATTTGCTCCGCTTTACAAGTGCGGCATCCACTCGGTCAGCGATGACAATTGTTTACGCAACTCGATTTTTAAAGAACACTTGAGCAACTGGGCAAAAAAAACCAAAAATATCTATTTCCGCGATTATTTCGGTTCAAGCGGTCTTTATCCGCTCTTCCCCCTGGAGATCATCCAGCAGGATTTGAAGTTCTATAAATCCCTCGGCATCCGCGGCGCCGCTCCGGAAACCCGTCCCGACAGCCCCAACGGCGCAAACCTGCGCGACGGCAGCCAGTCCATGCCCAGATGGCTCCACCCCGATGCGCACTATGAAACCTTCTGGGATGCGACCGCCATCATGCACTTTGTATTCTTCCAGCTGCTCTGGGACCCGGATCAGAAAATCGAAGACCTCGTTCAGCAGTATTGCCGCAACTACTACGGCGACAAGATCGGTCCTCTCATGGCAAAATATCATCTGGAAATGAGCCGCCGTTTCCTCGCCAGCGGCAACCCGGGCAAAACTGTCCCCCGCAAAAGCGACTTCGTTGACAACACCCCGTGGTGCTTCTGCTGGAACTGGGAAAAACATATCGGAGACTACGCCGGACGCCTGGTCAACCGCAAACAGCCAGCAAAAGCGCGCAAAGCTGATGCGTTAAAACTGGTCAAGCTTATCACCGATGCCAGAACTGCCGCCGCAAAAACGGAAAACTCCATCATCCGTACCCGCGTTGAAAAAGACTATGACCTTTTCAAACGTTATATGTTGAGTCTGGGCTACGAATTGTCCCACCGCAAACCAGGTGTGATAATCCGCTCGTGGCAGGAGGAAACCGATTACGGAATGTGATGATGCCGGATCTACCGCTTGAAATTTGCCATTATTTCAGTGACATATTTTTTGGTGGATGGGATCTTTATCAATGGAATAACTTCACCATCCAAAGTTGACGGCTTGCATTTTTCAGCATTTTTCAATCCGGCATTGTACTCGATCAATGCCAATTCATAAACACCCCGGTAACGCTTCCAGCGCCTTATCGCCCGCGCCAGATACCAGCAGCCGATATTGATATTGGTATCGACCCGGAAAAGTTTCCAGCGGGACGGACACTTTACTTTATGTACCCTCGCCCACTCCTCCGGAGCGCCGGGCTTTCCCGGCGGCATCAACTGCATCAAGCCGATCTCCCCGGCGCGCCCGTAAGCAAAACGGTCAAAGCCGCTCTCCTGTTGAATGACAGCTGCAACAAACTCCGGCGGCAGCTTGTGTTTGGCGGAATAACGCCGCACCTCCTGCATGATCTCTTCACGGTTGGCATGCAGCTGACCGATCGCCACGATCAAAGCAATAATCGCAGAAGCCGCGATCACGGCAAACGCCACCCAGTGATAACTGCGGCGTTTACCTTTTTTGCGTGTTTTTTTGCGGGAATTGACGACCTTTATCATTATAAACCTAAAAACGCCTGTACCGCAAGCGATACAGGCGTCCTGTTTATTTCATTCAAGCGTTTTCAGCTTTTTCCTGAAGTTTCTTGGGCAGCTTGACTTCGATATGAAGTTCACGCAGCTGCTTGAGAGTGACTTCGCCGGGGGCGTTCATCATCAAATCTTCCGCCTGCTGATTGAAGGGGAATGCGATGACTTCGCGGATGTTGGGCTCGTCAGCCAGCAGCATCACCAGACGGTCAACGCCCGGAGCGATACCGCCGTGCGGAGGCGCACCAAGTTTGAAAGCATTGATCATGCCGCCGAACTTCTCATTGACCACTTCCGGACCGTAACCGGCGATTTCAAACGCCTTGTACATGATCTCCGGACGGTGGTTGCGGATAGCGCCGCTGGAAAGCTCGATACCGTTACAGACAATGTCATACTGCCAGGCGAGGATATCCAGCGGTTCTTTGTTGACCAGAGCATCCATTCCACCCTGCGGCATGGAGAACGGGTTGTGAGAGAAGATGATCGCGCCGGTTTCTTCGTCGGTTTCAAACATCGGGAAGTCGACGATCCAGCAGAATTTGTAAACGTTGGGATCGATGAGTTCAAGTTTACGGCCGAGTTCAGTGATGACCGCGCCGCCGACCTTGGAAACGAGTTTTTCTTTGTCGGCGAGGAAAAAGAGAGCATCGCCATCTTCCACACCGCCCTGCTCTTTGAGAGCATCGATGGTTTCGCGGGAGAGGAACTTGACGATCGGGCTCTTTTCAGTGCCCTCGGTCCAGATGATATAAGCCATACCTTTAGCACCGTTTTCCTGAGCAAAGGCGATCATATCATCGAAGAATTTGCGCGGTTTACCGGCAACTTTGGGAGCTTTGATGGCGCGGACAACACCACCATCGGCAACGGTTCCGGCGAAAGCCTTGAAGTCACAGTTGCGGAAAAGTTCAGTGACATCGATCATTTCCAGCGGGTTGCGGAGGTCGGGTTTGTCACTTCCGAAACGGCGGATGGCTTCCCGGTAGGGGATGCGGACAAAGGGCGGACGGGTAAAATCTTTTCCGGAGAATTTCTCCATGATGTCTTCGAGCAATCCTTCGACGACTTTGAAAATGTCATCCTGTTCGACAAAGCTCATTTCCATATCCAGCTGATAAAATTCGCCGGGACTGCGGTCAGCGCGGGCATCTTCGTCGCGAAAGCAGGGAGCAATCTGGAAGTAACGGTCGAAACCGGAAACCATCAGCAGCTGTTTGAACTGCTGCGGAGCCTGCGGCAGAGCGTAGAATTTGCCCGGATGCAGACGGGAAGGCACGAGGTAATCGCGGGCGCCTTCGGGGCTGCTGGCGGTCAGGATCGGAGTCTGGAACTCGGTGAAGCCGATACCGTGCATATAGTTGCGGATCGCGGCAATGACTTTGCTGCGCAGCAGGATATTTTTGTGCAGTTTTTCCTTACGCAAGTCGAGGAAGCGGTATTTCAAACGGAGAGCTTCGGGAGCGCCGTCATCTTTGGCAACGAGGAAGGGGATTATTTCCGCTTCGCCGAGCATCTCCATGCCGGTGGCGGAAACTTCGATTTCGCCGGTGGCAAGTTTGGGGTTGACCGTTTCAGGAGTACGTTCAACAACAGTACCGTCGAACTGGACAACGCTCTCCACGCGCCACTTGTCAAGCGCCTGATAGAAATCGCGTTCGGGGTCGATGACCACCTGGGTGAGACCGTAGTTGTCACGCAGGTCGATAAAGATAACGCCGCCATGATCGCGGACGCTGTGGATCCATCCGGCAATGCGGACGCTCTTACCGGCATCGGCACGGCGCAATTCGCCGCAGGTATGAGAACGGTACATAAGAAAAACCTTTCTGTAAAAATATATGTTAAACTATTTGTTCATCACGATAATATAGCATACAAATGCGCTTATTTCCATAACAAAGTGCAAAAAAACGGAAATTTTACAAAAATGAATCAAGATCTTTTTCGCTGATGACCAATTCCGGCCGGGCGGCATTCAGTTTTTCCGGATCGCCATATCCCCAGGTGACGGCGCAGGTATGAACTCCCGCCTCATGTCCGGCAGTTATATCCAGCTCGGTATCACCGATCATCATGCACTTTTCCGGAGCGACGCCGGAAATTCTGACAGCGAGTTTGAGCAATTCGCCTTTGTGCATATTTTCCCCCGGAATGGCATCGCATCCCCAGACTCCGGAAAAATACTTCTCAAATCCGTAACATTTGATCAAACGGAGCGTGGAAACCATACGTTTATAGGTTACGACATAGATTTTTTTATTTGCCGAAAAAAAATGATCCAGCAGTTTTCCGCTCCAGGGAAACGGCACTTCTCCCGCCATATCCGAACCATCGTAATTAGCCTTGTACCGCCTTGCCATTTCCGCTTGTTCAGCTTCTGAAAAGTTTGGAAAAAGCAGTCTTGCCATCAAGTCGGCGGGAGGGCCGACCCGGAAAATTTTATCAAAATCGGGACACTCCACCTTTGCTTCGGCGATCGTCCGCTTCCACGCATTACAGATCCCCTGCCGGGTATCACCTAAAGTTCCGTCAAAATCAAAAAAAAGTGCATCAACCGGAATTCTATCCATTCTTGTTCCTGTATATCAATAAAAAGCCGGGCACGGACCCGGCAAATCAACACTTATCGGCGAAATTTATTTCACGCCCCAGCTCTTGAGGTTGTCGATGGAAATTTTGATGGAATCAAAGATATTGCGGCCGGGGAATTCCCGATCCTGTTCGATGGAATACCAACGGACATTGGTCTCTTCGCACGCCTTGAGAATTTCCGGCCAATCCAGATTTCCTTCGCCGATTTCACAGAATACCGGCTGTTTTTCATGGATGACAAAATCCTTGAAGTGGATAACGGTGATTCTTCCGGCGAGCTTTTTGATCCAGGCGACCGGACTGCCGCCGCCGCGGGTGACCCAGTGGACATCCAATTCAGAATAAACATTATGTCCGGCAGTCAGATCCATAAAAGTTTCCAGCATGGTCTTTTTGCTTCCGGCGATTTTGGCAAATTCTGCGGCGTGATTATGGTAGGCAAGTTTGATTCCAGCTTCAGCGAGGGCATCGCCCTGCCGCTTGAAAATATCTGCCAGATTCTGCACTGATTCCATGGAAGTCAAATCAAAATCCCCTCCGGGGCTGCCCAGCGCGGTAAAATCACAACCAAGCGTCTGGAGTTTATCAATGATCACCTTGGGATCACCGGAAATGGTGGCGAGATTCTCATGAGTTGCACAGCAGAAAAGTTCATTGGCATCCAGATATTTGCGGATAACATCTGCCGGAAGCGGCACTCCGGAAACCTGCACGCACTTATAGCCCATGCCGGCAACTTTTTCCAAAGTTGACGCAAGGTCGCTTTCTGTCTTGCAATATTCACGCAAATTATACAATGTAACGGCAATCTTTGAATCTGGGATCTGCATTTCTTATTCCTTACTTATAAATTATTTACAACGGCTTATCACGATACAGGCGTTGGAACCGCCAAAAGCGAAACTGTTGGAAAGCGCATGGTCGAACCGCACATTTTCCCGCGCGCTCTGCACCACATCCAAACCGGCGCAGCTTTCATCCGGGTCCTCCAGATTGAGCGTGGGAGAAATAAATTCCTTATCCATCATGATGGTACTGAAAATAACCTCCGCTGCTCCGGTAGCTCCGACCATGTGACCGGTCTGACTCTTGGTACTGTTGATGGCAGGTCTGGCATTGCTGTCACCGATTACCGCCTTTATGGCATTCAATTCAACGGAGTCGCCGACCGGAGTGGCGGTACCGTGGGTATTGATATAACCGATGTCACTGATGTCAAGTCCGGCATCTTTCAAAGCATTCCGCATCACTGCGGCACTGGCTTTGGCATCGGGAACGACCATATCTTTGGCATTGCTGTTAGCGGCAATACCGGTGATTTCACAAATCGGAGTAACTCCGCGAGCTTTTACACTGCGTTCACTTTCAAGCACCAGATATGCCGCACCGCTGGAAAGCACAAAACCATCGCGGTTCCTGTCAAACGGGCGGCTCGCTTTTTCCGGAGCATCATTGTAATGAGTCGAAAGCGCACGGCAGGCGCAGAATCCGAGCGCAGTCTGCCAGTCGAGCTGTTCAACACCACCGGTCATTACCATATCATATTCGCCGGAACGGATGAGCCGGACCGCCTGCAAAATCGCCATTGCACTGGATGCACAGGCAGCAGAAACATCGTAACTTTCACCTTTGATACCGAAAATAAGTGAAAGAATGCTCACTGAAGAAGAAGGCATGATGCGCGGCACCGCAAAGGGACTCACCGTACGCAAACGGAAATTGGAGCTCAAATATCCGGATGCATTTTCATGCACCTCTTTTGTATTGCTTGCCGCCTGACCTCCGACCAGAGCCATTTTCATATCCGGAATATCTTCCAATGCGATCCCGGCTTCTTTGAATGCCTCTTCCGCCGCCGCGACCGACATAACCCCGGCAGGCGGACAGAAACGCTTGGTCTTGCGATCGATAAGCTCTGTCTGCGGATCATGCTCCGCCAGACCTCCGACCGTACTGTCCAACTGCACATCGGCAAAAGATTGATTGAAAGTTATGCCGCTTTTTCCGCTGCGCAAAGCCTCTTCATTGGCACGGACAGAGTTGCCCAAAGGTGTCAACAACCCGCGCCCGGTTATGAATACCCGTTCCATCATATCCTCTAAAAATATTGTTATATATTGCAGTTCGTTTCCGTACTTTCGTAATAATATAGCGCATTGTCGCGTTTTTTCCAGTTTTAAGTGCAAAATTTTGTGGAATATTTCTCAAAACCGTGCTATATTTGCCATGTAACAGGAAATTTTGAATATGGACACTCTGCTCGAAGTAAAAAATCTTTCGGTATCATTTGCATCAAACCGGAAACTGCTTGAAGTCGTTTCCGGGATCTCGTTTACCGTCAGAAAAGGTGAAGTACTGGCTCTGGTCGGGGAATCAGGATGCGGGAAAAGTGCCTCCTGTCTGGCATTGACCGGATTGCTGCCGGTGCCGCCTGCAAAGATTTCAGCAGAAAAGATATTGTTCAATGGAGATTCCGGAACCTTTGACCTCACTTCAGCCGACCGCCGCCAGCTGCAGAAAGTACGCGGCGGGCATATCGCTTACGTTTTTCAGGAACCGACAGCTTCACTGAATCCGGTAATGCGCATCGGAAAGCAAATTTCAGAAGTTCTGAAACTGCACCGTCCGGAACTGAAAGACCATAAAGCGGAAATGATTTCTCTGCTGACCCAGGTCGGCATAACTTCTCCGGAGAGCCGTTTGAACTCTTATCCCCATGAACTCTCCGGCGGAATGCAGCAGCGGGTAATGATCGCTATGGCTCTTGCCGGAAATCCGGAACTGCTCATTGCGGACGAACCGACTACCGCGCTGGATGTCACGGTCCAATCCCAGATCCTTGAGCTGCTTGACGATCTGCGGAAAACCCGGAAAATGGCGATCATCCTGATCTCTCACAATCTGGGGGTGGTTTCCCGTCTTGCCGACCGTATCGCAGTGATGTATGCCGGAAAGATCGTTGAAAGCGGCAGCGCCGCAGAATTGTTACTTTCCCCCGCGCACCCCTACACCCGGGCTCTTTTGGGAGCGATCCCGGTTCTCGGCGGCAAACAGGAAAGACTCAACACCATTCCGGGCATGGTCCCTCCCCCCGGAGCATTTCCGGCCGGATGCCGTTTCTGCGACCGCTGTGAACACTTCAAGACACTTTCAATTGAACTGCAAAACCGTTGTCTGACGATCCAGCCGGAACCGATAGAAATCTTAACGGGACATCAGGTATGCTGCTTTTCCCCGATCGGAGAGAAAAAATGAAAAAAATCTTTTCTGCCGAAACCGGACGCTACTGGATGCTGACCGCATGCTTTATTCTGCTTGCGGCAACGCTTGCTCTGATATATTTGCACCCGGAAAATCAGAAAAAAGATTTCAAAACCGGTGATTATGAAAACAACACCCTTGACAGATGGTATTCTCAAGCAGAATTTCTATTGAAACGCGGCGACTGGGAGCAGGCGAAAAATCTGGCTTTGAAAATTTTGTTCAGCTTTCCGGACGATCTTTTTGCCACCCGGGTGATGATCCGCGTGTGTGTTGAAAAAGGTGATTTGAAAGAAGCCGAAAACATCTGCCGCAAAATAATCTACAAAAATCCGGAAGCCGCCCTCACCCGCAACAATCTCGCAGTGATACTTCACCTGATGAATCGACCGGAAGCTGTAAATGAGATCGCAATTGCGCTGCGTTTGATGTCTGAACATCCGGTCATAAAATATAATTTTTCAAAGATAACCGGTAAAACTCTGCCCGATATGGAAGATGTTCCGGATGTTCCGCCTGATCTGCTTATTGTCCCCCCTGCTTCCAACGGAGAAAAATCATGAGTAAAATCAAGGTAATGAGTACCGCATTGAGCAACCGCATTGCCGCCGGAGAAGTTATTGAACGCCCCGCCTCGGTGGTCAAAGAACTGGTCGAAAACTCCATTGATGCCGGAAGCAGTTTCATCAGCGTGGAAATCGAACGCGCCGGAAGCAAACTCATTGCCGTAACCGACAACGGCTGCGGTATGGACGCAGAAGATGCCCGGCTTTCACTGGAACAGCACGGGACGAGCAAACTGCTTTCTGAAGACGATCTGGAACATATCATGACCCTCGGTTTCCGGGGAGAAGCCATTCCGTCAATAGCTTCAGTAAGTAATTTCACGATGTTCACCCGTACCGCAGA
The DNA here is from genome assembly GCA_015061605.1 of Lentisphaerota bacterium. Taxonomy (GTDB): domain Bacteria; phylum Verrucomicrobiota; class Lentisphaeria; order Victivallales; family Victivallaceae; genus UBA1784. The sequence goes on along the minus strand of SUWH01000025.1, from coordinate 23,659 downwards.
TTCCGCAGAGGGGACCCGGATCGACTGCTCCGGAGGAACGGATATAAAAATCTCTCCATGCGGTGGAAATATCGGAACCAGAATTGAAGTAAGAGATATATTTTTCAATCTTCCGGCAAGAAAAAAGTTTCTCAAATCCCCGGCGACCGAAGAACACCACATCGAAGAGATGATGATCCTGCTCGCCATCGGTCATCCGGAAATCGGATTCCGGCTTCAACTGGACAACCGAATCGCCTTTCATACTCCGGCGGCGAAAGATCAGCAGCAGCGGCTGCGGGAACTTTTCGGTAAGAGTTTTGTTGAAAAAATGCTATTTTTTGAACATATTGAAAACGGTCTGCACATCTCCGGATGTACCGCTGTCCCCGGCTTCACCCGCCCTTCCCGCCGCGATCAGCGGGTTTTTATCAACTCCCGTCCGGTGGAAGCTCAAGCCGTTTACCGCGGAATAAAAGAGGGATACGCCACCCTCGCTGAACCGGGCAGATATAATCCGGCAGTACTGTTTATCGACATGCCACCGGAAGAGCTGGATGTCAATGTTCACCCGGCCAAACGGGAAGTGAGATTCAAATCCGAATACATAATCAGTCGTGCGGTGGCATCTGCGATCTCCGCCGCATTGCGCCGTCAGCGCGAACCGGAAACAAGCATTGAACCATCAGAAAAGCTGCCGCTTTCAGGGAAGCTGCCGCTCTCTCTGGTGCTCGATGCCGCCGAAGTGCGCTACCAGCTTACGGAGAAAGTCCAGGAACCGCTGGAAGGTTTGGTGCTGGATTCTCCGGCAGCAGAACTTCCGATCCAAACGGCGCCGGAAACCAATACGGTTCCGGAAGCAGAAAAAGAGAAAATCCTCCCGGCAAAAGTTAAAATCCCGCCTCCGGCAACGGTAAAAACTCCAGTTGCAGAGCCGGAAAAAATTCCGGAAAAAATTGAAATTCCGATGGTATACGCCGCGCCGTCAATGCGTGGCAGCGCCGAAAAACAATGGGAGACTCCTCCCGCATTTTCCGGGAACTGGCCGACAAACATTATCGGTGTGTTTGAACAAACCTACATCCTTGCCGAAAGTCCGGGAGGATTGGTGCTTATCGATCAGCACGCCGCCCATGAACGGGTGATGTTTGAGAGCTTGATGGATGCCGCACAGAGCAGCGTTGTTGTACAGCAGAACCTGCTGCTGCCGGAAGTACTGGAACTCCCCCGGCAGGAAGTTTCTTTGCTTATGAGCCAAAAAGAGCTGTTTGAACGCTTTGGCTTTGACATTGAAAAGGCCGGACACACCACAATAATGCTCAATTCGATACCGCAGAATTTTGGAAAATGCAAAGATATTCCCGGATTCTTTGCCGATATGCTCAACGAATTGAATGAAAACAGCAACTTGAATACCATCCGCCCCGAACTTCTCGCCCGGGCAGCCTGCCGTGCCGCAGTTAAAGCGCATGATCAACTCGATAAAAAAGCAATGGAAAAATTGCTCGATGATCTGAAGAACTGCCGTCAGGGGACGCTCTGTCCTCACGGCCGCCCGACAATGATAACCCTTTCTCTGAAAGAGATCGAAAAAAGATTTCAGCGCAGATAACGATGGTAAACATACTGCCGCAGTATCATTTTATTCCACAGCAGTCTCATAAAAAAACAACGGCCGGAAGAGAAGAGCGGGCAAGGAGCGTGTTTTTCAAGTGAGAAGCGGGGGGAGCTGTCTTCGCAAAGGATTCGCCGGGACAAGGTGTACTTGTACTGCCCGCTTGTCGCGGCGTAATGCAATGAATCCGGAAGCGGCGAACGAAGCAAGACGCGAGATTGCCCGCAATGCGCCGCCGCAGTAAAGGTTTTCACAAGAAATAAAACAATAACTATCCTGTTGATACGCAGGATAGTTCACGAAATACTACTTTCGTCCCCAAATAGTAAGGATGAGTCCCAACACACATCCGATCATACCGATAACAGTTGTAAGAGGATATTTTTCTTTCCAGCGGAAACGGCAGAAAACAGCGAAAAGCGTGGTATTGCCTCCGATAATAAGCGGCCACGTCAATGCCGCCATGCCGCATTGCTTCATCGCCTCCAACGCCTTGAACAAAGCAAAATACTGCAGTATCGCCGCCGCTGTCCAAAATCCGGTGATGACCAATGTCCGCCGATGAAAAATCCCGGAACTGAAACCGGTCTTGCAAAAAATCATTTCTCCTCCGGAAATCAAAAGATTACTGATGCCGCACCCCAAAAACAGGGCAGGAGTAAGCACTCCGGCTTTGCGCGTTGCCGCCGGCAGCAGCAGCGAACCGGTGAGTAAAATCTGATATGCACCAGAAAGCAACAGCGCAACAATGATTACCGGCACCCACATTTTCAAATCAGGACTGACACTGCTTTTCCTGCCGAATATCGCAATAACAGCAAGAGAAATTATTATGAACGCCACGCCGGAGATATTGACAAGAGAGACCTTTTCATTCAAAAATATCAATGCAAAAAACATCGACATCACCGCAGACATATTACGTATCGCCACCGACAATCCATTGTGCCCGAGTTTCAGAGCAAGAACCAGCATTGCCTGCGAAGCGGCATTGACTATTCCGGTAACCATAGTGAACAGCATCAGCATTCTCCAGTTTACCTGTGCGGCCATCCCCCAGGAGGGAAGCACGATCCAGGCAATTGCCGATGCCGCAAGATTGCTGAATGCGAAAAACTGGAATTTTGAAATTTTATCCCGGGCAAGAAAACTCACTGTTGCCGAAATCGTGGCAAAAAATAATGCAGTAAGAAAAGTCCATAACAATGCAGTAAACATAAATTTTCTCCTTTTGAGCCGCAGAAAAGAACTTCGATAAAAAAAACAGCCCCCCCTGTTGAAACTGTAATTTTTGTCAGAACTGAAAATATAGCATTATCTGATACTTTTTTCAATCCGGACTGATGACTTTACACAAAAAAACACAGACGTCTCATAAAAAGCAACGGCCGGAAGAGAAGAGCGGGCAAGGAGCGTGTTTTGCAAGTGAGAATCGGGGGAAGCTGTCTTCGCAAAGGATTCGCCGGTACAAGGTGCACTTGTACCGCCCGCTTGTCGCAGCGTAATGTATTGAAGCCGGAAGCGGCGAACGAAGCAAGGCGCGAGATTGCCCGCAATGCGCCGCCACAGCAAAGATTTTCACAAAAAAATGAGACAATAACAAAAAATAACGAAGCAAAAATAAAAATTCCGGACGGGCAAATGAAATTTGCCAAAGTCCGGAGTTGCTTTTTGCAGGGATTGCGTAACGATTCTTGGCGGCAAACGTGCCGCTGCGAGGTGTCGCGCACTCCCGATGGTCGTGCTTAATCGGATTTGGTACAAGTAGGGATTCGACGGCGGCGCACCGCGCCGACGAGCGCGAGCATCGCAGACCGCAGGGCGAGAAGCGCAGGGCAACCCGCCGTAAAGTGAGCAATCCCATTTTTTGCGCGGCAAAAAATAACCGCAAAAAGAAAAATTCCGGACGGGCAAATGAAATTTGCCAAAGTCCGGAGTTGCTTTTTGCAGGGATTGCGTAACGATTCTTGGAAAAAAGACAAAAAAATGGCATCTCCAACGGGATTCGACAAGGAGGGCGAAGCCCGACGAAGAGCCGGAGCGAAGGCGACGGCAACCCGCAGTTTAGTGAGCAATCCCATTTTTTTGCAGTGCAAAAAAATAACGGCAAAAAGAAAAAGCAACAACGGGCAAATTTATTTGCCAAGCTGTTGCTTGCTTTTTGCAGGGATTACTCACGATTCTTGAAAAAAAAAGACAAAAAAAATGGCATCTCCAACGGGATTCGACAAGGAGGGCGAAGCCCGACGAAGAGCCGGAGCGAAGGCGACGGCAACCCGCAGTTTAGTGAGCAATCCCATTTTTTTGCAGTGCAAAAAAATAACGG
>SUWH01000025.1:0-19729 GCA_015061605.1 Lentisphaerota bacterium | reverse complement strand
AAAAAAATGGCATCTCCAACGGGATTCGACAAGGAGGGCGAAGCCCGACGAAGAGCCGGAGCGAAGGCGACGGCAACCCGCAGTTTAGTGAGCAATCCCATTTTTTTGCAGTGCAAAAAAATAACGGCAAAAAGAAAAAGCAACAACGGGCAAATTTATTTGCCAAGCTGTTGCTTGCTTTTTGCAGGGATTACTCACGATTCTTGAAAAAAAAAGACAAAAAAAATGGCATCTCCAACGGGATTCGAACCCGTGTTGCCGGGATGAAAACCCGGTGTCCTAGGCCTCTAGACGATGGAGACGCGCGCAACGTTAACGTTGACATCGACTTAATATATCACAGATCAAAAAAAATTCAAGTACATTCAGCTAAAAAACAGCAAAAAAAATGCTGACAGGATTTTCCTGTCAGCATTTTCTGATTTCAGCACAACTTCAGCGCATGAAGCCGGTCAAATCCTGAACGGTGCCTTCTTCAATGGATTTGAAGACCGCATCGCCGATGGCAATGGCACGGAGACCGTCCACGGACTTGGCGAGAATGTCAAACTTGCGCGCCGGATCTTCGCCGAGGAAGATATCTTCCAAAATCAGCGGGTCACCGCCGCCGTGACCGCCTTCGGAGGTCAGCGGGTAGATACGATCCTTGCCACCGAAAATCGGGAAGTAATCGATGTAACGGGCACTGCCGTTGGGATCTTCCATGGCGGTGTTGCCGCGGTTGTTGAATTCCAGAGCTTCCAACCGGCCGTGGGTACCGTTGATCGCCAAGCGATATCCTTCATAGGGGGTGGAAAAGTTGGCGGAGTAGTTCAGCAGTACGCCATTCTGATATTTGACGTTGACGACAAAGGTATCGTGGATGTTGATTTCAGAATCAAAGATACACTGATCAGGACGATAGTAAGTGAACTGTTTTTCCTTGGTTTCATACTGATTGATGTGATCGTCTTCAGCAAAGATGGTGGAGTTGCGGGTTTCCCAGCGATTCTGATAGGCGCAATTCCGGCGTTCGCGGCACTCATCGCAAAAACGGCCATCTTTCTTGGAGGGGTTGAAAACTCCGTTGGGACCATAGTGGTTCAGCGCGCCGAAAGCGTGTACTGCTGCCGGAACGCCATCGACCCACCAGTTGACCAGGTCAAAGTGGTGGCTGGATTTGTGGATGGAAAGACTTCCGGAATTTTCGCGCATACGGTTCCAGCGGCGGAAATAGCTTGAACCGTGTTTGATATCGATGTACCAGTTGAGGTCAACGTGGGTGACTCTACCGATCTTGCCTTCGAGGATCATTTCACGCAATTTGCGGTGGATGGGATTGTAGCGGTAGTTGAAAGTACAAATCAGTTTGCCTTTGGATTTGTCTTCAGCTTCGAGGACGCGGAGAGCATCTTCGCTGTTGGTGGTCATGGGTTTTTCGCTGATGACTTCGAGGTTGTGTTCCAAACCGCGGACGATATAATCGACATGGTGGCAGTCTTTGGTGACGACCAGGACGGCATCGGGTTTCTGTTCTTCGATCATGCGGTCGAAGACCTCTTTCCAGTTATCAAGAGTCACCGTATATTCAGCGACTTCCTTGTCCTGCAATTCAGCGACGCGTTTACGGCACACCTGGAAACGCAGCGGGTCGATGTCCAGCATACCGACAAAATCGGCGCAATGGGCAAAACTGGTCACCATCGGACGGATGTACATTGCAATAGCACGTCCGGAAACACCGCACACAACATAACGTTTTTTTGCCATCTTAAATTTACTCCTTGACAAAAATTTGTAAAAAAATCATATAGTTTTTTTGGTATGCAAGCCTCAAAAAAACTGCACTATCTCCAAGTAATATACATCACAAAAAAATTTTTACAAGCAGAAACAGAGATTTATTTCTTTTTTTTGCACAGATATCCCATAAAGCCGGAAAAATATCTGTTTTCTCAAGTTTTTCTGCGGAAAAAAATTGAATTTTGAAAAAGTGATTTTGCAGATTTGTTTCGCGCATGCAAACGCGCGAACCGCCCCCCTTTAACGCAGTGTTAACCCCCGGATGATGCAATCGGCTTGTCGGGGCGGAGCTTTGTGCGAAGACTGGCGGATGGATCGTGCGTCACCGCCTTCGCCTTTGAATTTGCAAAGCATAAAGACTCCGGAATTTCTGCCTGACGGCAGTGGTAAAGGCGAAGACAAAGAGTTTCTGATGCGCAATCAGCAAATCATCCGTCTTTATGCTCAAGCCGGGGAAAAGCGGGATATTTCTCTGCGTCATCTGTCACATAAGCACAAACTTTCCCTGCAATACGCCCTATTTGATCAGCAGAAAAACATTCTGCACAATGAAGCGGTAAATCCCGGCCGCAAGACCCGGATTTCCGTGGTAGCCCCCCATACCGGATGTTATACTTTCACCGTTTCAGGCGGAACGAGTGTGGAATTTTCCGATTACAAGGCTTCCGGAACCTATACGCAGGATTTCTTTTTGAGCTTCCCGGGCGGAAAAAATCACCTGATTTTCGGACACCCGGAACGCCGTTTGAAAATGAAGTAAAACATCTCACTCATCCTTGAACACAGGACTGCTTGAAAAAACAATGCTTTGGTGATATGTTACATCAACAGCAAAGGAGCATGGATGTTTATTATCAAAACCCCCGCTTCAGCGGAGACCAGGGTAAAAAATTCCCGGTTCCTCGCTGAAGTTTTTCCGGTAAATTCCCCGGAAGAAGCCAAAGAAGCATGGCGTTTCCGCAAAGACACCTACGATAACGGAGGACATATCGTCTACGCCTTTACGGTCGGAAATCAGCAGAATATTTCCGGCTGCTCCGACGATGGCGAACCTTCAGGCACCGCAGGCAAACCGGTTCTGGCGGTATTGCAGGGCAGCGGGCTTACCAATGCGATGATCACCGTTGCCCGCTGGTTCGGCGGCACCAAGCTCGGAACCGGGGGACTGGTCCACGCTTACGGCGAAGCGGCAAAGGCGGCACTGGAAAACGCTGAATTTATTGAACTTGTACCGATGACCGTTGCGGATATCACACTTGCGTATAATTTGTACAATCAATTTATCAGCAAAAGTGCGCCGTTGGGTTTTACGGTCAAATCAGAAGAATTTGCTGCCGATATAAAAGTTTCCGGTTCCATCTGCAGCGAAAACTTTCCCGCATTGGAAGCGATGCTTCAGGAGATCGGCAACGGCAGAATATCGTTTACAATCCGGCAATGAATTCCAATCCGGCAGCGACCTCTTCCGAAGTGCAGCGCTGTTCCAGAAGTTTCTGCGCCGGATGGTTCAGTATCGCCTGATGGAACTCCCGCGGCAGATCCCCCTGCCCCGGAACCAGATGCATATCGCGGTAAAGTGATTCGCCGCCGGTAATGCGTGAATCCGACCAGTGAAAGCGGCCGATATAATCCGGGTGTTCGAGATATTTCCAAAGTGCGGCGAGCCGTTTTTCGTCGGTATCTTCTTCTGCAGCGCAGCTGGCGGCGTGGCTGCTGTCAAAGCAGAGCTTCACATTGGGGCGGGCGATGTCGCTGTAAAGCTGAAACCATTCTTCGCTGTGACAGGCAAAAACCACCCGGATATCCGGCTGTTTGTAAAGCTGATTTTCCAGACAGACGGTCAAGCCTTTTGCAGCAAGATGATCGGCGATCTCCCGGAGAGAATCGATCAATTTACCATAAATCCCGATAACTTCGCCGTTACTTCTCATAATGCCGCATGGATGCATAACCACCCGGTCGACCGGATATTTTACCGCTTCATCGGCGGCACGTTTTACAAATTCCAGTCCTCTCTGCCGCAAATTTTCGTCAATGGCGGCAAAATTCACCTCTTTATAGGGCAAATGCACTCCGTGAACAAATGGAAGGTATTTTTCATATCCCTCTTTGACATCATCGCGGGTGATATGAGTTTCAACCCCCAAATTATATTTACTCAAAAAATCCGGTTCATGTATCGGGCGGACAAGCAGCATTTGTTTACCTCAAAAATAGATTGGATTAAGCAGAAACAGCGGTTCAAATTCACCGTCGGTATACTTGCGTTTCTGCATTTTTCCGGTACCGCGCACCCGGTAATATCTGCCGTCGGGAACGGAAAAAGTTTTTTCGAAACGGTCGGAAAAGTCAGTAAATTCAGCAACGGTTTTACCTCCGGAAACAACTTCCACTTTTTCCATTTCACCATTGAGATCAAATGCCAGACGGCATTGCCGGATACCATTGTTTTCTGTTACGGAAAATTCCGGATTTGAGATCAGATTGCCGCACGTGGTAAAAAAGTTTCCGTTGCGGTAGGCATTGAGAATGGATTTGTAATCACACCTTTCCACATTCAGATGATCCTGCACGAATTCGCCGGGGAAATAGTCATGTCCGCCAAGCGTGAAGTGTCCGTGAAAATCCGAGCCGCACCGGGCGGAAATACGAAAGCCTTTTGAAAGCAGTTCATCCCACGCGCCGCCGACATCCCAGGTCTGGGGAGCCCGGCGTTCGCCCCGGTCGACACAGGCAAGCACCCGGAAAACAGGAGATTCCGCCAGCGCAAGCAGATCAGAAGTTGCCACATCGGGCGCATTGGGGTGGTTGAAAACCATAAAGCAGTTTTCTTTCCAGTTTTCTTCAACGAAACGGAGTTCAGCAAGAGCTGCTTCAAGCCCCTCCACCCCGGAACGGCGGCAGAATTTCTCCACCAGCAGCCGGAGCAGTTCCAGTTCGCGGTCATCGGGAGTGGTGATGAACATGGTGTGGCGGGGGATGGGAAATTCAACTTCACCGGTACAGAATATCGGCATATCAAATTTTTTCCGGGCTTCGACGACCTCTTTATATTGATTTTCCGTCCGCCGGAATTCCGGAGTACGGCAGTGTCCGGAAATGGCGATAAAGTCGCAGTATTCCCGGGAATTCTCCACAATATCCGCCACGGACAAAGTACCATCTCCGCAGCAATGCGAATGAACGTGCAAATCACCTTTGACCCACATAAAAACCTCCATTAAAAACATTTTGCAACAGCGGCATCCAGCAGACGGCAAATTCAGATCGTCTCCGAATTGAATAACGGCATGATCGCCGGGACGGAGCATCCCGGTCAGATCATCAAATCAACCGCTCCCGTAAAATGAAAATATTGTTTAAATATACACCGTTAAAGGTTTCCTGACAAGACTGGAAATAAAAAAATTTCATGCAATACTTGAAAAATCTCCCTATATGGTATATATTAAGCGGTAACACGATATGCGTGCACCCGTAGCTCAGCTGGATAGAGCGTCTGCCTCCGGAGTAGAAGGTCGTGGGTTCGAATCCCGCCGGGTGTACCATTTTTTTTTGCCTTTTTTCAATCTCCGTTACGCAATCCCTGCAAAAAGCAAGCACCAGCTTGGCAAATAAATTTGCCCGCAGGTGCTTTTTCTTTTTGCTTTGGTATTTTTTGCATTCGCAAAAAATGGGATTGCTTACTTTTGCCGGGTTGCCCTGCGCTTCTCGCCCATGGGGCTGCGATGCTCGCGCTCATCGTCGCTCCGCTCCTTGTCGAATCCCGCCGGGTGTACCATTTTTTTATCTAAAAATCAAGAAGTTACGCAAGTTGATCGATTGACAATAAATGCGATTTACAGACAATAATCGTACTCTCACACAATTATCACACACAATCCGCAAGGAGTGGCAGTCTGTTGATTTTCGTTAAGCTGCGCCTGCACTTTGACGCTGCATAGCAGTATAAAAAGTTGAAGTGAGTTTTTCAACTTTCAGTACAGCCTTTGAGACAGCTGTATTCTAATGCCGGATCTGCTTTGCTGTTTCTGGATGGGGTTGTTTTTCCCTGTTCCGGAATCCATCCGGCGTACAGCCATATTTCTTTTTGAACAGCGAACAGAATCTGGATGCATCCGCAAAACCGCAATTTTGAGCGATCCGCCGAACCGGTAATCGCGTCCGCTGCAGCTGTTTCACCGCTTTTTTCATCCGGATATCCATCAGATATTCCATCGGAGACAACCCGGATTCCTTTTTAAACATACGCCAGAACGAACTGCTGCTCATGTGGCATAGAGCACTTATCTCCTCAATGGAAATATTTTTAAAGTACTGTTCTTCCATGATTTGCCGTGCCTTTTTAAAGTGATCATCCGCTTCCGGGATCTGCCGGGAAATTTCAAGCAGCAATTCGTAGGTCAGCATCGAATTCTGATACCACGAAGTCTCATCTTCCATAACTTTGCCAAGTTTCCTGAACATCTCCTCCAGGTGTCCGGGATCTTCAACTTTGATAAGATGATCTTCATCCATGCGCAATGTCGCGGCAATGGAACCGAGATTTCTGCCGTCGATCAGTGCCACCAGATGATGCATCGGGATATCTTCAAAGGTGGAAAAACTGACATTGCTTCCCGGGGAAATTATGTAAAGCATTCCGCTTTCTGCGATTTGCACATCGTGATCGGAATGATATTTCATCTTCCCGTCCAGAACCAGTTCCAATGCAATATGAGGATATTTCACATGCTTGTACCAGCGGTAGCCATAGCGGATAGTTTCCATCATATTCTGGCAGAATATCGGCAGATTCCATGCATTTCCGCTGCATCGACTTTTCAGCAGCGTTTGCACCCGGCTGCTGTCATCTTTGTAGAGGTCATAAGCCCCCAGGGCAACATTCAAACTTTGTCGGTGAATTTTTTCAGGCATGACAGAAATTATATATCTTTTGAATTAATAAACATACACTTCATCTATTGTTAAATCCTTGCGTTTGTGGTATAATATATCATCGCGAACAATTAAAATCAAATTTCATCCAAAATGGGAATTTATGTTGAAACATGGTTTACTGCAAATCTGCATGGCGGCAGTTCTGCTGCTGAACAGCAGTTGTGATATCTTGACAAATGAAAATATCAGGAAGAAAGGAAAAAATAAAGTGACATTATACAGTGCAGAAAACCGCTTTGAACGCGGCTGTCCCCGGCTCTATGTGGACGGCGTTGAAGTTCCGCCGATTTTTTACGCCTTGACCGACTTGCAGGAGGCAAGGTGCCGGACGGAACTTGCTCAACGGAACGTGAAAAATTTCAGCGAAGCGGGAATAGATCTCGTTCAATGCGACTGGAATTTGCGAGACGGCTGGACCAGAGAGAACACCTTTGATGCTGCTGATTTTCTGGACAACATCGCTCCGCTTACCCATCCGGGTTCCAAAACCCGTCTGGTGGTACGGCTGCACATGAATCCTCCAAATTGGTGGATGGATGAACATCCGGATGAAATGACCGTTTTCGGCGTTCCCGGAGAGGTTGCAGAAGACGACCCCAACCGGATCATCACCGGGGATAATTTGATTTCCCGCCGGGTGAGTCTGGCTTCCAAATCGTGGCTGCGCGATGCGGGAAAAGTGCTTGCTGACTTCTGCAAAAAACTTGAAGCATCCGAATGCGGAGGCTTTGTGATCGGCATCCAGCCCGCCTGCGGAAAATTCGGCGAGTGGCACTGGTGGGCGGCGCAGTATGACCCGGATCACAGCAAAAGCCAGACGGAATTTTTCCGCAACTATCTGAAAGAAAAATACCGGACCATTGAAGCGTTGCAAAAGGCGTGGCACGATTCATGCGTCACCTTTGAAACGGCAGAAATACCCTCTTATGAACAGCGAAATTCGCCGTTTGAAAGCAACTACCGGGATCCCAAATTATATCAGGCCGTCATTGATTCCCATCATGCGCAAATGCTGGTCCCCGCTGAAGACATCATATATTTTTGCCGGATCATCAAAGAATCCACTTCCCGACCGGTGCTTACCGGAGCATTTTACACCTATTTTTTCAGTTCGAGCAAAGCTGTCGGCGGACATCTGGCTGCCGATATGGTCTTGAAGTCGCCCTATGTTGACTACCTCGGCGCACCGTTTGCCTATGGGCTTGCACGGGAGCCGGGAAGTTCCTGCATCTCCCGCGGGCTGCTGGAATCCTGCCGCTTGAACAAAAAACTTTTCCTTACTGAAATGGATCAGCCGCCGGAAGGTGCGACCAATTCAGCTCCCGGAGGGGATCCGGCACTGGATGATATCACCATCGCTCTGATGCGCCGCAACGTGCTTGAACCCTTTACGCGCGGACAGGGCTTATGGTATTACGATCACCGGCTCAAGGTACCGGAAGTCTGTAAAAACTTCGGTTGGTGGGATACTCCGGTGTTGATGAAAGAGGTTTCAAAGCAGCAGAAAATATTCAGCGATTATTTCAAAAAGCCATATCAATCACAAGCTGAACTGCTCTGTGTCTGGGGTGTTGATGTCATGTATCATACCTCCGGCAACGGAGCTGCTCCGCACGTCTGTTCCGATGAGGTCACTGCGATCGAACAGATCTCCCGGTGCGGTGTACCGCATGATCATGTTTATCTTGCCGATCTGCCGCTGGTGGACTTGAAGCAGTACAAGGTGGTATTGTTCCAATATACCGGAATGCTCTCTCCCGATGAGCGGGAGTATATCAAAAGCAAAGTTTTAGGTTTAGTTCCGGAGGTCATCTTTGTCAACAATGCCGGATACGCCGACGGTAAAACCCTTTCTGCTGAAAACATGAAAGCCCTTACCGGAATAAAAATGAGAGAAACCGGCAAACATTATTCATGCACCATCGGAAATGAAACGGTGCAAATCCCCAAAGCCTATGTTCCGCTGCTGCGTCCGGATGATGCGGATGCTGAAGTCGCCGCACTCTTTGCCGATGGCAAAGAACCTGCCGGAGCAGTCAGGAAACAGGGAAATTCCAATATCTGGTACTTCGCATTTCCGGTAGTGCCCAGCGGATTTTTGCGCGATCTGCTGAAAAAAAACGGCTGTCACATTTATTGTGACAAAGATCTGGTCGTCAAGGCAGGACGGGGGATCGTCTGTATCCACGCTCCGGCAGATGGCAAGTATAAAATCGTCTTGAAAAACGGCAGAGAAATCGAAACTGTACTTCAACGCGGGGAAACGATGGTTTTTGATGCTGAAAGTGGAAAAAATCTTTATCAATAAGGAGATGAAATCATGAAACGCAATGAGAAAAATATGATCAAAAGTTTTACATTGATCGAACTGCTCGTGGTAATCGCAATTATCGCCATATTGGCGGCAATTCTGCTCCCTGCACTGCAAAAGGCGCGGGCGCGGGGAATTTCAACGCAGTGTATTTCCAATTTGAAGCAGTGCGGTATGGTCATTCAGCAGTATTCATCAGATTACAACGGCTATTGGCGCACAGCGTACAATACCGACCATCCGTGGTATTACCAGCTTATTCATCAACGTTATTTTCAGTGGCCCTATCATAAAAGTTATACCGGATACGCTAATATGCCGATAAAGAGTTGTCCCGGAGAGGGATTTGATCCGAATGCACCTGGTGCCAACCACTGTTACGGAATGTTGCCCAACGGTAACCCATATTTCGGTAAATATTATATGGAAAACGCGCTTGCTTTGCAAAAACTTCCAGCCAGCGCGATTTTGTTGGCGGATAGTTGGTTCAATTCAACCCAATTTGTCAATATTAAGGCATTGAGGTCAGGTACCAGTTCCGCTTTCTGGTTTAAGCATAATAACAATGCCAATCTTCTCGGGATCGGCGGTCATGTAGTCTCTGCCACGGTACATGAAACTTATGCTTTGTTCAGTGATCAGTTAAAAAAGGTCGAGTCCACCAACTATAACGATGGTGATGTTGCTATGTATTATGTTTCCAAAAATGTCCGTAGAAAATATACAAAATAAGCAGGAGTTGAAATGAGAAAAGTTTTTACTATCTTGTTTTTGCTGGGCAGTTTTGTGCTGTTTGGCGGAAATCTCACGCTGGTGGAAAAGGGGAAGCCGGCTGCGGTCATCGTCCTGCCGGATAAGCCCAATCCAGTGGCAAAATATGCCGCCATGGAGTTGAATGACCATATCCGGCTCATCACCGGAACTGAACTTGAAGTTATCAGTGAAAAACAGTTCACCCCCGGAAAACTTCCGATTTATGTCGGAGCCACCCGCGCCGCTGAAGCTGCCGGATTGGGACAGAAAAAGTTTGATAAAGAAGCGTGGGCGATCCGTTCCACTCCCGGCGCACTTTATCTTACCGGCGGCGAAAACGATCAGGAATTGATGCCTTTCAACAATAGAAAATATGATTTCAAAGAGACTGCCATCCACCGGAAATATAACGGCATCAATCCGCTTGCCCGCCGCGGTACGCTTTACAGTGTCACCGAATTTCTCCAGAGAGTGTGCGGTGTCCGCTGGCTCTGGCCCGGAGAATTGGGAACCACCTTTCAGGAAAAATCGACCCTGACCATACCCGACGATCTCAATATTTCCGGAGCCCCCCGCTTCCTCTACCGCAAATGGCGCATTCACGGCAAACTCAACCGCTATCTGACGCCGGGATTTTTCAACGGCAGAACAAAGGTCGATCCGGTGCTGGATCAGATCAATTTTTCCCAAAAGGCGCATGAGGCATATTTCGCCGCCGAACGCCGCTTTATCGTCCGCTATCAGGAAGGCGATTCCCAGCCGATGCCCGCTCCGGCATTACATATCAACGACTGGTATAAGCAGATGAAAAATACCCATCCGGAATTTGTGGCAATGAACGATGCCGGGGAACGGGTTCCCCCGCCGGGTAAGCCAAACTTGAGCCGCTTGTGCGTTTCCGCCCCCGGCTTCCCCCAGTGGTGGGTGGAGAACAAATGGGACGGCGGCGACTGGATCGGCGTCGGTGAAGCCGATCACCGCGCATTCTGCCGCTGCAAAAATTGTATGGAGTGGGACAAACCGCAGGACCCGAACCACAAATATTATTCCACCAGCAACCGTTACTTGCGTTTCCACAAAAAGATTTGGGAACTTGCCAGAAAGAAAAATCCCAAGGTCAAAGTTTCAATTCTGATGTATATGGATTACACCCATCCGCCCACTATCGAAGATGATCTTTCCTGGATCTTCGGCAAATTTGTTCCGTGGGGTTCCGGTTATGCCAGTTTCTATCCCATGTCCCCAAAAGAACTTGAAACCATCCGGCAAGGCTGGCTGGGCTGGGGAAAGCGCAAAGCGACTATCCACTACCGTCCCAACTATCTGCTTTCAGGTTACACCGTTCCGTCATTGGATGTTGAACAAAGCGGAGAGATGTTCCGCTTCGGAGCGCAAAACGGCATGGTCGGCTTTGATTTTGACAGTCTTTCCGGTTACTGGGCGACCAAAGGACCGATGCTTTATATGCATATGCGCTTGAGCAACGATCCGGATTTGACCATCGAAACGATCCTCAATGAATACTATTCTGCATTCGGTCCGGCATCCGGACTGATCCGCAAATACTTCGACCATTGGATCGCTGTAACCAAAAAAGTCAAAAAGCAGATAGGTTTCCGCAATGCCGATATTACAGCGGAAATATACACCGTTGACCACTTCACGGAATCCGGAAAAATCCTCGAAGAAGCCATAAAACTTGCCGAAAAATCCCAAGATAAAAAACACCTTGAACGGGTGAAATTCATCCAGCTCGGCTGGCTGCACGGCAGGATGTGTGTCGAATTCAGCCACCTTTACAAAGATAACCAATTCAATGAAGCGCGCGCCAAACTCAATGAGATCATCAAGTTCCGCAGAAAGCATGAACACACCTTTTTCTGCGACCTTGCCGCTGCATCTTCCGCAGAAAAATACGGATACAAAAATCTCAAAGATTTTATGCTGGGTAAATTCCGCCATCACCACGAACCGTCCCTTACCCGCAGTAAATTCCAGAAAAAAGAGTGTCACGCTTTCAGCAATCTGAAACCGTCCAAATGGGGATTGTCTCTGCCGGGGAATAAAGAATCCGGCTTCGTGATCTACAAATACAACGCCGGAAAGAACAACGCTTTTGTCGAAGCGAATCTTTCGCTCCGCGCCCGCAATACCCGGATAAATAATCAGCTTGATATCTCCTTTAACGGTAAAAATTGGCAGAAAGTCGAAGAAAACATCGCGTTGAAAAACATCCGGCTTACCGGCTTGGTGAAAGATAAAAGTGAGTTTTATCTGCGCTTCACCGCCAAACGTAATGATAAAACTCCGGAAAAAGGCGGTTTGGCATTGATTTCGTACCGTCTGGATTACACCAAAAAGAATCCGGATGTGGTTCCGCCGCGCAAACAGATCGACACAGTTACCGGCTGGCTCGACTTCAATCCCCAGTGGTTCTTCAAAAAAGACCCGCACAACAAAGGTCTTGCCAAAAGTGAGATGGATGTCAAAACTTTCTCCGGTAAAAACTGGACACCGGTTTCAGTTCCCGCACCGTTGGAAACCACTCCGGTAGGTCCTTATCTGGGTTTCGGCTGGTACAGCACCGTGTTTGAGGTGAAAAAGGATTGGGAGGGCAGAAGCATCGACCTCCTCTTTACCGGAATAGATAAGGAAGGCTGGGTATATTTCAACGGTCACTATGTCGGTGAACATACCGTAAAATCGGAAAATGTCAGCGTCCGGGTGCTTTACGGTGAACCGTTTATCATCAATGTTCCCGCCAAATATATCAACTTCGGCGGCAAAAATCTGCTTCAGGTGAAAATCCACTCCGGCTTCGGTTCGAGCGGCATCTGGAACAAGGTGAAGTTCCGCCCGGTCGATGCTTCAGCATTATAAAAAACTATCTGCTGCCAAACCTCTCCCGCCGTAATCGGGAGAGGTTTTTTTATTACGCTATGCCCCCTTCTCCCGCCCCCTCATCCCGACTGACAAACTTACCATCGCACATCATCAGTCCCATAGTTACCTCCACTTTTTGCAACGGTCACGGTACGGACACTCGCCACAGCCGAAGCCGCTTTCATTGGGGTAGAAGTTTCCGCTGTTGACGCTCTTTTCGATTCTGTTTGCCAGCGAGACAAAGCGGTCAAGCTCGTTGTCGGTCCGGAACGTATAATAATTGTTGACCGTCGGTGACTTGGCTTGGGTATAAACGTCAAAGCGGAACAACGGCTTTTCTCCATACTTCTCTTTGAAAGCATACGAAAATGCAGTCGCTTGCAGATCCTTGTCTGCTTTACCGACCGGTCATTTGGCAGATGCAGTCTTCCAACCCACGATACAGTTGTCGTGTCCGTCCGTCACCACGCAGTCAAATTCGCCGATCAGCGGCTTGCTCAAACCGGGAACATTGACCGAAAAGGTTTCAGCCACCCGCTGCACAGCGAAATCATCCTGCCAGTATTTACAGGCGACTTCAACCATTTTGAAGCCGGTTTGCAACAGCGAATCGTAGTCCTCATTGGCTTTATAAACAAGGTTCTCGGCAGCATCGGTTTCAGCTATAGTGATATATAGCTCAAATTTTTTAAAAAACGCCCAGCAATACCGCCACAAAAACCAGACACATATTAGAATGTTGTGCATTAACAAAAAAATATTTTATGATTTTTTCAAAAAATGCTTGCAATATCATGGATATAGATGTACTTTAAGATAAAGACGAAAGGATCGGTGTGGCGACCGACCCTTTCAAGGGGGAATCCCCCAGCGTATCAAGAACGCTTGATCTGTTCTTAATATACTGGTCCTCTGGTAAAATTTCAAGCGTTGGGATTGCGGCTTGACTCCTTTTTTTAAAAGGAGGGCTATTATGACTGCATCGACTGGTCAGATATGTCCTGCTTCCGGAGTATGGAAGGTCATTGGTTATCCTTCGACCACTGCGCCGATTGCCAAAGGTAATCGGATGCCTCCATACAACGGCAAAGCGGTCACTTGGCAACTTATTCAGTATGCTTAAGTGACAAACCTCCCGGAGGGTAATCCCTCCGGGGAACTTAAATAAGAAATGTAATGAATCAATGAGTTATCCTCAAAAAACAATTGCAGAATGCGCAGAAATAATTTCCGGTCTGGTAGAACAAAAAGATTCCGGAGCGGCTTCGTGTTTGTATGAAGCAGTTTTACCCAGTCAGATTACGCCTGCCGGTTTCATTCCGGAGTATGGTCAAATTCAGCGTATTCCGACTTATTATATGCCGTTTTTGAATATTGGCGATGTAATTATTAAGCGGTTGAATCCGGACTGTGCTGTCGTTTTTGAAGATAAGGCAGTGCAAGCGTTGCCATCAGCAAATTTGTTTGTTATCAGACCCAATGCAGGAATTCTTGATCCGTATTATCTGGCATTTGTTTTGGAAAGCTCCAACGCTCTGAATCGCATTTCCCAGCGTTCCGGGATCAACACTGCGGTTTCTGCTGTGAGTGCGAATCAAATTAAAACCAGCGTGATTCCATTGCCACCGCTTGAGAAGCAGCGTAATCTTGGAGCATTGTGGCGATGTGCCAAGATGCGGAACAATCTGCTGCTGGAATTGATTTCAGAAAACAACCGCCTTTTGCGGTCGATAAGTGAAAATTTATATCAATAACATATATAAGAGGTAAAAATGGCTACAACGATTGAAGACATCAAACGGGTTCTCTGGGCTGGGGCAGACACCTTTCGCGGGGTGATCGATGCTGCCAATTACAAAGATTATGTTCTGACGATGCTTTTTATCAAATTTCTGGATGACACCTTTGAAGAATGGGTTGATGAATTAAAAGCAAAGTATCCCGATAAGCCCGATCGGGTAGCGAGAGCGATTCCGCGACTTCCTTTTCAGCTGGCGGATAATATCCGTTATACCTATCTTTACGACAAACGTTATGATTCAGATATCGGGGCTACGATCAATCAAGCATTGCAAGGCATTGAAGACCTCAACGGCGAACTGCGTGGTATTTTCCGGGGAATTGACTTCAATGCAGAATCGGTTTTCGGCAATCAGCAGCAGAAAACAACTAAACTCCGGTTGCTTTTGGAAGATTTCCACGAATTGAATTTGCGTCCAAGTCAAATCGTTGTTCCCGAAGGGCAGACGGCTGCCGAAGTAATCGGCGATGCCTATGAATATATGATCGGTGAATTTGCTGCCAGAGCCGGACAAAAGGCAGGAGCTTTCTTTACGCCGCCGATGGTTTCTGAACTTATGGGCAGATTGACAGCTCCGCAGAATGATGAAACGATCTATGATCCGACTTGTGGTTCAGCTTCTCTGTTGCTGCGGGCGGCGAAACAGGCTGATCTGAAAAAAGTTGGTATTTACGGTCAGGAAATCAATGGTTCTGCGTATGCTATGGCGCGGATGAATCTGTTTATCCACAATGTTCCGGATGCTCAAATCAAATGGGGTGATACCCTTGCCAATCCGCTGCATTTGGATGCCGATGGGAATTTGAAACAGTTTGACGTGATCGTTGCCAATATGCCGTTTTCGCTGGATAAGTGGGCGGAAGGCTTCAACCCCGGCGGTGAAAGCGACGGAGAGAAGGACAAAAAAGGCAAAGACAAGAAATTCAAAATGGAAGCGAGCCATGACCGGTTCCACCGTTTTGAAATGGGTGTTCCTCCGGCGAGTAAAGGTGACTGGGCATTTCTGCTGCACATGCTTGCCAGTTTGAAAAACTTTGGACGTATGGCGGCGGTCGTGCCGCACGGTGTGCTGTTCCGTGGAGCTTCGGAAGGAAGAATCCGCCAGACGGTGATCGACAACAATCTTTTGGATGCGGTGATCGGATTGCCGGAAAACCTTTTCTTCGGAACCAGTATCAAAGCGTGTATTCTGATTTTCAAAAAGAACCGCAATACCGATAATGTGCTGTTTATTGACGCTTCTGAAAAAGATGCTCAGGGCAACCTGCGCTATACCAAAGGTAAAAATCAGAACCTTCTGGAAGAAAAACACATCCGGGCGATCTTTGATGCTTATACCAAGCGGGAAGATGTGGAAAAGTTCGCTCATGTCGCAAGTTTGGAAGAAATCAGAGCCAATGATTACAATTTGAATATCCCCCGGTATGTCGATACCTTTGAAGCGGAAGAGCTGATCGATATTGACGAAGTGCAAGGCAATATCAAGCGGATCAAAGAGGAGTTGGCAACTGTGGAAGCCCAGATGGAAAAATACCTCAAAGAGATCGGGTTGTGAGGTGAAGGATGAAAAAGAAAAATGAAATCAACGTTCAGGATCAAGTGATCCGCTTGATGAAACATGACGGCAGGGATTATGTCTGTATCACCGACATTGCCAAGCAGAAAAATCCGGAATTTCCGGCAGATGTGATCAAAAACTGGATGCGGTCGAAAAATACGGTCGCATTTCTCGGGTTGTGGGAGCAGCTGAATAATCCGGCTTTTAAACTGGTCGAATTCGACCAGTTTAAAAGCGAAGCAGGTCTCAACTCATTTGTGCTGCCGCCGCAGACCTGGATTGAAAAGACAGGTGCCATCGGTTTGATTTCCAAATCCGGTCGTTACGGCGGAACTTATGCGCAATCGGACATTGCGTTTGAGTTTGCTTCGTGGGTATCGGTTGAGTTCAAATTATATTTGGTAACCGAATTTCAACGGTTGAAAAGTGATGAACAGAAGTTGCTGGGTTGGAGCGTCAAGCGGGAGTTGACCAAACTCAATTACCGGATCCACACTGATGCGATCAAAGAAAATCTGATCCCCGCCGAGTTGACCGCCAAACAGACAGCGATCGTGTACGCCAGCGAAGCAGACGTGCTGAATATGGCACTTTTCGGGATGACCGCCAGAGAGTGGAGCATTGCTCACCCGGATTTAAAAGGCAATATGCGAGACTATGCGGATATTGCCCAACTCATCTGCCTTGCCAATCTGGAAAGCCTCAACGCCGTTTTGATCGAAGAAAAACTTCCCCAACAGCAACGCCTTGAACGACTGAACCAAGTTGCTATCAAACAGATGCGGATTCTGACTGAAGAAAAGAGCAGCAAACTGCTGGGAGGTAAGTAATGAATAATTCATTCTCAAGCACAGCAAGGCAATTATCTGAAATTTGTGAACGCGATAGAATACTACAACAAGCCCGTGAGAAAGCTGTTGCAGAGAATATCGCTCATCGCAATTTGCAATCGGCAGGGGCACAAGCAAATATTGAAGCTTATAAGGTACTGAAGCAACAACTCGCAGAGCAAACCGAAATCAGTCAGCGTTTGGAACGTGAATTTGCAATGGGTGCCAGAGAAGCTGTTATAACACGAAAAATTGCGTATTGGTCATTGGTTGTTGGTATTGCTGGAGTTGTTGTCGCATTGATCGCTCTTTTTAAGAGGTGATATATGAATAGGCATATTGAAAAATATTTGGATCACTATTTGGAAATACCGACTCCCGACTATGCTGTTATGCTAAAAGGCGAATGGGGGTGCGGAAAAACTTATTTCATTAAGAAGTATATTAAAGCAAAAAAAGATAAAAAGATTTGCTATATAAGTCTTAATGGTATAAAACAATGCAATGATGTTATACCGCAAATACTTCTTGCTTTGGCTCCTAAAGAATTTAATTCGAAAATATGCAAAGGGGTTATTTCCATAGGCAGAACAATAGCATATGGAATTACAAAATTCTTTAATGTCGACAATGTCTTTAATATCGGTGATTTGGCAAATTGTGTTCCAGAAAACATCGTATTTGTTTTTGATGACTTAGAAAGGACATTGCTGGAACCCAAAGAAGTTCTTGGCTTTTTGTCTGATCTTGTAGAACAGCAAAATTTTCATGTTATCATCATTGGGGATGAAACAAAATTTATCGAAGATGCTCAAGAAGAATACTTGTCCCGTAAAGAAAAAATAATTGGTAAAACATTTAGTATTCAAAATCAAGATGCCGAAGTATTGCCAGCACTGATTAAAACGTTTGCGGATACTGGACTGGAAGATTTGTTGCACGAGCATTTGGATACAATCTTATTGGAAATAAGCAGAGTTAATAAATACTGCGAAAGAGAGCAAGTCAACTATCGAATAATTAATGCGGCAATCCGAGAATTTTATTTTGCATTTGAAGGTATTTTTAAGAATGAACAATTAAAGGAATATAGATCAACAATATTTGGAGAATTATTCTTGCGTTTTTTGGTGATATTCTACTGCTTACAGACCAAGTTTTTAACAATTGATGATGTCAAAGTTTGTTCAGAGTACTTCATGTTAGATGAAGAAAAAACTGAGAAAAGAACGGATTTCAGAGAGACATTTCCTGCTTGGACTGGCGATACTTTTATTGATATTGAAAACTGGATCAATATTTTTGACCACAGACCAGTCAACGCATCTGATTTGATCAAACATATTCGTGACAGAGTAAAGCCTGATATTCCCAATTGGAAAAAATTGTTGCATTTTTATAGCATGAATGATGAAGATATTGAGATCACTCATGAAGCTGTGAAAAAAGAAATTTCAGAACAAAAGCACAAGAATCCTTTTGTTATACTGCATATATTTATGACTTTAGTGGACATGTCAAAAAAAGGCTTTATAAATACTCCGACGTCAGAGATTGTTTCTGATGCAAAAAAATATTTAGACTCAATCGGGAGCGACTTGTCTTGGAATGATGTTTCTGCTGATATAAATTTTTATTGGGAAAGTTACGATGGTTATGGATATCATGCTACTCACTCCGATGAATTCAAGGAAACAACCGCATATCTAGCAATGAAAATGCGCGAAAAATGCAAAGAAAATATAGATGAATGCTATAAAAAATTTATCAATGATATAACCGAGGATGATCGGGCATATGCGAAAATTTGTTCACCAGAATATCAGCGGGCAGACATTTTCTCTGACAGTGATCCTGATGTTTTGTGGAATAAGCTGATTAACCTGAATCCGAAAGCATTTAGAGAAATAACTCATTACCTTGTTCGAGATGTGGTTAGTCATCATCTTTCTTATAAAAGATATACAAAACAAATTGGATTTTGGAAGAAAATAATTTCCCTTGGAGAAAAATTTTTAGATGAACATCCAAATGATAATAAGTCAAAATGTTTGCAACTTCGGGAAGATTTTTTGCCACAACTTCGAAAAATGGTGAGTCAATATGAACAGTAATAATTTTTGTATACTTGCGGATAAATTTCAGCGTGTTACCGATAAGAACAGTATCGGTAATACAAATGTACTTACGATTTCAGCGCAGCATGGGTTGATCAACCAGTTTGAGTACTATAATCATCAGTATGCGAGTGAAAATACTTCCGGATATACTTTGTTGCATAAAGGTGAATTTGCATATAACAAGAGCTATTCTGATGGTTATCTCTGGGGAGCAACCAAACGGCTTGAACGTTATGACTCAGGGGTGGTTTCCCCGCTGTATATTTGTTTTTCCGCAAAAGATGGAGTATGTGCAGACTTTTATTCCTACTACTTTGAAAGCGAACCTTTCTATCGAAAAATTTATAAAATCGCTCAAGAAGGAGCTCGCAACCATGGTTTATTGAATGTTTCCACAGAAGACTTTTTCAAAATACAAATCGCCAATCCTCCACTGGAGGAGCAGCGGCGGATTGCGGAGATTTTGGGGTGCTGTGATCGGGTGATTGCTTTGAAAAAGGAGTTGATTGCGGAAAAGAAAAAGCAGAAAAAGGCTTTGATGCAGAAACTTCTTAATCCCGACAGCGGCTTCCGCCTCCCCGGCTTCTCCGGCAAGTGGAAGAGTTTAACCTTAAAAGATATTTGTGATATTCGCGGAGGAAAGCGCATTCCGAAGGGGGAGCATTTATTAGATTTTGATACAGGGTATCCATATATAACAATTTCGGATATGGAATGCGGAACTATTTCTACTAAAAAGATTAAATTTGT
>SUWH01000024.1 GCA_015061605.1 Lentisphaerota bacterium | reverse complement strand
TCAAGTCGCCGATTGTCTTTATGTTTGCGGATGCCGGATGGTCGGTTGTGCCGCGCGTCCGACCCGTCCGACTTGTCCGACATGTCCGACACAACGTGCCAAGTCAAGCAAGCCCGCGCTGTCTTACTCTCAAACCGCCCATTGTCTTTATGTCTGCGGATGCCGGATGGTCGGTTTTGCCGCGTGTCCGACCTGTCCGACCTGTCCGACTTGTCCGACACAACGTGCCAATTCAGCAAGCCCGCGCGGTCTTACTCTCAAACCGCCGATTGTCTTTATGTCTGCGGATGCCGCACGGTCGGTTGTGCCGCGTGTCCGACCTGTCCGACCTGTCCGACCTGTCCGACACAACGTGCCAATTCAGCAAGCCCACGCTGTCTTACTCTCAAACCGCCGATTGTCTTTATGTCTGCGGATGCCGCATGGTCGGTTGTGCCGCGCGTCTGACCTGTCCGACCTGTCCGACCTGTCCGACACAACGTGCCAAGTCAAGCAAGCCCGAATTATTTCTTTTTTTTAACTTCGATTTTTACAGTTTTACAGTTGAAGTACAGCTTTACACGGTGTATATTATTGCAGAATTATGCAGTAAACGTCAGAGGATGTTCTATGGAAAAACGTGAATCACTCGGTTCCCGTCTGGGATTTATAATGTTGTCGGTCGGTTGTGCCGTTGGCTTGGGGAATGTGTGGAGATTTCCTTATGTCGCCGGAGCATACGGCGGCGGGATATTTGTTCTGCTCTATCTTCTGTTTCTGCTCTTGCTTGGTTTTCCGATTTTGACTATGGAACTTGCTGTCGGTCGTGCCGGTGGCGCCAACCTTATCGGTTGTATGCGTAATCTTGCCGGTAATTCGCGGCGTTGGGTGATCCCCGTGAAAATATGTTTTTTCGGCAATCTGCTTTTGATGATGTATTATACAGTTATCAGCGGCTGGCTGTTTGCGTATGTGCGTTATTATATTGATGGATCGATGATGCAGTGCGGAACAGCTGCTGAAATATCCGGAAAATTTGGTTCACTGGTTTCAAGTCCGTGGAGCAGCGGCGGTTATATGCTGTTGGTAGTAACTGCCGGAGTGGTGATGTGTTCGGGCGGTTTGCAGAAAAGCGTGGAGAAATCGGTGAAAGTTATGATGTTTCTGCTCTTTTTGCTGATCGCCATCCTCGCCGGATATGCTTTGAGTACCCCCGGTGCCGCGCAGGGAATGAGCTTTTATTTGAAGCCGGACTGGAAGGCCTTTTCCGGAGATATCGGTGCAACTGTTTTTGCCGCGATGGGACAGGCGTTTTTTACCTTGAGCATCGGTGTCGGCAGTATGGCGATCTTCGGCAGCTACATCGGCAGAGAACGGCGTTTGGCAGGAGAAAGTGTGCTCATTATTGCGCTTGATACCTTGATCGCATTCTTTGCCGGAGTGATAATTTTTCCGATCTGCTTCTCTTACGGAGTCGATGTCGGCAGCGGGCCGTCGCTGATCTTTGAATCGCTGCCCAATATCTTTGCTCATATGCATGGCGGCCGCTGGTGGGGAATGGTCTTCTTCATCTTTCTGGCTCTGGCGGCACTGACCACTGTGGTTGCCGTGTTTGAAAATCTGATAGCGTTTCTGATCGATGAGATGAAGTTGAAACGGCGTACTGCTTCAGTTTTGACCGGTATCGCTGTTGCTGTATTGTCTCTGCCCTGTGTGTTCGGCTTTAATTTGTGGAAAGAATTCCAGCCGCTCGGCAAAGAAACTAATGTGCTGGATCTGGAAGATTTCATCATGAGCCAGAATCTGCTGCCGCTCGGTGCGCTGGTTACGGTGCTTTTCTGCACTTCGCGCTGGCAGCTGTTTATCAATGAAAGCAATTTTGGAAACGGAATGAAATTTCCGGAAAAACTTTATTTCTATTGCAAATATATATTGCCTGTTATCGTGTTGGTGATATTTATCTGGGGATATGTGCAGTTTTTTAAATAAATATTCCCGGGACTTCAAAAATACCCCGTTTTTTGCCGCCTTTTGACGAAAAACGTGGTTTATCGTTTTAGAAAAGACAAAAAAAGTCGTTTTTTTTCAAAAAAAGACTTGATAAATCCACTTTTTGACGATATATTATAAGAACTTCATTGTTGAGGTGGGGTTTATTATGCCTTGATGATGAAGCGGTGTTGCAGGACAACGGCGCGTTGAAACGGAATTTTCATCTGTGATGCTGCGATGGAAATTGCGTACAGCGCGTGGTTGCAAGCCAATACCACGACAGCCGGAAACCGGCCGCATCGACTGCGTGTCCAACAGGACGTGCGAAAAACGCAGAAGATGATCGCGTGATCTTGGGAAGGAACGCGCGTGTGGCAGGTCTGCCGGGTTATTATTGGGTTCGCTCCGCGAAACGTAAACGCTCGCGAACGCGGACAAAAGCGAACTGGTAAAAACAGTAAAAGAAAGCAGATTATGGAAGTAAGAGCTTTAACCAAAAACGTCCGGATCTCTCCGGAAAAGGCGCGCCATGTGTCCCGCCTGATCCAGGGGAAAAGCGTGGTCGAGGCGCTCGCGATCGTCGATTTGAGCCCGCGTAAAGCGGCGGTTCTCATCGGCAAGACCTTGCGTTCCGCCGTTGCCAACGCTGAAAACAACTGCGACGTAAACCGTAAGGCGCTCACCGTTAAGGCGGCGCTCGTCAGCCCGGGTCCGATCATCCGTCGGTTCCGTCCGAAAGCACGCGGCTCGGCCGGACGCATCCGCAAACGCACCAGTCATCTGGAAGTCGTGTTGAGCGACAATTAAGGAAAGGAACAAATCGTGGGACAGAAAGTTAATCCGATCGGTTTGAGAACCGCCTTGACCAAGAATTGGGAATCCCGTTGGTTCTCCGATAAAAAGACCAATGGCCGTACTCAGTTCGGTGATTGGCTGCATGAGGATCTCGCCATCCGCAGTTTCATCAAGGAAAAATTTGCCGCCGCCGCAATCGCCCGTATTCAGATCGAGCGTTTTGCCAATCGCGTGCGTGTCACCATCGTTTCAGCCCGCCCCGGCGTCCTGATCGGCAAAAAAGGTGCCGAACTGGAAAGCCTGCGTGCTGCCGTCGCCAAACTTGCCTCCGATAAAGAAGTCTTTGTCGAAGTTTCTGAAATGCGCCGCGCCGAGACCTGCGCACAGCTGGTCGCCGAAAGCGTTGCCCAGCAGCTGGAACGCCGTATCGGTTTCCGCCGGGCCATGAAGCGCGCCATCCAGTCCGCTATGGATATGGGTGCCGACGGTATCAAGATCAACTGCGCCGGTCGTCTCGGCGGAGCTGAACTTGCCCGTGAAGAACAGTACAAGGAAGGTCGTGTTCCGCTTCACACTCTGAAAGCGAATATCGACTACGGATTCATTGAGGCAAACACGACCGCCGGTAAGATCGGCGTGAAGGTTTGGATTTGTCATAAGGACTCTGCGGAGGAAGAAGATTATGCCGTTAATGCCAAAAAGGGTAAAGTACAGAAAGGTTCAGCGCGGAAGTAACGCCGGACTCGCCACTACCAACAATAAGGTGGACTTTGGCGATTACGCGCTCCAGACGCTGACCCGTGGGTACATTTCCAACAATCAGATCGAAGCTGCCCGTGTGGCCATTACCCGCCACCTGAAACGTCGCGGCCGTGTGTGGATCCGGATGTTCCCGTATCGCTCCTACACCAAGAAACCGTTGGAAGTCCGTATGGGTAAGGGAAAAGGTGCTGTCGAAGGCTGGGTCGCTCCGGTGCTTCCGGGCCGTATCCTGTTTGAGATCTCCGGTTGCAGCGAAGCCGTTGCCAAAGAAGCAATGAGCCGTGCTGCCAACAAGCTTTGCGTGCGCTGCAAATTCCTGGCGCGCCAGGCCTGATCCTGTGGGAGAAATGTTATGAACAACAAAGAAATTCGTGAAATGACCGATGCCGAACTCGCCGCTCAGGTGGCTGAACTGCGTCGGGAAAAATTGAATTTGAAAATTCAGTCCCGTACCGGCCAGTTGGAAAAGACCGCCCGTGTCCGGGAGGTGCGCCGCGATATTGCGCGCTGCCTTACTGAAGTGACCGCCCGCGCGGCCAAAGACGAGGTGAAATAATGAGCGAGAATATCGAAGTACGCGGCAACCGCAAAGAGCGCGTCGGCGTCGTCGTCAGCGATGTCCAGGACAAGACCATCGTCGTCCGGGTCGAACGTCGTACCGCCCATCCGCTCTACCGCAAGATCGTTAAAGTGAGCAAAAAGTTCACCGCGCATGATGAGAAAAACGAGGCCAGAAAAGGCGATACCGTCCGTATCGGCGAAACCCGCCCCCTGAGCCGCAACAAGCGCTGGCGCCTGATCGAAATCATCAGCCGCGCTGTCCAGGAGTAACATTATGATTCAGATGCAATCCATCCTTGAAGTCGCCGATAACTCCGGCGCCAAGTCGTTGCTGACAATCACTGTTCTCGGGCAGGCCAAGCGCATTGCCCGTGTTGGCGATATCGTCAGCTGCGCGGTTGAGACCGCCCTTCCCGATGGCACTGTCAAACGCCGTCAGCGGGTTCGCGCGGTGATCGTCCGCACCAAGTCCAAAATTCGTCGTCCCGATGGTTCCTATCTGAGCTTCGACGAAAATGCTGCGGTGCTTATCGACAAGGAAAACAATCCGATCGGTACCCGTATTTTCGGACCGGTCGCCCGTGAGCTTCGGGAAAAGAACTTCATGAAGATCATTTCCCTTGCGCCGGAGGTGCTGTAATGAACACTTTTCATGTGAAAAAAGGTGACAAGGTTGTGGTCAACGCCGGCAACTTCAAAGGTGCCGAAGCGACTGTTTCCGCAATCCTCGCCGCTAAAGAACGTGTTGTGCTTGAACTCACCAAAGGTGAAAACAAGCTCGGCAAACGCACTGTCAAAAAGAGCAAAGCCAACCCCAACGGCGGATTGATTGAACGTTCCGTTTCTGTCGCGGTCAGCAACGTTGCTCTCACCGAAGAGTGCAAACAGGCGAAACTTGAAGCCAAGAATGCCCGCCGCGCCGCGAAAGCCGCCGCCAAAGGCAAGACGGAGTAACAGACCATGCCTGATATGAAGAAAAAATATGTTGAGGAAGTCCGTTCCGCTCTCGCAGAGAAACTCGGCATCAAAAATGCGATGCAGATTCCGAAGCTTGAGAAGATCGTTATTTCCACCGGTATCGGCAGCGACAAAGAACGTGATGCCTTCACTGAAGCGCAGAACCACCTTGGCGCTATGACCGGTCAGAAGCCCCTCGTCTGCAAAGCCCGCAAGAACGTGTCCAACTTCAAACTCCGCGTCGGCATGCCGGTCGGTGTTATGGTCACTCTGCGCGGACAGCGCATGTATGAGTTCCTGGACCGCTTTGTTCACAACGCCATGCCGCGCGTCCGTGACTTCCGCGGTATTCCGAAAACCGGTTTCGACGGTGTCGGTAACTACAATATGGGTGTCAGCGATGTGTCGGTCTTCACTGAAGTCGACGCTGACAAACTGAAATACCCGCTCGGTGTCAATATCGCTTTTGTCACCACCGCCACCACCGACGAAGCTGCCCGTGAGTTGTTGAAAATGATGGAAGTTCCTTTCGAGGACTAATAAAGGGGTAGAAAGAAAAATGGCAAAACTCAGTTTGATAGTCAAGGCTTCCCGCCCCAACAAGTTCCCCGTCCGGAACTACACCCGTTGCAAGGCGTGCGGCCGTCCGCGTGCCTACATCGGCAAATTCCAACTCTGCCGTATCTGCTTCCGTGAACTGGCCAGCAAAGGTCAGATCCCGGGCGTGACCAAGGCCAGCTGGTAATAACAAGGTAATAAAGGAGATTAAATCACTATGAGTATGCAAGATCCTATTGCCGATATGCTGACCCGCATCCGCAATGCCGGTACCGCTGAACTTGAAACCGTCAGCATTCCGCTTTCCCGTGAAAAGGAAGCCATTGCCAACGTGCTCAAGGACGAAGGTTATGTCGGTAAAGTTTCCGTCGAAGGCGAAGGCGTCAAACGTCAGATCGTCATCGAACTCAAATACGTTGATGGCAAGCCGGTCATCGAAGGTATCGAACGTGTCAGCAAATGCTCCTGCCGCGTTCACTGCGGAAGCCGGGAGATCCCCCGCGTCCGTAACGGCCTCGGTATCGTTGTGTTGTCCACGCCGAAGGGGATTATGAGCGGTCGCAAGGCGGTCAAAGAGAACGTCGGCGGCGAAATCCTCTGCCGTGTCTGGTAATCAAAATTTGTGGGAAGTGTAAATTATGTCCCGTATTGGTAAAAAACCTGTTGATATTCCCGCTGGCGTCAAAGTGGCGCTCAATGACGGTGTGATCACGGTCGAAGGCAAGAGCAAACTTGCCATGACCCTGCCTCCTCATGTCGCGGTCGAAGTCAAGGAAAATCAGCTGCTGGTCACTCAGGCCGACGACACCCGCAATGCCGGTGCCATGCACGGTCTTGCCCGCAGTCTGATCAATAACATGGTCATCGGCGTCACCACCGGTTTCCGCAAGGAACTGGCGATCGTCGGTATCGGTTACAAAGCTGCGCTCTCCGGCAAAAAGCTTACGCTTTCGCTGGGGTATTCGCACACGATTGAATTTCCGGTTCCCGAAGGTATCACTCTTACCGTCACTCCGGAAAACAAGATCATCGTCGAAGGCGCGGACAAACAGCTGGTCGGTGAAACCGCCGCTGAGATCCGCCGTTTCCGTCCGCCCGAACCCTACAAAGGTAAAGGTATCCGGTACGTCGATGAACGCATCGTGCTCAAAGAAGGAAAGTCCGTTGGTTGATCCGGCGGCATAGGAGACTGTTAAGATGTCTGTTTTCGATAAAAAAGCGCAGCGTAAAGGCCGTCATGCCCGGATCCGTAAAAAGATCTCCGGTACTGCGGCGTGTCCGCGGTTCTGCGTCAGCGTTACCGCCAACAATATTTACTGCCAGTTCATCGATGATGTCAGCGGCCGCACTCTGGCTGCTGTGTCAAGTCTGTCCGCCGGTTTCAAAGCTGAAAACGCCAAGCCGAACATGGCTGGTGCCGCTCTGCTGGGTAAACTGGCCGGCGAAGCCGCCAAGGCTGCGAACATTTCCGAAGTGGTCTTTGACCGTTCCGGTTTCAAGTTCCACGGCCGCGTGAAAGCTATCGCCGATGCGGCTCGTGAACAGGGCCTCAAGTTCTAAGGAGCGAACAATGGGAAAACGTGATAATATCGTAGAACCCGCCGTCGTCAGCGAATTCGACGAAAGCGTCATTGCGATCAATCGCAGTGCCAAGGTCGTCAAAGGCGGTAAGAACTTCAGTTTCGGCGCTCTGGTCGTTGTCGGCGACCGTGCCGGCCGGGTCGGTTACGGCTACGGCAAGGCCAACGAAGTCAGCGATGCCATCCGCAAAGGTGGCGAAGCTGCCCGCCGCAATCTGGTGCGTATCCCGATGAATGGCGGCACTCTGCCCCATGAAATCGAAGTCAAATTCGGCGGTGCCCGCGTTCTGCTCCGTCCCGCTTCCAGCGGTACCGGTTTGATCGCCGGTGGTGCGGTCCGCGCCATTCTGGAACTGGGCGGCGTCGAAGACGTGCTGGCCAAATCTCTCGGAGCTTCCAACGCTGCCAACGTTGCCAAGGCGACGTTCAAAGCGATCGCTGCTCTGCGTACCCGCGATCAGGTCTATGCCCGCCGCGGTATCGCTGTGAGCAAGGAAGCTGATAACAACTGATGACCCTTATTCAAGGATTGTATTATTATGAAATTGCATGATATTGCCCCCACTCCGGGATCACGCCATCGCCGCAAACGCGTTGGCCGTGGTGACAGCTCCGGTCTCGGCAAAACTGCCGGCCGTGGTGAAAAGGGTCAGAAATCCCGTACCGGTTCCGTGATCCGTCCCTTCTTTGAAGGCGGACAGATCCCGTTGTTCCGCCGTCTGCCCAAACGCGGTTTCAAGAATGCCGACCGTATCATCTACGCGTTGATCAACTTGAACGTGCTGGACGCCAACTTTGAAGCCGGTGACGTGGTTGACTTCGATGCGCTCCGCGCCAAGAAGCTGCTCGCCAAGAGCGATACCATCGTCAAAATTCTTGCCAACGGCGAGATCACCAAAGCTTTGACCGTCAAAGCTGCCAAATTCTCCGCGGCTGCTGCTGCGAAGATCCAGGCCGCCGGCGGTAAAATCGAAATCGTTGAGTAAGGAATGAACTGATATGTGGCGTGCGTTACTGAATGCCTGGAAAGTCAAAGAGCTGCGCAACCGTTTGTTGTTCACCGCTTTGATCATCGTGCTGGTTCGTTTTGCCAGCTGGATCCCGTGTCCCGGTGTCAACCCGGCGGCACTGGAAAGTTTCATTGGTAGCGTCACTGCCAGCAGCAGGAGCAGTGGTGGTGTCATGGCTGCGATCGACCTCTTTTCGGGCGGTGCTATTACGCACTTCGCTCTGGGAGCGCTCGGTATCATGCCCTACATCACCGCTTCGATCATCCTTCAATTGCTGATGCCGGTCATCCCCGCGCTGGAAAAACTCCAGCGCGAAGGTGAAACCGGACGCGGCAAAATCGCACAATACACCCGGTATCTTACGCTGGGTGTTTGTGCTGTTCAGGGCTGCATGGTCTCACTTGCCATGATCAACCCGACCAAACTTGGACTTCCTGCTCCGGCGACGCCGCTTTTTATCGGCAGCGAGGTCACCTTCATCATCGTCAACGTGCTGGTACTCACCTGTACGACCATGGTTTTCACCTGGCTGGGTGAACAGGTCACTGAACGTGGTATCGGTAACGGTGTTTCTCTTATCATCACCATCGGAATCGTTTCCCGGATGCCGCACAGTGTCATCGAACTTTTTGACATGGCAATGAAAGGCACTACCCCTGACGGCAGTCCTTTCCGCCCGGTTCAGTTCCTGCTTCTGATGGGAGTGTTCTGTGTTGTTACTGCGGCGACGATCATGCTGTCGCAGGGATACCGCAGAGTGCCTATCCAGATGGTGAGAAAGAGTGTCGGACGGCAGATGATGGGTGGATCCACCTATATGCCGCTCAAAGTGAACTTTGCCAACGTTATGCCGATCATTTTCGCAGGCGCGATCCTTATGATCCCCCAGACGCTGTTCCCCGTAATGGCGAACCGTCCGGATGCCGCGCGTATCTGGCAGACTCTGGCAATTTCTTTCAACCAGAATGGCTTGGGCTACATCATCACCTATGGTGTGCTGATCATGCTTTTCAGCTTCTTCTGGGTTGCCACTCAGTTCAATCCGCTGCAAATCGCGGATAACTTGAAAAAAGAAAGTGCATACATCCCCGGCATCAGCCCCGGACAGCCCACTGCGGACTATCTGGATGGTGCTATGACCCGGGTCACCGCAGGCGGCGCAGTCTTCCTGTTGGTACTGGCACTTTTCCCGATGTTTTTGTACAACAACTTCGGTATTCCGTTTATGGTCGCGCAGTTCTTCGGCGGTACCAGTTTGCTGATCATGGTCGGCGTGGTACTTGATACGATGAGTCAGCTGGAAAGCCACCTGACAATGCGTCACTATGACGGTTTCCTCAAGAGCGGCCGTTTGCGCAGCCGTTCCGGAGAATGATATGAGTACTGTGGTTGCTATCGATGGCCCCGCCGGGGCCGGCAAAAGCACCGTAGCAAGGCTGTTGGCTGATCGCATGGGTTATGCCTATGTGAACACCGGCAGTCTTTATCGCGCTCTTGCGTGGAGCGCAAAACGTGCCGGGATCGACCCCGGCGCGCTTACTGCTGAATTTCTGGCACAACAGCAGCTTGAATTCAAAGGTGCCGACCTCTATTTGAATGGAAATCTTACCGGTGCCGAATTGCGCGCGCCGGATATCGCTCAAGGTGCAAGTCTGATTTCCAAACAGAAACTCGTGCGCGATCACCTTTTGCCCGTACAGCGCAACGCGGCAAAAAATTGCTGGATCGTTATGGAAGGCCGCGATATCGGTACGGTTATTTTCCCCGATGCCAAATGCAAGTTTTTTGTTACCGCCACCCCCGAAGAACGGGCGCGCCGCCGCATGGCTCAAAGCGGTGAAGTAGCTTCCAATGCCGATTTTGAAGCCATCCTCGCCGAAATAAAAGAACGCGATGAACGCGATTCCACCCGCGAAATCGCCCCATTGAAACCCGCCGACGATTCCGTCATCGTCGATACCACCGGTCTTTCCATTGACGAAGTCGTGGAAAAACTCGCCGCTCTCTGTACCGCTGCCCGGTGATCTTGGGGAAAGGGAAAAACCCCCTATCCCTTTTCAAAAAAAGCGAAGTATTTAGCCGCTCCGCCTGTCGCGCCATAGCTCGCAGCGTGACGGCGGATTGTCGCGGCACAGCTTGCATAATTTTTTGTTACAGGTGGTTGTAACTGCGATAATGCAAGATACAAAAACGGAGTGTAAATGTCAATATTCCCGGTGTTCTCTGACCGGATAAACTTTGCCGGACTTCATCAGGAGCAGTTTTGCTTTATGCTCCGAATTTCCGGTGCGGAAGGACAGATCCACAAAGATTTCTCCCTTGCTTTCTCTGATATTTACGATGCGGAGTGATTCGTTTTTGCGGATCTGCATTTTGTCCGGCAAACCGGTGGTGAGGCGTTTCATCATCGTCATGAATTGCTCTTTATCTTTTTGAGAAATTTGCGATGGATCGGTGGTTTTTATCTTTACTCCTGATTGGGCAAGTGAAGCCGTAAATGTGTTGTAAGTAGTTGCGAAGTCATCTTTTTTTACCGCTTCGATCAGGGTATGGTGGTTTCTGATGGCAGAGGCAACATCTTTATAACTGTGTTTTTTGCCGTTGGCAGCGGTCATTGTGTAATCTTTGGTGATGAGATCCAATACCGATTGTTCCTTATAACAGTATCCCTGCCAATACCGCTTTACGGCATCCTGAACCGTTTTGGCATGGACATTGACGGATGAAAGAGTAAGTACAATAAAGAATGCAATAAATGATTTTTTCATAGGTAATGGCCCGGATTTTGTAAAAAGTTGATAACTTTAATTGAGATAACTCTTATTACAACAACATAATATACTGCGTAAGCAATGATTTGTCAAAACTACTGTAATGCAAAAGTTATGTCAAGCAGATAAAAAGCTATTTATCAATTTTTGTCCCTGGAATGGCGCGACAATCCGCCGTCGCTCTGCGAGCTATGGCGGGACAGGCGGAGCGGCAGAATATCCCGCTTTTTTTGAAAAAGGATAGGGGGTTCGGGGGGAAGGGAAAAACTTTTTTTCTCGTGAAAAAAAGTTTTTCCCTTCCCCCCGAAGTTCGCTAATCAGCGTAAAGTTCGCTGATGCCGTCGCGGGTGACGATGGTGTAGGAATTGCCGTTGCGGTCGAGCCATTTACCATTTTTCAGCGGGATGCGGCTGACCAGCAGCGGGATTTGTCCGTTGGCAGAAGTTATTGTTATTGGAGAATGTTTCTGCAATGCGGCAATGTCTTCCGGTTCCAGTTCCGGTGCCGCCATGGCGGCGGAAGTTTTGAGCGAATGGAGCAATGCGGCACAGCGGGAATTGCACACCGGGATCGGGAATTCTGCCGAAATGGTTATATCATCATAATCTTTCAACAGTTCAAAGCCGTGCCAGTGAGCGATTTTGAAGTGACGGATGCCGGAACGGTATGCCGCAGAAATTTTCTGCTGATACGAAGCAAGATCATTTTCACTGATAAAACCGGGGATGAAAAAGTTTTCTTCCGGAAACGGCTGGAATTCCGGTGTAAATTCCGCCGAGCTTTCGCGGAAAAACGCTTCCATTTTTCCGGTGTCAACGGTAAGAAGTTCATCCAGATTGAGTTTATCGTGAAAAAGAAACCAGAATTCACGGCGGATTTTTTTGAGTTCCGCCGCCGGGACGAAAAAGTTTCCGTCAATATTTACCGTGATATTTCCGGCGCACCACGGTTCGGGCATTGCTTCTGAAAAACACTTCTTTACTGCCTCTTTTTGCAGCGGGTGTTTCTCTGCCGGAGCAAAATCACAGGGGCGTTCAACGGTATGACCATTTGCCGAAAGTTTGAACTGTGCCGCGCTGAAATCAATTTCCATATCCAATGGATGCCGCAAATCCGGCAGATTTGCCGCCTGCCGCGAGAAATCAAAACCGTTTTCGCCGATCTTGGTCAGTAAAAATCCGGTTTTGGCATTGAATTTGCCCGGGATGAAGATGCGGCTGTGCGGACGGACTTTCAAAACTTTCTGATTGGGAGCAATTTCCATTGAAATCAATGAGAATGTTTCTCCATCGCCGCCCGCTGGCGGTGTGAGGCGCAACCGGTCGCCCAGATGGAGCTGTGAAGTTGTTTTGACCAGAATGCCCCGGCGGGTGGATTTTTCCACGACCGCCGCCTGGATACCGAAACTGCCCGGAGTTTTATGATCGATCAGCGGTGTGGATGAGGGAAAATCATAAAATCCAAGCGTTTTGCGCCGGGAAAGGGCAGTGTTGAGGATGTTTTCAGCTTCGATGTACGCTTCAGCG
The DNA here is from genome assembly GCA_015061605.1 of Lentisphaerota bacterium. Classification (GTDB taxonomy): domain Bacteria; phylum Verrucomicrobiota; class Lentisphaeria; order Victivallales; family Victivallaceae; genus UBA1784. The sequence goes on along the minus strand of SUWH01000024.1, from coordinate 24,926 downwards.
CGGTTTTCTGCCGGAGCATCCAGCAGTGTACGGTAGGCGCGGGCGGTTTTCCAGACATAGTCGGGGGTACGCAGCCGCCCTTCGATCTTGAGTGAAGCCACATTGATTGAACACAATTCATCAAGGAGAGATAAACCGCACAAATCGCCCGGTGAAAGGAAAAAGCCGCTTTGACCGTTTGCCGTGTACGACCGGCGGCAGGGCTGTTTGCAGCAGCCGCGGTTGCCGCTCTGATTGAAAAGATGCCCGGATAATAAACACCTGCCGGACAGTGAACAGCACAATGAACCGTGGATGAATACCTCCAGTTCAATATTGGAGTCAGCAGAAATTTTTTTCAATTCCGGCAAAGTTATCTGCCGTTCCAATATCACCCGGGATATTCCGAGGTTTTCCATGACTTTCACTCCGGCGGAGTTGTGGATGCCCATCTGGGTCGAAGCGTGGAGTTTGAGTTCCGGAAAATATTTTTTTACTGTATATATCACTCCGGCATCCTGAACTATCAGTGCATCGGGGCGGAGTTTCGCAAGTTCGGCAAGATTTTCAAACATCGAACCAAGTTCAGTTTCTTTGATCAAGGTGTTGAATGTAACATAGACCCGTTTGCCGTTTTCTCTTGCGTAACGGATGAGTTTGCCCAGCGTTTCCAATGTGAAATTTTCGGCGCGCATCCGGGCGTTGAAGGCTCCGGCAAGGCCGCAGTAGACCGCATCTGCCCCGCCGTCAAATGCGGCGAGAGCCAATTCCGGATTACCGGCAGGTGAAAGCAGTTCCATAGCTTATTTCCCGGCAAGTTTTCCCCGCTTGCGGGGCGGGCGGCGCAAGGTTCCGTCTTTATCTACACCGGAAGCAAAGCAGACCGCATTCGCCGCCGCCGTACCGATGTTGAATGCAAAGCTGGAACGCATCGCCGGTGTGACATTTTCCTGAACTTCAGCTTCCCGGATCAATTTGAAACGCAGTGAGCTGCTGCGCAATCCGACAATGCCCCACGGAGCTGGGATCAACTCCGGAATGAGCAGTTCTTCGGGGACGGCGAGATAACACTGGTCGGCAACTCCCGCCTGCCGGATGCGTTCAAGTTTACTGCCCTTGCACAAAGTTTCAAGTTCGCGCGCCAGCTTGCGGCACAGGCGGTGGTATTCATTGTTCTCTGACGCGGAATAATCCCAGGTGCGGAATTCTGAAAAGAGATCATCCGCCGCCGCCAGATGCGGTTCATTTTTGCGGATGTCAGCTTCCATAAGCTCTTTTTGTTGCTGTAAAGCAGAGATTTTTTTCAACCGTTCCTCTCTGCCTTCGCAGTCGGAAAAACAGTTGCCGATATCGTCATACATCATCACCAGTATAGTGCGGGTGACGATACTGCCGCGGGTGCGGGCGTGTTTCCAGAATGCCCCGGCGGTGGCGCGGTATTTGGCGTTGCGGGTGGGAACATTGCGGGCGACCGCATCCGGATGGAGTGAAAGCACAAATGCCAGAACCGATTGCTCCATGGTGTTGCGGTTGAATTTTGCACCTTGCTCCGGAGCCGTTTCCGGAGCAGGGGAGGGATTTGCCGCTTGAGAAAGTTCCGCAAATTCAAAAAGGTCTATTTCGTGTTCGGGAGTATCCATCGTTTTTCTCCGGCTTATCGTGAAAATTGACTTTTGCCGGGAAGATAAACATCTCTTTCCCGGGCATTGCGGGTTTTCTGATCTCTTTCCAGTACACTGCGCATCGCCGGATCATCTTTTGCTGTGCGGGGCAGGGCGTTGAAGCCGCCCTCTACCAGACGGCGTTCGGTATCGGTCAATTCTGAACTGCGAATATGCTGCTGTTCATCCGCTTTGCCCCGGCGGAAAACGGTATCGAATACCTTGTCACCGGTTTCTCCGTGGCGGCGGGATGGTGCGGCCTGGGCGCGGCGGGGGGCGGGGGTGCGTTTCATCGATTCCGGAGTACGGCTGAAAGTTCTGCGGAATGCGGCACAGCCGGAGAAAAGCAGACAACTCAAAAGCAAGGCGGAAAAAATATATTTCATCTTTACTTCCCTGAATTTTATTTTTTTGAGCGCGAAATACGCAGTTGACCGCAGGCGGCGGATTCTTTGGTCCCCCGTTCCACGCGGCGGGTGACCCGCGCTCCGGCATTTTTGATTTCGGTTTCAAAGGCTTCGATAACGGAACGCTCCGGACGGCGGAACATCCCGTCGGTGGCATTGTATGGTATCAAATTGATTTTGGCATGATGGTTCAACGCGATATCCGCAAGTTTGCGCGCTGAATCCAGATCGTCATTGATGCCGGAAATCATCGTATATTCGATGGTGTACTGCCGGTTGTTGGCATCGCGGCAGAGATCGGCGGCTTTGAGGATCTCGGCGATACTGTAACGGACATTGGATGGGATCAGTTTGGCGCGGATCTCATCGGTGACGGCGTGCAGACTTACGGCGAGATTGAATTCGCGCTTGAGTTGGGCAAATTTCTGCATTCCGGGAACAAAGCCACTGGTGGAAACTGTTATGCGCCGGGGCGACATGCCGAAACCATCCGGAGAGGTGAGAATATTGAGCGCATCCGCCAACTCTTCAAAGTTGAGCAAACCTTCACCGATACCCATAAATACCAGATTGTCCGGAAAACCGGCGCGTTTTACTCCGAAGATGAATTCTTCAATAATTTCTCCGGCGCGCAGATTGCGGGTGAAACCGTTTTTGCCTGAAGCACAGAAGTAACAGCCCACCGGACAGCCGACTTGAGTACTCAAACAGAAGGTCAACCGGTCATCCGCCGGAATTATCACCATTTCAATACATTCACCATCGTGGAGTTTGAGCAGTAATTTTTCCACACCGTCGGTGGAGGAAACGATTTCGTCAACGCTGCTGCCGGGAGCATAAAAATCCTCTTTCAATGCGTCACGCATATTACCGGGCAGATTGAGCATCGCATCAGGATTTATTTCAACTTGAGTATAAAGCCAGTTGCACAATTGTTTGACCCGGAATTTGGGGAATTTGCGTGTTTCGCACCATGAAGTGAGAAATTCGGCATTGCTTCCGGCTAAAAATGGTTTATTCATTTTAAGATCTCCCGTAATCCGGCGGCGCGGTCATAATCAAATTCTTCATCATTATCCCGTGAAGCAAGCATTGCCCGGTTGAGAAAGTGTTTTGCTTTGACTTTATCTCTGGTATGGGCAAGTTCGATCTCGGCGGCATGCAGATAAAGCGGAGCGCAGGCATCGCCGGGAGAGAGCATTTTTTCGGCGGCGGTTATAAGTTTATGGGCTTCGGCAAAGTTTTTTCTGCGGTACAAAATGTAGGCGAGAGTGTCCATGATGGCGTAGCTGTCCGGGAGTTGTTTGAAAGAGAGGCGGGAAAATTTCTCTGCTTTTTCCAGTTCGATATTCAACACGGCGGCGGTGTAGGCGACCGAATTGGCGTTTTCAGCATTGATCAACTTGGGATTTTTTTCCAGTGCGGCAAAAATCTGTTTCAGAAGCTGTTTGTCTTTGGTCTGCCAGACCAGTTCGACCATGGTGCGGATGGCGGGTGGATAAGTGATATTGCCGACAGCAAGTAATTTTTCTGCTCCGGCTTGGGCTGCGGCATATTTTTTATCATGGAAATTCCGGATGAAATCAACTTCAGGGGGGGCGGCATATTTTTTCAACAGCTCATAATCTTTAAATTGGGAAGCGTAATAATTTGCAATGACCGGCATGATGGATTCATAATTGGATGAATCTTTGCCGGCAGTGAAAAACTTTATACAATGATCCAGCAGTTCCCGGTCGTTAAAAGTTTGCGCGGAGGAAAAAATTGCATCAATGATATATTTGTCATTTGAAACAAGAAAATTTTTGGCATACTGCACCGCGCGGGGATGGTTGTGACTGTTGTAGAACCGGAGCAAATTCAAAGAGAGGGGATATTCCAGAACCTTTTCCAGGGATTCCAATTCATTCAGAGCTTCGAGATAAAGCATTTTATCCCCTTCGGCGGGAAGTTTTTTCCAGAATTTGCCGTGGGGGGCAATGCAGTCATATTCCCAGATGCTCCGGCGGTAATAATCCAGCATATTTTTCAACAGCAGCATCCGGAAACGCGGGGTGCATTTTTTTGCATTGAAACGGTCAAAAAATTTGATGAAAAATCCCCTGTTTTCCCGGCACTCCGACCGGGCGGCAAAGTGTTTCAAAATTATATCTGAAGCGATCAGTATTGCCCGCTCCTGAAGAGAAGTGAGATTTTCTGCCGGGCAGAGCAGCAGCATCTGCTGCCATTTTTTTATCAGAGTTTCCGTTTCGCCGTAAACTTGAAAGAGCAGGAGATTTATGGTCAGATCACCGGGGTTTTTATCCAGAATCTGCTGTGCAAGAGCTTTGATCTGCGGCGGAAATTCAGTTTGTGCCAGTTGGTCTTTCAACAGGGTGTACAACTCTCCGGCGCGGGATGGACATTTTTCCAGTAAAGCCAACAACTTCATCGTCCGCAAAACGGGTTGAGTTATGGACATGGCGGCGGCTTTTTCATTGTAAAACTGTGTGGCGGTCAATTCCGGAGATTTTTCTGCGGCAGTGATACCGGCGGTGAAAGTGAAAAGGAAAATAATGGAGAAAAAATATTTCATTTTTCCAATTCCTTTGTGAAAAACTCCAACGCTTCCGTGTGACTTGCCGTGCAGATCACTTCGCCTTTGCGGAAAATTATCAACTGACCGTTGCGGGTCCCGGAGATACCGAGGTCGGCATCGCGCGCTTCGCCCGGACCATTGACCGGACAGCCCATGACGGCAATTTTGCGCAATGAGGTGGTTTTGCCGGATGCCTTGAAACGGGCGATGATGTTTTCGATTTTCTCAGCAAGTCCGATCAGATCGATCTCCGTTCTGCCGCAGGTAGGGCAGGATACTATTTCCGGCAATGCCTCACGCAAGCCGCACACTTCCAGTATCCGCTGTGCGGCAAAAATCTCTTCCACCGGATCAGCAGTCAGACTGATGCGGATGGTATCACCGATACCGTCCAGCAGTAATCCGCCCAGCGCCGCTGCTGATTTGAGGGTGCCGCGGGCAGGAGTTCCCGCTTCGGTCAAACCGAGATGGAGCGGGTAATCGGTCAAATTTGCAAAGCGGCGGCACGCTTTGATGGTCACAGGGACGCTGGAACACTTCAACGCGACTTTGATGTTGCGTACACCGAAATTTTCCAGAGCAGTGCATTGTTCAAGTGCCGCCTGACAGAGTGCATCGGCGATAGCATCGTCGTGCGGCATACCTGAAGCAAGACGGCTTTCGATTTCGTGGCGGGGCAGACTTCCGGCATTGGCTCCCACGCGGATGGGGGTATCGGTTTCAATGGCTTTAGCCGCCAGCGGGCGCAGATTTTTAATATCGCGGACGATGCCGGGGTTGACCCGGACGGCACTGCATTTTGCTTCAATTGCTTTTACCGCCATTTGTGAAGCGAACTGGATATCTGCCACTACCGGAATGGGAGAGGCTTCATTTATTTCATACAAAGCCCGGATATCTTCATCTTTATCTGCCGAAACCCGGATGATGTCGCATCCGGCTTGGGCAACTTCATTGATTTGGGCAAGGGTCGCCGCCGCATCGGAAGTTGCGGTATTGCACATGGATTGGATCGTTACCGGATGATTTGAACCGATACCGACCTTGCCGAGCATGAAATTACGGGTTTTGCGGCGCATTTTTCACCTGTTCAGTTTGCACTTTATCCGGAACTATCTTGTTGAAAGCTCTTCTTATATCAAAGAAGGTTACAAAGACCATCAGCGAAATCAGCAGAGTGACAAAAATGTAGGACAATACTTTCATAAATCCCTGCGGTACCGGTTTGCGGAAGATGATTTCCAGCAACCCGAAGAAGATGTGACCGCCGTCCAAAACCGGCAGCGGCAGCAGATTGAAGATCGCCAGAGCGAAACTTATCACCACCATCATGTAAATTCCCACTGCCGGAGAGGTACGGATGGAGGTGAACAATACCATACCGATACCCAGAGGACCTGACATATGGCTCGGTTTTAATGTACTGGTGTTTTTGGTAAGTCCCAGTTTGTTGCCCAGTCCTGTGGCAATGCCCCGGATCGCTTTCCAGGTCATATTCAAGGTGTCGCAGAACTGCCGCCACGGGGAGGGATAGTCATAGACCGCCATGGATACTCCGATCTCTGACGGCATGACGACCAGCGGAGTGATGGTGAATTTCATCGGTTTGCCATCCCGGAGGAGCTCCAATGTTACCGGAGCCGTTTTGCTTTCGTTGACCGTATTGGCAACGACGCTCGGGGTGGTGACCTTTTTGCCGTTGATGGTCACTATCTCATCACCGATGAGGATGCCTGCCATTGCCGCCGGGAAGTGTTTGTACAAATTGCCGACCTTTACCGGTTTGTCTTTATCAAGCTGTTCCATAACGATACCGATCATGTGGTGGGCGTGTTCAGTTACGCCCTCCATCGGAACTGCTGTTACGGTGTATTCCAGACGTTCCTTGCCGCGTTCGATAAGGAACTTCATCGGCTGACCGGCAGACATATCGATAAGCATTTGAAACTGGGCGTAATCGTTGATCGGTTCACCGTTTATTTCCAGCACGATGTCGCCGGATTTGAGACCGGCTTTTTCTGCCGGAGAATTTTTGCGCGGGAAGATCTGTATCGGAACTTTGGGAGTGAAAAACGGGTAACCGACCCCCTCTTTGCGGATCGAACCGGGAGCATTGGGATTGTCGATGGGAGTGTAGGAAATAAGCTGTTTTTTTCCATCGCGGATGACTTCAAGGGTGACTTCTCCTGTGGTGTAGAGGATCTGTTCCACGAATTTTGCCCAGGAGAGGAAAAATTCTTCGCCGTTGAGTCTGGTTATCACATCGCCGGAGCGCAGGCCCGCTTTGTATTCCGGACTTTCGACGGTGACGGTATTCACGGTTATCTGCCGCATTTTCGGAGTGTCCTGCGGCATTCCCCAGATCCAGATGATGCAGCCGATGAGCAAGCCGGAAAGGATGTTGAATAACGGTCCTGCCGCCGCCGTTATGATGCGTTCCTTTGCTGTTCCGGGGCGCAGTTCAGTACCGTCGGCGGCTTTGGGGATGGAATCACTGCAGTCGATCTGCGGAATTTCCACATATCCGCCGAAAGGCAGATAACCGATGCGGTATTCCACACCTTTATACTTTTTGCGCCAGAACGGGCGGAAGCCCAGCGAAAAGGCATCGACATGAAGTCCGAGCATTTTCGCCGCCAGAAAGTGTCCGAATTCGTGAAACAATATGCAAAAACCAAGGGCGGCAAAGACAAAAATAATTGCACCAGCGGTGCCGAGATAACCCAGAAACGATTCCATAATTCTCCATTCTTTAAATATAAAACAAATGTACCTGCTATAAAATAACCTTTTCAAAGCAGTTTTTCAAGTTCCTGAAACTTGTTTTACTGCCAATATGGAGCTATATTTATAAAATGACACGAATTTTGTTTTAAAGAAAGGGTTTTCTTATGTCCGCAACGCTTATTGATGGAAAGGCTGTCGCCGCCAAACTCAATTCTGAAACCGCCAAGGCGGTTGCTGAACTTGCCAAACAGGGCAAGACCACCACGCTCGCAGTGGTTCTGGTCGGCGATGAACCGGCAAGTCAGGTCTATGTGCGCAACAAGATCCGCACCTGCGGCGAAGTCGGTATCATTTCCCGCGAAGTGAGAATGCCCGCCACCAGCACCACTGAAGAGGTGCTTGCCGCGGTGAAAGCTCTCAATGATGATGACAGTGTGGACGGTATCCTCGTCCAGTCTCCGCCCCCGCCGCAGGTCGATGAGGAAAAGGTCATCGAAGCCATTGATCCGGACAAAGATGTGGATTGCTTCGCTGAACGCAATGTCGGACGTCTGCTCATCGGTCAGAAAGAGGGTTTCCGTCCCTGTACCCCGTGGGGCGTTATCGAACTGCTCAAACACTACAATATCGATCCGGCAGGCAAACACGCAGTCGTTATCGGACGGAGCAACATCGTCGGCAAACCGATGGCGGCACTTCTGATGCAGAAAGGTGCGACTGCCAACGCCACCGTTACGGTCGTTCACTCCCGTACTCCTGATATTTCCCGTTACACCCGCGATGCGGATATTCTGGTTGCCGCCATCGGCAAAGCCAACTTCGTGCGCGGAGAAATGGTCAAAGAGGGTGCCGTGGTCATCGATGTCGGTATCAACCGGATTTTTGATGAAAAACTGGGCAAGAACCGCTTGACCGGTGACGTGAATTTTGAAGAATGTGTGGAAAAAGCCTCCATGATCACCCCCGTTCCCGGCGGTGTCGGCCCCATGACCATCGCCGTTCTGATGCAGAATGCTTACACTGCGGCCAAACTGCGCTTTGAAAAAAAGAACTGATTGGGTGTCATGCAAAAATTGATTTTCGGGCGGTATGATTATGCTGCCTTTTTGACTTTTATCGCCTATGCGGCAGGTTCAGTGATTTTTCCGGTAGTCATGCCCGATCTGGCGCATGATTTGAACTTCCCGCTCAATGACGGCGGCATGGGCGCGGCGGGGGCTCTGCACTTTGTCCGCAGCGGAGCGATGGTAGTGTCGATGGCGTGTTCCGGATTTCTGGCGGCCCGTTTCGGCTTGCGGGAAACTATTCTGCCCGGATTGTTTCTGATGAGCGGAGCGGTCGCCGCGGCGGTGTTTGCTCCCAATTACGCTTTTCTGATTGTGGTAATGCTCTTTGCCGGAATGGGGGAGGGAGCTCTGGAAGCTCTTGCCACACCATTTGTTCAGGAGCTGCACCGTGATAATGAACCGGGACGGTATGTGAATTTTTCTCACGGTTTCTGGTCGGTCGGTGTCGCCCTGGCGACGGTCGGTGCCGGGGTCATGCTCAACTGCCGAATTCCGTGGCAGGTCGCATTGCTGACCGTTGCTTTGTGCGGCGTACCCGGAATCGTGCTTTTGTTTCTTCCCTCAAAGTCTGAACAGCGCAAACTGGAGAATGCAAAAGGTCAGTCTACTGCGGAAGTTTTTGCCAACACGGTGAAAATTTTCCGCAACGGCAGATTCTGGCTCTACTTTATCGCCATATTTTTTGCCGGCGGCGGTGAATGGTGCCTTACCTTCTGGACGCCGAGTTTCATCCGTCTGGTGCATGGCGGCAGTGCATTGGTTTCCGGTATGGCGATGGCGCTGTTTGCTTTCGGCATGGTTGCCGGCAGAATGCTTTCCGGAATGTTTGTTCCGCAGAAATATCTGCCGCAGCTTCTGGTCGGGTGTGGAACATTTTCCATTGTGGCGGGAATTCTTGTTCCTTTTGCTCCAAATATTTGGTCGGTGTGCGTTTTGATAACGCTTTGCGGCGTCAGCGTGGGGCCATTCTGGCCGAGTATCCAGAGTGTTTGTGTGGATAAACTGAAACTTGATTCAACTCTGACCTATATCATCCTCTCCTGCGCCGGTATTCCCGGATGCGGGATATTCACCTGGCTGCAGGGAGCATTGGGGGATGTTGAATTTATCGGTTTGCGCTACAGCTTTTTCCTCATGCCGCTGTCGGTACTGCTTATGACCGTGTTGCTGCTCGCAGCTGTCAGCGGAAAAAAGAAGATCATTGCCTGAAGAGTTCTGCGGTCATGGCGGTCAACCGTGAGGTTGTCGAAACATCTTCTCCCCAGCCGCCCTGTACCTGATTGTTGTGCGGACCGCGTTCAAGTCTGCCGTTATTCATCACAAAGGCGGGCGCGATGAGGATGCGGGGGACTTTCAGACATTCAGCAATGGTGTAAAGCCCGCTTTGATTGCCGATGACTCCTGCGGCTCCTGCCATGCAGCAGGCGATTTCCAGCATCGTGGAGGCGGGGAAATATTCCAGTTGGAAATATCTCTTTTGGAACATGGAATGCTCTTCCGGAAGTCCGGCGAAGACAAACCGTTCTTTAAAACGCTCAAGTGCTTTCAGATCGACAAAGGGATTCTGATAGCGCGGCGTGGATATGAGTATTATTTTGTCTTTAAAACGGTCATCCGGTTTGACTTCAAGCACCGGTTTCCAGAATTCGCGGGGCAGGTGGCGGGAACTCAAGTGATAATACCAGTTCTGGATCTGTCCGGCGCAGGGATTCAGCGGGAGTTCGCGGAATTGATCCAGATCGAACCGGTTGCTGATGTTTTCTGTCGTTTCACCAAAAGTTACGTTGTCGATGAATGGTTGGACTTTCAATAACGGTAAAAGAAATTCCGCTGCGCCGGCGGTCAACTGCAGTACATTGCTGCCATCTCCGGTGCGGATGTGAAAGTTGAATTTTTCCAATCCGAGCGCGTGGGACAACTCTTTACAGAAATAGAGCGAAAACAGAATATCACCGATATTTCCGCTGTGGATAAAGGTGATGTTCTCTCCCGGGATCAAATCTTTATCCAATGGGAAAATCCGGTCACTGTACTCTGCTTCACGGCGTTTTCTGATTACGGCAATATCACTGTTTATCTTTCCGGCGGTTATTTCCGGCAGGCATGATAAACAAAATTTTAAAAATTTACGCATATACATATTGTCCTGTTTTCAATAGTTCAGCATAATATAGTGTGTCACTCCGTTAAAATCAAGCGGCACATGATGACAATGGCACACTTTGCGGCACACATGGTGTGTCATTGTGGCACACTTTGCGCAAAAACAGAGCTGTTTTCAGCGTAAAATCATCTTTGGCACGTTATTTGCTTGTTTGACGGTGCAGTACAATTAACAAAAACTTTCCGGAACAACGGAAAACAAAACAGGAGGAGCTGAATATGGCTAAAATCATCGGTATCGACCTCGGCACCACCAACAGCTGTATGGCTGTGATGGATAACGGCGAGTATAAAATCATTCCCAATGCAGAAGGGAACCGCACCACCCCGAGTATCGTCGCTTTTACCAAAAACGGCGAACGTCTGGTCGGTCAGACCGCCAAACGTCAGGCGGTCACCAACCCGCACAATACAATTTTCTCCATCAAACGTCTGATGGGCCGCAAATACGCTGAAATCGGCCGCGAACGCGAACTTATCCCTTATGAAGTCGTCGAAGCTGCCAATGGCGATGCTCACGTCAAAGTCGGTGACAACATCTATTCACCCCCGGAAATCTCCGCGATGATCCTGCAGAAGCTCAAAGCTGATGCCGAAGCCTATCTCGGTGAACCGGTCACCCAGGCGGTCATCACTGTTCCGGCTTACTTCAACGACAGCCAGCGTCAGGCGACCAAAGATGCCGGTAAGATCGCCGGTCTGGAAGTCCTGCGCATCATCAATGAACCGACCGCCGCCGCGCTGGCATACGGTCTGGACAAAAAAAGTGATGAAGTCATCGCAGTCTACGACCTCGGCGGCGGTACTTTCGATATTTCCACTCTTGAAATCGGTGACGGCGTCTTTGAGGTGAAAGCCACCAACGGTGACACCCACCTCGGCGGTGATGACTTCGACCAGACCATCATCACCTATCTGGCTGATGAGTTCCAGAAAGAAAACGGTGTCGACCTCCGCAAGGATGCGCAGGCCCTCCAGCGTTTGAAAGAGGCCGCTGAAAAGGCAAAATGTGAACTTTCCACCAGCCAGTCCAGCGACATCAATCTGCCCTTTATCTCCATGGGTGCCGCCGGCCCCATCCACATGAACTGCACTCTGACCCGCGCCCAGCTGGAACGCCTCTGCGATCCGCTTCTGGAACGCACCCGCATCCCCTGCCAGAACTGCATGCGCGATGCGGAAGTTTCCGCCGGACAGATCGCTGAAGTCATCCTCGTCGGCGGTATGACCCGTATGCCCAAGGTTCAGGAAACTGCCAAAGCCATCTTCGGCAAAGAGACCAATAAAGGTGTCAACCCGGACGAAGTGGTCGCCGCCGGTGCCGCCATCCAGGCCGGTGTCCTCGGCGGTCAGGTCAACGATGTGCTGCTGCTCGACGTCACCCCGCTTTCACTTGGTATCGAAACCATGGGCGGAGTTATGACCAGACTTATCGAACGCAATACCACCATCCCGACCAAAAAGAGCGAGATCTTCAGTACTGCCGCCGATAATCAGCCCGCCGTGGATGTCCGCGTGCTTCAGGGTGAACGTGAATTCGCCCGCGACAACAAATCCCTCGGACTTTTTAAACTGGACGGTATCGCCCCGGCTCCCCGCGGAGTCCCGCAGATCGAAGTCACCTTTGACATCGACGCCAACGGTATTCTCCACGTTACCGCCAAGGATCTGGGAACCGGCAAGGAGCAGAAGATCACCATCACCGCTTCCAGCGGTTTGAGCGACGATGAAATCGAACGCATGGTCAATGAAGCCAAGGCCCACGCCGAAGAAGACAAAGCCGCCAAGGAAAAGGTCGAAGTCCACAACCGTGCCGATTCCATGATCTATCAGCTGGAAAAACAGCTCAAAGAACATGGCGACAAAGTTCCCGCTGACACCAAAAGCGCGCTGGAAACCAAGATCGCTGCTCTCAAGAAGAGTCTTGAAGCCGATGATACCGAAGCCTTGAAAAACGGTATGAAAGAGCTTGAAGAACTCGCTATGAAACTCGGCGAAGCCGTTTACGCCCAGCAGCAGAACGCTCAGGGCCAGCCCGGTGCCGGCACTCCGCCGCCGCCCGCCGCCGATCAGAATGTCAAGGGCAACGATGATATCATCGATGCCGAGGTGGTCGAATAGTCAAAATTCCCGCGCGGATGGGAATATTTCCTGTCCGCGCACTGTTATTTGAAAATTTTCATCAACCTAAAATAAAAGGAGTTAAACAAATGGCTGATGTCAACATCAAACCGCTGGGCGACCGCGTGCTGGTCGAAATCTGCGAAAACACCGAAGAAATGAAGGGCGGAATCCTTATCCCCGATACCGCCAAGGAAAAACCCCAGGAATACCGTGTCGTTGCTCTGGGAACCGGCAAAAATGACGAAAAAGGTGAAAAGATCCCCTTTGATGTCAAAGTCGGTGACATCGTTCTCACCAGCCGTTACGGCGGAACCGAAGTCAAAGTCGACGGCAAAGAATACAAAGTCGTCAATCAGGATGATATCCTCGCCATCGTCGGCTGAATTTTTGATAACTGAACTGTAAAAAAAGGATTTTACTACTATGGCTAAACAGCTTGTTTTTTCTGATGAAGCCCGTCGCGGCATCCTCGAAGGCGTGACCCTCCTTGCCAAGGCGGTCAAAGCCACCCTCGGTCCCAAGGGCCGCAATGTCGTTATCGACAAGAAATTCGGCGCTCCGGCGATCACCAAAGACGGTGTTTCCGTCGCCAAAGAGATCGAACTCAAAGATCCGTATGCCAACATGGGCGCCCAGATGGTCAAGGAAGTCGCCAGCAAGACCAACGATGTCGCCGGTGACGGTACCACCACCGCGACCGTTCTCGCCGAAGCGATCTACCGCGAAGGTCTCAAGAACGTCACCGCCGGTTCCAACCCGATGGAACTCAAACGCGGTATCGAAAAAGCCGTTGCCGCCGTCGTTGCCCGTCTGGCTGAATTGAGCGTCGGTGTCAGCGACAAGGTCGCGCAGGTCGCCACCATCTCCGCCAACGGTGACACCACCATCGGTAACATCATCGCCGAAGCCATGGCCAAAGTCGGTCAGGAAGGCACCATCACTGTCGAAGAAGCCAAAACTCTGGAAACCACCCTCGATGTGGTCGAAGGTATGCAGTTCGACAAAGGTTACCTCTCCCCCTACTTCGCCACCAACGCTGAATCCATGGAAGCTTCTCTCGATGATGCCTACATCCTCATCAACGAAAAGAAGATCAGCAACCTCAACGATATGCTTCCCCTGCTTCAGGCTGTTGCCAAAGAAGGCAAACCGCTGCTCATCATCGCTGAAGATGTCGAAGGCGAAGCCCTCGCCACTCTGGTCATCAACAGCATGCGCGGCATCCTCAAAGTCTGCGCCGTCAAGGCTCCGGGCTTCGGCGACCGCCGCAAAGCGATGCTTCAGGATATTGCCATTCTCACCGGCGGTACCTGCATCTCTGAAGATCTCGGCTTGAAACTGGAAAATGTCACCACCGCCCAGCTCGGCCGTGCCAAACGTATCACCGTCACCAAAGAAAACACCACCATCGTCGAAGGTTACGGAACTCAGGATGCCATCATGGGACGCGTTGCCCAGATCCGTCGTGAGATCGAAGAAACCTCCAGCGATTACGATCGTGAAAAACTTCAGGAACGTCTCGCCAAGCTCGCCGGCGGTGTCGCCGTCATCAATGTCGGTGCCGCCACCGAAGTTGAAATGAAAGAAAAGAAAGATCGCGTTGATGATGCTCTGCACGCCACCCGCGCTGCGGTCGAAGAAGGTATCGTCGCCGGCGGCGGTGTCGCTCTTGTCCGCGCTTCCGGCGCCATCGCTGAATTGAAGCTCGAAGGTGACGAAGCCATCGGTGCCGCCATCGTCGCCCGCGCCGTGGAAGAACCCCTCCGTCAGCTTGCCGCCAACGGCGGTTATGAGGGCAGCGTCGTTGTCGAACGCGTCAAAGCCGGTAAAGGCAATGAAGGTTTCAACGTTGCCACCGGCGAATATGCCGACATGATCGCTTCCGGCATCCTTGACCCGGCGAAAGTGACCCGTTCCGCTCTGCAGAACGCTTCCAGCATTGCCGGTCTGTTGCTGACCACCGAATGTCTGATCACCGACATCAAGGAAGAAAAAGAAGCTCCGGCTATGCCCGCAGGCGGCATGGGCGGAATGGGCGGCATGATGTAATTCATCATACTGCTTGAAAAAGCTCCTGAACCCCTCTGCGAAATCTTTGCAGAGGGGTTTTTTGGTAGTATGCGCCACGTGGCTTGCCGGTGAAAGTCCGATACAGACTTGTCAGCAGGAACTGTCAGCGGAAGCCAAGCTTCACGACAAGCCGATTGCAACAGCGTTTGTCATATCAGTTTTGACAAATCATGGCTCGCGCAGTATATCGTATTATTGTTATAAAAGTTATATCAATCAGAGTGATCAACGTTTCACAAAATTCGGGACATTGACAATCAATGACCTTTAGGAATGTGTGAGATGTGCCATAATGCAACTCCTTCTGCAAATCCGCCGGGGAGGATTTGTCAAATTAAACGCTACTTCCCCCTCCCACGGAGGGGGCATGCACATGACTTTTATGATAGCACACATATAACCAATATTTCAATTTGTCAGACTAAATGAACAATTACTGTTTGTCATAGTAAACGCACACTGCTCTAAAAATGAGTGTGCGTTTAGTTTTACAAGGCTCACAACCGATAAAAAAACGATTTTTTTTGTAATCGTACTTGTATTTTTTTTTACTTGTGATATATTATGTACCGTACGCAGACCTATGGTGTAACGGTAGCACAAGTGATTCTGGTTCACTTTGTCGAGGTTCGAATCCTTGTAGGTCTGCCATTTTTTTGCCTCTTCGACGGTTTGTGACAAAAGTTCATATTGATTTTTCGCTATAAAACAATAGGTGCAATTCCGGTCTTTTTCAATTCCGTCTTTCAGATTTTTATATTTTTCTGCCTGTTTCTGTCACAAAACGTCGATGAACCAAAAATTTTCCCGTGCCCGGAAAAAATAAACCGGAGCTGCGGTACAGAATCGTTTGCCGCAGCTCCGGCTGAAGACAGTTTTACTTGTTGCTGAAATTGTCTTTCAACTTCAAGTAGAACGGTTTTGATACTTTCGATTGTCTGCCTGATTTATCGCGGTAAACGATAAAGGCGTAAAAGTCGGTATCGGCAAGGAATCCGGTGACCATGGTTCCGGATTTGCGGATGTTTTTGCCCAGACAGATCGCCTGTGAACCATCTTTATTCAAACTCAAATAGATATCGTAACTTGCCGCTTGCGGCATCTCTTTGAAGTAAAACAATCCGCGGCTTCCGTCATAGAGATAATCCGGATGGTTGACCTCTGTTATTTCAGATGCCGGAAGAGAACCGGCTTTATCCAGCACTCTTATGATGTTGAAACCATCCTTTTGTTCCGGCAGAATCGGCATGACTGAATCCGGCTGCGGCTTCATCATCTCTTTTGAGGCGTATTCGGCATAGAGATTGCCGAGGATGACCGGTTTTTCGACAACTTTTTCCAAAGTGTTGACATACATTACATGGCGGCGGCGTTCGATGAAAACCTTTTCCAGAGTAAGCGGCAGATCGACCATCTGATCTCCGCCGTAACAGCCCCACCAGGTACTTCCGTTTTCCCGGAAGCGGTCATAGGGCAGATTGGAGGGCAGTTCAAAACGGACGAGCCGTTTGCCGTCAAAGTTGAAGTATGAGGCATTGGGAGTGTCGTCAACGTTCCAGTTGTCTTTTTGTCCGACGCTGATCCATTTTTCGCCTTTGGCATCCTTGAGGACATAGACGATTCGTCCCCAGTCGGAATTTGCCGTTGCTTCGACGGTGATGTGGCTGGCTTTGCCGGGGATGGTTATCGGTTTTTCCAGAGTCAAAGTGGTGTAATAGGGCATGATGAAGCGCTCTTTTTTCTGTTCCGGGAGAGTGATCGCCAAGCCGGAGGGAACTTTTTCAACTTTCATTTCTGCCGGGAAGCGGCGCACCGCCTGCGGGAAAGAGTTGATATATTCATCATCCTGATCCTGACTCTGGCGGAGTTTCATTTTGCCGAAGTTGCCGAGTTTTACCCGGTTTTTGGCAAGTTTGATGTCGGAGTGGTCAGGAGTACCGAGGGTGAATTTTCCGTCGCTGTTGTAAACAAAGACGGGGCAGGGGCTCAACACGGCGCGGTTGCTGATGTTATCCATCATATCAAAGACTCTGACTTTGTTTGAGAATTTGACCGGGCGTTTGCCGCGGATCGTCCACATGACATGAAGCAGTTCGCCGTTTTTCGCGCTCTTGTATTCCAGACAGTAGACTGAATGACTTCCGGTCGGTACCCAGCGGACAAATTCCATGTGGCGCAAGTGGCGCACCAGAGTTGCCATTGCCGCATAGACCACATGAGGATTGAGGTCGTTCAACCGGCTGAATGCTCCGCCGCCGTAGTGCTGTTCGCCCCAGTAGGAGGCGCAATCGGCGATGCCTTCGGCGGCAAACTGGCGGTTGATACCGTAAGCTCCGAGTATCAGCGAACTGCGGACGGTATGGGAAGCATTTTCGGTTTCGGTCAATGCTCCAACCGCGACTGGAGCGATGCATGGACCTTCGACGGAGATCATCACCGGAGGAGTTTTGCGGTATTTTTTCCAGTAATGATGGAACATCATCATCCGGTGGAGTGAACACTGATGGATCTGTTGTTCCGGAAGCCGTTCAAAAAGTCCGGCATCGAAAGCGATACCGTCAAAGAGGTTCCGGGTTTCCGGATCTTTCAGAAACGGCACGGCAAAGAGGGGGTCGCCCCACGGCATCAGGATTTTTGCATGGGGATAATTTTTGCGGATAAGTTTTGATGCCGCAAGGACTTTTTCTTTGAACGGGATATACTCTTTTTTCTCCTGTTCCGTCGGGACATAGGGTTTTTCACCGTAAAATTCAAACGGGGTGCTCTGGTTGCCGCTCCACCACGGTTCGGCGAAGATATTCAGATATACCGGTTCGCTGATAAGTGAGGGGAAAAGTTGGGAATTTTTCAAATTCTTTTCATAGTCGCTGATGTTCCATTTGGTCCGGATACCGCAATGGTGGGTCCAGAAACTTTTGAAGCCGTATTTATGGGCAAGAGCTTCGGTGACCGGATCGAGCATGTGAGTCGGATTGTGACTGAATGATTCAAAGCCGATCATGCCGAAAAGTTTCAGCGAATCCTCTCTGCCCGGAGTCTGGTGGGTCCCTTTGCCGTTCCAGAAGCCGAACATGAAACCTTTGCTGTTGAATGGACGGCCTTTGGTTTCCCGTTTACGCACCTTTGCCAGCGTATGACGGTAGATTTTGCCGTCGCAGTTCAATTTTACTTCGTGCCAGCCGTATTTTTTTACCGGCAGATCAAAGCGGGTGACCGCTTTGCCGGAAGCGGGGACGGTTATTTCCTGCTCCAGAACGAGTTTCTCTTTTTGATCGAAGCTGATGGTGTTGAGTTTCAAATGCTGTTTTACCGGTTTATTGGTGTGGTTGGTGAGGGTGACCCGGTAGCCGGGAGTTGAATCCACCCAGACATTGGCAAATGCTTCCGGAGCGAAATCGACAGTGACCGGAAGTGTTTCCAGAGTTACGGCATAAATCTGCACACCGGAGGGGATGCCGCCGTGGTGGATGCTGTAATAGCTCGGATCGGGCCAGTTGCGGTAGGGATAGACCTTGCCGGTGAGCTCCATTTCCATGGTATTGAGGTCGCTGAAATCCCGGAAATTGCCCGGTTCGACCGGAATTTTGATCAACTGCAGCTCTTTGCCGCTGACTTCAACTTTTTCAGCGGTGTAGTTTTTGGGGAAACCGGAATATGCCCGGTAGAATTGAGCAGTAACATCCGCAGTCCGGTCAGGGGATTTTTCAAAAGATGCCAGCAGATAGACCGCTGAATAAGGCGCAAACGGAATGCGGAACTGGATACGGTTGCGGTTGCCGGACAAAGCTCCGTACCATCTGCCGCCGAAAGTGCCGCGATGGGGACGGACGGAACGCGACAAAGTTCCTTCCATAAAGCGGGATTGACCGAGGTCGATCGAGGAATGGTTTTTGACCGAATTTTCTGAAATTTCAAACGGGATACCTTTGAAAGTGACGATCTTGTCCGGAGTGTTCAGTTTTGCCGGACGGCCGGAGGCGTTGAAGCGGCTGGTCAGCTTTACCGGATAAAACTGTTCTGCTGTTTCCGGGAGTTTTTCATCTTTGACATTGCTGATCATCGTTCCGGGAGGCAGGGTTACGGAAAGCTGTTTTCCCGCCATGTCCGCTGTGGAATCCGCCGTTGCCATCAGAATATCATCAAAGAATATCTGCAATTTCCCCTTGCGCTCTTCGATGGAAAATTTGAGGAATGCGGTGTCAAGATCCCGGCGGAATTTTCCGGAGATGAAATAGCTCCACTGGCGCAGGGTTCCCGAAAGGTTGAATCCATCCTGAAACACTCCGTTGGGGTAGTAAATGCGGTTCGGGCGCAGCAGAGTTCCGTCAATGCTTCGCCAGCTCCAATTGACCGCTTCGCCACTCCGTTGGAGCGTGAGGCTCTCCTGCCCTCTACCGGTTTCGATCCGGATATTTTTTTTGTTCGGCAGAAAGAGCATGAAACTCTTTGCCGTGTTGCTGCCTTTCAGCTCCGTCCGGTAAACAACTGACCGGTTGGTGAGATTCTTTCCGATCCCGTCTGCCCATTGCAGTACGGGGTTGGCTCCAGAGAGCGAAACTGCTGCCGCAAGTACAGCGATTGATAAAAAGTGTTTCATATAAATACCTTTTACTATGTTAAATTGTTATTTGATACATTCGATACATCCGCCGGCGGGAACGGAGAGGGTCAGGATGAGTTTTCCGTTTTCGCGGCGGGATTTGAGCAGTTTTACCCCGGAAGCATTGAACTTGCGGTAAGCTGGAACATCGTTGAGGGTCAATTCCGTTTTGAGTTGTTTGCCGCTCCAGTTGGACAGAACTATCATATCAGCCGCTTTGCCCTCCAGAAGTCCGGTTTCAATGAGATAGTTGTCACTGGATATCCGCGGTTTGACCGGAAGCGGGGCTCTCTTTATGAGATGACGGTGGGCTTCAGGGAAGTTGAGTATACTCCGGGGTGCTCCGGCAGCTTGTTTGGCTTGGCCGATGTAACTTATTCCCGGGAAATATCCCCATTCGATAATGGTGCCTTTGCCATGTTTTAGTTGCTGTTCAAGCGGCTGCGTCACACCGACGGTCAGCGGGATGCCTTTATAGGTGGCAAGCGGTTTGAGTTTAGTCATATCAAAGGAGGCTCTGCCGGATTTCTGGACAAGTTTCAGTGTATTGTTGGCAAGACCAAGCTTTTCCCGCAGTCCGAGCGGGCGGTTCAATTCATCAAACTGCAACGCTCCGGCGGTGAGGAAGAGTGTCCCGCCATTTTTTACCCATTTTTCGATGGCAGGGGCATATTTTCTTTCGAGGTGGGAATCGCTGACAAAAAGCAGTTTGTAGTTATTCAGCACCGTGTCCAGATCGTAAGTGCTTACGGTGTCGATACGGTATTGACAATGGCGCAAAAGCAGATTGAGATAAACGCGTTCTTTGCCGAACGGGTTGTCTTCAAACATATTCCAGACGTCGGAGGCTTCGCTCCATAACTGGGCGGCGTCTCCGCGTGCCGGAGTTGTTTCCATCAGATTTTTGTCAATTGCGCCGACGGTGAATGTGACCTTTTTTATCGCCTTGTAGATTTCCGGACGGTGGCTCTGGGAATCGGAGGTGTTGACATACCAGGGACCGTAGTTGAAAAAGGTTATGCTCTTTGCACCATGAGCGATCGACAGAAACGCCTTGCACTGAATCACCCATTCCGGACGATCGACCAGTACGTTGATCATGCCGAATCCAAGCTGCCGTTTGCGGCACGCCGCCCGGAGCACCGAAAAGAGATAACCGTTGCTCTGATAGGTTCTCGTAGTGTTTGCCCAGTCTTCACCCCAGCCGCAGGTCAAGGCTCCGGAATTGTAAATATCAAACCAGTTGCAGCTGCGGTTGAGCATATTGCCGCCCAGAAGTTCCGTCGAGAAGTTCACTGCCGTCGGCAAATGCGGCATATATTTCAGTGAAGCATCGCTGCCGACCCGGAGAAATTCGGTCATGATATGCTGATAATAGCGGCAGCTCCACCAGTAGCGCAGCGCATCTTTTTTATCTTTGGATGGTTCTCCGGCGAGGTTTACCCCGTTTTTCTTCAGATAGTCCGGGAAATTGCTTTTGCAGTAGGCGCAACCGGTAATGTGTTCAAAGAGCAAACCCGGTTCATCCATGAGCATGATCGAATGTGCTTTATTACCTTTTTTCAACGTTTCCGCATAATCTTTCATCCGCTTGTCGATAGCATCACGGCGGGGCATTTGCATACAGTCATTGTCGCGCAAGTGGAAAAATCCGCCGCGGGCGGACGCAAATTTGAATGCTTTCTTTTCGATAAGGTGTTTGGAAGAATTTATACCAATGCTTTTCAATGCCGTGATTTCATTGTCGAGCACCTCCTGCTGGGTATCAGGTGGCAGGGCGCATCCGGTGGCAAACGGGAAGTTTTCCGGGTATTTACCCTCCACGGTTCCGGCTTTTTTTGAGTAGGCAAGCGAAGCGCGGCTGCCTTCGATATCGGAAACGAGCCGGTTGTTGAGCAGGTCGATCGCCAGCTGCATCGCGTTGCCGGAACCGGAACGGCGGAAACTTTTCCACAGACCGGCTTCTGACGGAGTGCGGGAAAACTGGATCTCAAACGCGGCTTCTTTAGGGGGAGCTTTGTGATAACCGGTTATTGCGCTGAAAGTGAGGTAGTCGAAGCTGTGAACATTCAAATATTGGGAGATTTCGATCCACGGCGAAACATCGCCGGATCTCATGTGATCGTTGAGCATATCTCCGGCACCGCGGTTGGCGCCTTTGAAAATTCCCTTTTTGTTGATATTCAAGTGGGGCAGATACCAGGAGTTCCGGAATTTATTGCCGTGACGGCCGAAAATATGGATGGCAACGGGAGTTTTCTGCTCATCAAGCATCCGCACCCGGATAAATACGGTATAAAGATCTGAAAGTTTGGGTTCGTAGTTTAAATCATCGGTCACGATGAACAGATCCAGATGACGTCCGCCGGAACCGGTGGTGGACGTCGGAGTCGATTTGGTCAGTTCCAGCTCGACTTCGCCGGCATCGGCATTGAAATCCACATTGTTCCAGACGAAAACAGCAAAACCTTTACCCCACTTTTTTTTGCCGTCAGTCGTGTTGCGGAGAGATTCTCTGGAAAAGGTTTTTTGGGCGATAACTTTGCCATTTTGTTTCAATTTGATGACAAAGCCGTTGTTCTTTTGAAAACGGGCGGTCAGATCAACATAACGCACCCAGAAACGGTATTTACCGGCACGGGAAATTTTAAATTTCCCGGTGGCAGGTTGTTGTTGTCGGGTGTATCCGGCAAGATGATTCCCGCCGGAGGGATAGCCGCGGTACCAGCCGGTGAAATGGGGACGGGCAAACCACGATTTGCCGTCATGATCCAAACTTTCAGCTTCGATGACCATACTGTTGCCCGGTAATGCTGCCGTGAGAGCAGTTGCGGAAAGCAGGCAGAGGAAAATAAATATTTTTCGCATAAAAAGCCCCTTGTTTAAATCACCAGTATATCCGGCTGGTGGGGGAACTGTAATGCACATAATATGTCATATTGCTTTTTGGCGTGTAAACCACATGACCATCAAGAAAACTGGTGTTGCATCCATCGACGTGCGGCATCCGGTTGGAATTATAAGTGCGTCCGCCTACTGGTGAGTTGGTTGTGTTGGCGAGATCTCCTGCCGCCGGAGTTTCGGAAGCTGAACCGACTTTAAACGGATTGCTTGCATTGCTCTTTTCCGGGACATAACGGTTGAGGTATCTCAAGCCGGGAATCGGACAGCGCCGTTCGTCTTGAAAGTCTCCACTCCATCCCCAAACGCTGTTGGGTCTATCGGCTCCCCGGTCGCCGGTTCCCAGGGCAATTGCATAGCTTGATTGTATATAAGCATCTTTTGCACTGTTGCCGACACTGTCAGCAAGAGGACCGGTCATATCCGGGCAAATAAGCAGTTGGATTTTCACACTTTTGGCATCATCAGCACTTTTCATGAAGTATGGTCGCATCACAAGTGAAGAATACGACTGCCCTGTGCCCCAGTAGGTCCCGGAAGGACCGTCACCATTGTGATCTTCAGCATACTGCAGCAGAATTGCGGTCAATTGTTTTATATTGCTTTGACAGGCAGAAACTTTGCCGCGGTTGCGAGCTTTGTTCAGTGCCGGAAGCATGATTGCTGCCAGTATGGCGATGATGGCGATAACAACGAGCAGTTCGATAAGAGTAAATGATTTTGTTTGGCGTGTTTTCATTTTTGACCTCCTGCATTTTTATATATTTGTTCAAATAAAATCGACATTGTTCTGTTGGCAAGTTTCTCCGCAGTTTCGTGAGAATCATTTGACAGATACCAGTCAAATGAGCCTTCCGGGGCGCGATGAATTTCAATTTCCGGGATCACCACCTCCGGACGTTTGAACTCCGGATGGAGCTGGCAGTATTTCTGAAAACCTTTCCAGTAATCGCACAGCAGTACGATGGCATCGGGAATCTCTTTGGCAAAGTATTCTGTTAACTCGTTTACCCCGTTGGTATCAGTAGTGAGGATGCGTTCCGGTGAAAAGTCCATGCCGGAAGATTTTTGCGCCATGCTGAAGCCCTCGGCAGATTCCATATAGGAGCGGCTGTCAGCGGGACCGCATAAAAGAGCGACTTTTTGCCACCGGTGCTGATGGAAAAGATTTTTGAATTCTTCGCAGGATTTGGCAGCAATATCCACTGTTGATTGAGGATGTTCCGGCGATATGGCATGAGTGCCGTGAACCACATAAGGTATTTTATGGCGCTTGAGGTAACAGAGGTCACTTTCATCAAGATCGCCATTCATGATGACTCCATCGACATTGTTGTGCTTTTTCAACCATTCCCGGAAAGAATAATCTTCCTCAAAATTACTTCCGGGAATCAGTTCAAAACCGTTCTTTACGGCAATATTCAGCAGATGCATCATTGAAATCGCCGAAACCGCCAGATTTCTTTTGGAATAAAAGTAGGCAATGCGGTAAAACAAACCGGAAGATTTGCTCTGATTTATATAAGTTCCGCTGCCGTGGATGAAGTAGATATAATTACGTTTTGCCAGGTATTTGAGCGCGGTCGTCGCCACCTGCCTGCCGACGCCGTATTTTGCCGCCAGTTCACGGATGCTTTCCACTTTCCCGTCAGCAGTATATTCACCATTTTTTATCCGGCTGATGATTTTTAAGGCAAGCTGTTGGTAATTTAGATGTTGCATTGTATATCCCAGTATCGTTTGCTATGACACTTTATTTTTTTGCTATGACAGTTAATTTAACATGGCTACCGCGGTTTGTCAAGGCTGATTTTGAAAAAACACAGATATTTCATAAAAAATGATGTCCGACGGTGTCCGGCGAAGACGGATCCTCTCGCTTCATGCTTGCAAAACACGACATTGCCGCACGATCCATCCGCCAGTCTTCGCACAAAGCTCCGCCCTGACAAGCCGCTTGCATCATCCGGTTTTGAATGCTGCGTGTTTAATGGTGGTGCGGTCTTCCGGCACGCACGTTTTGCTTGCGCAAAACAAATCTGACAGAATCACTTTTTCAAAATTCAATTTTCTTCCGCTGAAAAACTTGAGAAAACAGAAGTTTTTCCGGTTTTATGTGATATCTGTGGAATAATCGAGAAAAAATTCACAGCTGTCTCATAAAAAACAACGGACGGCGGCGCATTGCGGGCAATCTCGCGCCTTGCTTCGCTCGCCGCTCGGGTCGAGTACAATCGTACACTCCCCTCGCTTCTCGCTTGCAAAACCCGACCTTGCCTCGCACTGCATCCGCCGACTGGAAACAGGCAGTTTCGAGTGCAACTGCTTCGGACAGGAAAATCTGCCAAAATCACTTTTTCAAAATTCAATTTTCTTCCGCTGAAAAACTTGAGAAAACAGAAGTTTTTCCGGTTTTATGTGATATCTGTGGAATAATCGAGAAAAAATTCCAAAAAAATCAGATTTGCATTTGCAAAATTTCAAAGCCGGGGTTATATTATTAAAACAGACCGGGTAACACCGGTTGGCTGAAATATGCCGACGTGGCGGAATTGGCAGACGCGCACGGTTCAGGTCCGTGTGCCGCAAGGCTTGTGGGTTCGACTCCCACCGTCGGTACCAAATTGCGGGTATGGCATATCGGCTGTG